>NZ_JBSFHV010000002.1:0-584273 GCF_053597235.1 Streptomyces sp. NPDC001493
CTATCTCACTCTTTCCTTACTCTTTTCTTTTCTATCTGTTCGGGCTTGTTTCCCGTCCTCATGGTGGAGACAGCTCCACCATGAGGACGGCAACCAGCTCCGATGGCACGGCGCGGGCCGGACGCCTACGGTTCCCCCATGCTCCCCGCCTCCCTTCCGCACGCGCTGCGGCAGCGTCGTTACGTGCTCGGCGCCTGGCCCTGGCGCGCCGTGCTCTACCTGCTCACCGGTGTTCCGCTCGGCGTCGCCGTGCTGGTGTCGCTGACCCTGCTGGCCGTCGCGGGAAGCGTGCTCTCCGTGGTGCTGGTGGGGCTGCCGCTGCTGCTCGTGCTCGTCCTCTCCGGGATACCGCTGGCCGCCCTGGAGCGGTCGCGGCTGCGGCTGGTCGGCCCCGCCCCGCTGCCCGCAGCACACCGCTCTCCGGCCGAGCCCGGACTCTCCGCCTGGCTGCGGACCCGACTCCAGGAGCGTTTCACCTGGCGGGAGTTGGCGTACGCGTTCTTCCTGGGGCTGTTCCTGTGGCCGGCGGAAGCACTGGCGATCGCCTGCGTGCTCCTGATCCCGGCGGGGCTGATCGCGGTGCTCCCGCAGATGGCAGCGGGCGGCGCGGGCGAGGCGCGGCTGCTGAAGTTGTGGCTCGTGGAGTCGTACCCCGCCGCCTGGGCGATGCTGCTGGCCGGGGTGCTCCTGCTGCCTCCGCTCGCCTACCCGCTGGGTGCGCTCGCGGCGGCCCGGGCCGCCCTGACGCGGCGGCTCCTCTGCCCACCCGAAAGCGAACTCGCCGATCGGGTCGACGAGTTGGACCGGTCGCGGATGCGCCTCGTGCATGCCTTCGAGGCGGAGCGCCGCCGGATCGAGCGCGATCTCCACGACGGCGCCCAACAGCGCCTGGTCGCCCTCTCCATGACCCTGGGCCTGGCCGGCCTGGAGCGTCCCGCCGAGCCGGTGGCCGGGCTGCTCGCGAAGGCGCGCACCCAGGCCGACGAGGTACTGGCCGAGATCCGCGAGCTGATCCGGGGCATCCACCCGCAGGTCCTCACCGACCGGGGCCTGGTCGCGGCCGTGGAGGACGTGGCCGACCGCTCGGCCGTACCGGTGGACGTCGAGCTGGACGTACCCGGCCGGCTCCCGGAAGCCGTGGAAACCGCCGCGTACTTCGCGGTCTGCGAAGCGCTCACCAACGCGGCCCGGCACAGCGGCGCCACCCGGGTCATGGTGAACGGGACCTCCGCAGACGGGGAGTTGTCGGTCGAGGTGCGGGACGACGGCAGAGGTGGCGCGGATCTCGCCGCCGGTACGGGACTCCAGGGGGTCGCCGACCGTCTCTCGGTCGTCGACGGCCTGCTGCTACTCTCCAGTCCGCCCGGCGGGCCCACGGTGGTCCGTCTGCGCGTGCCGTGTCCGCCCGTACGAACCAGGAGCTGAGCCGTTGCGCACCGAGGGCGAGAGCTTGCGCGTGGTGCTGGCCGAGGACAGCGTGCTGCTGCGCGAGGGGCTGGTCGGGGTGCTCACCCGGTTCGGCCACGAGGTGGTGGCGGCGGTGGCGACGGCGGGCGAGCTGGTCGCCGCCGTGGACGCGCACGCCCCCGACATCGTGGTGACCGACGTCCGGATGCCGCCCGGCTTCACCGACGAGGGACTGCGGGCGGCCATCGAACTGCGTTCCGGGCAGCCGCGCTTGCCGGTGCTGGTCCTCAGCCAGTACGTCCAGCGCTCCTACGCGGAGGAGCTGCTGGACTCGGCGGACGGTACGGCCGTCGGCTATCTGCTCAAGGAACGGATCGGCCGTGTCGAGGAGTTCGCGGCGGCGGTGGCCCGGGTGGCGGCCGGGGACACGGTGGTCGACCCCGAGGTGGTCCGCCAGCTCATCCGCCACCGCCGCGACCCGCTCGCCCGGCTCACCCCGCGCGAACAGGAGGTCCTCGCGCTGATGGCGGAGGGCCGGTCCAACGCGTCGATCGCCGACGCCCTCACCGTCAACGAGGGCACGGTCAGCAAGCACTTCGGCTCGATCCTGACCAAGCTGGACCTCACCCTCTCCGAGGAGACGAACCGCCGGGTGCTGGCCGTACTGGCCTACTTGCGCGGCTGACCGGGCACGGAGGCGACGGCCGCGCCCCGGCCGGAGGTCATCGCGGCGGCCGCGAGGGCCGTCGCCGCCAGGATCGCCCCGGCGACGAGCAGGGCGGCCCGCACGGCGGCGCGCGGGTCGTCCGTACCGGCGAGCGCCTCCGCCGTACCGCCGCCGGCCGTACCGGCGAGGTAGACACCGCCGACGACCGCGACACCGAGGGTGCCACCGAGCTGCTGGACGGCGTTGAGGAGTCCGGCGGCCGTGCCGGTCTCCTGCGGCCCGACCCCGCTGAGCGCCACGGTGAAGAAGGGGGTCGTGAACAGTCCGGTGCCCACGCCGGCGACGACGAGTGCGGCCGGCAGGAACACCGGGTACGCGTCGGGGCTGCTCGCCCCGTACGCGAGGAAGGCCGCCAGGAGACCGGCCGCGAGGACCGCGGTGCCGGAGTGCAGCACGCGCGCGCTCCCGTACCGGGGGACGAGCCGGTCGCCCGCCACCCAGGAACCGGCGGCCAGCCCCACCGACCAGGGCAGCAGCGTCAGCCCGGCGGCGAGCGGCCCGCGGCCCAGGCCCAGTTCCAGGTGGAGCACCACCACGATCATGACGGCGTTCATCACGGCGAAGAACAGCGTCGACGTACCGAGCGCCGCCGGGAACGCGCGCCCCCGCAGCAGAGCCGGTTCGACCAGCGGAGCCCGGCCCCGGCGGGCGGTACGGCGCTGCTGGACGACGAACCCCGCGAGGACGAGGACTCCCGTCCCCGCGCTCGCCCAGGCGGCGGGCCCCGGGGTGCCCGCACCGCCGCCGGTCAGCGGGCACACCACCAGGGCGATGCCCGCCGCCGCCAGCACGGTCCCGGCCGGGTCCAGGCGCGGGCGGACCGGGGCGCGGTCCTCGCGCAGACGCGGCGCGAGGAACAGGACGAAGGCGGCGAGCGGGAGGTTGACGAGGAAGACCGCGCGCCAGGACGAGCCGAGTACGTCGGCGTGGGTCAGTACGCCGCCGAGCACCGGCCCGAGCACGGCGGACAGGCCCATCACCGGGCCGATCGCGCCGAGCGCCCTGGGCAGCTCCTCACCGTCGAACATCGCCCGTATCAGCCCGAAGGTCTGCGGGACGATCAGTGCGGCGGCGACCCCCTGGAGCGCGCGCAGTCCGATCAGCGCCTCCGGGCCCGGGGCGCACGCGCAGGCCGCCGAGGTGACCGCGAAGGCCACCACGCCGATACGGAAGACGCGGCGCCGCCCGGCCCGGTCGCCCAGGCGGGCACCGGTCAGCAGCGCCAGCGCGAACGCGAGGGTGTACGCGGCGCTGAACCACGGGATGGTGGCCTCCGCACCGCCGAGACGGGCGTGCACCACCGGTGCCGCGACCTGGACGATCGTCGCGTCCAGCAGGTTCATGGCCTCGGCGACCAGCACCGCGACCAGGGCGGACCAGCGCCGCGGGAAGGGGGTGTCCGGCGCCGGGTCCGGGCCGGGACCGGTGGGTGTGGTGCGGCACGACGTACGGGACATGGCGCTCCCTCTGCGGAACGGGTGACGGCGGTGGCGGTGGTGACGGTGCCCGGCGCGCCCCGGCGGAGGACTGGCCGGTGCCCGGCGCGCCCCGGCGGAGGACTGGCCGGTGCCAGGCGGGCCCCGGTGGAGGACCAGGGTTCCGCGACGCCCTCACCGAATTCCAATCCCGAAGCCAGAACCCGCGATTACTTCCATCCGGCTCGGCTATTTTGGTGGATGTGCTCGTACTGGATGACCTGGACCGCCGCTTGGTCCACGCCCTGCACGTGAACGGGCGGGCGCCGTTCACGCTCGTCGCCGAGGTCCTCGGCTGCTCCACACAGACCGTGGTCCGCCGCTACCGGCGGCTGCACGCGCAGGCGGGTCTGCGCGTGGTCGCGCTCCCCTCGCCGCGCAGCTCGGGCACCCACCAGTGGCTCGTGCGGCTCACCGCCGCGACCCGCACCGCGCACGACATCGCCCTCGCACTCGCCCGCCGCCCCGACACCTCCTGGGTACGGCTCGCCTCCGGCGGCACCGAGATCGTGGCCGTCATCCGCACCACCCCGGCGGGCCCGGACGCCCACGCGCTGCTGCTCCGGGACATCCCGCGCACCGCCGGAATCACCGCGGTCTCCGCGCACTACCTGCTGCACACCTACCTCGGCGGCCCGACCGCCTGGCGGGGCAGGGTCGACGCGCTCGACGCCGGACAGCAGGCGCGGCTGCGCGCCGAAGGCGTCCCGGGCGCCGGTACGGACCCCGGGCCGGCCGCGTCCGCCTACCTGTTGACCGATGCCGACCGGCTGCTCCTGGAGGCGTTGCGCGACGACGCCCGGGCCGGCTACGCCGACCTCGCCGCCGCCACCGGCTCGACGGCGTCCACGGTGACCCGGAGACTCGCCGAACTGCGGGCGCGTGGCGCGCTCTTCTTCGACGTGGACGTGGACCCGGCGCTGCTGGGCGCGACCGTCTCGGCGCTGCTCTGGATGCAGGTGGCCCCCGCGCATCTGGACGAGGTCGCCCACGCGCTGGCGGAGCACGAGGAGTTGGCGATGGTGGTGGCCACCACCGGGCCCACCAACCTCGTCGCCCAGGCGCTCTGCCGGGACACCGAGGAGCTGCACCGCTACCTGACCCGGAAGGTGGCCTGGAGCACCATCCACCGGATCGAGACCGCCCCGGTGCTGCGTACGTACAAGGCGGCGGCGACGATCCGCAGCGGCTGGGGGTGAGCGGTGTACGGGCACCCGCACGCGACGGAAGCCCGTACCCCTGAGGGGATACGGGCTTCCGGCATCGGGGTGGCCCGGTTCAGCCGCCGGTGATCACCTTGTCCTTCGCGAGGCTCTCCGTCCGCGAAGTGACGGTGGTGCGCAGGGACTTCGCGGTCTTCTCGACCCCGGAGGCGTCCGCGCCCGACTTATTCGCGGCGGCGACGAGGGTGTCGAGCGTGGTGGTGCCGTACCCGGATCCGTAGAACTGCTCGTACAGCTTCTTGTACGCGGCGTGGTAGACGTCATCGAAGGCGTCGGCGGCGAGGAACCGCTCCTTCAGGGCGTTCCCGCCCATGCCGCCCCCGGCACCCATCCGCCCGCCGGGACCGCCGGCCTGCTCGTCGCCGCCCTGGCCCCCGGCGGGGAACCCGCCGTCGGCCGGGAAGTCGCCACCGCCCGGCATCTCTCCGCCGCCCGGCATACCGCCACCGGCGGGGGCGTCACCGCCCGGGAACTGCGCCCCGTCGGGCGCACCCTGGCCGCCGGTCGCGTCCTGACCACCGGTCGCGCCCTGACCGCCTCCGGCCGCGCCACCGGGCATCGCGCCCCCGCCGCCGAAACCGCCCATGCTGGTGCTGTCGTCGGGGCCGCTGGTCGCGTCCCCGCTGAAGGTCAGGTTGAAGTCCCAGCCGAGCACGGAGAACTTCTTCGTGCCCAGGTCGTACCAGAGCACGTAGTTCTTGCCCGGACCGGCCATGTCGTCGAAGTTCAGGATCAGGTTCTGGGTCGCGACGTACTGGGCGAACGAGTCGATGTCGACGTAACTGTGGAGGTCTGCGGCGAACTCCTCGTCCGACGCCTGGTCCACCCACTTCAGCAGCCGCATCACCGGGGCGAGGTCCTGACTGCCCTTCTTGTTGAGCTGGTTGAACGACGTCTCGTAGTCGGTCGGGTCGTCGCCGACGTAGTCGAAACTGCCGCCCGCCCGCGCCTTGTACGCGACCCCGTCACCGAGGACCCGCTGCTCGACGTAGTCCTTGCTCGGGTTCTCCACCATCAACCGGGTCGCCGCGGGGCGGTTGTTGACGGTGAGGTCCACGAAGCCGAACTCCTCCGCGGGCTGGTCCGACTTCGCCATCAGGGAGAGCGACAGGGCTTCGTTCAGCGGGAGTTGATCGTCCACGCCCGGGCGCAGCGAGATCTCCCGGTGGCCCTGGTACGCACGGCCCTCCACGTACTCGTCGATCTTGACGAGCCACGGGAGCTCCTCGGGCTTGTCGGCGGAGAGGTCGTACTGCGTCATCCCGCCACCTCCCGCCGGCATCCCACCGGCAGCCTGCTGACCGGCCTGGCCCTGCTGCGGAACCTGGCCCTGCTGTCCCTGAGCCTGGCCCTGCTGGCCCTGCTGGCCCTGCCGGCCCCCGCCCTGCCCACCGAACCCTCCGGCCCCACCGGCCCCTCCGGCCCCGCCGAACCCGCCGGAGCCGCGCAGGCTCTGCAGCGTCGAGTTCCCCTTGAGGCGGATGCCGACGTCGTTGAGATAGGTGCCGTCGATGGTGAGATCGGCCTCGATGTAGTCCTTCGTGCCGTCCTTCTCGTACTCCTTCATCATCTTGTCGAAGTCGGTCTGCTCGTATTCGATCCGGAACGTGTGCGCCGCCGTCGTGTCGTACAGGCCGACCGTGCCGGGCAGGTTCTCGGTGATCGTGTCGGCGTCCTCGGCGGACGCACTGGTGACGAACGGGGTGACCCGGGCGTCCGAGAAGAAGACCAGGAGCACGGCGAGTCCCAGGCAGAGCGCGCCGACCGGTTTCCAGTGGTGGCGTACCGGCAGCGGTACGCGGTGCGCGAGCCGCTTGCGGGGCGGGGTGTGCCGCTCCTCGCGGGCACCCCCCTCCTCCTCCGCCATCACAGGTCCGTCTGGTCGTAACCGGTGAGCACGGTGACGCGCTGGCCCCTCGTGCGCTCCTGGAGCGCGGCAACCAGCTCACCGGGCTCGTGGCCCTTCTTGATGCGCACGGTGTAGAACACCTCGGTCAACGTGCCGCCCCGGATGGACTCGGTGCTCACCAGCTCGAACTCGTCGGTCAGGCGCAGCAGTACGTCCTGGATGCTCTGGGTGTGGTCCTCTCCGGCGGGGAGCTGGACCTTGACGACCTGGCGCTGCACGTTGAGGGCGAACATGTCGAACCGGCTCATCAGGAAGATGATCAGCGCGATGACGATGCCGCCGACCGCCGCCAGGGTGTAGAAGCGGGCACCGCACGCCATGCCGATCGCCATCACCAGGAAGATGAAGCCGACGTCCCTGGTCTCCTTGACCGCGTTGCGGAAGCGGACCACGGACAGCGCACCGACGAGGGAGAAGGCGCGCGCCAGGTTGGAGCCAACGACCAGCATGATCAGGGCGACGACCATGCCGACGATGATCAGGGTCTGGACGTACGACTGGCTGTACGAGACGTTCTTGTGCGTGGCCCGGTAGACGTAACCGATCACGGTGGAGAGCACGAAGGACAGGGTCATCGCCAGGACGATGTCCATGACACTGAATGTGCCGCTCAGGTCCTGCAGGTCGAAATTCACGGGCGGACAGCCTCCGTCAGGCGCCCCTGGGCGGGGAGTTGGGTGGGGGAAGCGGCGAACGGGGTTCCGTCGCCGTTGGCTTGGTGGGCTGACGCCGGGGCCGGCGGGAGGTCTTCCTCCCGTACGTGGAACACCGAGCGGGGCGCGAGCCCGAACGCCTCGATGGACTGGACGTACTTGGACACGCGGATCAGGCTGAGGTTGCGGCGGGCCGCGAGATCGGTGATCCAGTGCGGGGTGCGCTCGTTGACCTTGATCTCCATGACCGACATGTGCGGCGGGATCGTGAAGCGGTTCTCCGCGTCGGCGGTGCCGAAGTGGAAGTCCCGGTCGCGGCCCCGGATGCGGCGGTCGAAGGTGACGCGCAGACCGGTGTCCTGGTCGCGGCCGACCAGGGCCTCGCGCTGGTAGCCGGTGATGGCGGTGGGCTGGAGGTTGAGGCGTACGGCGAGTTCGAGGACCTCCTCGACGAAGGCGGCCTCCTTCGGCGAGTGCTCGATCATCTGCCGGTCGTCGCACATCCGCCGGGCCGTCTCGTACGGGAGGGTGATGCGGCGCTTCTGGGTGACCCGGTTGACCCGCTGCTTGATCTCCACGCAGACCGGCGAGGCGTCGGTGATCCCGTCCAGGTCGCCGTAGTGCCGGATGCGGAGCTTCCGGCGGAACTTCAGGCCCTCGATCTTCTCCCAGTAGAACCGGAGTTGAGGGGTGTCGTAGTAGAGGCTCCAGACGCCGTAGCCGCCCACCGGACTGTGCGGGTCGCGGTCCATGCGCTCGCCCAGCTCGTCCCGGATCACGGCCGCCTGCTCGACGGGGACCAGGTACTTGAGCTCGTACCGGTTGAAGGCGTGCAGCCGGCTCGCCACCCGCAGGGCCTCCTCACCCGCGAGCCCCGATCCCGGCGCCGGTCCCGGTCCCGGCCCGGACCTGGAGGACGCGCTCGCCGCTCCGGCCGGCGCACCGGCCCCTCCGGGCTCGCCGGCCTTCGTGCCACGAGCCTCTGGACGCAGTCGCCCCAGCCAGCCAGTCATGGCTCCCCTTCATGCCGTTCGCTTGTCTTCCTCCAGGTAAGGAATCGGCAAAAGATGAGGAACTTATGAAATCCTTATCTGAATGGCCTGAGTACACGAAATGAACACAGGGTGAACGCAAGTTGTCTGCCGTTCGGTACGGCGCCCCGGATTCCGGCACGGGTTCCCCCGAGGGCCGATGGGCATTGATCACATACGGAATCCGGTACGGGACACCCGCGAGAGAATGCGGGGGAACGCGTCCCGGCAAGGGAACGGACGGGAAGAGGCAGCAAGATGACCGCACCGAACACGGGGAACTCCCCCTGGCTCCGCAGGTACCACGCCGCCGGGGCGGACGCCGTGACCCTGGTGTGCTTCCCGCACGCGGGCGGCTCCGCCGGCTGGTTCCACCCGTACTCGGCGGCCCTCGCGCCCACGGTCGGGGTGGTGGCCGTCCAGTACCCCGGCCGGCAGGACCGCCTCGCCGAACCGTGCGTCGAGGACCTCGGCGAGCTCGCCGAAGCCATCCACCAGCAACTCCTCGCCCTGCGCGGCCCGTTGGCCTTCTTCGGACACAGCATGGGCGCCTCGCTGGCGTTCGAGGTGGCCAGGCGGCGCGAACTGGACTGCGCCGGAGCGCCGTTGATGCTCTTCCTCTCCGGCCGCCGCGCGCCGGACACCCACCGCCCGGCGACGGAGCCGGTCGGCTCGCTGGACGACGCGGGTCTCCTCGCGCGGATGAGGCGGCTCGGCGGTACCCACACCCAGCTGCTGGCGGACCCCGAGATCGTCGACCTGGTGCTGCCCGCCGTCCGGGGCGACTACCGCGCCGTGGAGAGCTACCAGTGCCCGCCGGGCACCGTCCTGCGCTCCCCCCTCACCGTGCTGACCGGTTCCGAGGACCCGCTCACCACCGCCGAGGAGGCCGACGCCTGGCGCCACCACACCACAGGCGGCTGCACCGTGCACACCTTCCCCGGCGGCCACTTCTTCCTGGAGCCCGAGTCCCGCGCCGTACTCGCGACGATCACCGATGCCCTGACCCGCATCGACGCGTAAAGACTGTCCCGCAACCATTGGCGAGTGTGCGACGACACACGGCCCGGCGGACCCCCGGGCCGTGGGGTACGTCACGCCCGGCCGTACTCCGGCGGGCGGGCCGGAGGCGCCGGGTCCCCGCCCGGCCCGGTCCTCCGCCCGCCGTGCCCGGCCCCCGGAAGGCCCGACGGAGGCGGGGACCCGGCACCGCGGCGGCCCGCCCAGCAGCGGGCCGCTGCCTCCGAGTTGGCGGTGACCTGCGAGGATGCCACCGGCCCCGGGGTCCCGCCGGACCGCCACCGCCGAAGCGGACGCAATTGTTCCGCCGGGGCGAGCCGTGGCGCCCGCGGAGCACGCGCCCCGGGCCCCTTTGGCCAAAAGGCCAAAGCACCTCGGGGCTTTCTGGCGGATATTCTCACCCCCGCACGGTCGGCACTCAGCATGATCAGGTCGACGACCAGTGGCGTCCGGCCTCGATCCGCCGGACACACCAACCAGCGCGGGGCGAGAGGAGCGGTGCCATGGAGACGGTCCGGACGATGCCGGGCAACGGTCCCGGTGGCGGCCTGAAGCACAGGCTGACCAGGCGGCAGGACGTGTCCGCCGAAGTGCCGTCCGGCAGCGAGCTGCGGCGCACCATGGGCATGTGGCAGCTGACCCTGCTCTCCGTCGGCGCCACCCTCGGCACCGGCATCTTCGTCGTCCTCGGCGAGGCGGTGCCCGAGGCGGGCCCCGCGATCATCGTCTCCTTCGTCCTGGCCGGCGTCACCGCGCTCTTCTCGGCCCTGTCGTACGCCGAGCTCGCGGGCATGATCCCGCGCTCGGGGTCCTCGTACAGCTACGCGTACGCCACCCTCGGGGAGCTCGTCGCCTGGGTGTGCGGCTGGTGTCTCATCCTGGAGTACGGGGTGTCGGTCGCGGCGGTCGCCGTGGGCTGGGGCCAGTACGTCAACGAGCTGCTCGACCTGGTCTTCGGCGTCACCCTCCCCGACTCCCTCGCCGCGCCGCCCAGCGCGGGCGGGGTCGTCAACGTGCCGGCCGCCGTCATCGTCGTCCTCTCCATGGTGGTGCTGCTGCGCGGCGCCAAGGAGAGCGCGGTCGCCAACGTGGTCATGGTGGGCGTGAAGGTGGCCGCCCTGGTGATGTTCTGCGCCGTCGCGTTCACGGCGTTCCGCGCGGGCAACTTCACGCCGCTCTTCCCGCTCGGCGCCGCCGGGATGAGCGCGGGTGCCGCCTCGCTCTTCTTCTCGTACATCGGTTTCGACGCCGCCTCGACCGCCGGTGAGGAGGCGAAGAACCCGCAGCGCGACCTGCCGCGCGCGATCATCCTCTCGCTGGCCCTGGTCACCTTCCTCTACGTCGTGGTCGCGGTGGCCGCGCTCGGCGCGATGCCGTGGGGTCTCTTCGAGGGCACCGAGGCCACGCTCAGCGAGGTCCTCGTGCGGGCCGTCGGCGGCGGCAGCCTCTGGCCGATCCTGCTGTCGATCGGCGCGGTCGTGGCGACCACCAGCGTGGTGCTCACCGTGCAGTACGGGCAGATCCGCATCCTGTTCTCCATGTCCCGCGACGGACTGATGCCGCCGGTCTTCTCCCGGGTCCACGCGAAGAGCGGGGTGCCGCGCGCCAACACGGTGATCGTCTCCTCGTTCATCGCCGTGCTCGCGGCGCTCGTCCCGCTGGGCAGCCTCGCCGACGCCACCAGCATCGGCACGCTCTTCGCGTTCGGCCTGGTCAACGTGGCCGTCATCCTGCTGCGCCGCCGCAACCCGGACGCGCCCCGTAGCTTCCGGGTGCCGTTCTCGCCGGTGGTGCCGGTGCTCGGCGTGATCTGCTGCGTGTACATGCTCTTCAGCCTCGGTTCCGACACCTGGATCACCTTCGCCGTGTGGATGGTGGTCGGACTGGCCGTCTACGCGCTGTACGGGGTGAAGCACTCCGCGCTGAACGGCACGAAGGCCCGGGAGAACGCGCTGTCCGAGGAGCACCGGT
Source organism: Streptomyces sp. NPDC001493 (assembly GCF_053597235.1). Taxonomy (NCBI): domain Bacteria; kingdom Bacillati; phylum Actinomycetota; class Actinomycetes; order Kitasatosporales; family Streptomycetaceae; genus Streptomyces; species Streptomyces sp. NPDC001493. Next base: position 11,417 of record NZ_JBSFHV010000002.1, read on the forward strand.
CGTGACCGCCGGACTCCCCGCACCCCTCGACCTCACCGCCGACGTCGTCGCGCTGACCCGCTCCCTCGTCGACCTCCCCTCCGAGAGCGGCGAGGAGGGCGCCCTCGCGGACGCCGTCGAAGCGGCCCTGCGCGCCCTGCCCCACCTGAGCGTGGAGCGGATCGGCCACTCCGTGGTCGCCCGCACGACGCTCGGCCGCCCCGAGCGGGTGATCCTCGCCGGGCACCTCGACACCGTGCCCGCCGCGGACAACCTGCCCGCCCGGCTCGACGGCGAGCGGCTGTACGGACTCGGCGCCTGCGACATGAAGGGCGGCGTCGCGGTCGCCCTGCGGCTGGCGGCGGCGCTCACCGCACCGGTCCGGGACCTCACCTACGTCTTCTACGAGTGCGAGGAGGTCGAGGGCGACCGCAACGGGCTGCACCGCATCGCTGGCGAACGCCCCGGGCTGCTGCTCGACGCCGACCTCGCGATCCTGATGGAGCCGTCCGACGCGGGGGTCGAGGCCGGCTGCCAGGGTGTGCTGAGCGCCGACATCACCGTGCGGGGCGCCCGCGCCCACACCGCGCGGGCCTGGATGGGCGTCAACGCCGCGCACCGCGCCGCGCCGGTGCTCCAGCGCCTGGCCGAGCACACGCCGGAGCGGGTCCTCATCGACGGGCTGGAGTACCGGGAAGGGCTGAGCGCCGTCTCGGTCCGCGCCGGGGTGGCCGGCAACGTCGTCCCCGACAGCTGTGTCATCTCCCTCAACGCCCGCTTCGCGCCGAGCCGTTCGCCGAAGGAGGCGGAGGAGTACGTACGGTCGCTCTTCCCGGAGGCGCAGTTCCCGCCGGAGGAGTACGCGTTCGTGGTGACGGAGGCCGTGGCGGGAGCTCTGCCGGGCCTGGAGCACCCGGCCGTCGCCTCGCTGGTCGGTGTGCTCGGGGCCGAGCCGCGACCCAAGCTGGGCTGGACCGACGTGGCCCGGTTCACCGAACTGGGCGTGCCCGCGCTGAACTTCGGCCCCGGCGACCCCTCCTTGGCGCACACGCCCGGGGAGTTCGTCCCGGTGGACCAGCTCGCGCGGTGCGAGGAGCAGCTCGCGGGCTGGCTGGCCTCCGCCTAGGCGGCACCCGACAGCCGGGCGCTCAGCCAGAGCACCAGCCGCTCGTCGGGATCGTCCAGGTGAAGGCCGACGTGCTCCCTGGCCTGCCGGAGGCGGTAGCGGCAGGTGTTGGGGTGCACGGCGAGCCGCTCGGCCGCGCCCGCCATGTCGCACCCCGCGTCGAGCCAGGCCAGCACCGTGCGGGCGTACTCCGTGCCGTGCGCCGCGTCGTGCGCCACCGTCCGGGCCCAGGAGCCGTCCTCGAACTCCCGCCTCCCTGCCATCAGTTCGCCGAGGCGCAGCAGGGCCACCCGGGCCTCCACGTCCTCCACCAGCGCGACCGGGCGCCCGTCGTCGACGCAGCGCAGGACCAGGTCGGCGTCGGCCCGGGAGTCCGTCACCCGCGCCATCCCCGCGACCAGGGCTCCGAGCCCGCCGCGTACGGGCATCCGCAGGGCCTGGCCGGCCCGGTCCACGATGTCCTGCGCGAGCTGCCGGTGCCGGGCCGCGCCCCGCTCGCCGACCGCCGGGAACAGTGCGTACACCACCCCGTCGACGAGGACGCAGGCGTGCCGCCCGTACCGCGCCTCGCACTGGAGCCGTACGAGGTCGAGCAGGCGCGACGCCGTCTGCTCGACGTCCGGCGCGGTGCCGGCGCCCGCCGGGACGAACGCCGCCACCCGCACCGGATCGGTGCCCGCGCCGAGGCCGAGGCGGTGCGCGGCGCCGGCCGGGTCGGCCGTGCCGTCCAGGACCCGGCGCAGCAGGTCGCCGCCGAGGTGGCGGGCGAGCTCCTGGGCGGCGCGGGCCCGCAGCAGCAACAGGGCCGCCGTGGAGGCGCCCTGGGCGAGGGCCTCCTCCGCGTCGGGGGCGAGCGTGCCGTCGTCGACCACCCAGACGGAGCCGAGCGTCTCGCCGCCCGCCCGCACGGCGACGGCGATCCGGGGCAGGTTGTCGGCGTCGAGCGCGGGCAGCCGCAGGGGCGCCGGGGCGGCGAACATGGCCCGGTACTGGGCGTCGTTCTCCGGGCTGTCGGGGACCTGGAGGCCGAGGATGCCCTGCCGCCGGTCCTCGTCCACGGCCTGTCCGGGCACGGTGGAGTAGGCGAGGATGCGCTGGCGCGGGTCCTCGACGGCGGTGGCCCCGCCGGTCGCGGCGGCGATGGCGTCGGCCAGGGCGAACAGGTCCCCGGCGGCGGAGGGCGTGCCCCCGGACCGCGCGCCGACGGCCGAGGACAGCAGCAGGTGGACCCGGTGCCAGGCGGCGTCCTCGTCGACCGCGAGCAGCGCGATCCCGGCCTCCTCGGCCGCCCCGGCGGGCCCGTCCGCGCCCCGTACGACCACGGCCGCCATCCCGGCCGCCGCCGCCGCGTGCAGCAGGGGACCGGCCGCCGGGGGGCGTACCCCGACGGCGAGGAGCACGGCGCCCGGGGCGGGCGGGAGCGCCGCGTCGGCGTCGTACAGCAGGATCTCGCCGACCCGCACCCCGAGTCCGCCGGGGGCGGCGACGGCCCGGACGGAGGACCCGCCGAGGACGTCGAGCAGATCGCTGAGGGTGGGGGCGGCGTCCATGGGGCCTCTCGATTCACGGTCCGGGATGCGGCTGGACCAGCCCTCCTGCCTTTGGCCGATCGCAACACGACTTTAGGGGCCCCTTGTCCCTACGGACAACCAGTTGCGGAAGGGGCGCGCGGAGACTCAAGACATGACAGCGACACCCTCAGTACGCGACCGGGCCGCGGCCACCGCGCGCGCGGCCGGAGTCACCACCCGCACCGTCCACGACGTGCCCGGTATCGCGGCCGTCGCCGACTTCTTCAGCGACGTGTGGCAGACCCCGCGCAGCACCCCGCCCTACCCGGCCGAGGTGCTGCACAGCCTCGTGCACGCGGGCGGCGCGGTGCACGCCGCGTACACGGAGCGGGGCGAGCTGTGCGGCGCGGCCGTCGCCGTGTTCGGGGAGCCGTCGGCGCTGGACGTGTACTCCTTCGTGGCCGCCGCCCGTACCAGCGACCGGGGTGTGGGGCTCGCCGTGAAGGAGGCGCAGCGGGTCTGGGCCCTCGACCGGGGCGCCCGCACGATGCGCTGGACGTTCGACCCGCTGGTGGGGCGCAACGCCCGCTTCAACCTGGTGAAGCTGGGCGGTGCGGGTACCGAGTACCTGGTGGACTTCTACGGTCCGATGGCCGACGGGCTGAACGACGGCGACGAGAGCGACCGCCTCACCGTCACCTGGGACCTGGCCGCCGGGGACCGTACCCCCGCGGAGACGGCGGAGACGGCAGAGGCGGCGCAGACGGCGGAGCCCGCCGGTACGCCCGTCGTCCTCGCCACCGCCCCCGACGGCGCCCCGCTCGCCGTCCGCGCCGGGGAGACCGTCCGCTGCCGGGTCCCCGACGACATCGTGGAGCTGCGCGCCGCCGACCCCGCGCTCGCGCTGCGCTGGCGCCACGCCGTCCGCGAGGTCTTCACCCGGGCGTTCGCCGACGGGTACACCGCCACCTCGATGTCCCGCGACGGCTGGTACACCCTCACCCCTGCCGCACCGCACACCCCGGCCGCACCGCAAGCCCCCGCCGCACCGCACACCCCGGCCGCCGCGCCCGTCCAGGAAGGCTCCCCGGCATGAAGCTGGACCGCGTCGAACTCGTCCACGTCGCCATCCCCCTGGTCACCCCGTTCCGCACCTCCTTCGGAACGATGACCACCAAGGACACCTTCCTGCTGCACGTCGTCACCGACGAGGCGGAAGGCTGGTCGGAGTTCGCCGCCGACCCCGAGCCGCTGTACTGCTCCGAGTACGTCTCCGGCGCGGAGACCGTCATCCGCGACTTCCTGCTCCCCCGGGTCACCGCCCGGCCCGGGCTGACGACGGCCGCCCTCGCCCCCGCCATGGCGAAGATCAAGGGCCACGAGCTGGCGAAGGCCGCCCTGGAGACGGCCGTGCTCGACGCCGAGCTGCGGGCCCACGAGATGTCCCTCGCCACCTACCTCGGCGCCGTCCGTGACCGGGTGCCCGCCGGTGTGTCCGTCGGCATCAAGAATTCCGTCCCCGAGCTCCTGGACGACGTGGCGGGCTACCTCGCCGAGGGATACGTCCGGATCAAGCTGAAGATCGAGCCCGGCTGGGACGTCGAGCCCGTCCGCGCGGTCCGCGAACAGTTCGGCGACGAGCTGCCGCTCCAGGTGGACGCCAACACCGCCTACACCCTGGCCGACGCCGAACACCTGCGCCGCCTCGACGAGTTCGGCCTGCTGCTCATCGAGGAGCCGCTGGAGGAGAACAACCTCCACGCCCACGCCCTCCTCCAGCGCCGCATCGCCACCCCCGTCTGCCTCGACGAGTCGCTGCACAACGCCCGCGACACCGCCTCCGCCATCGCCATGGACGCCTGCCGGGTCGTCAACATCAAGCCCGCCCGGGTCGGCGGCTACCTGGAGGCCCGCCGCCTGCACGACGTCGCCGCCGCGCACGGCGTGCCCGCCTGGTGCGGCGGCATGCTGGAGACCGGCATCGGCCGCGCGCCCAACCTGGCCCTCGCCGCGCTGCCCGGCTTCACCCTGCCCGGCGACACCTCCGCCTCCAGCCGCTACTTCGCCGAGGACATCACCGAGCCGTTCGTCCTCCAGGACGGCCACCTCCCGGTCCCCACCTCCCCCGGCATCGGCATCGCCCCGCTGCCCGACGCCCTGCGCCGCTTCACGACGGCACGGCGGGATCTGTACGGGGGTTCCGCGGGGCGGTGAGCCTCCCGCCACCCCGGCTCCCGCTGCCCCGGCTCCCGACGCTTCGCACGCCACTTCGCACGCCGAGGAAGACGGCCAGGCACAGGCAGGCACCGGCGAGAAGGACGAGAACGACGAAGGCCGGATTCACCCAGGCGGGAACGAGATCCACGGTCGCACTGCATTTCGCGTGCAGGGGAAAGAAGTTCTGCGATTCCCCGTAGTGCGCTTCGTTCCAACGCTCGTCGAACCGGACGCCGTTCGCGTACTCACAGGACTCCCGGATGTCCAGCCCGATCCGGGAGAACCCGAGGAACCAGACGGTGGCGGCGTTCAGCAGCGCCGCACCACCGACGGCGATCACCGGACCCGGCCGCAGGAATCCCCGGGCCCGTCCGCGCCGGACCCGGTGGGCGACGAACGCGCTGACGGCCGCCGCCGGAAGCCACAACTGGAACGCCCCCACGAGCGAGATCCCCACAGAACCACTCTCCCACCGCTCAGTACGCCGGCCCGGCGAGGAGGCTCCGCCGCCCGCTCGTGCCCTCCGCCGATTCCTGTCCCCGCTGGAAACAGTCGGCCGTCGCGGGCGAATGGTTCCGCCTCGCGCAGTGGCGCTCACGCACACGGAGGCCGCGGCCCGCCGTGCGCGGACCGGCCCGGCCGCCGCACACCGAAGCCCGGACCGGATAACTCCCGGTCCGGGCTTCGGCGTTGGCTGTCGGCGACGCGGATCCGTCGCCACCGCCCACGTGCTGCCTGTCAGTTGTCGCCGGAGTGCGACGGCCCGAAGAACTCGATCTCCGCGACGGCGACCTGCTTCTTCTGGGAGGTGTGGTACGCGGACTCGATGGTGAAGCGGACCTTGGTGACGTCGTCGTAGCGGAAGTTGCGCGCCTGGCTGCCGGCCCCGTCGTCCAGGGTGAGCCGGCTGTGCGTGACCTCGCCGCTGGACCGGGTGACGGTGACGTCGATGAGGTGCGGGAGGGCCTGCTCGGTGTTCTTGTCGGCGCGCTTGGAGACGCCCGGCGTGACCAGCACGTTCAGCAGCCGGGTCGGGGAGTCGAAGGATGCCTCGATCCACTGGCCCTGGCCCGACTCGGAGACCCCCGGCCCCCACCAGGTGTTCTCGATCTTGTCGAAGGAGGAGTCCGGCTTGTGCCCCGGGTAGGAGCGGGACGCGGAGACGTGGTCCGGGGAGAGGGGGGCGCGCTTGGCGAAGTGGTCGCGGGTCGCCCGGATGCCGTCGGGGATGTGGACGGCCGCCACGATCACCAGGGTCAGCACGATCGCCGCGCCGATCCAGCTCAGCACGCGGTCGAAGGTACGGCGCACCCGGGGCCGGTCGCCGGCCCACGGGGTCTCCCGGCTGCTGGAGTCGAACATCCGTCGCCACCAAGGCAGTCGGCGGCCCGGTGCGTGCTGGTCGCCCGCCATGGGCATCGCGCACCGGGTGCAGAAGTGCCGGTCGGGGCGGTTCCGGGTGCTGCACCAGGGGCAGGGCGTGCCGCCGTCGAAGCCGAGCTGCTCACCCGGGGCCTGTACGGACTGGGGGCGCTGGGGGGCCGGCCGGCCGGGCAGGACGGGGGCGACGGACGGGGCCGCCACCGGGCCGGGGTCGGCGACCGGGACGATGAGCCGGCGGGCGCGGTCGGACATCTCCCGGCCGTCCGCGCCTCCGTCGGCCTCTCCGGCGGGCCAGTCGTCCGCCGCCGCCGCTCCGGCCGGCCAGTCGTCCGCCGCACCCCCGGCGGGCCGGTCGTCCGTCGCCGCCCCGGCGGGCCAGTCGTCCGCCGCACCCGCGGTGGGCCAGTCGTCCGCCGCCGCTCCGGCCGCTCCTCCGCCGGCGTTCCTGGCCGCCGTTCTGGCCGCCCAGTCGTCCGTCACCCCGGGGACCTCCTGGGTGTCGGGCTCGTCGCGGTCCTGGTACGCGCCGCGTCCGGAGGGCCGGGTGCGCTCCGTCGGTGCGGCGGATCCGCCGTCGTACGCCTCCTGGTACGCGCCGTTCTCCTCGGCGGTCCGCGGCTGCCGCGACTGCCGGGGCAGTCCCGCGCCGCCGCCGGACCGGGCGAAGGCGTCCCAGCCGGGGTCGGCGGGCGCCGGGCCGTCGGACGGGGCCGCCCGGCCGGCGGACGGGGGCGGGGTCGCCGGGCCGCCGGACGCCGCGTCCCGCGACGGTGCTTCGGCTGCCGCTCCCTGGGCGCGGGCGGTGCTCGCGGCGGCGGCCTGGGCCCCGCGGTCGGCCCAGCTCAGTACGGCCCCGCACGCGTCGCAGAACGACTGGCCCGGTTCCGCGCGGGTGCCGCATTCGGCGCAGTTCTGCGTGGTCATCTCTCCGAGGTCCTTTCGGACGGATCGCCGGCGGTCACCTGGACCGTGTACGGCATGTGGGCGGGCCGGGCGGCGGCCACGATGCCGTCCAGGCGGTAGTGGTCCGCCTTGGTCGGCTCGGGCAGCCTCAGGTGTACGTGCAGATGGGGGCGCGGGCGGCCGGGGATCGGGCCGAGCGGGCGGGCGGTCCAGTCGGCCGCCCCGCTCTCGCTGATCTCCGGTGCGACGCCGAAGGCGAGCCGGACCGTTTCGGCCAGGCCGCGCCGGGTGCCGCGGATGCGGTGGAGGTAGGCGGCGGTCGCCACGGCGGTGCGCAGCAGCGCCTCGGTTTCGGTGCCGTCGGTCTCCGCGCCGACCCAGGCGGTGAGCCACCGGACGAAGTCCAGGGGCGCCAGCGAGGGCCGGAAGTAGGAGTCGACGCAGTCCAGCGCGGTGTGGATGGGTGCGACGACCTCGTCGAGTCCGGCGACGAAGCGCAGGGCGAGGTCGTCGTCGGCGAAGACGGCGGGCAGCATCGCGCCGATGGGCGCCGAGGAGCCGAGTCCGTCGATGGAGCCTCTCATCCTCGGCTCCCCCCGGTGCGGTCGCCGTCCGCCGAGTCCCCGATCACGCGGACGCGGTGGTCGTACGAGAACACCAGCGAAGGCGGCGACAGGTCGATGCGGTTGGTCGCCTCGCCGCGCTTTCCGGTGAGCGGGTCGGCGGGGTGGAGCACGACCTCGTCCACCAGCTCGACGCCGGGAATCCGCTGGAGCACCGCGAAGGCCTCACCGGCCTGGACGGGCCGTCCGAACGGCCAGCCCTTGCCGTCGGCTCCGCCGGTCAGCGGGTCGAGGTGCTGGTAGAGGGCGTCGTGGACCCGTCGGCGTACCAGGTCGGTGTCGACGCCCCGGAAGGCGTGCACGGTGGCGACGACGGTGACGCCCTGGTAGAACGGCGGGCCGACCGCCAACCGGGTCCCGATCAGGCGCCGTTCGTCCAGGTGCCGGGTGATGCGCTCCAACAGCGCTTCACCGGGCACCAGTTGCTCGAACCGGAGGCGGCCACCCGGGTCCGGCACGGCCTGCGGGACCACCAACACCCTTACGGCGTAGGCGCCGTACTCGCTCTCCTCGCCCTCCAGGCAGGTGATGCGCGCGGTCTCGGGTGCGGCCCGGCGGGCGAGCTCCTCGTAGTCGCGCAGGGTCACCGCGCGCTCCTGGGCGCGCAGCGTGATCGGGGCGCGGACCTTCGCCTCCTCGACCGTCTCGCCGTCCACCCCGCCGCGTGCGGCCTCGCGGTTCACGACTTCGGAGACGTACGGGATGGAGGTGCGCAGGACCTGCACGGCGCCGCGCGCCACGTTGCCGGCCCGGCCGCCGCCGGTGCGGTAGCGGTGGGCGCGGACGGGTGAGCCCTTGGGGGCGGCCATCCCGTACCGGCGCAGGGTGCCGTCGGGTTCGCGCACCGCGGGCCCGAAGGCGATCTCGCCGGTGGCGGCGTCCACGGTGACGTGGCGGTCGTCCGGGCCGGAGGCCGCGAAGTGCGGGACGACCTCCCAGTCCGTCCATCCCTCGTGCTCGGCGGTCTGGAGCAGTACCGGCGGGGTGTCGCCGACCACGGGCGCGTGCGTGAGCCGCAGCCGCTGGCCGGGCAGCCCGGTGGACTCGCCGAGCGCTTCGTCGTAGACCGTCTCGGCGTGGACGACGGGGGCGGTGCCGCCGATGGTGAAGCCCTCGGCGGACCGGACGGTGGGCGAGGTGGTGTAGAAGGGCTGGCCGGGGTGGGGTTCGGTGACCCGGCACCGCAGCCACCCGGCCTCCTGGCCGGCGTTGCGGGAGAGCACGTGCCCGCCGGGTACGTGCAGGACCACCTCTCCGGGCCGGTTGAGGCCACCGGTGCCGTCCCGGTCGACCTCGCAGAGCTGCCAGCCGTCCTCGGTCCACGCCTCCCACACCAGGGGCGGCTGGCGCGGGTCCACGCCGACGCCGTCGACCCGGCTGTCCAGTTCCAGGGCGACCGCGCAGTGCGGCACGGCGCTGGTCAGACCCAGCAGCATGCAGTCGCCCGGGGAGGGCGACTCGGAGAAGCAGAGCACGTCCTTCCCGTCGTCGGCGAGGTCGTGCGTGCGGTCCAGGGCCGCCTCGCCCTGCCGTTGCACCAGGAGGTGGCTCAACGAGCTGCTCCACACGGTGAGTTCACGTTCGGTCGCGAAGACGACCGCCTCCTCGTCGCCGGTGCGCGGGGTGGCCACCTCGGTGCCGAGCGGTATCGTCACCGGCTCCTCCTGCGGCGCGGAGAGCCAGAACGTCACGTCCGTACGGGCGGCGGAGGGCGGGAACAACGTGATGCCGACCAGGTCCAGGAAGGCCAAGTGGTTCTTCTCCGGTACCCGGTTGAGCCGGTAGACGACCTCGTCGGCCATGTGCGCGACCGTCTCGACGAGGGTGATGCCCGGGTCGGAGACGTTGTGGTCGGTCCACTCCGGGGCGCGCTGCTGGATGTAGCGCTTGGCGTCGTCGACGAACTGCTGGAAACGGCGGTCGTCGAGGTTCGGGGAGGGGAGGGCCATCAACGGTCGCTTTCGGGGGAGTTGTCCGGGTGGGGGCCGGTGTCGGGCTCGTCGTGGGACGGGATGACGTAGAACGGGAAGACGAGGCTGCGGGGGTTGTTGGTGCCGCGGATCGAGTAGCGGACGTCGATGTAGAGGACGGACTGGTCGGAGCCCACGGTGACCTCGACGTCGTCGACCTCGATGCGCGGTTCCCAGCGGTCGAGGCTGGCGTACACCTCGTGCTGGATCCGGCCCGCGGTCTGCTCGTTGACCGGGGCGAACACCAGGTCCTGGATGGCGCATCCGAAGTCCGGCCGCATCGGCCGCTCCCCGGGCGCCGTCGACAGGACCAGCCGGATCGCCTCCTCGACCTCCCGCTCCCCGCTGACCAGGGCGATCCCGCCGGTGGGTCCGATGCGCAGGGGGAAGGACCAGCCGGACCCGACGAACTGCTCGGCCATCAGACCTGCTCCTGCCTTTCGTTGGGGTTCTCGCTCATATCACCGGGAGGTCGTTGGCCAGGAACACGGGGGCCGTGACCAGGACCGTGGGGGCCTTGATGGTGGTGTTGACGGCCGAGGTGACCTGCACGGTTCCGCCGCCGGTGAGCATCGCGGCGCCCACGGCGCTCATGTTGAGGACGCCGACCGAGTTCAGCCCCAGCTCGCCCGCGGACCTGACGTTGACCGCCCCGCCACCGCTGATGCTGAGCGGCCCGCCGCTCTTGATGGTCAGGGCGCGCCGGGCGCTGAGCGTCAGATCGGTACCGGCCTCCACCGACACCGACCGGCTGCCCGTGATCTTCACCGCGCCCTTGCTGTCCACGACGATCTCGGTGCGGGTCCGGTCCAGATGGATGGTCAGCCGGTCGTCCCCGGAGGCGAGCCGGACGCCCTGTTTGCGGCCTCCGGTCTTCTGGCTGAGCAGGTCCATACGGTTGCCGTCCCGGTCGGAGACGGTGTGCCGGGCCGCTTTGCGCCGAGTGGCCTCGTGCAGCGGCACGTCCTTGACGGGGGTCGGCACGTCCTTGCCGTTGTAGAGCCCGCCGATCACGAACGGGTGGTCCAGGGCGCCCCGGTCGAACCCGACGAGCACCTCGTCGTTGACGTCCAGCGGGAAGATCCCGCCGCCGGCGAGACCGCCCATCTGCACGGTGCGCGTCCAGTCACTGACGTAGGTGTCGTCCAGCCACGGGAACCGCAGCTTGACGCGCCCCTGCTTCAACGGGTCGTTGACGTCGGTGACCAGGGCGTTGGCCACGCTGGGCAGCCGGGGCGCGGTCTCCGAGCCGCCGGAGGTGAGGCCGTAGAGCGAGCGCCACTGGCGTCCGCTGACCGTCACCCAGGTCTCGTAGTGCTTGCCGTCGCCGAAGAGGTGGCGCACCGAGGTGGCGGTGTACTTGCCCTCGAAGGGCTTGCCCACGTCGGCCAACGCCACCGGAATGCCCGGCCGCAGCTTGGGGTTGCCGCGCGCGACGACCTCCACCTCGGCGAAGGAGGAGGTGACGTCGTCGGCGAGCGCGTCGGCGGCGAACTTCACCTCGGCCTGCTTGTCGTACGGGGTCCCCGTGTCGACCAGCGGGGCCATGCCGAACTTCCCGGCGGCGGCGCCCGGGGTGGTACCGATCCCGAAGGCCGGGTTGGAGATTGCCGGGGAGACCGCGGTGAGCTCCCGCTTCGTCGTGACGTCCCAGCCGCGCGCCTCGACCTTGCCGACCTGGTCGGCGGCGGTCACGGCGGCGCGCAGCCGCAGGATGTCGTGGCCGGCCTGGAGCACGAAGGGGCTCTTGTCGCCTTCGGTGCTCGGCGAGGGGGCGCCGGAGGACGGCTTGGGCGACACGAACTGGAACTTGCCCTTCGCGTCGACGGACATCACCATCTCGTTCTCGTCGGCGAGCCGCGCGAGGAAGTCCCAGTCGGTGACGTTGGACTGGCTGATGAACTCGTACACCGTCTTCGTCGACTCGATCCGCCCGACGGGCACCCCGTCCTGGGCGGCCAGCTTCCGGGCGATGTCGGACGCGGTCTGGCTGCGGAAGGCGGTCACCCGGCGCCGGCGCAGCAGGCGGTACCCGAGGTCGTAACCCCGGACCACGGCGAAGGTGCCGGTGCCGTCGTAGTCGACCTCCAGGCCGGTGACCTCGCCGGTCAGCAGCGGATCGCCGGCCCCGTGCCCGTCGGCGATCGGTGTGATGACCACACTGGTTCCGAAGGTGACCCCGAGCTTGCCGAGGATCGTCCGGTACGGGTCCCGGAAGGTGAGCCGGAACGCGGCGGGCACACCCATCCCCTGGTCCACATGGCTCTCGACCAGGGAGTCGGTGAGATTGGGCGGCACCTTGGCGCCGCCGATCATGACGTCGACGACACTCGAGTACGCGGCGCGCACCATCAGCCACGCACCTCCTCTGCGGACGGCATGATCAATTCGGTACCGGGGGGCAGGACCCGGGGATCGTCGATCCCGTTGGCCTTCGCGATCGACCGCCAGGCGGCGGCGCTTCCGTACTCCCGCCAGGCCAGCGACTGCAGCGAGTCGCCCGCCACGACCCGGTGGACGCGCTGCGCGGTGAGCGCCCCGGACGTCGGGTTCTGGCCCCTGGTCTTGCTGGGGATCTCGGTCAGCTGCAACCGGGCGGTGGCCCGGATGGGCACGCCCGTCGTACCGAAGACCGTGTACGAGACGTCGACTGAGCTGATGTAGGCGGTGAACCGCACCGTCGAGAACGCCCCCCACTGGAAGACGACCCACGGCGGCGAGGGCTTCTTGGCGCCGATGCTGCGCAGGGTCACCTCGCAGCAGTCGAGCAGCGACTCCACCTTCTTCAGCACGGTGTTGCCGGTCGGCTTGTCGGAGGAGTCGAGAAAGATCTCCAGCCCCATCTGCATCGCCTCGACACCCATGAACTCCGGCTTCGCACCCGTCCGTTCGATCTGCGCCGGGGTCGCCGTCCACAACGCGCGGCGGCTCAGCGAGAGTTGCGCCGGGTTGAAGTCGAAGGCGAAGGTCTCGATGATCCCGCCGGGCGTCATGCTGTCGCCCACCGGGGGTTCGTGGATCGCCAGGTTGGCGCGTACGAGGCTCTTGCCGGCGCCCTTGCTGCCCTTGGCCATGGTGTCGGCCGCCTCTCAGTTCGTGAATCCGTGGTGGACGATCTCCAGGACCTCGGTCGCCACGGCCGGGCTCCCGGGGTCGAGGGTCGGCCCCGTCCACCGCACCGGCAGCACGTCGATCAGCCCCCAGCTGGCCACCTCCGACCCGTCCGCCCGCAGCGCCGCGATCTGCGCGGTGGGCCGGGTGATCCCGGTCTGCACGGATGAGATCCACTTGGCGACCTTCGCCGTGTCCGGGGTGAGGGGACGGGTCAGCCGGATCGTGGAGAAGGTGACCCGGGTCGGCAGCGCCCACACGAAACCGTTGTTGCCGCCCTCCTGGTGGTGCTCGATCTCCACCTCGGACGACAGCCCCTCGCACCCGTTGAAGTAGCCGAGGCTCTCGCCGTCGATGCTGAGGGAGAACCAGATGGTGGAGCCCGGGTCCAGGCTGGAGGGCATCTCGGCGGACCTTTCTCTCTGTCGTGCGTGCGGGGCGGTGCGGTGCGGTGCGGCTCTGGATACTTCTGGGCGGTTCCGGGCGGTTCTGGCGGCGGTGTCCGACCGTGGCCGGCGGGGTCAGCGGCGCGGGTCGCGGAGCTTGCCGATCCGCTCGCGGTCCAGGCGGAGTTCGGTACGGATCAGCCTGGTGATCCGGCCGACGAGCTGGTGCGCCAGCGCGTCGAGCTGGAACTCGGTGAGCTCCTTGGGATCGAACGTGCCGTCGGGGACCGGCGTGTACTCCGGCGGCGGGTCGTACGGAGGCGGTGCGGACGACCCCGAGGCCGAGGCGGGGGTGTAGGGGGGCGGCGGTCCGGCCGGCGTGTACGGCGGCGGCGAGGGCGGGCGCGCGGGCGGCGCGGAGTGCGTGAACGATCCGGCGACCGTGGCCGCGGCGGCGGCCGCGAGGCTGCCGATCGCGGACGGGCCGGACCGGGCCTGGGTCGGCCTGGTCCCCTTGGAGTGCCGGCCGAAGAGCCGCTGGACGACCGGCATCGGGGCCGCCGGAGCCGCGTGCGCCGCAGGGGCCGAGAGCGGCGCCACGACGGCGGCGGAGTGACCGGCCGCCGACCGGGGCTGATCCGCCGGGCGACGCAGCGGCACCGCCTTCGCGGGAGCCGCAGCGACGCTGCGCTGGAGCGCGGCCGGGAGCGGCCCGGGCGGGGTGGTCGCGGCGGGCAGCGGCCCGGGCGGCACCGTCGCGGCGGGGAGCGGTGGCTGTACGGGGCCGGGCGCGGCCACCGGGAGAGGCGTCGGCGCCAACGACGCTTCGGTGCGCCGGAGTTGAGCCCGCTGGATCGAGGCGTGCGGCGCCGGGGACTGCGCCGGGGCGTGTGGCGCCGAGGCATGTGCCGACGGGGACGGTGGCGTCGAGGCGTGCGGGATCCGTGCCTGCGGCCTCGACGGCTCCGGCTGCGCCGGTGACTCCTGCCGCGCCGGTGACCGCTGCACGAAGGGGAGCGGCGGGACCGGGGGGAGAGGGCGGGCGGCCGGTGGCTGAGCCGTACGCGGGGCCGGAGCCCGGGGCGTAGGCGCGGGCCGCACGGACCGGGCGGACATCGGCGCGGCGTCGGTGGGCACGGCGCCCATCGGGGCACCGAGGGGTGAGCGTCGCGGAGTCACCGGCGACGGAGACGGGACAGGCGACGACGATGACGGCGACGGCGACGGCGACGGGACAGGGGACGAAGCCGGGACAGGCGACGGAGACGGGACGGGGGACGGGGACGGGACGGGGGACGGGGACGGGACGGCGCTCACGGACGGGGCCGGGGCCGGTGCGGCCACGGCCCGCTGGACAGCGGGGGCCGGGGTGCGGGCCGGAGGCGCCGAGGCGATCGGAGCCCCCAGACCCGCGCGGGCCGCCGGACGGGCAGCGCTGGCCCGGACGGGCGGTACGGCGGAGGAGCCGGTGGTCCGCCCTGCAGCCTGCCCCGCGACGCCGGAGCGGGCGGCCGCCCGCTGGACGGGGGTGCCGGGCTGAACGGGAAGGCCGGCCGGGGCAGCCGAGCCGGACGTGGGCGCGGAAGACGGTGCCGGTGCCGGGGACGGGGACGGGGCTGGTGCCGGGGCGGGAGCGGAGGCGAGTGCGGGAGCGGAAGGCTCCCGCATCGGTCCCGGGTCGCCCGCCGGGGCGGGCCCGGGGGCCGGGATGCCCGGGTGGCCGGAGGCGCGTTGCACGACGGTCCCCGGTACCGGCGGAGCCACCGGCGCCGGGCCGGACGCCGCGCCGGCGGGTGCGCCGGACGGCGTCCCGGACGAGGGGCGGGAGCCGCCCGGAGCCGTCGGCGTGGAGCCGGTCGCCGCAGGAGCCGTACGGGGTGAAGCCGTCGGACCGCCGCCGGGGCTCGGCGACGACGCGGGGGCTCCGCCCTGCGTCCCGCCGGGGGCGGCCGACGCGGGCCGCCGAGCGGAATCGGGCGCTCGCTGGACGACGGGCAGCCCTGCGGTACGCGCGACGGGCACGACCGGGGCCGCCGAGGGCAGGGCCGCTCCGGGAGCGGCGCCGGCCGACCGCGGTGAAGGCGCCGGTGAAGGCAGCGGTGAAGGCGCACCGTCGGCCACCGCACGCTGCACCGGAGCACCACCGCGTGCCGCCCGCGCGCCGCCACCGGCGGAAGAGCCCGGCGCGACCGGAGGCCGGGCGGGACCGGAGTCCGTACCGGCCGGGGCTCCGACGCCACCGCCACGCCGCCCCGGGCTCCCGCCCGGGGAAGGGCTGCCGACAGGCCCGACGGCCCCCGCCGAGGTGTCCCCGACCGGCGCCGCGGGCGCTGCGGAGACGACGGGCGCCGCGGGCGCTGCGGAGACGACCGGGGCCGCGGGCGTCGGGCCCGCCGTCGCATGCCGGGTCGGCTGCACGGCCGAACGCTGCACCACCGACGCCTGTGCCACTGGCGGTTGCGCCACCGGCGGTTGTGCCACCGGCGGTTGTACCGCCGAACGCTGCACGGCCGGGCCGGAACCCGCGCGGCCGGAACCCGCAGGGCTAGAAGGCGCCGGACCAGGGCCCGTCGGGCCGGAACCTCCGCCCGAGGACTCCCCCGCCGTACCGCCCTCACGCGGTGCGGCGCCGCTCGCCGGGGCGCCGCCCGGGGCGGCCGTACCCGTGGGTGCCGCACTCGCGGGAGCCACGCCGCGGCGGGTGACCGGCAGGGACCGCCGCTGCACCGCCGTCCCGGGCTGCGCCCGGGTCAGGGGTGTCGGCCGGGGCGAGGGGCTCGCCGGGACCGGCGTCACCCGCAGACCCGCACGGGCCGAGGTGGACGGGGCCGGGGTCCCGGAGCCGGCCGCACCGGCATGACGTACCGGCACCGGGGCCGGGGCGGAGGCCGGAGCCGGGGTGGGTCCGGCCACGGGGCCCGGACCGGTCGTCGCGGCGCTGCTCCGTACAGCCCCGGCACCCGGGCCGGGGACCGGCGAGGCGCTCCGCTGCACGGCCGGGCCCGAAGAAACCTGAGCCGGAGCCGGAGTCACGGCCGGAGCCGGAGCCGCAGCCGGAGTAACGGCGGTCACCGTTCGCCCGGTGCGCACCCGCGGGGCGGAAGAGCCCGGGACGGAAGAGCCCGGGGCGGCGGGGCTCGGGAGGCTCGCGGGGAGGGCCCGCAGCGGTACCGCCGGGGCGCGCTGCACCGTGGCGTCGTTGCCCGCCAACGGCAGTGCGCCCGCGCGGCGTTCGAGGCCGGGTACGGGACGGGCCGACGCCGGGACCGTACCGCTGCCGAGCACCGAGGACGACCGGCCGTCCAGGACCGCGTGGGACGCGGTGCCCATGAACGACGGGTTCTGCCAGGTCGGCAGCCGGCCGCCGAAACCGGAGTCCGCGACCCCTGCCGGGCCGGTGGCCACGGCGCGCTGGATCGGCGGCAGGCCGGTCCAGGACGCGGCGACCGGCGCACGGCCGCCCGTCGGACCGGCCGCGGCCGCCCGACCCGCGTCGGCACCACCGTGCGCGGATGCCGACGCGCCCGCGGACGGTACGGCCACCGTGCCCTCGGACGTCACGGCCGCCGCGCCCGTGGTCGACGCGGCACTCGCGCCCGTGCCCGTACGCGCACCGCCTGCCCGCCCGGACGTGAACCGGTCCAGGAACCCCACGGCTCAGCCCTCCGCGCCTGCGCGCGTCACGAAGGACGCGATCTGGTCGGTGTAGCGGCGGCGGTCCTGGTGTTCGAGGTCCAGGATCTGCTCCAGGCTCCAGTGGAAGTGGTAGGCGACGTACGCGATCTCCTCGTGCAGCCGGTCGTTCGCGTACGTCACGATTCCCCCAGGCGGCTCCCGCCGAGTTCGACCTCGAAGGGTTCGGAACAGTGCGGGCATTCCACCGACGCGCGGGTGTGGCCTTCCGCGTTGATCTGCCGGTAGAAGTCCTGCAGGAAGGCCAGGTCGGAGGCGAACATGTTCTCCACGATGCCGTCGTGGATCATCGGCAGCGTGCCGAGCCGGGTGATCACCCGACCCAGCAGCACCACCGACAGGAACGCCGGGTTCTCCTGGACGCGCACGTCGCGCAGCGGGACGAGCTCGTCGCGCGCCGTCGAGAGCCGCATGACCCCGTCCCGGTGGACGGTGCCCGACTCGTCCACGTAACCACGCGGCAGCTGGAACGCGAACTCGGTGCGCAGCTCGTAGCGTTGCTGCTGTTGCGGCGGCACCTGCTCCCGCTGGGGCGGTTGCGGGAACTGCGCGGCGGGCTGGGCGTCCGGTACGGCGGTGGGCGCGGGCAGGGCCGCCTCCGCACCGGACTCCGGGGCGAACCCGCCGGCCCTGGCGGCCGAACGGCGCATTACTCGATGACCAGTTCTTCGAACACGATGGTGACCGTCTCGGTGAGCGCGGACGCCTCGCCGGCCTTCACCGTGCTCGCGTCGATCTTGCTGCACCAGGCGTTGCGCAGGTGATAGCGCTTCACCGGGTTGTTCTGGAAGTCCATCATGATGATGGAGGCGTTCTTGCGGGCCGTGGTCATCTGGCCGGAGATCGACTGGTTGATCCACTGGGTGAACGAAGCCGACTGCGTCATACCGCGGATGACCGTGCAGGTGCCGTTCTTCTTCACACCCGGCATGTTCTTGACCACGTTCTGGCCGTTGGGGGTGTTCTGCTGGTAGGTGATGACGTCCTGCTCGATGCTCATGCCACTGACCTCGGCGAGGTACTCGACCATGACACCGTCGATCTGCAGGCCGAAATTGTGCGAGGTGAGGGCGTCACCCGGCTGGAGACTCATGTGTTCGCTGTCCTTGTGAAGGTCTGTGGGATGGCGCTACGGCGGTGGAGCCGACCGGGCCCGGGACCGACCGGGCCGGAGCCCGGGGCCCGGGTGGTGACCTGCCGGGAACGGCCGGTCACCACCCGGATCGGCTGCTACTCCTCCAGCTCTCCGTTGCCGCTGGAGAACTGGGCCAGTCGGAAGATCACGAACTCGGCGGGCTTGACCGGCGCGATGCCGATCTCGCACACCACACGGCCGACGTCGACCGACTCCGGCGGGTTGGTCTCCTCGTCGCACTTGACGTAGAAGGCTTCCTCGGGGCGCTGGCCGAAGAGGGCGCCACTGCGCCACTCGTTGGTCAGGAACGCCGAGATGTTGCGCCGGATGCGCGCCCACAGGGCGTGGTCGTTCGGCTCGAACACCACCCACTGGGTACCGAGGAGGATCGACTCCTCCAGGTAGTTGAAGTAGCGGCGGATGTTCAGGTAGCGCCAGGCCGGGTCCGAGGAGACGGTCCGGGCACCCCAGATGCGGATGCCGCGGCCGGGGAAGGCCCGGATGCAGTTGACGCCGATCGGGTTGAGCAGGTCCTGCTCACCACGGGTGATCTGGGTCTCCAGGTCCACCGCACCGCGCACGACCTCGTTGGCGGGGGCCTTGTGCACACCGCGCTCGGAGTCGTTGCGGGCCCAGATGCCGGCGACGTGGCCGCTCGGCGGGATCAGCACCGACTGCCCGACGGACGGGTCGAAGGACTTGATCCACGGGTAGTACAGGGCCGCGTACTTGGAGTCGTAGCCAGCCGTCTCCTGGCGCCACACCCGTATCTGACGGGCATTCAGGCTCGGGGGCGGGTCGATGACCGCGACCCGGTCGCCCATCAGCTCGCAGTGCGCGATCAGGCCCAACTGGACGGCCTTGACGGCCTCCAGGTCGATCGCGCCGCGCTGGTAGGCGGCCATCAGGTCGGGCACCGCGACCATGGAGATCTCGTCGATGGCCTCCAGGCCGCCGAAACCGGTGCGGTCCGCGGAGTCGCCCAGGTAACGGGCCGCTCCGGGGTACGAGTCGGTGGCGTCGGCGGGCACGGCGGGGGCGGCGGCCGACGGGGCCACGAGGGCCACCGTCTGCGCGTCCGGCCGGACCAGCTGCCCGGCGGGCGCGGCCTCGGCCACGGTGATGAGCTTGGAGCGCTCCTTCACCTGCGTGACGACGTAGGTACGGCCGCCCTTCTTGGCGGACACGTCGAAGGTCTCGACGGCCTTGTCGCCGTCCTTGACCGTCAGCTTGAACCGGTCGGCCGGGCTGTCGTCCTCCGGAAGCGTCACCTCGACGCTGAGCGCGCCGCTCGTGCCGGGCGCGATGGCCGCGACCGAGAACCCGCCGAGCGGCCGGAACTCGCCGGCCTCCAGCGCGGCCGGGGCGGTGGAAGCCTTCACGGCGGCGCGGCCGGAGCCGGCCGGGCCCTCGGAGGACACGCCCTCCGCGGAGCCGCCCACCCGGACCACGTAGGCCGCGGAACCGCCGTTGTTGAAGAAGCCGTAGACGGAGTGCGCGAGGTAGTACCCGTCGGTGAACTCACCGAACGACGCCACGTACTGGCTCCAGTTGGTGACCAGGGTCGGCTCGTTCAGCGGACCGCTCGGCGCGAGCCCCACGAAGGCGGCGACCGACGTGCCCACTCCCTCGATGGGACGCGAGCCGCTGGCCACCTCCTCGACGTAGACGCCGGGCGACAGATAGGACGGCATGTTCTGCTCTCCTCGGGGTACGAGACAGGAACCACTGCCACTCTCACCCGTGCGGGAGGGCCGCCGAAACGTCCTCCGGGACCTGTTCGGGGGCACTGGTGCTGCCCTTGAGGGCAGCCGGTCGCTCCCGAAACACCCCGCGAGTGACCGCGCGTCGGCCTCGCGACGGCCTCCGGCCTCTTCCGTCCCGGACGGGCGCGGCATCTCCATCGGCCGGGGAGCGGCAGGTCTCCGCCCGGAGCGGGCCGGACGGACGCTCCTCCGGGTCCGGTTCCCTGCTTACCACTGCCCCTCCGTCCCCCGGAAGGGCCTCCCGGGCACACCCGGAGGCAGTGGGTCACGCTTGGGGGAAGACCCGGGCGGCCTATCAGGCATCCCGTCGGCCCCTACGGCCGACTGCTCCTGCCCCGCCGCCACATGACCGGGCCCCCGTGCCGTCCTAGCGTGGCCGGGTGAGCCTATGGACTTCCCTCGAACCCGCGTCGGCCACGGTCGATCCCGGCAGCAGCACCACCGTACGACTCCGCCTCCGCAACACCGGCGACGTGGTCGACGAGTACCGCTTTGAACCCGTCGGCGACATCGCCCCCTGGACCACCGTCGAACCACCCACCCTGCGCCTCTACCCCGGAACCACCGGCACGGTCGAGCTGAGGTTCGCACCCCCACGCACACCCGACGCCACCGCCGGCCCCAACCCCTACGCCATCCGCATCACCCCCACCGAACACCCCGAAGCCACCACCGTCCCCGAGGGCAACCTCACCATCACCCCCTTCACCGAACTCCGCGCCGAACTCGTCCCACCCACCGTCAAAGGCCGACTCCGCGGACGCCCCAAACTCGCCATCGACAACCTCGGCAACACCAAACTCACCGCCTCCCTCGGCGGCACCGACAACGGCGACCAACTCACCTACGAACTCCGCCCCAGCAACATCCAGATAGAACCCGGCCGCGCCGCCTTCATCACCACCACCCTCAAACCCCGCAAAATCATCTGGTTCGGAGCCAAAGAACAACGCCCCTACACCCTCACCGTCCAACGCTCCGGAACCACACCCCTCCCCGTCGACGGCACCTTCGTCCAACGCGGCTTCCTCCCCCGCTGGCTCGCCACCTTCCTCGGCCTCCTCATCGCCCTCACCATCACCTTCCTCGCCCTCTGGTTCGGCCACAAACCCGCCATCGCCAGCGGCACCACCGAAAAACTCGTCGAAGCCAGCGCCACCCTCGCCGCCCAACCAACCCCCCAAGCCACCCTCGCCCCACCACCCGCCACCACCGCACCCACCACCGAACCCGCCCAGCCGACGCAGGACGCACAGCCCGAAGGATCAGGCGGAGGCGGGGGAGATTCCTCGGACCCGAAGCCCCCCGAGGTACCGGATCCGATCGGCCAGTGGCTGGTCAGGCCCGGCGCCCTGGGCAAGGACGAAACGGGCGCCCACCCGCTCACGGTGACCGACGTGACCGGCGCCGACGGGCACGGTGGCGCCGGCGCGTTCAACGGTTCGAGCAGTCAGATGATCTCGACCGGACCGGTGGTGCCCACCGGTCCGGGCAGCAGTTTCACGATCTCGGCATGGGTGTACCTCAACACCACCGCTCACTTCTCCACCGCGGTCAGCCAGAGCGGGAAGCACAACAGCACCTTCTACCTGCAGTTCTCCCCGGGGGAGAAGCGCTGGGCATTCTCCCGGACACGCTCGGACGGTGGCGACAACGCCGCGATCGGCTACCGCGCGCTGTCCCTGGCCCCGGCGGCCCTGCACACCTGGACCCATCTGGTCGGTGTCTTCGACGGCGCGACCGGCAACCAGACGCTCTACGTCGACGGCGCGCCCCAGGGCTCCGTGCAGGACCCCTACCCGTTCACGACGACCGGTGCGTTCATCATCGGCCGGGCCAGGTACGCGGACGCCAACGCCGACAAGTTCGACGGGCGGATCAACGAGGTCACGGCCTGGGACCAGGCCCTCACCCGCGAGCAGATCAACGAGATCCCCTGAGCCCGGCCCGTCCGTGGAGATGCCCCGGGATACGCCCGGGCGGTGCCCCCGGGATGCCCTGCGGGGCATCACCCGGGGGCAGACGGGCTGCCCGGGGAGACCACGGGAACGCCTCGACGGGCACCTTCGACGACAGCGACAACTCCGTTCACCCGTGGGCCACATGAGGGCAGCTGTCCCCTGATCTAACGTGGCCGGGTGAGCCTATGGACCTCTCTCGAACCCGCGTCGGCCACGGTCGATCCCGGCAGCAGCAGCACCACCGTACGACTCCGCCTGCGCAACACCGGCGACGTGGTCGACGAGTACCGCTTTGAACCCGTCGGCGACATCGCCCCCTGGACCACCGTCGAACCACCCACCCTGCGCCTCTACCCCGGAACCACCGGCACGGTCGAGCTGAGGTTCGCACCCCCACGCACACCCGACGCCACCGCCGGCCCCAACCCCTACGCCATCCGCATCACCCCCACCGAACACCCCGAAGCCACCACCGTCCCCGAGGGCAACCTCACCATCACCCCCTTCACCGAACTCCGCGCCGAACTCGTCCCACCCACCGTCAAAGGCCGACTCCGCGGACGCCCCAAACTCGCCATCGACAACCTCGGCAACACCAAACTCACCGCCTCCCTCGGCGGCACCGACAACGGCGACCAACTCACCTACGAACTCCGCCCCAGCAACATCCAGATAGAACCCGGCCGCGCCGCCTTCATCACCACCACCCTCAAACCCCGCAAAATCATCTGGTTCGGAGCCAAAGAACAACGCCCCTACACCCTCACCGTCCAACGCTCCGGAACCACACCCCTCCCCGTCGACGGCACCTTCGTCCAACGCGGCTTCCTCCCCCGCTGGCTCGCCACCTTCCTCGGCCTCCTCATCGCCCTCACCATCACCTTCCTCGCCCTCTGGTTCGGCCACAAACCCGCCATCGCCAGCGGCACCACCGAAAAACTCGTCGAAGCCAGCGCCACCCTCGCCGCCCAACCAACCCCCCAAGCCACCCTCGCCCCACCACCCGCCACCACCGCACCCACCACCGAACCCGCCCAGCCGACGCAGGACGCACAGCCCGAAGGATCAGGCGGAGGCGGCGGGGGCGACGAGTCCAAGGCCCCGAAGGAGCCCGAGGAAACGGCGGCGACCGCGGTGAACGCCGTGGCCGAGGCGGACCCCACGGGCCGGCACATCTGCTACCGGGCGTTCATCAAGGGCGAGGGCTGGCAGCGTCCTGCCTGCGACGGCGCCATGGCGGGGAACAGCCAGAGCAAGCCGCTCACGGCCCTCAACATCGCCGTGTACGGCGTCAGCGGCTCCTCTGCCAACGCCCTGCCGCACGACCCGGATTCGACCGACGGTCAGGCCCACTGGCAGACGCCGTGGACGCGCATCGTCGCCGACGGCGACGACAACTACATCGGCAGCACCGACGACGACGCCGAGGTGATGCCAGGCTTCGCCATCAACGTCGGCAGCGGGCAGATCTGCCACAACATCCGCTTCACGGGCGCGGAGTGGACCAAGACGCCCACGTGCACGGGTCCGCGGAATGCATTCAACTTCGGCGGCACGACCGACAACTCCCGTGCGCTGGAAGCCGTCTCGTTCACGGTTCCCGCCGCCGAGTGAACCCCCCGCCGTGAGGCGGCCGTTGCCGGGTAGGCGGTCTACCAGGTCCCCTCGCCCGGCACCAGGCGCCCGGCCTTGCGGTACTCGCGCCGGGCGCCTTCCAGCAGGTCGGCGGCGGTGACCAGGTCGTCGCGGGAGGCCGCGAGGTAGGCGGCGGTCACCACGGCGCTGCGGATCGATCCGCCCGCCAGCTCGAAGACCGAGGCCACCGGCTGCACGTCGACGTCCGGCACGCAGGGCACGTGGGCGAGGCTGTGCCGCCACAGGGCGAGGCGCTGTTCGACGTCGGGGAACGGGAAGTCCACGACCAGGTCGAGGCGCCGGGTGAACGCCTCGTCGATGTTGGCGCGCAGGTTGGTGGTGAGGAGCGCGATGCCGTCGAAGGACTCCAGGCGCTGGAGCAGGTAGGAGCTCTCCATGTTGGCGTACCGGTCGTGGGCGTCCTTCACCTCGGACCGCTTGCCGAAGACGGCGTCGGCCTCGTCGAAGAGGAGGACGGCGTCGGTGCGGTCCGCCTCGGTGAAGATGCGTTCGAGGTTCTTCTCGGTCTCGCCGACGTACTTGTCGACGATCGAGGACAGCTGGACCG
Source organism: Streptomyces sp. NPDC001493 (assembly GCF_053597235.1). Classification (NCBI taxonomy): domain Bacteria; kingdom Bacillati; phylum Actinomycetota; class Actinomycetes; order Kitasatosporales; family Streptomycetaceae; genus Streptomyces; species Streptomyces sp. NPDC001493. Next base: position 35,384 of record NZ_JBSFHV010000002.1, read on the forward strand.
TGTAGAGGTCGAGGCCGAGTTCGGCCGCGACGACCTCCGCCGCCAGCGTCTTCCCGGTGCCCGAGGCGCCCGCGAAGAGCCCGAGGACGCCCCGGCCCCGGCCGCCGCCCGCGCTCAGCCGCCAGTCGCCGAGGACCCGGTCGCGGTGCCGGGCGCGCAGGGCGAGTTCGCGCAGCTCGGTGAGCGGGCCGGGGGGCAGCACCAGGTCCCGCCAGTCGACGGCGGGCCGGATGCGCCGGGCGTGCTGTTCGAGGCCCGAGGCGGACTGCTGGCGGGCGGCGAGCCGCAGGTGGGCGGGGGTGAGCGGGGTCCGGTCGAAAGCGGCGAGGCCCCGGGCCGCGCGGGCGGCGCGGACGATGTGGTCGCCGGCCAGGTGGTACGGGGCGACGGTGGCGGCCAGGTCGAAGTCCGGTTCCTCGCCGAGCGCCGCCGACCAGGCACCGGTCGCACCGGCACCACGCGGGGGTGCCTCCAGGACCAGCGGGTCCGTGTCGGACCACTGCGGGTCGTACGGGCGCGGTCCGGTGATCAGCACCGGTACGTCGGCCGCCCCCGCCAACTGCCGTACCAGCGCCTCCGGTCGGTCCGGCAGCCCCTGGACGACCACCGCGCGGCCGGTCAGCCGGGCCTCGCGCAGCAGGTCGGGCACGCGGTCCTCGGGTCCGGTGAACCGCAGGGCCGGCAGGCCCGCGATGCGCAGGGCGGCGGCGATCGAGGGCAGCCCGTCACCCTCCCGCCGCTCACGGAGGTAGGCCGTGACCGGCGGACCGGCGGCGAGCAGCGCGGCCAGACGGTGCACGAAGAGGCCGGTGGCGGTGTCGGGAGACGGCTCCTGCCCGGCACAGGGCTCCTCCGTGCCGTACAACTCCTGCCCGGTGTACGGCCCCTGCCCGGCGGAGAGTTCTCCGTACGGATCGGGGCCCGCGTCCAGCGGGTGGAGGTGTCCGGCGAGGGAGGCGTCCGGGGTGTCGTCGCCGAGGAGGTGGGCCAGCAGCCGGTCCGGTACGCGCAACGAGCGGCTCAGGAAGGGGCGTTCGGGTTCCTCCACGTCGAGCAGCCCGAGCGCGCGCAGCGGTGCCGCCGGGTGCAGCCGGGCCCGCGCGGAGGCCAGGTGGACGGGGATGCCGCAGAGGTCGAGGGCGAGCGCAACGGTGGCCCGGCGCCGGCTGACGTCGTCGTTGAGGTAGCCGTACAGCGACTCGAAGCTCCGGTCCAGGTCCGGGGCGAGCGCGACGAGCAGGACGAGGGCGTCGAGTCCGGTCAGCCCGAGCCGGAGGGCGAGGTCGGTCAGGCGGTCGGCGTACGCGTCGACGGGCTCGGCGACCCCGAGCCGCGGGGGCTCCGCCGGGCGCAGCAGATGGTGGACCGCCTCGTTCGACACGTACAGGCCGCGCAGCGGGTCGTTCGCGGTGGGGTCGTCGGCGGAGCGGTACTCGACCAACAGCGCCGTGCGTTGGCGCAGTTCGGCGAGGCGGACGAGGAGCGACCCGGCGTCGTCATGGTCCGACGGCGGGAGCGGAGCGCCGGCGGTCATGTGCGGTTGCCCGTGGTGCGGTTGCGACGGGCCGTTTTCCTGGCCTCCTGGGCAGCCGCGACCTGGTGGGGCCGGTGCGCGCGCTCCGACTCGGCCCGGGTTCCGTCCCCGGCGGAGTCCATGGTGCCCAGGCGGACCGCGGCGCCCTCGGTGACGGGCGGGCCGGCGTCGTACTCGGGGTAGGCCGGGAAGGGTGCGGTGATCACCAGGTCGAGGGAGGGCTTGAGTTCTCCGCCGAGCGCGGACCAGATCTCCGCGAGCGAGCGGGCCTCGGTCTGGATGCCGGCCACCGACAGCGGCACGGTCATGCCCAACGCACCCAGGGCTCCCGGCAGTTCGGAGGGGGCTATGAGTTCGCGCGGGATGAGCGTGGCCAGCGCCGCGGAGAGCAGCCGGTGTTCGTCCTGGGGCTGCTTCGTCCAGGCCGTCACCAGGTACGACAGCCGGAACCAGCGCGGGGGTTGGCGGCGCTTGACGACCACGTCCCGCTCGTCGTACACGGGGACGTGTCCGCGTTGACGGCGGTTGATGTCCTCGCGGATGTCGTACAGATAGGCGTTGATGGTGGGCGCGTTGCGCCGCGCGGCCCAGTCCCGGGTGGGGGCGTCGAAGGCGATGTCGATGCCCGAACCGCTCAACGCGCCTCCGCCGAGAAGGTTCTTGAGGACCTCGTCCACTTCGTGGATCACCGTCGTGCTCCCGCCCTGCCGTTCCCGGCCCCGCTGTCGTCCATGCCGCCGCGCCCGCGGCCGTGATCACCCCGGCCGCCCCGGACGATCCTGCCTCCCGCGCCGCCCGTCCCCGCAGTCGCGCCGGGACGTCGGCCGGGCAGACCGTGCCGCCCCCAGGGGCGGCTCCGGTTGCCCTTCCGGTCAGATGTAGCCTTCCCTCAAAGCCTGAGCCACGGCGTGCGCCCGGTTGCGGAGGTGCAGTCGGGTGGTCATTCCGTGCATGACGTTCTTGACCGTGCGTTCGGAGTAGGACAGCTTCTTGGCGATCTCTCCGGTGTCGAACCCTTCGGCCACCAGCCGCAGTACGTCGACCTCACGCGGTGTCAGCCCCGACACGGGGGCGCCGGGCCGGCCTGCCACGCTGCGGTGCAGCGACCCCACCTGGGTGATCAGCCGGCCGAGCAGGTCGGACGGCAGGTCGCCCTCGCCGCGGGCGGCCGCGTGGACCGCCTGCAGGAGCCGGGTGGCGGTGGCCTCGTGGCGCCACACGATGGCGCCGACGCCGCACTCGATCACGTCGAGCAGTTCGGCCTCCCGCAGCGCACCCACCACGAGCGCGGCCCGCGCACCCTCACTGCGCACCAGTCGGCGCAGCCGGGTCAGCACCGCCTCGTCGAGCGAGTCCTCGACGAGCAACAGCACCATTCCGGGGCCGGATTCGCTCGTGTCCCGGAGGTCGATCTCCGGGTACCGGCGCAGCTGGCTGTGGACTCCTTCGCGCGAGATCGGGTCCCTGGTGTGCACCGCGACACGTATCCGCTCCACGGCGTCGGCCGGGCCGGGCTGTGTGCTGCGTGTGGCGCTGTGCAACCGAATTCCCCCATGTCCGCGTGCGTGGAACCCGGCTTCCGGTCGACGGCGGGTCCACGTCTTCCACCTTTGTGGAACGGCTGGGGCGCCCGCCATCGTGGAACACCACGAGAGGCACCACGAGATCGGCGGTGGCCGCGGATCACAGCACCACCCGCCGCGGGCACGGCGCCCGGGGCGGTACGCGGGGGACGCCCCGTTCTCGACCGTCGCGAGGAAGGGACAGAATGTCCGGACCCTACAGTGAGCAACCGCGCGAGCACAGGGGTGCGGCAGAACTGATCGCGACGAGTGCCGCCCGCGCCCGCGCAGGCCACGGTGGTGCGGTACTCCTCCGAGGGGCCACCGGCACCGGCCGGACCACCGTGCTGGAGGCCGCCGCCGAGGCCGCCGGCGGGCACGGTATGCGGGTGCTGCGGACCCGCTGCTCCCCCGACGACGCCACGGTTCCCTTTGCCACCGTCCGGCAGCTGCTGCGCTCCGGGACGGCGCCGGAACCCCCCTGCGGGAGCGGCACGAACGGCGCCGCCGAACAGCGGGGCCGGCACGAGCGGGCAGAGGGCGGCGACGGGGAACGGAACACCCGGGAACAGGACGAACGGGAACAGGGCGACCGGGGCCAGGACCCCCGGGGCCAGGACGACCGGGAACAGGGCGACCGGCTGCGGCAGTTGCTGTTCACCCGGGCCGAACAGGTCCCGCTCCTGGTGGCCGTGGACGACGTGCACCTCGCCGACGCGTCCTCGTACCGGTGGCTGGTGGAGACCGCCCGGCACGTGGACCGGCTCCGGCTGCCGGTGCTGCTGGTGGTCACCGAACGCAGCCAGTACGACGTGGGCGCGCCCGCACCGGGCTTCGCCCGCGGCCTCTCCCCCGCCCTCGTCCGTAGCCACACCCTCGCCCCGCTCACCGCGGACGCGACGGCCGGCCTGGTGCGCGCCAGGTTCCCCTCGGCCACCGGGGCGTGGGTCGAGGCGTGCACCCGGGCGGGCGCGGCGAGCCCGCTGCTGCTGCGCGCCCTCCTGGACGACCTCGGCGCCTCCGGCGCCCTCCCGGCCGTGCCCGAGAGCGCCGCCGCGCTGTACCCGGGGGCGTACGCGGCGGCGGTGTCCTGGTGGCTGGAGAGCGCCGGGGCGGAGACCACGGAGGTGGCGCGCGTCCTCGCGGCCCTCGACGAGGAGCCGGACCGCAGGAGCACGGAGCCGGACCTCAGGGTCCCGGAGCAGCCCCGCCCCGCCGGCACCGGCCCGGACCGGGCCGCCGAGGAGCTCGGCCGGCTGCTCGCCGAACTGTCCGGCGCCGATCCGGCCCGGGTGACGGGGTGGCTCACCGCGATGACCGGGCTGGGCCTGCTGCGCCCCGGCGGCGACGGCAGGCCCCGCTACGCCCATCCGTTGCTGCGGGACGCGGTCCTCACCTGCGTCCCCGCGACCCGGCGGTACGCCGTACGCGGGGCGGCGGCCGAGGTGACGCGGCGCTGGGGCGCCCCCGCCGAGACGGTCGCCGGGCATCTGCTGCTCGCCGGTCCGGTGGGTCAGCCCTGGGCGCCCACCGCGCTGCACGGCGCCGCCACGCTGGCCCTGCGCGCCGGACGGACCGGCGACGCCGTCGCGTATCTGCGCCGCGCCCTGGACGAACCGCTCCCCGCCGGGCAGCGGCAGCGGCTGCTGACCGACCTGGGCTCCCTGGAGTACGCGGGCGCCCAGTCGTCCGCCGCCATCCCCCGGTTCACCGAGGCCCTCGCGCTGGCGGGCACCCCGCGTGAACGGGTCCGCGCGGCCGTCGCCCTGGGCACCGCGCTCGCCGGGCGCGGCAGGACGCGCGCGGCCCTGGAGGTGCTGCGCAGGGCCGACGGCCAGCTCGCCGGCCACCCCGGCCTGGCGGACACCCTGCAGAGCGCGACGGTGCTCCTCTCCGACCAGGACAAGACGGTCCGCCGGGAGGTCTACCGGTGGCTCCGCGCCACCGCGGAACGCACCCCGGAGCTGGTCAGCCCGGCAGCTCAGGCGCTGCTCGTCCGGTACGCGGCCACCGCCGGGCTGACCTCGGCCGACGAGGCGATGCGGAAGGTGCGGGTCCTGCTCGCCGAGCCCTCCGACCCGCTGGCCGAACCGTTCCTGCTGGGCGCGGCGGCCGCGGTCGCGCAGTGGGCCGACGAACTCGACGAGGCCGAGGAGCTGGTCGACCGCGGCCTGGCCGGCCGGCTCCCCCACCTGCCCCACCCCATGCACATGGCGCTGGTCAACGTACGCATCGACATCGCGGCCGCCCGGGGCGAGTACACCCGCCTGCCGGCCGGGCCCCCCGCCCCCGGGTCCACCGGGCTCGCCCCCGCCCACGCCCATGTGCTGGCCGGGCTCGTGGAGGCCGGCCGCACGGCCGAGGCCCGGCGGCTCGCGAACGCCTTCGACCTGCGGGAGGCACCCGATTCCTGGGGCCGCAACCGGTTCCTCTACGCGCGAGGCCTCCAGCGCGCCTCGGCGGGAGATCCGGCGGGGGCGCTGCACGACTTCCTGGAGTGCGGGCGCCGCCAGACCGAACGCCAGGTGATCAGCCCGGTCGTCACCCCGTGGCGCACGGCGGCCGCCCTCTGCTGCCTGGTCCTGGGCAGTCCCGGGCAGGCGCTCGCACTGGCCGAGGAGGAGCTCCGCCTGGCCCGCGTCTGGGGCACCGCGCGCCCGGTGGGCCGCGCGCTGCGGGTGCTCGGGACGGTCACCGGCGGGCGCCGCGGTCTGCGGATGGCCGAGGAGGCCGTACGGCTGCTGCGGGACTCACCGACGGAGGTCGGCACGGAACTGGCCGGCGCGCTGCTCGCGCAGGGCCGGGCGCTGACCGCCGCCGGGGAGCACGCCCACGCCCGCAGATGCCTGCGTGAGGCGGTCGAACGCGCCGAACGGCTCGGCGCGGTACGGCTGCGCACCCTCGCGGAGCAGGCCCTGCGGGAGAGCGGCGCCCGCCGCCCCACCCGCGCCGTCACCGGCGCGCACTCCCTCACCGCCAGCGAACGCCGCATCGCCCGGCTGGCCGCCGACGGCCACACCAACACCGAGATCGCCGACCTGCTGCACCTGGCCCGGCGCACCGTGGAGACCCATCTGACCAACACCTACCGGAAGCTGGGGATACGACGACGGGTCGAGCTCGTCACCTCGCTGGGCTCGGAGTGAGCCGGGGCCGCCCCGCACCCCCGCACCCCCGGAGCCCGGAGGTGCGGGGGTCGGGGGCCGGGGGCCGCGGGGAGCGAGGCTGCCGGGGCGCCACGGGACGACCGGGGCTCGGAGGCGGCCGGGCTACGAGGCGGCAGGCGGAGTCGGGGCCGCCGCCGGGGCCAGTCCCAAGCAGTTCTCCGGGTCGCGGAGTTCGGAGCCGGCCGCCTGCACCATGCGCTTGGCCATCGGCTCCGGCACCCGGATCACCACCGGCTGCGGCAGCGTCAGCTCCCGCACGGTGGGACCTCCGGTGCCGTCCAGGCCCACGGCGGACCGGGCCCGGTTGCTCACCTCGGCCACCACCCTGACGTCCAGGGTGAACTGGACGAGCGCCGACTTCATCTTCGGCTTGACCAGCGGCCAGGACCCGGCCGAGTTGCCCGCCGCGGCGGCGGCGCCGCCCGACCCGCCTACCGTGCCCATCAGCTGGTTGAGCCGGAGCTCGTCCGGATTGAGCAGGGCCGCGCCCCCCATCCCCCGTCCCGACCTGCTGTGCTCGGCGGAGCCGGACCCGTCGCCCTGGGTCGGGCGGGCCGCTCCGAGGTGGCTCTGGCCCACCGTCTCGAACGTCATCGTGTCGCCGACGCCCAGAACCCGCCCCTGCCGCAACCGGGCATGGACGGAGGCCCGCAGATCCTGGCCTTCGACGCCACTGGCGTGCACCGGCGGCAGGTCCGCCCCGGCGGAGACCAGCAGGGGCAGCGCCGCGATCATCCACTCGGTGGAGATCGCCTCGTTCAGCGCGTACGCCGCCGCCTGCCCCTTGCCCCGGAAGCGCTCGCCGCCCCCTGCCGCCTTGACGGCGGTCTCCATCAACTGCCGTACGCGTCCGGCTCCCTGGAACCCGTTGACCTGCGCCTCCATGGGCAGCCGCACCCCCCGGGCCCGCCAGGCCCCGTGGTCGGGCCGGGCCGCACCGGACCGGCCGGCGGGGGTCGAGCCGCCCACCGCCGGGACGGCGGTACCGGCGGCGGGCGCGGTCGTGGGCGCGGCGGTCCGGGCGGGCGCGGGGGCCGGGGCGGCCGGGCGCACCCGGGCGAGGGCCTCCAGGTCCTTCACCGGCACCCGGTGGGTCAGCTCCAGTCCGCTCATCCTGGCCAGCGTCACCCGCGTCCCCGAGGCGCCGAACAGCTCCAGGTTCGCCGTGACCGGCACCCGCATCTTCGCCGAAGGCGCGGACTTGGCCTCGGCGACCATCTTCATGCCCACCTGGCCCCGGCTCGCGGAGCCATGGCGCCGGGACGAACCGGTGGCGAACCCCGCGCCGCCCCCGCCGCCCACGCCCTTCAGGCCGCCCAGCCCCTCCTCGGGCCGGGCCGAACCGGCGAAGACGCCCTCCACCCCATGCGTCACCCCCTGGTCACGGGCGCCGGCCTGCTGGCCGACGGCCGCGGTGATGTACTCCATGTCCCGCCCGTCGTCCGCGTCCTCCAGGAACGTGCCGTGGTCCGACCGGTCGATCCTGAACACGGCCCAGTAGGGCGTGTTGCGGCCGTCGAACAGCTCGACGGTGACGCCGCCGTCCATCGCACTGGACAACATCCCGGTGGAACCGCTCCGGTCCAGCACCCGGAGCAGCCGCTGCACGTTGTCGTGGCGGTCGTTGAGCTGCTGCCTCGGCAGGAGATCCTCCGCGAGCCTCTTCCGCGGGCCCCCCGCGAGGCTGTCACGCAACATCCCGAGCAGCGGCACGAAGTTCGGCAGGTTCTCGATCATGCCGAAACCGAGCGGCAGCGCACGGTCGAGGGTGCGCCCGGCTCCCGAAGGGCGCGCGGTGGGCTTGACGGGAGCGGTGGTCCCCGCCCCGGGCGTGGCGGGGGTGGCTGCCGTGGCCCGGTCGCCGCCCGCACCCTCGCGGGCGGCCCGTTCGGCGCCCGTACGCGAGCTCTCCCCGGTCTCCGGACCCCGCTGCCGGGCCGCCTGCGCCTCGGCGGCGGCCTTCGCCTCGGCCTCCTGCTTCTCCCTCCGCTCCACCTGCTTGCGCACGGACGCCGGGAGCTGTGCCTCCGTCAGCCACACCGCGGCCTCGGCCGGCAGGGTCAGGGCGCGGCTCTCGACGTACGGTCCGCCGGTGGTGACCTCGACTTCGGCCACCATGTGGACCAGCAGGTCGCACTGGACCAGGTAGAGCGGGGCCTTCTTCGGCGTGTGGGCGTTCCGTTCGACGGTGCCGGAGACGGCGGAGGTGTCCGCCCCGCCCTCCGACGAGGTGCGGTAGTACGCCAGCCCCTGGCTCGTCCGGCCGCCCGCGACGACCTCCGAGCCCGTGGCCCCGAACTGCCACGTGCCGCTGGTGCTCCGCCCCTCCTGCCCGGCGCTCTGGTGGCCGCCCAGGACCAGGGTCTCCGTACCGGGACCCGCCCCCCTGTGCAGGAACTTCGGGTTGGCCAGGGTCATCCGGCTGCCGACCGCCCCGTTCAGCGCGGCGAGGCGGCGCGCGTGGCGCAGGTCCTTCACCACCCAGCCCGAGGACGTCGCCTGCCGCAGTGCGGCGTGCAGCGCCTGCGGGCTCAGCCGCTCCTCGATCGCCAGCCGCGGCGCGAGGCCCTCCGTCGCCAGCGCGTCGTCCCCCTGCGCGCTCGTGCCCCGGGCGGCGGCCTTCGACAGCAGCGCGAAGGCGAGATCCCGGACGGCCCCGCCGTCGCCGACGGTCTCCAGCAGCTGCCAGTCCCGCACCACCGACCCGGCGGCGGGCTTCTGGACGAGCCCGGCCAGGTCGCCGATGCCCGAGAGGGTGAAGGGGCGCTCCAGCCTGGCCGGCCGCGCCTTGCGCCGCTCGGCGTCCGCGTCCTGCTCGGACTTCTCCGAACCGTCCAGCGTGAACTCCTGCGGCGTGCTCAGCCTGACGTCCTGCCCGCCCAGGTGCAGCGTGCTGACCGGTTCCGCCGTCGGCGCCTGGCGGCCGGGGCTGCCCGGGGTGACGGTCCGGGCGAGCTTGCGCGGCCGGGAGGTCATGGAGACGTCCACGTCGAGCAGGAGCGACGCGCCGAAGACGGAGGCGGTCTCGGAGCCGTTGGTCAGGGTGTCGGTACGGGTGCTGGGGCCGCCCTGGTTGCGGCGCTTGCCCGACCACTGCTTCTCGTAGCGCGCCGAGGCGGTCAGGATGCCGGGGATCAACCGGACCTGCCCCAGACCCTGGACGCCGACCGAGCGCGAACTGCTCCGCCCCGTCTGGGCGTTGCTGGTGATGCCGGAGTGGCCGCGCACCATCCAGTCCTTGGTGTCGCCGAGGTAGTGGGTGCCGTCGAGCCGCCCCTTGACCCGGACCAGCACGTCATGGCTGTGCATCTTCGACTTGCGGCGCAGCCGCACCGGTATACCGGTGGAGAGCAGCTGGGCCTTGTTCGCCTTGAGGTTGGCCTCCGACAGGGCGAGCGCGAGGCTGCGGTAGTTGCCCCGCTGGGCCTCGGCCTCCTCCCGGGTGGAAATCTTCACCGCCGGGGTCCCCCCGAAGAGGGGAAGGTATCCGGCCAACCGGGCGTCGTTCCCGAACAGTTCCGTCACGGCGTCCATCATCGGACGGCTGTCGACATGGCTGAGGGTGACGCTGGAGCCGTTCTCGTACGCGAGATGCCGCTCGACCTCGTGTTCCTGGCCGTCCTCGCCGGTCTTCTTCGGCTTCTTCACGAACTCCGCGGCCTCCGCGCCCGGCGGCAGCGGCAGCCCGAGCTCCCGCGCCTCGTCGGAGCGCAGGCTCATCCACACCTTCATCGAGTGCGTGGCCGTGCCGAGCCGCGGGTTCAGGACCACCGCGCCCGACTTGGGGCCCGTACCTTCGGCGGTGAGCCGTACGGTCGCCAGATAGAGCGCCTTCTCGCCACGCACCTCGGCACCCTGACGGTTCGTCACCGTCTGCTCGTTCACGGAGAACCGGGCCTTGCGGATGCCCCCCACGGGCATGACCGTGCCCCGTGCGACAGCCACACCGGCGGGAGCCCCGAAGCCGACCGCCGGCCCCACGCCGAGCCGGGCGGCGCGCCCGTCGCTCGCGGTCGCGGTCGCGGTGTGCTGGGACTGCTGATGGGTCCGCAACTGGGTCTTGCCGGTCGGCCAGGCGGGCGCCAGGCCCGCGATGTCGGCCCGCAGGCGGTAACTGCTCGCCGTTTTACCGTCCTTGGCCCACAGGTCTTCACCGACGACCCCGTCTCCGAGCAGCCGGGGCAGGTCCTCCAGGACGCTCGCCGTCGAGGTCGCCTCGTACAGCCGGGCGCGACCGGGCGCGCCCGGGGCCGTGACCGACTGGTGCAGGACGGAGGCGACCGTGTCGAACAGCCCGCCGCCGCCCTTGTGGGGGGCCGCCTCCTCCGACACGCCGACCGGGGCCAGGGAGTCGGCGAGCCGGACCCGCCGGGCGAACCCGCGGCTCAGGATCTCCGGTTCGGCCGGCGCCTGCGGTGCCACGGTGCCGTCCGGGACCAGATGCTCGGTGGGCACCCGCTGCTTGAGCGTCCCGGTCCGCAGGAAGGGCTGGACCTCCCGCGTACCGCTCTTCTGCACCCGTACGTCGAACCGCACCCTGCGGTCCACCTCGACGGTGCCCTTGTCGCTGCGCAGGACGCGCGGTTCCGCGGCGGTCCGCTGGGTCCGGGACTCCTCGCTGCTCTCCCAGGGCCGCACCCCGCCGGTGACGGCGACGCCGCCCCACGTTCCCGGCAGACCGGGCCAGAGCAGGAAGGCCGTGCCGCCCACGCCCATGCTGGACGAGTCGCCCGAGGTCACGCTCGCGGTGGCGACCGAGTTGTGCTGGACGTCGACCTTGGTCTCCTTGCCCTCCGGATGGTCCAGCACGGCCCCCTCGGGGCCCTGCCGCTCGGCCGGAAGCGCGTCCCGCTCCTTCTTCGTGTGGAAGACGGGCGGTGTCTCGTCGTCGGCCGGGGTGATCCTGACCGTGACGTCGAACCAGTCCTTGCCCTTGGGGCCCTGCACCGCGAAGGCGCGCCCCTGCCCGAAGAACGACTCCGGCCGCCCGGCCAGTTCGTCGGAGATCTCGTCGGGGGTGGTGCCTCCGACAGCTCTCCCGCCGGAGGTGGCGGCCCCGAACCCGACGGCCCTCCTCACCGCGCCCTCGACGAACTCGTGCCCGGTCAGCCCGTACACCGCCGACAGGCCTGCCGTCTCCAGCGATGCCAGATACGGCGGCAGGACCATCCCCGCCCCGGCCTGCCCGGAGGCCACCGACGCCGGTGCGCGGGCGGGGGCAGGTGCGCCGGCGGGTGCTGGTGCGGGTACGGGGGCCGGTGCGGCCGGCGCCCGCCCCCGCTGGGCGTTCTCCACCACCGCCGAGGCCGCCGCGTTTCCCGCGGCCCGCTGGATGCCGAGCAGCACGCCCGGGGCGTAACCGGGCCCGGAACGCCCGGCCGCCGGGCGCGCCCGGGTCGTCCGCTGGGAAGCCTCGGTCCTGCCGTCACCTGACTGCTGCCGTGTCCGCACGGGATCACCGTAGGGTCGCCCGTACCCGTGCGGGCGGCGAAGATCGGCTTCGGCCCGAGTCGCCGCGCACGCCACACCCGCAGGTCATCTCCCGTACATCCGCCGGTCGTCCGGCACGCGGGCGCCGCGCTCCCCGCTCCGCACCGGCCGTGCGGGAGGGGATGCGCGGGGGGCGTGTCTCACCCCTCGACCGGAGTCCGGCCGTTCATGGCGAAGCGGGCGGAGCACCTCTCGCCGGACCGGTCGTTCGCGTTCCAGACGCAGATCCACATCGTGCGCCCGACGTCCGAGAGGTAACTCGTCTTCGCCGCGCCCAGGTTGGCGTAGAACGCGTGCGCGATGCCGTCGCTGCGGTGGAGTTCGGCGCCGCAGCTCTGGCCCAGCGAGGTGTTGAGCACCCCGGCGAGCTCGCCGCCGCCGTTGTCGTCCAGCCAGGCGGAGCAGCCGGCGGTGGGGCCGACCCAGGAGACGTCCACCTCGGAACCCTCCACCTGGGCCGGGTCGTCGCCGCCGTTGATCCCCCCGATCGCCGCCGAGTCGACGGAGGTGGCTGCCGCCGGGGACGTGGCGGGCAGGACGGACGCGGCGGGCCCGGTGGGACGGGCGGACGAACCCGCCCTGCCGCCGGACGCGTTCGGCACGGCGGTCGCACCCGCGCCGGCCGGGCCGGCCGGGCCGGCCGGGCCGGCCGGGCCGGCCGGGGTCCGGCCCGCGGACTCGCCGGGCTTGCCGGACTCGCCGACGGGTGAGGCCGGACGGCTCGGGATCCCGGAGGCGGTCGGTGTCACCTCCGCCACGGGCTCGGCACCGACCGACGCACGGCCGGACGGATCCGCGGCGTCCCGGTGCCGGAACACCGACGGGTCGAGCAGGAACCCCGCCGCGGCGCCCAGGGCGATCACCGCGGCGGCCGGGAGCAGGAAGAGGCGTGCGCGTCGGCGGCGGGGCGGCGCGTCGGGCGGCTCCGGGGTGCCGGGCGTCCGATCCGCGTCCAGGTCCGGTGGCGGGACGGTCTCCAGCTTGCTCACCGGCGTCGTGGCGAAGGCCCGTCGGGAGGCGATGCGCGCCATGACCTCAGAAGGCCAGGAGGGAGCGGGAACCGGCAGCCGCGCACAGGCCTTCTCCGCCAGCTCGGCGGCGGTGGGGCGGGCTCCGGGGGCGTCCGCGAAACAGGACCCGACGACGGCGGCGAGGCCGGCGTCCACGGCACGCAGCGGCTCGGCGTCCGGGACGACACCGGGCGTGCGGCCCGAGGCCGCGTACAGCACCAGCGCCCCCAGCGCGTAGACGTCCGCAGGGGCGCCCACGTGCTCGTCCCCGGCCTGCTGCTCCGGTGCCGAGAACCCCTGCGTTCCGTAGCTGCCACCACTCCTGGTGAGCCTCGCCTGGTCCGCCGCGCGCGCGATCCCGAAGTCGATCAGCTTCACCCCGTCCCGCACCAGCATGACGTTGCCGGGCTTGACGTCGCGGTGCACGATCTCCGACGCGTGCACGGCGGCCAGGTGGGCGGCCGTCTCGGCCAGCAGCAGCCACAGCGCCTCGGCGGGCAGCGGGCCACGCATCCGGACCGCCTCGTCCACGGTGAGTCCGGGCACGTACTCGGCGGCGAACCAGGGGCGTTCCGCGGTGCCGTCGCTCGCCAGCACCCGCGGCGCGACACCGGCCGGCACCCGGTAGAGGATGCCGACCTCGCGCTCGAAACGCTCGCTGGAGACCAACCGCGGCCGGACCCGCTTCACGGCGGCGTACCCCTTGTCGGAAGCCCCGAGGTAGACCTCGCCCATGCCGCCGACTCCGAGCACCCCGATGAGGTGGAAACTGCCGATCTCCTGCGGATCGTCCGCGCCCAGAGGTTCGGCGACCGTGCCATCCATCATCAGCAGTCCTCCGACCGCTCGTGCTCAGGGCGGGCAGGCTATCGAGCGACTCCGGCCCAGGCAAAACCAGTTGGCGTCGGCGAAGGAATCAAGCCGGGTGCACATCCGGCGGAGGAACGGTCCCCACGGGGCGCTCCTACACTGACGCGACCCCGAGCCGGAGGTAGGCGCATGGCGTACGGAAACTTCCCACCCCAGATGCTGCCGCCGGGCAGCCCCTCCGACCGGGTGCCCTCGGCACCCCCGGGCACGATCTTCGTACTGGGTCCGGAGGGCGGGTACGCCGTACCGCCGCGCCGGTACACGCTGCTGTTCGGGCGCGACCGCGAGGACGTCCACGTGCCGGTCGGTGTCGACGACCCGACCGTCAGCCGTCGGCACGGTGTGTTCACCTGCACGGCCGCGGACGGCGACTGGTGGCTGGTCAACACCGGCAACCTGCCGATCGAGTTGCCCGACGGGGTGCTGATGCTCACCGGCCACAAGCGGCTCATCGAGTCCGGGTACACCCCACTGGTGATCAACTCCTCCAAGCGGCGTTCCCACCTGGTGGAGGTCCGCGTCGTGGACGAGGACGACCGCAACCCCCGTACCACCGGCGGCGCGGAGACCGTGGACCCCGAGACGGTCTACGAACTCGCCCCACAGGAAAGGCTGGTACTCACCGCTCTCGCCCGACGCTACCTGGAGGGCCACGACGCCTTCCCGCTCCCGCTCCCCTGGGAGGACACCGCGCGCCTGGTCAACGCCTCCCCGTACGCGACCAAGTCCTGGACCCACAAGTCGGCCGCGAACACGGTCGAGGACGTGCGCGAACGGCTGAACCGCCGGGGCGTGCGCGGGCTGCTGCGCGACGAGGTCGGCGAACCGGTCGGCTCGACCCTCAGCGTCAACCTGATCCGGGAGCTGCTGAAGACGGCGACGCTCAGCGCCCAGGACCTCGAGCTGCTCACCGACAGGGACTGAACGCCCCGCACGCGGAAGTGCCCCGGCCGGACCCCGGCCGGGGCACTCCCTCGTTCTCAGTCTTCCCCGGCGCGCTCGGCTCCGGCGTAGTAGGTGACGTACTGGGGGCCGTTCTCGACCGCGAAGACGGCCGCCCGGTCCGTCGCCGAGTTCCGCTGCTGCACCTGCGCCTGCGCTTCCTGCTGGGACTGCTGGGACTGCTGCTGCTCGGGTTCGTGGGTCGTGCTCGTCACGTGGTTGTTGTCCCCCACGATGAAGGTGCCGGAGACGTCCCCGGCGTGGATGTCCCCATGTGCGGATTCCGCCGGCATGGCCTGCCTTTCTGTCGGTCGGGCTGAGAGGTCGGGCTGGGAAGTCGGCCGCGGACGGCGGGCCGGGAAGGCGGGCCGCGGGAGCCGGGTCGGGAGGAGGGGTCAGCCACCGCAGTCGGTCTGCATGCTGTCCAGGGCCGAGCTCATCGCCGCGTTCTGGCTCGACGGGTCGACCTCGGAGTGCTCCGGATCGGCCGCGTACGCCTCGTACTGGTCCTTCGCCTCCTGGACGGCGGTCAGCATGACCTCCAGATCGCCCTCGACGGCGCTGTCCTCGGCTTCCGAAGAGGCGTCCTGCAACGTGGACTCGATCGCTTCCAGGTCGCTGATGACGGCGGCGATACCGGACTCCGACTCACCCGGGTCGGGCGCGACCGATGTGGCGCCCGAGTTGTAGGAGGCCATGGCGCTGTTGTACGAGTCGATCGCGGCGGACGCGGTATCGGCATCGGCGCCGGACTGCTCCATTTCCGGGCCCAGTTCCAGCATCAGCGTCGAGCACACCGGATCGAAGGTCTCGGAGGTGTTCTCGTCCGTGCTCGCACCACTGTCGGAGCCGACCGCGAGACCCGAGGACGAGTCCGACAGGGAGGAGTCCGACACCGACGAGTCCGATACGGACGAGGGCGGCCGGTCCTGCGCGTTGACCGCGAATCCCACGCCCACCACGGCCGCGAAGCCGAGCGCGCAGGCGAGCACCAGGCCCGACACCTTGGCGCCCCCCGCCCCGACGGCGACG
Source organism: Streptomyces sp. NPDC001493 (assembly GCF_053597235.1). Taxonomy (NCBI): domain Bacteria; kingdom Bacillati; phylum Actinomycetota; class Actinomycetes; order Kitasatosporales; family Streptomycetaceae; genus Streptomyces; species Streptomyces sp. NPDC001493. The sequence continues at coordinate 50,991 of NZ_JBSFHV010000002.1, forward strand.
ACGGCCGAGTGGCCCGCGCCCGTCGTGGTCGTGGTGGTGATCCCGGCGTGGGACATGTGCCCGGCGGAAGCGTCGAACACCGGCCTCACGGCGTGCACGTGCGCCTGCGCGGCCCCGGGCGCGTGCGCGGTGACGGGCGCGTGGGCGACCCCGGGCGCGTGGGCGACCCCGGGCGCGTGGGCGACCCCGGGCGCGTGCGTGGCCACAGGCGCGTGCGGGACCACGGGCGCGTGGGCGGTGACGGGCGTGTGCGCCGTCACGGGTGCGGCCGTGTGCCCCGGAGCCGCAGCGACGACGTTCGGGTGCGCGATGGTCGGCGCGTGGGCCGCGCCGGGCACCGAAGGCAACGAGTGGACCGGCGCCGTGCCGCCCATCGCCGCCGGGACCGAACCCGCATGGACCGTCGCGGCGTGCGCCAACGCCTCGTGGACCGCCTGCTGGGTCACGGAGTGCGCGTGCAGGGAGGCGAGTTCCTGCACCAGCACCGCCGCTTCGGCCCCCAGGGCCGTCGTCAGCGCGACCCGCCCGATCGCCCTCCGGCGGTTGCGGGCCTCACCCAGGAAGAACTCCTCGCCCCGCGCGTCTCCCGCGCTCCTCGCCGCCGCCCAGCCGGCTCCGAGCAGGCTGCCCCACGCGTCGAACTGCCGGGACAGCGCCAGCTTCGGCGAGGCGGCACGGGCCAGCGCGACGCCGAGCTGCGGGTGTCCGCCGCTCTGAGCCCGCAGTACCGCGGCGTCCAGGGCCTGGAAGTGCGCCGCGACGTCGTCCGGAGTGGTGTCCCGCGCCTCGACCCACGCGGTGAACGCCCGGCAGAGCTGGTCGGCGGGGAACACCGTCTGCCGCCGGCCCAGCGCGCAGGCGGCGACGTCCGGAGGACAGCTGTAGCCGGTCTCCGAGGCGAGCAGCAGGCCGTGCCGGGTCAGCCCCTCGGCGAGCGCCTCGGTACCCGGACGGCCGAGCAGGCCGTCGAGGTGCCGGGGGTCGAGCTCGGCGCCGGACAGCGAGCCGAGCAGGTACAGCAGATCGCTCTCCAGCGGGTCGAGCCTGTCCAGCAGTGCGGGGAGCAGCCCGGGAAGGTCGCCGATGCCCGGCAGGCCGTGGCCGGTGGCGGCAGCCAGGGCGATGCGCCGCAGCCGGAGCGGGTTGCCCTCCACCGCGTCGCACAGCGCGGGGACGATCCGCGCCTCCTCCCGCAGGAGTTCGCGGGAGACCAGCGACCCCACCAGTTCCACCGCCGCCGGCGCCTCCAGCCCGTCGAGCCTGATCGCGTGCACACTGTCGACCGCGGAGCGCTGGTGCGCGGTGAAGACGAACGTGGACTGCCCGGCCATGTCGAAGAGCCGCCGCAGGTCGTTCTCGTCGAGTCCCGCGTCGTCCAGGTAGATCCGCAGCCGCAGGGTTTTCAGGTGCTCCTTCAGCACCTCCGTCGACGGCTTGTAGTGGGGCGCGTCGAAGCTGATGTCGAAGAGCGCCTGCGCGATGTCGTCGGCCGTACGTCCGCCGGCCTCGACGTAGGCCACGCCCTCGGGTCCGGGCGGCACGGTGCGCGCGAGGTGACGCAGCAACGCGCTTTTGCCGATCCCGGACTCGCCCCAGATCTGCACCAGTTGACGGGTCTCGATCGCACCGCGCAGCACGTCCGCGTCCCGCGCCCGCCCGAAAAGCGGCTCGGTGGCGGACCGCGGCAGCTGCGCGATCGGCCGGCGCCTGACCGGGACCGGCAGCGGGCCTCCGTGCACGGTGACGCTCGAACCCGACTCGGCGGTGATGTTGGTCAGGACGTTGCCGTTGCCCACGATCACCGTTCCGGCTACGTCACCCACCTGAACGCGCCGGAGATGCTCCGGAACACCGTTGTTCTCAGCCATCTGTTTCCCCGTCTTCTCCCGGATTCGGGTTTCCCTCAGCCGGTCACACTGGCGCCGAAGCGCCAGGCGGACCCGGCGTTTTTACGTGTTCGGCGAGATCGCCGTCGGGCCCGGCCGCGGCGGCGATCCGGGCGAGGTGGTCCAGGTCGAGGATCGTGATGCTGCGGTAGCCGGTCACGACCGCGCCGGACTCCCGCAGCGACCTCAGGGCCTTGTGGATCGAGGACTCCGCCGCGCCGACCAGGGTGGCCATCTCCGGCTGTGAGAGCGGGAGCCGGGCCTCGTGCTGACCGGGCCGCCCGTAGGTGACGGCCAGGTGGTGCAGGATTCTGGCCAGTCGTCCGAGCACGTCGCAGCCGGTGAAGTCGACGATCCGACCGGTCGCCGTACGCAACTTGGCCACCACGCTCGCGTTGAGCGCGAGTCCGATGGCGGGGTGCTGTCGCGTGCACGCCACCAGTTCGGTACGGAGGATGTAGCGGGCCAGCACCCTTCCGCAGGCGGTCACGGTGCCGACCCTCGGCTGGCTGTCGATCCCCGCGAGCTCTCCGACCAGGTCTCCTGCCATCCGTACGGCCAGCAGCGCTTCGCGGCCGTCCTGCGCGTGCGCGGTGACCTTCACCATGCCGCCGAGCAGGAGCAGCGCGAAGTCCGAGCGGTCGGCTTCGCGGATGGTGATCTGGCCGGCCGGGTAGGCCACTTCGTGGCCGAGTCCCATGAGGACGCGGCGGTCGTCTTCGTCGAGCCGGCCGAGCAGCCCGGCCGACGGCCAGTAGGCCGCAGCGCCGCGCAGACGTGTGTTGCTCATGGGCCACACCTCTCCATTTCGTGCGGCCGAAGCCGCACAAGCCGTATTAGTAGCCGTTCTCTTCGGGGACCCCTCCTCTACGGTCTCACCCAGCATCTTGGTGACAACGGATAACCGGACGCAGGCAATTGATCTTCGAATTGCCTGCGCCCGTCGCGATCACGGAGGAATGGGTGAATCCGAGGTACGAATACCGCGCCCTGCTGGCGTGCGACATCACGGGCTCGGGGGGCCGCGGCGAGCGGCGTCTGCAGGAGATCCGCGGCGTCCTGCGTTCCGCTCTGTCCCACGCTCTCGGTACGGCGGATCTGGACGCGCGGGAGTTCGCGTCCGCCGACACCGGCGACGGCTGCCGGCTGATCGCCCCGGCCGGACTGCCCAAGGCCGGGCTGCTGTTCCCGCTGCTCCCGGAGTTGTGCTCACGCATCCGCGAGCACAACCGGCACGCCGGCACGGACACCCGGCTGCGGGTGCGGGCCGCGGTGCACGCGGGGGAGATCCGGCTGGATCCGGACGGCACCGCCTCCGGCGCCCCCTTCGAGGTGCTGGCCCGGCTGCTCGACTCGGCCCCGCTGCGGCACGCGGCCCTGACCGGCACCACCGGCACGCCGCTGGCCGCGATCCTTTCGCGCCACGTCCACGAGGAGACGGTCGGGCACGGCTACGAGGGACTCGAAGCCGACGCCTTCACCCCGGTCGACGTCCAGGTCAAGGAGTACGCCGCACGGGCCTGGCTCTGGTACCCGGGCAGCCCCGTCGGGCCGCAGGCCGTCACCGACCGGGAGCCCGGCTCCGTCGAGGGGCCCGCGCGGCCCGGACCGCAGACCGCGGAGCAGCTCGTCCACGCCTCGGAGAACGGCACCGTCTTCGCCGTGCACCGGGGCAACCAGTACGTCCGCCGCGACGAGCGGAGTTGAGCCGCACCGATGAACGAGGAACTCGCGGTACTGGCCACGAGCGGTGCCACCGCTCTGGTCTCCGCCATGGGCACCGAACTCTGGCAGGAGGCGCGGAGGCTGATGGGCCGGGTCCTCGCCCAGTCGCGCGACCGCCGCCGCGACGAGCTGTCCGTCGAGCTGGACCGGCAGTCGACCGCCACGAGGGGAGCGGTCGAAGCCGGTGCCGTCGACCACTGGACCGAGGTTCTGGCCCAGTTGCTCGAACAGAACCCGGAACTCGCCCGGGACGTAACGGCGCTGGCGTCGCTGCGTATCCCGGAAAGGCCGGACATCGTCATCCAGATCAATTCCGCGTCCCGTTCGGGTGAGGTGTTCGCGGTGCAGCACGGCTCTCAGCATTTCGCTTCCGGACCGCATGACCGGAATTCAGGAGAACCGCGGTGATCCGGGACGGAAGCCGGGACGAGAGCCGTGAGGACGGGCTCATGGACGGACGGTTGCGGGTGGTGCTGTTGACGGCCGTCGTCGTCGGCGCCTTCATCGAGGTCGGCACGGCGCACCAGCGGTACGGCCCGCTGGTGAACGTGTTCGCCCTCGCGGCGGTGGGTGTCGTCGGCGCGGCGGCCGTGCTGGGATCCGGGTCCGCCACGACGCCGTACCGGCGGCAGGACGGGCCCGCTCCGGAACCCGGGCCCGGCGCACCGGTTCCGGTCTGCCGCTACGCCGGCGGACCGGCCGCCCCCCAGCCCCCGAGGCCCCGGCCGTTCCTGCGCGAGCGGCCGACCGACCTCAGCGTCCCCCGCTTCGGCGACGGCGCCCGCGCCCAGGGCTACCCCTGGCTGCTGCCGGAGCGCACGGCGCAGAACGGGATCGCCGCCGACGAGGCCGTGGTCGGCGCCTTCACCGTCTGCGGGGCCTCGGTCATCGGGCCCGGCCACCGTTGCGGCCACCCCGCCGGGCCACGCCAGGACTCCTATCGGATCGGGCGCACCCGGGACAGCCGGTACGCGATCGTGGCCGTGGCCGACGGCCTGTCCAGCGCGGCCTGGTCCGACACCGGCGCCACCACTGCCTCCAGCCAGGCCGTCACCCTGCTCCGCGAGCAGATCGAGACGGTGGGCTTCGACAGGCTCGACGCGCAGGAGCTGTACGGGCGGATCGCGGCCTCGATCGCCGCCCAGGCGGCCGGCCGGGGCGTCACCACCTCGCACATGGCCACCGTGCTGATCACCGCGGTGCTCGCCGAGCCGGACGCGAACGGCGTCGCGAAGGTCTGGGTCTCCTGGCTCGGCGACAGTTCGGCGTGGACGCTCGACCCGCGGGTCCCGCTGTGGCGGTTCACCTCCGGCGAGGCCAAGGACCGGGCGGCGGCGGTCGTCTCGAACGAGGTCGCCGGCCGGTTGCCGGACACCCCCCACCTGGCCCGGGACCACTACCTCACGCTGCCGCCCGGCGCCGCCCTCGCCCTGGTCACGGACGGCATCGGCGACGCGTGGGCGGACCCTTCGGGCCACGTCAACGAGTACTTCGCGAACGCCTGGCGCTCGCCGGTCCCGGCCACCCGGTTCACCGCCGACGTCGGCTTCGACGCACCGCAGTGCCTCGACGACCGCACCGCGGTCGTGCTGTGGAACGGTGGCCGCCCATGACCGGGCCCCGTTCCACGTACGGCGCCACGGGCGGCACCACGGACGGCCCGGCGGCCGATCCCCGGGGCTGGAAGCTGCCGCGGACGGTAGGCCTCGGCGATCTCGGACCGCTGGCCGACCCGATCTCGGAACACGACGGCCAGGCCATCGCCGTACGGCCGTTGGCGGACCATCCGGGCTGGCTGGCCAAGCTGTACCGGCCGGGCCGGCACCTGGAGGACACCCACCGCCTCGACCTGCTGATCTCGGCGCCGGGCACGCTGCCGGAGGCGGACCGCGCGCTCCTGTACGCCGGAACGTGCTGGCCCGCGGCCCGGATCCAGGAGCCCGGCAACCCGGTCGTCGGCTGTGTGATCCCGATGGCACCCGAGCACTACCGCTCCGAGCTGCGGCGCGGCGGGGTCGGCGAGCGGCGCTTCGTCGAGATCGACTGGCTGGCGAAGTCCGACGAGTCCATCGAGCGCATCGGACTGACACCCCCCGGCTCCGCGGGCCGGCTGGCCGCCTGCCTCCGGCTGACGGAACTCGCCGCGGTCCTGGAGAAGCTGGGCCTGGTCTACTCGGACTGGTCGTTCTCCAACGCCTTCTGGAGCCCGGACCGGCGCTCCGTCTACCTCATCGACGTCGACGGCTGCCGGCCGGAGAAGATGCCCGACATCCACCAGCCGAACTGGGCCGACCCGCTCACACCGGCGGGCACCGAAGCGGACGAGTACACCGACCGCTACCGGATCGGCCTGCTCGTCGCCAAGTGCATGACGGGCCAACGGGACGCCCACGCCTTCCACACCGTCGCGGCGTCCCCGTGGCAGAACCAGCCCGCCGTCTCCGAAGTCCTGCTGGACATGCTGCTCGCGACCGACCGCGAGCGGCGGCCCTCGGCCGCTCAGCTGAACCAGGCGCTGAACAGCGGCCCCTATCTCCGGGCCGCACCACGCCCCGCCCGCGCCGCGCTGCCCCCGCTGCCCCCGCGACCGTCCCCACGGCCCCCCGACCCCACCCCCGAGCCCGAAAAGAAACCGGTGAGCACGCCCCCGTGTCCGCCCTCGTCCGACGCGTGGGCCGGCTGGGTTCTCGTAGCCGTCATCGCCGTGATCCTCCTGTTCGTCATCGCCGCCAACCACTAGCCCAGAGGTGCACCATGTCGCTCTGCCTGCCCACCTACGTGGTGATCGACGCGTCCTCGTCGATGAAGCCGCACGAGGCCGTACTCAACGCAACCCTGGCCCGGCTGCACCGCAGCCTGGCGATGAACCCCCGCGTCTCGGAGTTCGCCCGGGTCAGCGTGGTCGCCTTCTCCACCGACGTGCACGTGGTGATCCCGATGTCGGACATGGAGCAGGTGGCGGCCATGCCCGAGGTGATCTGCGGCGGGCGCACGGAGTACGGCAAGACCTTCGACCGGGTGCGGGAGTGCATCGACCGGGATGTCAGCGACCTGCGGGCGCAGCACCTGGACGTCCTGCGGCCGACGGTCTTCTTCCTGACCGACGGCAGCCCGACCGACTCGCACTGGCAGGAGGCCTTCCGCAAGCTCGCGGACAGGCACTGGCCGCGCCACCCCCACGTGATCGCCTACGGCTTCGGCAAGGCGCAGCGCGCCGTGCTGGAGAAGGTGGCGACCAAGGCGTTGTTCATCGCCGACGGCTCGGACACCGAGTCGGCGCTGAGCGAGGCGATCACCGGTCTGCTCAACACCCTGATCGCCTCGTCGGCGACCGGCGTGACGACGATCGACCCCGACGTCAGGGGCTTCACCTACATCGAGGTCGCTCAGGAGTACGTGGACTGATGAGGGACCTCGACCCGCGCTCCCCGGCGCCCCGGCCGCTGCGCGCCTCCGCCGGGCTGACCACGCTGGCCGTGGTGCTGCTCCTCTGCGGCGCCTCGGTCGAGCTGACGGGCAACCTCCTCGGCTCCCCCGCGAGCGGCACCGCCCCGCACCCGCCGACGACCGTGCAACCGGCCCCCACCCGCTCCCACGCCCCCCGGCCCCCGTCCCCGTCCCTGTCCCCGGACCGCCCCCTTCCGCCCACGCCCACCCCTCCGCCCTCACCTACACCCCCGTCCCCGTCCCCGTTCCAGACCATGCCCACCGCCACCGCCACCGCCGTACCCACGGCCCTTCCCCCGCCGGAACCCACCGCCACCGGCGGTCCGCCCACCTGCCCCGGACTCGAACCCGAATCCGGAACCGGCCCACGGCCTTGCGGGACGACGGCCCACCAAGCCCACGACACGAAAGGCTGACCAGGAAACCCGTCATCGATCACCCGGGCCCACACGGCGGCTGGAGAGCCGAACAGGCCCTCGACAGCCCGGAGCGGGAGACGCACATGGGACTACTGCACGCGATCCGGATACAGAAACTCGTCGCGGACGCCAGACGCGCACACGCACAGGGGGCCGACGTCTTCGAAGCCTCCATCGACATCGACCCCAGGGCCATGGCCCGGGTCCGGAACCCCATGAAGAAGATCCGCAAGGAGATCGACCTGGTCGTGCACTCCGTCGGAGCCGTCGGTTGGGAGTGCGTGGACGTCGGCCAGTTCATGTACTCGGTCACCATGAGGTTCGTCCGAGCAGGCTGAAGGGCGTACGTCGGCATGAAAAAGCCCCAGGTCACGGCGAGTGAGTCCTGGGGCGATTCCGAGCCGCCTTCGGGATTCGAACCCGAGACCTACGCATTACGAGTGCGTTGCTCTGGCCAACTGAGCTAAGGCGGCACGCTCTGCCGCACCATGGTGCGATCAGCAGCGGGGCCAAGTCTACACAGTTTCCGGGAGTGCTCCGTACCACCCGCCCCGGCTGCCCTCCCCGCAGGTCAGGGCGGCCCTGCGGGAGGTCCGGGGCAGGTCGGGGCGGTCCCACGGGGAATGCGGGTACGGGCCCGGAGCCCGCTCAGGAACACGTCGTCCCCTTCTTCGGGACGGTGCCCTCCAGCAGGTACCGGTTGATCGCGGTGTCGATGCAGTCGCTGCCCCGGCCGTACGCGGTGTGCCCGTCGCCGTCGTAGGTGAGCAGGGTGCCGGAGGTGAGCTGGTCGGCGAGGGAGACGGCCCACTTGTACGGGGTCGCCGGGTCGCGGGTGGTGCCGACGACGAGGATCGGGTCGGCGCCCTTCGCGTGGGTCGCGTGCGGGGTGCCGGTGGGGTCGACCGGCCAGTACGCGCAGTTCAGGGCCGCCCACGCGAAGTTCTTCCCGAAGACCGGGGAGGCCTTCTCGAAGCTCGGGACGGCCTTCTCCACGGCGGAGGTGTCGGAGAAGGCGGCGGGCAGGTCGAGGCAGTTCACCGCGTAGTTGGCGTACATGAGGTTGGCGTACGAACCGTCGGGCGAGCGCTCGTAGTAGCTGTCGGAGAGGGCGAGCAGCCCGGAGCCGTCGCCGTGCTGGGCACCCGCGATGGCCTCGCGGAGCTGGGGCCAGGCGGACTCGTCGTACATGGCGGCGATCACGCCCGTGGTCGCGAGGGACTCACCCAGCTTCCGGTCCTCGCCGGTCGGGACCGGCTCGGCGTCCAGGTCCTGGAAGAGCCGCTTCAGCTCCGCCGCCGCGTCCTCCGTGCTCGTGGTGCCGAGCGGGCAGTCCTTCTGCTTCACGCAGTCCGCCGCGAAGGACTTGAAGGCGCCCTCGAAGCCGGCCGTCTGGTCGCGGTTGACGTCGACGGCGGGCAGCGACGGGTCCAGCGCCCCGTCCAGGACCAGGCGCCCCACCCGGTCCGGGAACAGGTCGGCGTAGGTCGCGCCCAGGTACGTACCGTACGAGGCGCCCACGTAGTGCAGCTTCTCGTCGCCGAGGATCTCGCGCAGGATGTCCATGTCGCGGGCCGAGTCGACAGTGGAGACGTACGGGAGGATCTTGCCGGAGCGCTTCTCGCAGCCGTCGGCGAACTTCTTGAAGGCCGCGCTCAGCTTGTCGATCTCCGCCTCGTCGTCCGGCGTCAGGTCGACCTGGGTGAACGCGTCCATCTCCTTGCCGGTCAGGCATTCGACGGGCTCGCTGCGGGCCACTCCGCGCGGGTCGACGGCCACCATGTCGTACCGGGCGCGGACCTGCGCGGGGTAGCCGAGGGCCGCGTACCCCTGGAGGTACTCGATGGCCGAGCCGCCGGGGCCGCCCGGGTTCACCAGGAGGGAGCCGATCCGCTCGCCCGGCCCGGTCGCCTTCTTCCGGGAGACGGCCAGATCGATGTCGCCGTCACCCGGCTTCCCGTAGTTCTTCGGCGCCTTCATCGTCGCGCACTGGAAGCCTTCGACGCCGCACTCCCCCCACTTCAGCTTCTGCGCGTAGTACGGGGCGAGGTCCTCGGCCGAGACGGTCGCCGAGGAGCCGACGGCGGACGCGCTGGGCGTCGAACCGCCGCTCGTGCAACCGGAGACGAGCAGGCCGGCAGTGCCGAGCGCGGTGGCGAGGGTCTGGAGCAGGCGCCTGGAGTCCATGCCCGGAGCGTAGTCGCCCGGTGACGAGTCGTCCGATTTCCTCCTCATTCGGGTGAAGGGGAGGTGGGGCAGCCAGCCGGGCGCGGGGGGAGCGCGCGAAGTACGAGGAACGCTCCCGCCGACCCGCGCCCTCAGCCCGCGCGCAGAGCCGGCGTCAGCCGCACAGCACCGTCGCCAGCCCGCGGCGCAGGGCCGACGTCACCAGCGCAGGGCCAATGTCAGCCCGCGCGCAGGGCCAACGTCAGCCAGCGCGCAGGGCCATCGTCATCGCCTCCACCGCCAGCAGCGGCGCCACGTTCCGGTCGAGCGCGCGGCGGCAGGCGATCACCGCCTCGATACGGCGAAGGGTCTGCGCGGGCGCCGAGGACTCGGCGATCCGGTCGAGCGCGTCCTGCGCGTCGGTGTTGGCGAGGGCGATCCGCGAGCCCATCTGGAGGGCCAGCACATCGCGGTAGAAGCCGGTGAGGTCGGAGAGGGCGAGGTCGAGGCTGTCGCGCTGGGTACGCGTCTTGCGTCGCTTCTGCTTGTCCTCCAGCTCCTTCATCACGCCCGCCGTGCCGCGCGGCATCCGGCCGCCCGCGGCCGCGCCGAGAGCCGCCTTCATCTCCTCGGTCTCCTTGACGTCGACCTCCTCGGCCACCTGCTTGGCGTCCTCGGCGGCCGTGTCGATCAGCTCCTGCGCCGCCTTGAGGCAGCCGCCCACGTCCGCGACGCGCAGCGGGACCTTGAGCACGGCGGCCCGGCGGGCCCTCGCCCGCTCGTCCGTCGCGAGCCTGCGGGCGCGGCCGATGTGGCCCTGGGTGGCGCGGGCCGCGGAGTGCGCGCGCTCCGGGTCGATGCCGTCGCGGCGGATGAGGACGTCCGCCACCGCCTCCACCGGGGGCGTGCCCAGCGTGAGGTGACGGCAGCGGGAACGGATCGTGGGCAGCACGTCCTCCAGCGACGGCGCGCAGAGCAGCCACACCGTGCGCGGGGCGGGCTCCTCCACGGCCTTCAGCAGGACGTTCCCGGCGCCCTCGGTCAGCCGGTCGGCGTCCTCCAGGACGATGACCTGCCACCGGCCCACGGCCGGCGAGAGCTGGGCGCGGCGCACCAGCTCACGGGTCTCCTTCACACCGATGGAGAGCAGGTCCGTGCGGATCACCTCGACGTCGGCGTGCGTACCGATGAGGCTGGTGTGGCAGCCGTCGCAGAACCCGCAGCCGGGGGCCCCGCCCATGGCCCGGTCGGGGCTGGTGCACTGGAGGGCGGCGGCGAAGGCCCGGGCGGCGGTGGACCGGCCGGAACCGGGCGGTCCGGTGAACAGCCAGGCGTGCGTCATCTTCGAGCCCGGGGGCACGGGCTCGCCCTGGGCCGTCGCGGTGACCAGGACGTCGGCGTCACGGGCGGCAGCCGAGAGCTGCTCCTGCACCCGGTCCTGACCGACCAGGTCGTCCCATACGGACATGGTCACCGCCCTTCCGGTGGTGTCGTGCGGTCCTGCGGTGATTGCGGTCCTGCGGTGACGATGACCGGAGGCGCAGCTGCGCGCCGAGTACCGCGCGCTTCCATTGTGGGGGACCCCACCGACAATCCCGACGCCGTACGGATTCCGGGGCGAGGATCACGTACACACGTCGCGTACGGCGGACCCGCCGCACACGTCCGCCCCCGGTCCGGGGGTCCGGTCCGGGGGCGGCCGATGCCGTCGTACGCGTACGGCGGGGCAGGCGGGGGCGGTCCTCAGCGGCGCGGGCGCCGCCGGCCGCCGAACCCGTCCTCGTCGTCGTCATGTCCGCCGAGCAGCTCGTCGGCGAGCGTCGGCAGATCGTCCAGCGGGGTCTCCTCGGCCCAGTCCGGACGCGGCCGGCGCGGACGGCTCTGCTGCTCGTACGCGGCCCGGTCGGCCGCCGGGTCGCCGCTGATCTGCGGCAGCTCGCGGGTCCGCTCGGTCTCGCTCTCCGCTGCGGAGGGCGCCGGGTCCTCGTCCCGGAAGATGCCCCGGGGAACACGGTCGGCCGGCGCCTCCGGGCGGTACGCCGGAAGGACGGTGGTCTCGTCCGCCTCCTCGCGGTACGCCGGAAGCACGGTGGTCTCGTCGCCTTCCGACGACCCCGCCTGCCCCTTCGCCCCGCGCGAACCGGCCGAACCCCCTGAAGAGCCCGAACCGCCCGAGGAGCCCGAGGAGCCCGAGGAAGAGTCCGATTCCCCTTCCGTGGGCCGCACCTTCGGGACCTGCTGGGTGACCTCGTTCGGGTTCACGACCGGCGTCGGCACCGTCAGGTCGTCCCCGGAAGCACCGGAGCCGCCGGACGCACCGGACGCACCCACCGAACCCGACTTCGTCCACGGGTCCCGCACCGGACGCGAGGCCTCCGCACGCGCCGCCTCCGCCTTCCGGGCGGCCTCCGCACGCTCGGCGGCAATCCGCTCGGCCTCCGCACGCTCGGCGGCGACCCGCTCGGCCTCGGCACGGGCCGCGGCCTCCGCCTTCGCCCGTGCGGCGGCCTCGGTCGCCGCACGCTCGGCGGCTTCCTCCTCGGTGCGGCGGCGGGCCTCCTCCGCACGCACCAGGGCTTCCTCGGCCTTGCGCTGCTTCTCCAGCCGGAGCGCCTCGGCCTCCTTGCGGAGCCGGGCCTCCTCGGCGGCCTGGAGGCGCAGCCGCTCCTGCTCGGCCTCGCGCGCCTTCTCCTCGGCCTCGCGGCGGCGCCGGTCCTCCTCCTCGCGGAGGCGGAGTTCCTCGGCGCGCTGCCGGGCCTCCTCGGCCTGGCGCTCGGCCTCGGCCTGGCGGGCCTCCTCCAGCTCGCGCTGCTTGCGCTCCTCCTCCTCGGCGCGGAGCTTGGCGAGCTGCGCCTGGCGCTCGCGCTCCAGCCGCTCCTCCTCCGCCTTGCGGGCGGCCTCTTCCTCGGCCTTGCGCCGGGCCTCCTCCTCGGCCGCCCTGCGCGCCTCCTCCTGGGCCTTGATCTCGGCCTCGGAGAGCGGCAGGACCCGGTCGAGCCGGTGGCGCACGGCGGTGGTGATGGCCGCCGGTTCCTGGCCCGCGTCCACGACGAGGTACCGCACCGGGTCGGCCGCCGCGAGCATCAGGAAGCCGGAACGCACCCGGGCGTGGAACTCCGGCGGCTCGGACTCCAGCCGGTCCGGCGCCTCGGTGAACCGCTCCCGCGCGGTGGCGGGGTCGACGTCCAGCAGCACCGTCAGGTGCGGCACGAGGCCGCTGGTCGCGAAGCGCGAGATGCGGGCGATCTCGACGGCCGAGAGGTCCCGGCCCGCGCCCTGGTAGGCGACGGAGGAGTCGATGTAGCGGTCGGAGATGACGACCGCGCCGCGTTCCAGGGCCGGGCGGACGACGGAGTCGACGTGCTCGGCGCGGTCGGCGGCGTACAGCAGGGCTTCGGCGCGGTTCGAGAGTCCCGCCGAGGACACGTCGAGGAGGATCGAACGGAGCCGCTTGCCGACCGGGGTGGCCCCCGGTTCGCGGGTCACGACGACCTCGTGGCCCTTGGACCGGATCCACGAGGCGAGCGCCTCGACCTGGGTGGACTTCCCGGCGCCGTCGCCGCCCTCCAGGGCGATGAAGAAGCCGGTCGCGGCGGGTGCGACGGCCGGGTCGCCGCCGCGCAGTGCCTCCCGCAGGTCGCGCCGGAGCGGGACCCCGGCGCGGTCGTCCGTCTTGGCGAGGACGAGCGCGGCGACGGGCAGCAGCAGGGCGCCGACGAGCATCAGGGCGAAGGCGGCGCCGCCGTGGGCGAAGACGAAGTCTCCGGCGACGAGGCGGTGCCGGCCGAACGCGGCGGCCAGCAGCGGGCCGCCGACCGCACCGACCGCGACGGCCACCCGGACGACCGCCTGGAGGTGCGCGGTGGTCCTGGCCCGACGCGACTCCTCGGTCTCCTGGTCGATCAGGCTGTGGCCGGTGTGCGCGGCGATCCCGGCGGTGTACCCGGCGAACAGGGCGATCATCAGCCCGGTCGCGGTGTCCGGCACCAGGCCGAGCACCAGCAGCGCCACGCCGGTGAGGGCGAGCGCGAGGGCGAGCAGCCGGCGCCGCGAGAGCGCGGGCAGCACCTTCACGGCGGTACGGATGCCGAGGGCGGTGCCGCCGGTCAGTCCGAGGATCAGCAGGGCGTACGTCGCGGGCCCGCCGCCCAGGTCGGCGGCCTGGAGCACGGCGGCACCGGCGGCCGCGGCGATCGCCCCGGCGACGGCCGCGCAGGCGGCGACCATCAGCCGGAGCGCACCGGTACGGCCCTTGTCGGCACCGGTCCCGTCCGTTCCGGCGGCCGGGCGGCGCAGCCCCTCCAGCGGCGAACGCGGCCGGGGCGTGGGGAGTCCCGGCAGTTCGAGGAAGTAGAGGGTCGAGATGGAGGCGGAGAACAGCCCGGCCGCGACGTACGAGCCGAGAGCCGCCTGGTGCAGCGAGAACCAGTCCAGCCCCGCGCCCAGGAGGTTGCCGACCAGGGTGGCGGCCAGCAGGACCACCGCCGCGGCGGGCACCGCGAGGAAGCCGGTGCGCAGGGAGAGCCGGCGCAGCGCGTCCAGGTGGTCGGGGAGCGGGCGCACGGCCGCGCCCTCGATCGGCGGGACCGGCAGCAGCGCGGGAGCCGCGCTCTCCTTCGCCACCGACCACAGGCGCTCCCCGGCTCCGGCCAGGAAGACGGTGATCAGGATCATCAGGAGCGCGTTGTCGGGCGTCCAGTCGATCCAGAGCGGCGCGACGACCAGCAGCGCGAGCCGCAGCCCGTCGGCGCCGATCATCAGCCATCGCCGGTCGAGCAATCCGCCGGGGGTCGTGAGCGTCGTCAGCGGCCCCAGGAGTACGGCTCCGAAGAGCACGGTGGAAAAGATCCGGACACCGAAGACGGCGGCGACGGCGAAGGCCGCCCCGCGGTATCCGGTGCCGAATGAGCCCTCGGCGACCGCCGCTTGCAACGACAGCAGCACCAGCACGAGGAAGGCGAGTGCATCGCCGATCCCGCCGACGAGCTGGGCGCTCCACAACCGCTTCAGCGGCTGGATGCGCAACAGAGCCCGTAGGGCGCGCTCGCGTGAGTCTGCGGCAAGTGTGTCGGAGGGGGGGCTCACGACCGTTGGCTGCTCGGCTCGCGTCATCCGTCCAGCCTATCGGCAGCCGTACGGTCGCCGTCGCCCCGGCCGAACATACGACCGTGCGGCGCTCCCGGAAGTCATGGCCGGGAGCCCGGCCGCGAACCGCCTCCGCCGCCTCCCCGGAGCGTCCGAAATCCACCCCTGCGGGAGTGGGACCCGGACACACGTCCGCCGCCCCCGGCCGAAGAACCGGGGGCGGCGGTCGCGCGTGTCGCGGGGTGCGGTGCGGCCCGCACGCCCGGTTCAGTCCTCCGTGGGCGTCGCCGAGGAAGAGGAGGCGGAGCTGGTCGCCTTCTTCGCCGCGGCCGTGGTCTTCTTCGCGGCGGCGGTCGTCTTCTTCGCGGCGGTCGTCGTCTTCTTGGCCGCCGTCGTCTTCTTCGCCGCGGTCGTCGTCTTCTTCGCCGGGGCCTTCTTCGCGGTGGTGGCCTTCTTCGCGGGTGCCTTCTTCGCCGTCTTCTTCTTGGCGGGACCCTTGGCGCGCTTCTCGGCGAGCAGCTCGTACCCGCGCTCCGGCGTGATCGTCTCGACGCTGTCGTCGGTGCGCAGCGTCGCGTTGGTCTCGCCGTCGGTGACGTAGGCGCCGAAGCGCCCGTCCTTCACGACCACCGGCGCACCGCTGACCGGGTCGGTGCCCAGTTCCTTCAGCGGCGGCTTTGCGGCGGCCCGGCCGCGCTGCTTGGGCTGCGCGTAGATGGCGAGGGCCTCGTCGAGGGTGATGTCGAAGAGCTGGTCCTCGGAGGTGAGCGACCGCGAGTCCGTCCCCTTCTTCAGGTACGGGCCGTAGCGGCCGTTCTGCGCGGTGATCTCGACGCCCTCCGCGTCCTCGCCGACGACGCGCGGCAGCGACATCAGCTTGAGGGCGTCGGCCAGCGTCACCGTGTCGAGCGACATCGACTTGAAGAGGGAGGCGGTCCGCGGCTTCACCGCGTTCTTGCCGGTCTTCGGCGTGCCCTCGGGCAGCACCTCGGTGACGTACGGGCCGTACCGGCCGTCCTTGGCGATGATCTGGTTGCCGGAGACGGGATCGGCACCCAGCTCGAAGTCGCCGCTCGGCTTGGCGAGCAGCTCCTCCGCGTACTCGACGGAGAGCTCGTCCGGCGCCAGGTCGTCGGGGACGTCCGCGCGCTGGTGACCCTCGGAGTCCTTCTCGCCGCGCTCGATGTACGGGCCGTACCGGCCGACACGGAGCTTGATGTCGTTGCCGACGGGGAACGAGGAGATCTCCCGGGCGTCGATGGCGCCGAGGTCGGTGACGAGCTCCTTGAGGCCGCCGAGGTGGTCGCCGTCGCCGTTGCCCGCGTCGGAGGCCTTACCGGCACCGGCGTTGTCCTCGCTCGCGCCGAAGTAGAAACGCTTCAGCCACGGCACGGACTGGGCCTCGCCCCGCGCGATGCGGTCGAGGTCGTCCTCCATGCGGGCGGTGAAGTCGTAGTCGACGAGCCGGCCGAAGTGCTTCTCCAGCAGGTTGACGACGGCGAAGGAGAGGAACGACGGGACGAGCGCCGTGCCCTTCTTGAAGACGTAACCGCGGTCGAGGATCGTCCCGATGATCGAGGCATACGTCGACGGACGGCCGATCTCGCGCTCTTCGAGCTCCTTGACCAGCGAGGCCTCGGTGTAGCGGGCCGGCGGCTTGGTGGAGTGGCCGTCGGCGGTGATCTCCTCGGCGGAGAGCGCGTCGCCCTCGGCGACCTGCGGCAGCCGGCGCTCGCGGTCGTCCAGCTCGGCGTTCGGGTCGTCGGCGCCCTCGACGTACGCCTTCATGAAGCCGTGGAAGGTGATCGTCTTGCCGGAGGCGGAGAACTCGGCGTCCCGGCCGTCGCTCGCCCGGCCACCGATCTTGACGGTGACCGAGTTGCCGACCGCGTCCTTCATCTGGGAGGCGACGGTCCGCTTCCAGATCAGCTCGTACAGACGGAACTGGTCGCCGGTCAGCCCGGTCTCGGCCGGGGTGCGGAAGCGGTCGCCGGAGGGGCGGATCGCCTCGTGCGCCTCCTGGGCGTTCTTGACCTTGCCCGCGTAGACGCGCGGCTTCTCCGGCAGATAGTTCGCGCCGTAGAGCTGCGTGACCTGCGCCCGGGCGGCGGAGATCGCCGTGTCCGAGAGGGTCGTGGAGTCCGTACGCATGTAGGTGATGAAGCCGTTCTCGTACAGCTTCTGCGCGACCTGCATGGTGGCCTTCGCCCCGAAGCCCAGCTTGCGGCTCGCCTCCTGCTGGAGGGTGGTCGTACGGAACGGGGCGTACGGCGAGCGGCGGTACGGCTTCGACTCGACCGAGCGGACCGCGAAGGCGGAGTCGGCGAGGGCGGCGGCCAGGGCGCGGGCGTTCGTCTCGTCCAGGTGCATGACCTGGCCGGACGCGGCCTTCAGCTGCCCGTCCGCACCGAAGTCGCGGCCCTGGGCGACGCGGCGCCCGTCGACCGCGCTGAGGCGGGCGGTCAGGGTGGACGGGTCCGAGGCGTCACCGGTGCGGCCGGTGGCGAAGGTGCCCGTGAGGTCCCAGTAGGAGGCGGAACGGAAGGCGATGCGCTCGCGCTCCCGCTCGACGACGAGCCGGGTGGCGACGGACTGGACACGGCCCGCCGACAGCCGGGGCATGACCTTCTTCCACAGGACCGGCGAGACCTCGTAGCCGTAGAGGCGGTCGAGGATGCGGCGGGTCTCCTGGGCGTCGACCATGCGCTGGTTGAGCTCGCGCGGGTTGGCCACGGCGGCCCGGATCGCGTCCTTGGTGATCTCGTGGAAGACCATCCGGTGGACCGGGACCTTGGGCTTCAGGACTTCCTGCAGGTGCCACGCGATGGCTTCGCCCTCGCGGTCCTCATCGGTGGCGAGGAAGAGTTCGTCGGACTCGGCCAGCAGCTGCTTGAGCTTCCTGACCTGGGCCTTCTTGTCCGCGTTGACGACGTATACGGGCTGGAAGTCGTGTTCGACGTCGACTCCGAGCCGCCGGACCTCACCGGTGTACTCGTCGGGAACCTCGGCCGCGCCGTTCGGGAGGTCGCGGATGTGCCCGACGCTCGCCTCGACGACGTATCCGGGGCCGAGATAGCCCTTGATCGTCTTCGCCTTGGCAGGCGACTCGACGATGACGAGTCGGCGGCCGCCCTGTGCGGTCTCGCTGGTCGGGGACAACTTCGCTCTTCTCTCCGGTCGGCACTCGATGCGCATCCACGCGGCGGCGATGAGCCACTGGCGGTGCTGTCGCTGCGGAGTGTGACGGTACAACCCGCCCCCGTGTCAAACGGCAAAAGCCCGCAACGGCCACTCGAACGGTAACCCGACTTCCGGCATTCCTGCCGCCCGGACTGTCCGTTCCGCACTGCGTACGGCGGCTGCCTGCGGGTTTCGGGGCGCCGGGGAAGGGGCGCGAAGGAGTGCGGAGAGGGTGCGGAGGGAGAGCGAAGAGAACGTGAACAGGTGTGCCGGACACGGGACGCGCGGGTCGACGGGCCGGATCCCGGAGGCCCCGACGCACCGGACTCGACCGCACCGGATTCGACCGCACCCGCTTCGATCAGGCGCGGAGGAGGACCCATACGCCGAGGACGAGGAAGAGCAGGCCGAAGAACGTGGAGAGCACGGCGGCGGGGACGGGGCTCACGCCATGGGCCACCGGCGCGCGACGAGCGGTACGCGCCCCCGTCCAGACCAGGAGCGCGGCGCCGAACAGCGCGAAGACCGATCCCGCGAAAACCGCCGGCCCGCTCTCCATCTCTCCGTACCCCCGTCCTGGTCCGCCGACGGACCGGGCCGCCCCGGTCGGCCGGACCCGACCGGGACCGGCTCGCCCCCAGGACGCGCAGGGGGGAGGCTGCCACCCCCGGACGTCGGCCACACGAACCCCGGGTGAACAGCGCCCCTCGGGCCCCGGTGGGCGGCCCGCACGGCACCGGAAAGCGGCCCGCACGGCACCGGGAGGCGTACCGCACCGCACCAGGGGGCGCACCCGCTCGCCGCGGATACGCCCTGCTCAGACCCGTGCGCCGGACGCTGCCGCGCAAGGCGCTCAGGCCGTACGGGACGCGCAGGGCGCGCGGGACGCTCAGGCCGTGCGCCCCGCCCCGCCCGCCGCCGGCTGCACCGGCTCCAGGAAGCCCTCCTCGACCAGCAGCCGGATCGCCGCCGGGGTACGGTCCCGCAGCAGCACCGGGTCCTCCCCCATCAACTGGGCGATGGCGTCCAGAATGCGGCCGGCGGGCAGCGAACCGTCACAGACACCCGCGAACCCGGCGCCCACCGAGTCCACCTTGGTGGCCCGGCGCATCCCCCGGTGCTGACGGAGCACCACGTGCTCGGGGTCCTCGGCGCCCGGCAGACCGACCTGCTCCTGCACGACCTCCTCGGCGAGGGTGAAGTGGCCCGCGAGCAGCGAGGCGTCGTCCTGGGCGCGCAGATAGTCCTGGCGGGCGAAGTGGGCGAGGACGGCCGGACCGAGCGGCTGCTCGATGGTGTGCGGCCACTCCTCCACGACGATCGACGGATCGCCCGCAGCGGCCGCGGCTGACTTGCGCACCGTGATCCAGCCAAATCCGACCGCCGTCGTCCCGCGCGCCTCGAACTCGTCGAGCCACGCCTCGTACCGGGCGGTGTACTCGTCCGGATCGGCCCGGTGGTCACCGCTGTCGCGCAGCCAGAGCTCGGCGTACTGCGTGACGTCCTGCACCTCGCGCTGCACGATCCAGGCGTCGCAGCCCTCCGGCACCCAGGAACGGAGCCGGTCCTGCCACTCCTCGCCCTCCACGTGCTGCCAGTTGGCGAGGAACTGGGCGTACCCGCCGTCGTTCAGCCGGTCGCCCGACTGCTGGACCAGGGTGCGGCAGAGGTCGTCGCCGCCCATGCCCCCGTCGCGGTAGGTGAGCCGGGCGCCGGGCGAGATGACGAACGGCGGGTTCGAGACAATCAGGTCGTACGTCTCGTCGGCCACCGGCTCGAAGAGGGAGCCCTCCCGCAGATCGGCGGGCGCGGCGCCGGAGAGGGCGAGGGTGAGCCGTGTGAAGTCCAGGGCGCGCGGGTTGAGGTCGGTCGCGGTGACCCGCGTGGCGTGCTGCGCCGCGTGCAGCGCCTGGATACCGGAGCCCGTGCCCAGGTCGAGGGCGGAGGCCACCGGGGTACGGACCGTGATTCCGGCGAGCGTGGTGGACGCGCCCCCCACACCGAGGACGACCCCCTCCTCGTGCGATCCGATGCCGCCCGCGCCGCCGACCGCGCAGCCGAGGTCGGAGACGATGAACCAGTCCTGGCCCTCGGGGCCGCCGTACGGGCGGACGTCGACGGTCGCCCGCACCTCGCCGCCCTCCTCCCGCACCCAGCCGTCCTCCAGGCAGACGGCGAGCGGAAGGGCGGCCTTCGCCCGCTCCACCGGAACGCCGCGCTGGAGAAGGAAGAGCCGCACCAGCGTGTCGAGCGCGGTGTCGCCCCGGGTCGCGCGCAGCGCGGGAACCGTCTCGGCGCGTGCCAGCGCCGCGTAGGCCGGTGCGCCGAGCAGGTCCAGCAGCCCGTCCGCGGTGAAGGCGGCCGCGAGCAGCGCCTCGCGGAGTGCGGGAACGTGCTCGGACCGCGGAAGGCGGGGCCCCGTGGGGCTCGTCGGTGCTGAGGGGCTCTTCGTACTCACGCACCCATTGTCGCCGCTCCCACCGACAACGGCAGCGGCCCGGCCCCCGAGGAGGGGTGACCGGGCCGCCGCCGTCGTCGGTACGAGTGGCGTCGCCGCCGCCGGCTACGAGGCCTTGGCCGAGGAGGCCGGGGCGCCCGAACCGGGAGAGGCCGAAGCGGAAGGGCTCTTGCAGCTGTCCTGCTTGGCCATCGCGCTCCCGACCTCGCCGGACTGCAGCTTGTTCAGCGCGTTGGCGCCGCTGCTGCTGATGTTCTTCAGCTCGTCGGCGATGTCCTTGAGACCGTCGGCGAACTTCGCCTGGTCCTCGGTGTCGAGCGCGTCCACCTTGGTCTTGAGGTTCGCGTACGCCTCTGAGGAGGCGTTGAGCCCCTTCACCGCCTCCTGCTGCGTGGCCTCACCGTCGTCGACGGGCGGGGCACCGGCCGAGTCGACGGCCGAGCCGAGCGCCTTGTACGCCTCCGAGATCTGCTGGAAGGCGGCCGAGTCGGTCCGCTGCACGTCGGCCGGCTGGCTGTTGTCCGCGGTCTGCTCCTGGATGGCGGTATTGGCGTCCGCGATCTTCTGCAATTGCGGCTGGATCTGGTCGCACACCTTCTTGGCCCAGTCGTTGACCTCGTCGTTGCTGTCGTCGCTGCAACCCGTCAGCGTCAGTACGAGTACCGCGCCACCGGACAGTGCGGCCGCAAGCTTCTTGTTCACCGGATCGGTCCCTTCCAAGGCTCTCGGCCCCGGAACTTACACGCCAAGTGGGCGACAACCGGGCCCCGGTCTCCGGGTATGTACCGTTTTGAAGCCATTTGCATCAAGAGCGACAGGGGAGATTCAACTCACCTCGCACGCCCGCGCCGACCAGCGGAAGCGCCCCTCGGAACGCACTCCCACCTTCACCCGAACGGATGAGATCCTCACCCCCGGACCCCACGCTTCGCCACAACTGGCCGACGGTCCATCAGCGACGTTTGTCCCATCTGATGTGAATATGCGTCACTTTTGAGCCAGAGGACGCGCCGAGGGGCCGCCAGCGGTGTGCCAGGCGTTCGCCGGGGCGGCGCGTGGCGCCGCCGAGGGTTCCGCGGGCCTCGCGGCGGGCTTCATCCAGCGCGCGGCCGGCGAGGGTGAGTGAAGCGACGGGCGGCAGGCCGGCAGCAGTCTGCGGGCAGCCCGGAACGACGCCTCGGCCGACCACCGGTCCGGCGCGACTCACGGACCGAGGAAACGCACAGGCGCACAGGCGCAACACTTCCCGGCCTCAGCAGCCCGAAGGCACCCAGGAACCCGAAGGCACCCCGGAACCGGAAGAAACCGGCCGGGAAACGCTCAGGGAAAGACCACCGCGGGCGCGGTCGGCCAGGTCATACGGATCACGCCGCCGTTCACCCCCGACCGGACCTCCACATCGTCGACCAGGCCCTTGATGACGGCGAGGCCCATTTCGTCCTCACCCTCACCGTCCGGTTCCGGCTCGGGGTCGTCGAGTCCCACCGGCACGGCAGGCGAGGCCCGGCGGGCGCCGGGAACGGCGTTCCCGGCTTCGCTGCCGGGACCCGGCACGTCGTCGCCGACCTCGATGGAGAACGACTTCTCCTCGTCCGTCAGCACCACGGCCACCGGGGTGTCGATGCCATGAGCGTGGTGCAGCCCCACAGCCCGGCTGCACGCCTCGCCCACCGCGAGTCTGACCTCGTCGAGCACCGCTTCGTCGACGCCGGCCCGGCGTGCCACAGCGGCTGCCACCAGGCGGGCCGTCCGGACATGTTCAGGCTGTGCGCTGAAGCGGAGTTCAACGGTGGCCATGAGATCCCCCTCGAACGTAGGGCGTGCGTCTCAGAGGCCCGGGCGTGGCGCCCGTACCCCTGTGTCTCCTCCGGGAGCCCACGGAGCGGACGGCCGACCCAGGGTCGACCGCCTGCTCAGCGCGGCCCGGCACGGCTGCTGCCGCCCGGGCCGTCCACGGTCCGCCGACCGGGGCCGGCGGGCCGCTCCGACGTCAGTCGGTGGCGGCGACAGCCTCGTCGACCGTGGTGTGAATCGGAAACACCTTGGTCAGGCCCGTGATCCGGAAGATCTTGAGAATGCGCTCCTGGTTGCAGACCAGGCGCAGCGAGCCCTCATGGGCCCGGACACGCTTCAGGCCGCCCACCAGCACGCCGAGGCCGGTGGAGTCGAGGAAGTCGACGCCCTCCATGTCGACAACCAGGTGGTAACTGCCGTCATTCACCAACTCGACCAACTGCTCGCGCAGCTTGGGCGCGGTATACACATCAATCTCGCCACCGACCTCGACGACCGTACGGTCGCCACCAGGGCCGGACACATTGCGAGTCGACAGGGACAGGTCCACGGATCCTCCAGCACCTTGCTATCGAGCGGTCGCCCCTCGGTCTCCCCGACGGAGCCAGGGGACGGATCGCCAGCCGCGATGGCATTCAATCACTTACCAGCAGCCATGCACGACGCCTTGGGACCATTGTCCGTCACGCCAGTGACACACTCGGTGCCGATGGCCAAGAATCACCGCCCCAGCGGACCCGCCGAGAGCGGAGACTCCCGCCCCTCCCCCGACATGATCCTCGACCGACTCGCCGCAGGGACGGGCCGGGCCGCGCGCATCACTCATACGGAGCACTTGCCCCCACGACCGGGAACCCATGCCATCTGGCCGGATCGCATCCGCCCGGAAGTCGTCGCGGCGATCGGGCGTGCCGGGATCGACCATCCGTGGGTCCATCAGGCGGCCGCGGCCGAGAGCGCGCTCGACGGCGAATCCGTGGTGATCGCCACAGGCACGGCGTCCGGAAAGTCGCTTGCGTATCTCGCCCCGGTGCTCAGTACGCTGCTCGACGGCTCCGAGGCCCCGAACGGACGTGCGACCACCGCGCTCTATCTCTCCCCCACCAAAGCGCTCGCGGCCGACCAGCGCCGGTCGGTGAAGGCTCTCGCCGCGCCGCTCGGCAACGCGGTCAGGCCCGCCGTCTACGACGGCGACACGCCGGTGGAGGAACGCGAGTGGGTGCGCCAGTACGCCAACTACGTCCTCACCAACCCCGACATGCTGCACCGGGGAATCCTGCCGTCCCACCCTCGCTGGGCCTCCTTCCTGCGTGCTCTGCGCTTCGTCGTCATCGACGAATGCCACACGTACCGGGGCGTCTTCGGCTCGCACGTCGCCCAAGTGCTGCGCCGACTGCGGCGGCTGTGCGCCCGGTACGGCTCCGATCCGGTCTTCCTGCTCGCCTCCGCGACCGCGGCCGAGCCGTCGGTCGCGGCCGGCCGTCTCACCGGGCTGCCGGTCAAGGAGATCGCCGACGACGCCTCGCCCCGGGGCGAACTGGTCTTCGCGCTCTGGGAGCCACCGCTCACCGAGATGCAGGGCGAGAAAGGTGCGCCCGTGCGGCGTACCGCGACCGCCGAGACCGCCGACCTGCTCACCGACCTGACGCTCCAGGGCGTCCGCTCGGTCGCCTTCGTGCGCTCCCGGCGCGGCGCGGAGCTCATCTCCGTGATCGCCAAGGAGCGGCTGGGCGAGGTCGACCGCTCGCTGCCGCGACGGGTCGCCGCCTACCGGGGCGGCTACCTGCCGGAGGAACGCCGCGCCCTGGAGCGCGCCCTGCACTCCGGTGAACTCCTGGGTCTCGCCGCCACCACCGCTCTCGAACTGGGGATCGACGTCTCCGGTCTGGACGCCGTCGTCATCGCCGGTTACCCGGGCACCCGGGCCTCCCTCTGGCAGCAGGCGGGCCGTGCCGGCCGTTCCGGGCAGGGCGCCCTGGCCGTACTGGTGGCACGGGACGATCCGCTGGACACCTTCCTCGTGCACCACGCGGAGGCCCTGTTCCAGCAGCCCGTGGAGTCGACCGTCCTCGACCCGGACAACCCTTACGTCCTCGCCCCCCACCTGTGCGCCGCCGCCGCCGAACTTCCGCTCACCGCAGCGGACATCGCGCTCTTCGGACCCACCGTGCCCGAGCTGCTGCCGCAGCTGGAGGCCGCGAAGCTGCTGCGCAAGCGGGCGGCCGGCTGGCACTGGACCCGCCGCGAACGGGCCGCCGACCTCACCGACATCCGGGGCGGGGGAGGCCGGCCGGTGCAGATCGTCGAGGAGGGCACCGGCAGGCTGCTGGGCACCGTCGACGAGGCCGCCTCCCACACCGCGGTGCACGAGGGCGCCGTCCACCTCCATCAGGGACGTACCTACCTGGTCCGGAAGCTGGATCTGGAGGACTCCGTCGCACTGGTGGAGGAGGCGAGTCCGCCGTACTCGACGAACGCCCGCGACACCACCGCCATCACGGTCCTGGAGACCGACACCACCGTCCCCTGGGGCGACGGGCGGCTCTGCTACGGCTCCGTCGAAGTCACCAACCAGGTCGTCTCCTTCCTGCGCCGCAAGCTGATCACCGGAGAGGTGCTGGGCGAGACCAAGCTCGAACTGCCGCCCCGCACCCTGCGCACCCGGGCCGTCTGGTGGACCGTCACCGAGGACCAGCTCGACGCCGCCCGGATCAATCCGGAGATCCTCGGTGGCGCGCTGCACGCCGCCGAACACGCGTCGATCGGGATGCTGCCCCTGTTCGCCACGTGCGACCGCTGGGACATCGGCGGGGTCTCCGTCCCGCTGCACCCGGACACCCTGCTGCCCACCGTCTTCGTGTACGACGGCCACCCCGGCGGCGCCGGGTTCGCCGAGCGCGCCTTCCACACCGCCCGCGCGTGGCTCACCGCGACGCGCGAGGCCATCGCGTCCTGCGAGTGCGAGGCGGGCTGCCCTTCCTGCATCCAGTCCCCCAAGTGCGGGAACGGCAACGAGCCCCTCCACAAGCGAGGTGCGGTTCGGCTGCTGACCGAACTCCTCAGGGCTGCCCCCGCGGACCCGCCGGCCCCGGAGGCGCCGCCCCGGAACCCGTCGGGCCCGGAGGCGCCGCCCCGGAACCCGTCGGGCCCGGAGGCGCCGATCCCGGGCCCGTCGGACCCGGAAGCGCCGGAGGCCCCGCGCGGGACCTGACCTCCGGCGCGTACGGCCCGAACACCGCCCGTGCCGTCACGTCGGCGATCTCACCCCGCACCGAGCACCGCACCAGCAGGGCACCCTGCGCACCCGCCACCCGCCGGGCCGCCGCGCAGGCGGCCCCGGGGCCCTCCAGCGCGCGGTCGGCCGCGGCGAGGGCGGCCAGGTCCGCCGCCCCACCGGCACGGTGCCGGGCGGCGACCGCCTGCCCGAATGCGAGGATCACCGCGCACACCGAGCAGAGCGTGGCCACCGTCAGGGCCACCCACACGGTCGCCATCCCTTGATCGCGGCGGCGGCCGACGAGCCGGTTCATCGCCCGCCTCCGGCCCTGTCCCCGGCTTCCGGGACATCCCCGGGAGCCACACCCGCACCGGGACCCGAATCCGCAGGGGAACCAGGAGCCGCGGGGGAACCGGGATCCGCAGCGGAACCAGGATCCGCGGGGTAACCAGGATCCGCAGGGGGGCCGGCGCCCACCGTGTCCTCGGCCAGGGCAGCCGCTTCGGCGCTCAGAGTGAGGGCCAGGGCACGCGGCCCGGGCGTGGGAGCCTCCACGCGTACGCGCCAGAGCGCGCCCTCCCTCCGTACGGTGACCAGGGCCCGGGCGGGGGCCGCGGCGCGGGCGGCAGCCCGTACCGCGGACTCCGGTTCCGAACGTGCCGCGGCCCTCGCGCCGGCCCGCGCCGCGTCCACGCACCGGATCTGATCGGCGGCCGCCACCAACGCCCAGACCAGCACCACGGCGAGGGCCACCAGCACCGGCAGCACCATCGCGGCCTCGGCGGTGACCGAGCCCATGTCCCCGCCGGGGCGGGGGGTTCGGGTCCACCGCCGTTCCGTTTCGCGTTCCGTTTCGTCGCCCCGCTCAGAACGAGCCATCGAGCGCACCCTCGATCAGCGACTGCAGCGCGTTCTGGACCGCACCGCTGTTGACCACCTTGTAGAGCACGGCGGCGAACGCGCAGGCCGCGATCGTCCCCATGGCGTACTCGGAGGTGGTCATCCCCCGGTCGGCTCCGCCGAACCGCCGGGCCCACCGAACCCGCCGGGCCCGCCATACGGCCCGGAACCGGCGGCGAGTCGGCCGCACCGCCTCGCGCTCGGTGTGCCGGCCGCGTCGCCCTCTTCCGCCGCGCGTGCCGTCCGCGACGTTCCCACTCGTTTCGACACCCATGTCGGCGCTCATGTCAGCCCTCGTTCCGCCCTCGACGGGCATGGTCGTATGACCGGCGCACCTGCGGCGCGCCGTTGGTCCTGAAATGTGGAAATGGATCCGCGGGGCCGGTTCAGCCGGCGTGCAGAAGTCCTCCCGCGAGACCGACGATCACCGGTGCCACCCCGACCGCCAGGAAGGCCGGGAGGAAGCAGAGCCCCACCGGGGCGGTGATGAGCACGCCCGCGCGCTGGGCCTTCGCCACGGCGGCGTCGGCGCGGGCGGCGCGTATGGCGTCGGCCAGCCGGGCGACCGGCTCGGCCGCCGGGGCACCGGTCTCACCGGCCCGGTCCAGGCACCGGGCCAGCGGACCCGCCCCGGGGATGTCGCCGAGGCGGCCCCAGGCCAGGGAGGGATCGCCACCGAGGCGGATCTCGACGGCCGCGCGGACCAGCCGCTCCCCGAGAGGTCCCCGCAGCGATTCCCCGACGGCCTCCGCGGCCTGCCGGGGACCGGCACCGGCGGAGACGCAGGCGGCCAGAAGGTCCGCCGCCAGCGGGAGTTGCCGGGAGGCCGAGAGCTCGTCCTCCGTCGGCGTCCCGGAACCCCCCGAACGACGGGCCCGTCCGGTCCGCCGGAAGTGCCACACCGCGGCGGCCACCCCCGCACCGGCCATGGCTCCGGCAGCACCTTCGACGAGGATCCACACCATCAGACCCGCGCCGACCGGTTCTCCCCACCGCGTCACCACGGCACGGACCCCTGCGGCCTCCCGGACCCCCGGGACGCCCCCGACTCCCGAGACCGGACAGGCCTGCTTCCCCCACCCCGCCCTCGTCGCAGCCGTGTCGCGGTCCACCCCTCCGAAGAGCGCCGCGCCTCTCCTCAACCGGTCCCGATTCCGCCGGGTGCCGACGACCGAGACCACCGAGCACAGTGCCGCCACGCACGCCGTGAGCCAGACCCCCAGGCTGTGGACAACTTCTCCGGGCATCGCGCCCGCCCCGGACATCGCGTTCATCCCGTGTCCCCCGCCCGCACGATCCGCCCGGCCCAGAGGAGCCCGGTTGCCTCCAGCAGCAGACCGGTCGCCAGGCAGACCAGCCCCGCCGGGGTGTGCAACAGAACGCGGAGGGGCTCGGCCCCGAGGGCGGCGCCCATGCCCAGACCAGCCAGCGGCAGCAGTGCCAGCACCACCACCGTCGACCAGGCTCCGGCGAGCCTCGCCCGCAGTTCCTCCCGGCGTCGGCGCTCGGCCCGTAACGCTCCTTCCAGGCGGTCCAGCCCCGCCGCGAGTCCCGCACCGCCGTCCACCGACACCCGCCAGCACGCCGCGACCCCGGCCAGCGACCCCAGCCCCGGCATCAGGGACGCGCGGTGCAGTGCGGCGGGCACGTCGCCGCCGAACCGGGCGGCTGCAAGCACCGGTGACTCGGCCGCCCCCAGCCCTCGGGTCTCCCGCACAGCACGGATCAAGGCCCGCCCCGGTTCACGTCCGGCCCGCAACTCGCCGACGACCGCACCGCACAGCGCCGCCACCGCCTCGTCGGACCGCTCGCACGCGGCCCGCTCGTCCCGCCCGCGCAGCCATCGCCGTACCAGTGGCACCGCCACCGCCCCCGCGACCAGCGGCAACCACGATTCCCCGAACATCGCGAGCGCCACGGCAGCCGGAACGCACCACCACGCACGCCACCGTCCCAGCAGCTCACCCGCCCGCGCGCGCAGCACCTCCGCGCTCCGCGCCACCCCTGCCGGTACGCCGATCTCCGCGCCACCGATGCCCGCGCCACCGATGTCCGCACCTCCTCCGCCGCCCGGGCCCGAGGCGCGGCGCACCACTTCCGCGCACCTCGCCCGCACCGTGCCGGCGGAGCCACGGCGCAGGACCAGCAGGACCAGCAGGGCCGCCGGCAGGGCAGCACAGGCCGTCGCCCCCCACGTCGGGCACGCGGGCACCACACCTCCCATCAGGCACCCCCGACGAGTGCGGCCAGCCTCTGCCAGCCGGGGGCCCGCACGAAGCCGTCCGGCCCGCCGATCAGCGCGGGCGCGGTGAACACCAGTCCGTCGGAGCCGCGTTCCAGCACATGGACCTCGGCGAGGCGCCGTCGTCCCTCGCGGTCGCGGACCAGGTGGAGCACGACCGAAAGTGCCGCCGCCAACTGGCTGTGCAGCGAAGGCCGGTCGAGCCCTGCGGCCGTCCCCAGCGCCTCCAGCCGAGCGGGTACGTGCGACGCCGCGTTGGCATGCACTGTGCCGCACCCGCCTTCGTGCCCGGTGTTCAACGCGGCCAGCAGGTCCGTCACTTCGGCGCCTCGCACCTCGCCGACGACCAGCCGGTCCGGGCGCATGCGCAGCGCCTGGCGGACCAGGTCCCGGAGAGTCACCCGGCCGGCGCCCTCCTGGTTGGCCGGGCGGGACTCCAGGCGCACCACGTGCGGGTGATCCGGGCGCAGTTCGGACGAGTCCTCGGCCAGCACGATCCGTTCGTGCGGGCCGACCTCGCCCAGCAGGCTCGACAGCAGGGTGGTCTTCCCCGCGCCCGTGCCCCCGCTGATGAGGTACGAGACCCGGGCGCGCACCAGGCTCCGCAGCATCCGGTCTCCACCGGGTGGCACCGTGCCCGCGCGGACCAGCTCCTCCAGGGTGAAGGCCCGGGGGCGGACGACACGCAGGGAGAGGCAGGTCGACCCGACGGACACCGGAGGCAGCACCGCGTGCATCCGCGTCCCGTCCGGCAGCCGCGCGTCCACCCAGGGCCGCGCGTCGTCCAGGCGGCGACCGGCCACCGCCGCGAGGCGCTGCGCGAGCCGGCGCACGGCCGCGGCATCGGGGAAGGTGACACCGGTCAGCTCCAGACCGCCGCCCCGGTCCACCCACACCCGGTCGGGCGCCGAGACCAGGACGTCGGTCACGGCCGCATCGGCCAACAAGGGCTCCAGCACGCCCGTGCCGACCAGCTCACCGCGCAACTCGGCTGCGGCGCCCAGGATTTCCTCGTCCCCGAGCAGCCGGCCCTGCGCCCGCACGGCAGCGGCCACGCCTGCCGGGGTGGGCGCCTCCCCGCTGAGTGCCAGCCGCTGCCGCACGGCGTCCAGCAGTCCCTCGGTCATGACGCCCCTCCTGCGGGAACGGGCAGGCCGCCCACGTACGCCTTCTCCCAGAACGCGGCGCAGAAGCGGGCGAGCGGACCACGCGGCCCCGAACCCGGCGGACGGATGCCGTCCTGATGCGCCGAAGCACCTGGTTCCACCGGGAGTTCGCCCAGCAGTGGCAGATCGAGCGCGCGGGCCACCCAGGGGCCGTCCAGCCCGGGGGCGAACGGCGCCCGGGCGACTACCCGCAGATCGTCGAGGGACGTGCCGACCGCCGACGCCACGCATTTCGCGGCTGCCACGGCGCGCAGTTCACCGGGCACGACCAGGAGACCGAGGTCCGACTGGGACAGGGCTTCCGCGACGCCTTCGTCCACCTGCCGGGGCAGGTCCACGACGACCACCCCGCCCAACCGCCGGGCCGCCGCCAGCACCGAACGCACCGCCTGGGGCGGCACGACGACGCCGCATTCGCGCCCCCTGCTGAGCACCCGCAGGCCGTGCAGGGCGGGCAGCGAGCCCTCCAGGACTCCACCGCCGAGCCGGCCCCTGGTATGGGCGAAGTCGGGCCATCTCCGGCCCTCCGTACGCTCTCCGCCGAGCAGCACGTCGATGCCGCCGCCCAGCGGATCTCCGTCGATCAGCGTGGTCCGCAGTCCCGCCCGGGCGGCGGTCACCGCGAGCGCACAGGCGAGCGTCGAGGCACCGGCGCCGCCCCTGCCGCCCACCACCGCCACGGTGAGCGCGGGGCGCCCCGCGCCCTCCGCCGCATTGGCGAGCTGCTCGATGAGCCAGCCCTCGGCATCGGGCAGCCTCAGCACGTGCTCGGCGCCGATCTCAACCGCGTGCCGCCAGACATCGGGCGAGTCCTGGCCCCGTCCGACGAGCATCACCCCGCGGCGCCGCGCGAGTCCGCGGCACCGTTGAACCGCGTCGTCGCCCACCAGGACCAGCGGCGCCCGCCGCCACACCTCGCGGTCCTCCGGTACTCCGTGATGAACCTCCGGTTCCGCTCCGGCTGCCGCGCAGAGACGCAGCAGATCGTCGAGCAGATCAATGTCCTCCGTCACGACGATCGGCGCACCGCACCGCTCATCGGCGATCGGAAATCCTTCTCGCGCAAGGGATCGGGCCACGATCTCCACCCCTTCTCACAGCTCCTTGAGCACCGTTCACGCTGATCCCGGAAGTTCCGGGACAGGTGATTCCGGAACCCGCGGACTTCGCGGGCGGAATCACCATGCGATCTCACGGAAAAAGATGTGGATCTTGATGGAGAACTGTGGACAACTCTCACGTTGTGAATAACTCGGTCACTCGATACGGGAACATTCGGAGCGCACCCTTTCAGCTACACACAGTTACGTGTCAGGCTGGGCGCAGCCGCTCTCACAGCCGGAGCGATGGGCCTGCGCGAGAGGGGAAAAGCGCGTGATTCCGGGGAAAACACACCCGGACGTGCGACGACCCCCGCCGGGGGGGAGAGCGGGGGTCGTCCCCACGGCCGACTCGGGGGGGGGAGGAGTCGGACCGGGTTAGCACGGTCGCGAACGATCCGTGACTTCCATGGTGTACCCGAGCACCTGGCCAGGCAAACCCGCGCACCGGAGTTTGAGCCGAATGGAGGCCCCCTATGCTCAGCCTTGTGGAAAACCGCTTCTCGCCGCGCACCGCCGCCTTCTTCGACCTGGACAAGACGGTCATTGCGAAGTCTTCGACGCTGGCCTTCAGCAAGTCCTTCTACCAAGGCGGCCTGATCAACCGCCGCGCGGTGCTGCGCACGGCGTACGCACAGTTCGTCTTCCTCGCCGGGGGTGCGGATCACGATCAGATGGAGGGGATGCGTGAATATCTCTCCGCGCTCTGCAAGGGGTGGAACGTGGCGCAGGTCAAGGAGATCGTCGCCGAGACCCTGCACGACCTGATCGACCCGATCATCTACGACGAGGCCGCCACCCTCATCGAGGAGCATCACGCCGCCGGCCGCGACGTGGTGATCGTCTCCACCTCGGGCGCCGAGGTGGTGGAGCCCATCGGTGAACTACTCGGCGCCGACCGGGTCGTGGCGACCCGGATGGTCGTCGGCGACGACGGCTGCTTCACGGGCGAGGTCGAGTACTACGCCTACGGCCCGACCAAGGCCGAGGCCGTCAAGGAACTGGCCGCGTCGGAGGGGTACGACCTCTCCCGCTGCTACGCCTACAGCGACTCCGCCACCGATGTCCCGATGCTGGAGTCGGTCGGCCACCCGCACGCGGTGAACCCGGACCGGGCGCTGCGACGCGAAGCCGGCGCGAGGCAGTGGCCGATCCTCGTCTTCAACCGCCCGGTGCGACTCAAGCAGCGGCTGCCCAGTTTCTCGCTGCCGCCGCGTCCGGCACTCGTCGCCGCCGCAGCCGTGGGAGCGGCGGCGGCCACCGCGGGTCTCGTCTGGTACGCCACGCGCCGACGCGCGGCAGCCACCGCCTCCGTCTGACAACCACCCCGCAGTGCGGACCTCCGTGCGCACAACCGGGCAATCGCGGAACCGGGCAATCCGGCAAACGGGCGCGAGGCGCGGGGAGTCGACAGCGGGCGGCCGGTGGGTAATTGAACGCGAAAGTAAAGAAGTGGAGCCCGGGGTACCGCTTACCCCACTCCAGGAGTACAAAGGAGTCAACGGCCCGCGAGACCGGGGACATCCGCGAGGATGACCTTTCACGCAGCAAGGCCCCACGGACCGAGCACCGAAGCCGAGCACCCACGCGACGTCGACCCGTCGATTACGGGCCAGCCGCACCAGGTGACGGGCAAAGATCCCGACCTGATGGGCACATTTCGAGGACGCTTGGTAACCCGGCGGAAGTGCCAGCGGCGGTACCGGTTCCGGTACCGCCGCAACTCTTGATGCCGGCACCGCACCGCTCCATGCCGACACCGCCGCAGCCTTGACGCCAGTGCCACCGCCAGCCCTAGATGCCGGTACCGCCTCGGCTCATGGCACCCCGCCCGAGCCACGCGTACCCCTGCGCCGTCAGGCGGCGCCGCGCTGCAGCGCCTCGCAGACGGCGGTCGATTCCCTGACGCCCAGCTCCACCGCGCGCCCGCAGTGCGCGATCCAGGCCGCCATCCCTTCCGGCGTCCCCGACATGTATCCCTCGAACGCCGCCACGTACGCGGCACGCCCCTGCTCGGCGTGACCGACCTCGGCCGGGCAGATCGACTTCGGGTCCAGGCCGCTGCCGATGAGCACGATGCGCTCGGCGGTCCGGGCCACCAGCCCGTTGCACGAGCCGAAGGGGCGCAGAGCGAGCAGCTCGCCGTGCACGATGGCGGACGTGACCAGCGCGGGGGCGGTGCTCCCGTCGATGATGAGCCGCGACAGCCCGTCGAGTCGCCCCGCCACCTCGTCGGCGCCCGGCAGGGGAGCCTCCACGAGGGGTTCGTCGACCCTCTCGCCGGCCAGCCGGGGCCGCCCCACGGCGTCGTCGGGGGTGGCGCCTCCGGCCGCGACCAGGTGCAGCCTGGCCAGCACCCGCAGGGGCGACTGCCGCCAGATGGAGAGGAGTTGACCGGCCTCGGCGGTGAGACGCAGCGCCGCGCCCACCGTCCGCGCCTCGGCGTCGCCACTGAAGTCGGTGCGCCGCCGCACCTCTTCCAGGTTCCAGTCGGCACCGGACAGCGCCGCCGAACCGCGCGCTCCGCGCAGCGCGGCCTCCGCGGTCACCTCGTTGCTGCGGCGGCGCATCACACGGTGGCCGTAGACCCGGTCCACGGCCTTGCGGACCGAGTCCACGGAGTCGGGAACACCCGGCAGAGCGGCGAGGGCGGCGAGCGGGTCCGAGGCAGTCGTACTCATAAGTAACGAGGCTACGCGCCCCATACACCCTCGCGACCCCTACGTGTCGTTCTTCACGAAGCGCGACGACTTTCTGCGATGCTGCGACTACCCTAGGTGAACATGAAGATCGCTTTCGTAGGGAAGGGCGGCAGCGGCAAGACCACGCTGTCCTCTCTCTTCATCCGACACCTCGCCGCCAACGAAGCCCATGTCATCGCCGTGGACGCCGACATCAACCAGCACCTCGGGGTTGCACTCGGCCTCGACGAGCAGGAGGCGGCAGCGCTTCCGTCGATGGGCGCCGAACTCCCGCTGATCAAGGACTATCTGCGCGGCACCAACCCCCGGATCGCCTCCGCCGAGACGATGATCAAGACGACGCCGCCCGGCGAGGGTTCGCGCCTGCTGCGCGTCCGCGAGGACAACCCCGTCTACGACGCCTGCGCGCGCTCCGTCCGGCTGGACGACGGCGACATCCGGCTGATGGCCACGGGCGCGTTCAACGAGTCGGACCTCGGCGTCGCCTGCTACCACTCCAAGGTGGGCGCGGTGGAGCTCTGCCTCAACCACATGGTCGACGGCCCGGACGAGTACGTCGTGGTCGACATGACCGCCGGATCCGACTCGTTCGCCTCAGGGATGTTCACCCGGTTCGACATGACATTCCTGGTCGCCGAGCCGACCCGGAAGGGCGTGTCGGTGTACCGCCAGTACAAGGAGTACGCGCGGGACTTCGGCGTGACGCTCCGCGTGGTCGGCAACAAGGTGCAGGGCCCGGACGACCTGGACTTCCTGCGCTCCGAGGTCGGCGACGACCTGCTCGTCGGGGTCGGCCACTCCGACTGGGTGCGGGCGATGGAGAAGGGCCGGCCGAACCGCTTCGAACTGCTGGAGGCCGACAACCGGATGGCCCTCCAGGCACTCCAGGACGCGGCCGAGGACTCGTACGCGCTGCGCGACCGGGAGCGGTACACGCGCCAGATGGTGCACTTCCACCTGAAGAACGCGGAGAGTTGGGGCAACGAGAAGACCGGTGCCGATCTGGCCGCCCAGGTCGACCCCGCGTTCACGCTCGACGACCGCCTGGTGACGGGCGCGTCCGCCCCCGCGTGACCGAGCGACGACCGCGGTCCGGCCGGTAGGGGCCGCGACGGAAGGGCGGGACCCGCGCGGAACGCGCGCAGCGGTCCCGCCCTCGCACGGCTCGAACCCGACCTGGAGCCCCGAAGCCCGGGCGCCGAAGCCCATGCCTGGAGCCCCGAGCCCCGAGCCCCGAGCCCCGAGCTGGAAGCCCGAAACCCGAAGAAACGTTACTTCTCGTCCGCGCCCTCGCCCCTATCCTTCACGGCACCGGCACCCGCACCCGCGTCCGCACCCTTGCCCGCACCCTTCGCCGTCGGGCTCATCGGCTTTCCACCGGCGGCCACCGTCGGGGCCGCGAGATAGGACGACCAACCGCCCTTCGGAGCTTCCCCGACACCGAGCGTCCCGAGCTTGGCCACCACCGCCGGGTCCTGGGCGTCCAGCCAGTCGGCGAGCTGGCGGAAGGAGACGCAGCGCACGTCCGACTTGGTGCAGACGGAGGCGATCGTCTCCTCCACGGCGCGCATGTAGGTGCCGCCGTTCCAGGACTCGAAGTGGTTGCCGATGATCAGCGGCGCGCGGTTTCCGTCGTAGGACCGGTCGAAGGCCTCCAGGAGGCCGTCACGCATCTGATCGCCCCAGTACTCGTGCTCCGCCGGGTCGCCCTGGGTGACGCCGGACTGATTGAACATGAAGTTGTAGTCCATCGAGAGCGTCTCGAAGTCGCGCCCCGGGACGGGCACGAGCTGGAGCGAGAGGTCCCAGAGGCCGTCCTTCTTCGCGGGCCAGACCTGGTTGTTGATGCCGCTGGAGTCGTAGCGGAATCCCATGTCCCGCGCGGCGGCGACCATGTTCTTCTGGCCTTCCAGGCACGGGGTACGGCCGCCGACGAGTTCCTTGTCGTAGTCGAAGGGGAGCGGCGCCTCGGACTTGAGCTCCGGGTCGTTCGTCTTCCAGTTCTTCACGAAGGACTTGGCCTGGCGGATCTCGCTCTTCCACTCGTCCACCGACCAGGTGCCGCCACCGCCGTCCGGGCCGCAGAAGTGGCCGTTGAAGTGGGTGCCGATCTCGTTGCCCTCCTTCCAGGCGGCGCGCACCTCCCTGAGGGTGTCGTGGATGCCCTTCGTGTCGTTGAACCCGATGTCGGAGCGGCCGGGCGAGTGCTGGGGCGGGTCGTAGAGGTCCTTCTTCCCCTCGGGCAGCAGATAGACGCCGCTGAGGAAGTACGTCATCTTCACGCCGTACTTCTTGGCGACTCCGCGGAAGTGGGAGAAGAGCTTCTGGCTGTCCTCGCCG
This sequence comes from Streptomyces sp. NPDC001493, assembly GCF_053597235.1. NCBI lineage: Bacteria > Bacillati > Actinomycetota > Actinomycetes > Kitasatosporales > Streptomycetaceae > Streptomyces > Streptomyces sp. NPDC001493. Next base: position 86,818 of record NZ_JBSFHV010000002.1, read on the forward strand.
GCGCCGTCCCAGGAGAACACCACGAACTGCGGGGGCTTCTGTCCCGGCGCGAGGCGCTTGGGGACGGGGAGGTTGGGCTGAGCGCCCGTGAAGGCCGTGGATCCGTCACCGATCAGCTGGACGGCGTTGCCGGGGGCGGGAGCGTTCTGCCCGTCGGGCTTCTCCTTGGCGCCGTGCGCCTTCTCGGCGGCGGCTCCCGATGCCCCGTTCGTGCCGGCGCCGGAACAACCGGCGAGCGCGGCGAACACGGCTGCGGTGGTGATGCCCAGGGCGACTCTCTTCGTGGCGGCGATCATCCGCCCACCTCTTCCTTGCGGCTCGTTTGCGTGGAATGTGCCGACCGGCGCGGTCACGTTCACACGCGGCTCGGACGCCCCCGAGCGACAGGCCGTATGAAAAGATGCTTATTCGCTACATTGGGTGATTCCGTGGGCTATTTGCCTGATATGTGAACCACATTTCTTTACTCTGCATTACGATCCATTTACCTAGCGTTGAGAAATCCCGCCGCTGCACGCCGTGACCCACGGCCGCGTCCCCACGTTCCGCGACCGCGCTGCCCCGGAGGAGACGGGAATGCCTGCCTGCGTACCCACCCGAAAGAACCGAGACCACCACGGCCCCCACCTCCCCCGCTCCGCCGGGGAGAAGCGGCCCCACAGCCCGCCGCCGCGCGGAGGCCTCCGCTTCCGCGTCACCGCGGGCGACCTCTCCGCCTCGATCACGGTCTTCCTCATCGCCGTTCCCATGTCGCTCGGTCTCGCCGTCGCCATGGACGCGCCGCTGGAGGCCGGCCTCATCTCCGCCGCGATCGGCGGCATCGTCGCCGGACTGATCGGCGGCACCCCGCTCCAGGTCAGCGGGCCGTCCGCCGGACTCACCGTCGTGACAGCCGAGTTGATCCAGGTCTACGGCTGGCGCACGACCTGTGCCATCACCGTCGGAGCCGGGCTGCTCCAGATCCTGCTGGGTTCGCTGAGGGCGGCACGGGCCGCCCTCGCCGTCAGCCCCGCGATCGTCCACGGCACCCTCGCCGGGATCGGGGTGGCCATCGCACTCGCCCAGTTGCACATCGTTCTCGGCGGCTCCCCACAGAGTTCCGCGATGGACAACGCCCTCGCGCTGCCGGAGCAGTTGGCGCGGATCAGCCCGGCCGCACCGCTGATCGGAGCCCTGACCATCGCCCTGCTGGTGCTCTGGCCGCGGATTCCCGGTGGCGCGGGCCGCGTGCTCCGCAGGATTCCGGCCGCGCTCGCCTCGGTCGCCGTGGCCACGGCGGTGGCGGCCGTCGCCGCGCCCCGCATCAGCCGGGTGGACCTGCCCTCCTGGAGCTCGCACGCCCTGCCCGAGATGCCGCACGGCCCCGTACTCGCCCTCGCCACCGCCATGTTCACCGTGATGCTGGTCGGCAGCCTGGAGTCGCTCCTGGCCGCCGTGGCGGTGGACAAGCTGGCTGCCGACCGCGCCGCCCAACACGCCGCGCGGCAGCCCGACATGCCTCTGGCGCGCGTCGCCCGATCCGATCTGGACCGCGAGTTGCGGGGCCAGGGCATCACCAACACGCTGGCCGGGCTGCTCGGCGGACTGCCGGTCTCCGGTGGTGCGGTGCGCAGTTCCGCGAACGTCCGCGCCGGAGCCACCGGCCGCGCCGCGACCGTGCTGCACGGCGTCTGGGTGCTGCTCGCGGCGGCGTTCCTGGTCGCCGTGCTCGAATGGATCCCGCTCGCCGCGCTGGCCGCCCTCGTCATGGTCGTAGGCATCCAGATGGTGAACTACGCCCACATCAGGAACGTCCACCGGCACCGCGAATTCCTGGTCTACGGCGCCACGATCAGCGGCGTCGTGGTGTTCGGCGTGCTGGCCGGTGTCGCGATCGGCATCACGGCCGCCGTGGGCATGGCGCTGCACCGGCTCGCCCGTACCCGCGTCGCCGTGAGCGAGAGCGACGGCCGCTTCCTGGTGACCGTGCGCGGCCAGTTGACCTTCCTCGCGGTTCCGCGGCTCAGCCGCATCCTCAACCAACTCCCCCAAGGCGTCGACGCGATCGTGGAACTGGACGGTTTCTTCATGGACCACGCGGCCTACGAGGCCATTCAGGACTGGCGCACCACCCAGGAGGCCCACGGCGGCAGCATCGTCTTCACCGGCAGGTCCGGAGGGCGGATCGCGGAACCCGCTTCGGCGGCGCACTCCTGCTGCCGCCCGTGGACGCCCTGGCGCAACCACCACTGCCACGACCGCCCGCACCAGCCCACCACCGCGGCGGACCACCCCCGCACCAGGACGGGGCGCACCGAAGGGCTTCCGGCGAAACAGGCGTCGGAGGCGGACGGACACCCCGTGGCGCGCGCCGACGCCCCCCGGCGCGGCGGGCACCGGCTGCTGAGCGGCATCAGTTCCTTCCAGCTCAACACGGCCCCGCTGGTCCGCGAGGAGCTCGCCCGTCTCGCGGCGGAGGGCCAGCGACCGTCCCAGCTCTTCCTCACCTGTGCGGACTCCCGCCTCGTCACGAGCATGATCACGTCGAGCGGGCCGGGCGATCTGTTCACCGTGCGCAACGTGGGCAATCTCGTGCCCCCGCCGGGGGCCGGGGCCGACACGGGCGGTGACGACTCGGTGGCCGCGGCGATCGAGTACGCGGTGGACGTCCTGCGGGTCGAGTCCATCACCGTCTGCGGGCACTCAGGCTGCGGTGCCATGCAGGCGCTGCTCAACGCCGAGCCGGGGACGCCCCGGAACACGCCCCTGTGGCGGTGGCTGCGGCACGGGCTGCCGAGCCTGGACCGCATGTCCTCCCGCGATCGTTCCTGGGCGCGCATCGCCGGCCGGATGCCCGCCGACGAGGTGGAACAGCTCTGCCTGACCAACGTCGTCCAGCAGCTCGACCACCTGCGCGCGCACGAGTCGGTGGCGCGCCGGCTGGCGGACGGCACCCTCCAGCTGCACGGCATGTACTTCCACGTCGGGGAGGCGCAGGCCTATCTGCTGACGGAGGGGGCCAGTTCCGGTTCGGGCCCGGACGAGGTCTTCGAGCGGGTGGCACCGGGCATCGGTCCCGACCGGGATGAGGCACGGGTGGAGGACGGTCCGGGTCACGAGGAGGTCAGCCACAGCCTCGTCTGAACCGGTGGCACCCCGGGGCCGTGAGACCTTGTGGTTCCGCCGCTCTCCCGCGGGCGCGGCACGTCGGTACGGATACGCCGTACCGGCTGCCGCGCCGGCGGGACGGGTGGGTGGAGCTCCTCCGTACACGAGGAAAAGGTCTAAACCAATTCCCGGCAGACACTTGTCACTCGGCCTTTCGCCTGATGAGCTATGCCCCGGGACACAACGGTCACCCTGGGAATGGGAGATGTCGTGAGCAACGAAAGCCTGGCCAACCTGCTGCGGGAAGAGCGCCGGTTCGAGCCGCCGGCCGAGCTGGCCGCGAACGCCAATGTCACGGCGGAGGCGTACGAACAGGCAGCCGCGGACCGGCTGGGCTTCTGGGCCGAGCAGGCCCGCCGCCTCACCTGGGCCACCGAGCCGACCGAGACGCTCGACTGGAGCAATCCGCCGTTCGCGAAGTGGTTCGCGGACGGCACGCTGAACGTCGCGTACAACTGCGTGGACCGCCATGTGGAGGCGGGCAACGGCGACCGGGTCGCCATCCACTTCGAGGGCGAGCCGGGCGACAGCCGGGCGATCACCTACGCGGAACTGAAGGACGAGGTCTCCCGGGCGGCCAACGCGCTGACCGAGCTGGGCGTCGGCAAGGGCGACCGGGTCGCCGTCTACCTGCCGATGATCCCCGAGGCCGCCATCACGATGCTGGCCTGCGCCCGCATCGGCGCCGCCCACTCGGTGGTCTTCGGCGGCTTCTCCGCCGACGCCATCGCCGCCCGCATCCGGGACGCCGACGCCAAGGTCGTCGTCACCTCGGACGGCGGTTACCGCCGCGGCAAGCCGTCGGCGCTGAAGCCCGCGGTCGACGACGCCGTGTCCCGTATCGAGAGCGTCGAGCACGTCGTGGTCGTGCGCCGCACCGGTCAGGACACCGCGTGGACCGAGGGCCGGGACGTCTGGTGGGACGAGATCACCGGCCGGCAGTCCGCCGAGCACACCCCCGAAGCCTTCGAGGCGGAGCAGCCGCTCTTCATCCTCTACACCTCGGGGACGACGGGTAAGCCGAAGGGCATCCTGCACACCTCCGGCGGCTACCTCACCCAGGCGGCCTATACCCACCACGCCGTCTTCGACCTCAAGCCGGAGACCGACGTCTACTGGTGCACGGCCGACATCGGCTGGGTCACCGGCCACTCGTACATCGTCTACGGGCCGCTGGCGAACGGCGCGACCCAGGTCATGTACGAGGGCACCCCGGACACCCCGCACCAGGGCCGGTTCTGGGAGATCGTGCAGAAGTACGGCGTCTCGATCCTGTACACCGCGCCGACCGCGATCCGGACGTTCATGAAGTGGGGGGACGACATCCCCGCGAAGTTCGACCTGAGCAGCCTGCGCGTCCTCGGTTCGGTCGGCGAGCCGATCAACCCCGAGGCGTGGGTCTGGTACCGCAAGCACATCGGCGCGGACAAGTGCCCCGTCGTGGACACCTGGTGGCAGACCGAGACCGGCGCGATGATGATCTCGCCGCTGCCCGGCGTCACCGCGACGAAGCCCGGCTCCGCCCAGCGCGCCCTGCCCGGCATCTCGGCCACCGTCGTCGACGACGAGGCCAACGAGGTCCCGGACGGCGGGGGCGGCTACCTCGTCCTCACCGAGCCGTGGCCGTCGATGCTCCGCACCATCTGGGGCGACGACCAGCGTTTCATCGACACCTACTGGTCGCGCTTCGAGGGCAAGTACTTCGCGGGCGACGGCGCCAAGAAGGACGAGGACGGCGACATCTGGCTGCTCGGCCGGGTCGACGACGTCATGCTCGTCTCCGGTCACAACATCTCGACCACCGAGGTCGAGTCGGCTCTCGTCTCGCACCCCGCGGTCGCCGAGGCGGCGGTGGTCGGCGCGGCCGACGAGACGACCGGTCAGGCGATCGTCGCCTTCGTCATCCTGCGCGGGACGGCGACCTCCTCCGACGAGCTGCTGGCCGAGCTCCGCAACCACGTCGGCGCCACGCTCGGCCCGATCGCCAAGCCGAAGCGGGTGCTGCCGGTGGCGGAGCTGCCCAAGACCCGCTCGGGCAAGATCATGCGCCGTCTGCTGCGCGACAAGGCCGAGAACCGCGAGCTGGGCGACGTCACCACGCTCACGGACCCGTCGGTCATGTCCCTCATCCAGGCGGAGTTCCCCAAGGAGTCCTCCGAAGGCTGAGCGAAGGCCGAGCGCAGGCCGAACGAAGGCCGATCGCGGACTGTGAGCGCGGACTGAGCGCACAGAGCAGCTGTACGGCTCCGAGGGGCATCCGGCAACGCGCCGGGTGCCCCTCGGGCGTACGGGCGGCCACTTCAGCCGGGCGGCCACTTCAGGTCCGTGCGTCCGGTCAGGTCCGTGCGTCCGGTCAGGGGCCACGTGTCCGGTCAGGACCGTGCGTCCGGATCGGACCGAGCCCGGTCCGGTCCGATCCGGACGCGAGGCCCTACAGTGGCCGTACCCGCGCGAAAGCAGGGAAGATCTTCATAGGGGTGCCGGGAAGTCTGGTCGGCGAGCGTGTCAGCCATGTCCTCGCCGCCGCCCCGAACCCCGGAGGTCTCTCCCGTGGCCCAGTCCCGCCGCACCCCGCCGCACCCGCCCGCCGCACCCCCCGCGCCCTCCCGGCCGACCCTGCTGGGCCGCCTGCCGCTGCCGGAGCGGACCTACCTCGCGGACGCGCTGCGCACGGAGACGGTCGGCGGCCTCGTCCTGCTGGTGGCGGCCGTCGCGGCACTCGTCTGGGCCAACGTGCTCGGCTCTTCCTACACGGCGGTCAGCGACTACCACTTCGGCCCGGCGGCCCTCGGGCTCGATCTCTCCGTGGAGCACTGGGCCGCCGACGGGCTGCTCGCCGTCTTCTTCTTCGTCGCGGGCGCTGAGCTCAAGCGCGAGCTGGTCGCGGGCGAGCTCCGCGACCCCAGGACGGCCGCCCTGCCCGTCGTCGCCGCCCTGTGCGGGATGGCGGTCCCCGCGCTCGTCTACGTACTCACCAACGCCGTCGGCGGCGGCAGCATGGGCGGCTGGGCCGTGCCGACCGCGACCGACATCGCCTTCGCGCTCGCCGTTCTCGCCGTCCTCGGCACCTCGCTGCCGGGCTCGCTCCGGGCCTTCCTGCTGACACTGGCCGTCGTCGACGACCTCTTCGCCATCCTGATCATCGCGGTGTTCTTCACCGAGTCCATCGACTTCCTGGCCCTGGGCGGCGCCTTCCTCGGGCTGGCCCTCTTCTGGGCCCTGCTCCGCTTCGAGGTCCGCGGCTGGTGGGTGTACGTACCTCTGGCCCTCGTCGTCTGGGGGCTGATGTACAACAGCGGCGTCCACGCCACCATCGCGGGCGTCGCCATGGGGCTGATGCTGCGGTGCGTCCGGCGCGAAGGCGAGGAGCGCTCCCCCGGCGAGCGCATCGAGCATCTGGTGCGCCCGCTCTCCGCCGGGCTCGCCGTCCCGTTGTTCGCCCTCTTCGCCGCCGGAGTGACACTGCGCGGCGACGCGCTCGCCGACGTCTTCACCCGGCCCGAGACGCTCGGGGTGGTCCTCGGCCTCGTCGTCGGCAAGACCGTCGGCATCTACGGGGGCGCCCGGCTCGCCACCCGCTTCACCAGGGCCGAGCTCAACCCGGCCCTGGCCTGGGCGGACGTCTTCGCGGTCGCCGCACTCGCCGGCATCGGATTCACCGTCTCGCTGCTCATCGGCGAGCTCGCCTTCGCCGGCGACGAGGACATGACCAACGAAGTCAAGGCGTCCGTTCTGCTCGGTTCGCTCATCGCCACCGTAGTCTCCGGTGTACTGCTCAAACTCCGGGTACGCGTCCACCGGGCGCTGTACGAGGCGGAGGAGCGGGACGAGGACGCGTCGGGGGTTCCCGACGTCTACGAGCAGGACGATCCCGGGTACCACCTGCGGATGGCCGCACTCCACGAACGGAAGGCGGCCGAGCACCGCCGTCTCGCCGAACGGGCGGGGGCAGCGGGCGACAAGCCGGACGGTCCGGCATGATCTGTCACCGGATGTGTTGAAGAGGAGAGGGAGTCAGGGATGAGCGACCCCGGCAATTTCGTGGGCGGCGCGGACCGCAGTCTGGGACAGCTGGTCGCCACGGCGACGGCCGAGATGTCCGCACTGGTGCACGACGAAATCGCCCTGGCCAAGGCCGAGGTACGCCAGGACGTCAAGCGGGGCGTCATGGGCAGCGCCGCCGGCATCATCGCGGGCGTCCTGCTCCTGTTCGCGATCCCGACGCTGAGCTTCGCGGCCGCGTACGGCATCCACAACCTGGGACTGGGCCTGGCCTGGTCGTTCCTGATCGTCGGCGGCGCCTTCATTCTCCTGGGCGTACTGCTGGCCCTCTTCGCCGTCGCCAAGTTCAAGAAGGTGAAGCCGCCGGAGAAGTCGATCGCGTCGGCGAAGCAGAGCGCGGCCGTCCTCCAGGGCGTCAAGCCGCACCCCCGCCCGGTCACCGCGCCCGGCCCGTCCCGTCCCGCGATCGGCGGTTCCTCCCTCGCGGACAAGGCCGTCGAGAAGAGCCCGGTTCAGGACAAGTCGTCCACTGTGGCACGCTCTTCGGCATGACGGTCCCCGAAAGCAGCGCATTCGGTACGACAGGCTCCGCGCGTCCGGCGCCGGAGCCGTCCGGGTCCGCCCCGGACGCCGCGCGGCCCGCCCCTGAGGGCGGGCCGACGGCGCACTCCGGCCCTGCGGTCCCCGCCCCGGTGGGCGGCGGCCGCCTGGCGGCGTCCGGCGGTCCGGTACGGCTGGACGGCCCCTGGACGCACCGCGACGTGGCCGCCAACGGGGCGCGCTTCCACATCGCGGAGATGGGCTCCGGCCCTCTCGTACTCCTGCTGCACGGCTTCCCGCAGTTCTGGTGGACCTGGCGCCACCAGCTGCCCGCGCTCGCCGAGGCGGGCTTCCGGGCCGTCGCGATGGACCTGCGCGGCGTCGGGGGCAGCGACCGCACGCCCAGGGGGTACGACCCCGCCAACCTGGCGCTCGACGTCACCGGCGTGATCCGGTCGCTCGGCGAGCCGGACGCGGCGCTGGTCGGCCACGACATGGGCGGCTACCTCGCGTGGACGGCTGCCGTGATGCGGCCGAAGCTGGTGCGGCGCCTCGTGGTGTCCTCGATGCCGCACCCGCGCCGCTGGCGTTCCTCCATGCTCTCGGACTTCGCCCAGTCCCGGGCCGGTTCGTACGTCTGGGGATTCCAGCGGCCGTGGCTGCCGGAACGTCAGCTCGTCGCGGACGAGGGCGCCCTGGTGGGCCGGCTGATCGAAGAATGGGCAGGCCCGAACGACACCGCCTTCCCGGACGACCCGACGCTGGACGTCTACCGCCGCGCGATGTGCATCCCGTCGACGGCGCACTGTTCGGTGGAGCCGTACCGGTGGATGGTGCGGTCGCTGGCCAGGCCGGACGGGGTGCAGTTCTACCGGCGCATGAAGCGACCGGTCCGGGTGCCCACCCTGCATCTGCACGGTTCACTCGATCCAGCGATGCGTACGCGGAGTGCGGCAGGGTCCGGCGAGTACGTCGAGGCTCCCTACCGGTGGCGACTTTTCGACGGTCTCGGGCACTTCCCGCACGAGGAGGATCCGACCGCCTTCTCGACCGAACTCATCAACTGGCTCAAGGATCCCGAGCCCGATCGCTGACCCGATGGGTACAGGTGTGCGCCGGGCGGCCACGTGCCGGGCGCATAGGCCAATTGGCTTGCTTCCCCACGATTACCGACCATGGGTCAGGGGCAGACGTCGGGGTATGGGCTGGACGCACGACTTCGGTGACGCAGCACGCAACCGCCGCTCGACCGCCACTGCCGCGGTGAGCACTCATGAGGGGGGCGGCCCCACGGGCCAGATGCATACCGTGCAGGTCATACACGATCCTCGGCTCGGCATTCCCCGCATCCTCCGCCGGCGGGCCCGCTGGGTATCGGCGCGACTGCGCCATCCCCGCACCTGACAGCGGACCGCTCACGCACCCGACCACCACCCGCACGCGACCGTCTCCCCGCACGGGCACAGCGCCCACGCGGGGAGACGACCACCGTCAGAGGGCGCACCCCTGGGTGTCGACCTGCTGACTGGCCGTGCGGCCGGCGTCGATGTCCGGCTGGATCTCGTCGGCGGTCAGCACGTACCCGGTGTCGGCGTCGTCGCGGGACTTGGCGAACACCACTCCGTACACCTGGCCGTCCGGGGTGAGCAGGGGGCCACCGGAGTTGCCCTGCCGTACGAGCGCGTAGAGCGAGTACACGTCGCGGTGGACGGTGCCCCGGTGGTAGATGTCGAGGCCGCTGGCCTGGATCCGGCCGCGGACCCGGGCCGAGCGGACGTCGTAGTCGCCGTTCTCCGGGAAGCCGGCCACGATGGCACTGTCGCCGGTCTTGGCGTCCGCTTCGGTGAAGTCCAATGCGGTGGCCCGGAGTTCCGGGACGTCGAGGACGGCGATGTCGCGCTGCCAGTCGTAGACGACGACCCTCGCGTCGTACACCCGTCCCTCGCCGCCGACCTGCACGGTGGGCTCGTCGACGCCGCCGACGACGTGGGCGTTGGTCATGACGCGCCCGTCCGCGAAGACGAAGCCGGTGCCTTCGAGGACCTTTCCGCAGCTCGGGGCCATGCCGACGACCTTGACGACGGACTTCTTCGCGCGGGCCACCACCGGACTGCCGGTCAGCGCCGGGTCGGGGGGCTCGACTTCGGTGATCGGCTCATTGGCGAACGGGCTGAAGACCTGCGGGAAGCCGTTCTGGGCGAGGACCGAGGAGAAGTCGTCGAACCAGGTGGACGTCTGCTGGGGCATCACGCGGGAGACACCGAGCAGGACGGAGGAGTTGCGGACCTGCTTGCCCAGGGTGGGGAGGGACGTGCCGGCCAGGGCGGACCCGATCAGCCAGGCGACCAGCAGCATCGCGCACACGTTGACCAGGGCCCCGCCGGTGGCGTCCACGGCACGCGCGGGCGACCAGGTGATGTGCCCGCGGAGTTTGTTGCCGAGGTGGGTGGTGAGGGCCTGGCCGACCGACGCGCACACGATCACGATCACGACCGCCACCACGGCGGCCGTCGAGGAGACCTCGGAGTTGGCCGTGACCTTGTCCCAGAGGAGCGGCAGCAGGTAGACCGCGGCCAGGCCTCCCCCCAGGAAGCCGATCACGGACAGGATGCCGACGACGAAACCCTGGCGGTAGCCGATGACCGCGAACCACACGGCGCCGACGAGCAGCAGGATGTCCAGCACGTTCACCGTCTATAGCCTCGCAGATTCGTCACCTGGCCCGTCGGGTGACGGGGTCCGGGGGCCCGGAACAACCCAGCAGGGGAGCCAGCCTGTCATGCGTGCCAGTCGAGCGGCACCTGCCTGGTCCTGTCCCAGGGGCGTTCCCAGCCCGCGAAGTGGAGAATCCGGTCGATCAGACCGGCGGTGAACCCCCAGACCAGGGCGTTCTCCACCAGGAAGGCGGGGCCCAGGAAGCCGCTGGGGTGCTTGGTGATCACCCGGTTGGCCGGGTCCGTGAGATCGGCCACGGGGACGGTGAAGACCCGGGCCGTCTCGGCGGCGTCGACCGCGCGCACCGGGCTCGGGGTCCGCCACCAGCCGAGCACCGGGGTCACCACGAAGCCGCTGACCGGGATGTAGAGCCGGGGCAGCACGCTGAAGATCTGCACACCGCGCGGGTCGAGACCGGTCTCCTCCTCGGCCTCCCGCAGCGCCGCCCGGAGCGGGCCGCTCGTCGCCGGGTCGCCGTCCTCGGGGTCGAGCGCACCGCCCGGGAAGGCCGGCTGCCCCGCGTGCGAGCGGAGGGTTCCGGCGCGCTCCATCAGCAGCAGCTCCGGTCCGCGTTCGCCCTCGCCGAAGAGGATCAGCACGGCCGACTGGCGCCCGGCCCCGCTCTCCGGCGGCAGAAAGCGGCTCAGCTGCTGCGGCCGCACGTCGCGGGCGGCCTCGGCCACCGGGGCGAGCCACGACGGCATGCCCTCGGTGGTGACGGCGACCGCGTCCGCGGCGACGGGCTGCCCGCCCGGCCGGTGCGTCCCGCCGTCCGTCTGCGCGGCGCTCGTCGGCCGCGTCGTGCTCGGTGTGTAGGTCATGGGCACCCCCGATTTCTCACAACGCCTGTCATCTGCCATTTCGTTCCGGCCTCATCCGTACGGGGGACGCGCCGGGACGTTCCGTGACGACGGCCGCCGTGGTGGCGCAGCCCACCTGAAGTGCTGGAGGTGCCGGAGGCATCGGGGGCGCTGCGGGCTCCGGGCGTAAGGCGCGGGGCGCGTTCTCCCTCATTCGGCTCCCGTGCCCGGTGCGGCCTTCGACCCACGCGCGGCCCTGCCGCCCGGCGATGCCTTGCGGCCCGGCGCACCCGTGGAGCCCGCGCCCCCGGCTCCGTCCTCCAGCGCGGTCACCAGGGCGGCCTCCTGCGCGGCGGCCTCGCGCTCGCCCAGGCCCGGCGCGGGGTCGCCCGGGTAGTCGGCGGGCGGGCTGAGGCGCTGTCCCGGATAGCCGCCCTTCTCGTACTTCAGCAGCTTCCTGGCCTTCTCGGGGTCCGTCTCCCCCTCTCCGTACGAGGGGCAGAGCGGCGCGATCGGGCACGCGCCGCAGGCGGGCTTGCGGGAGTGGCAGATCCGGCGGCCGTGGAAGACGACCCGGTGGGAGAGCATCGTCCACTCGCTCTTGGGGAAGATCCCGGCGACCACGGCCTCGACCTTCACCGGGTCCTCCTCGTCGGTCCACTTCCAGCGCCGCACCAGCCGGCCGAAGTGGGTGTCGACCGTGATTCCCGGGACTCCGAAAGCGTTGCCGAGGACCACGTTGGCCGTCTTGCGGCCGACGCCGGGCAGGGTCACGAGGTCCTCGAGCCGGCCGGGCACCTCGCCGCCGAAGTTGTCCCGGAGCGCGGCCGAGAGGCCGAGGAGCGACCTGGTCTTCGCCCGGAAGAACCCGGTCGGCCGGATCAGCTCCTCCATGTCCTCCGGGACGGCCGCGGCCATGTCCTCGGGGGTGGGGTAGGCGGCGAAGAGCGCCGGGGTGGTCTGGTTGACCCTCAGGTCGGTGGTCTGCGCGGAGAGAACGGTGGCGACGAGGAGTTCGAAGGGGTTGCGGAAGTCGAGTTCCGGATGGGCGTACGGGTAGACCTCGGCCAGTTCGCGGTTGATCCGGCGGGCGCGGCGGACCATCGCGAGATGCGACTCCGGCTTGGCCGGCTTCGCCGGTACGGTCTTCGACGCGCCGGCCGGCTTCGTCCGTGAACGGGCCTTCCGCGGCACCCCCGAGCCTTGTTCGCCCACAGCTGAATCCTGCTTCTCCGACACCTAGACGGCCCCCTCGCCCTTCGCTCCCAGCAGCTTTCCGGACACCCGGTCAGCCTAGGCCGTGACCGACAATTCGCGTCGGATCGGCGGGCGGTGTCCGGTGCGGCGCAGCGCGAGGCCGAGGACCACCCGCGTACCGGATGTGCACCGGTGGCCCGACGACATGCACCCGGGTGGCCGACGATGCCGCGAGGTGCCGTCCCGGGCTCTGCCGTCGTCGGCCAGGGGCCCGGCCCGTGGATTCGCCCCTGTCAGCGGGATTCCACCCCCGATCGGCCCCCTGCCGTACGAACCGGGCGACTCGTGCGTCAAACTGGTTTGTGATTGATCGCACTGTTTTACCGTCCGGCATGATGGGGACCACGGTTCCCTGAACAGGCCGACAAGGAGAGATCTCGTGGACGACGTTCTACGACGCGCCCCGCTTTTCGCGGCGCTCGATGACGAGCAGGCCGCGGAACTCCGCGCCTCGATGAGTGAGGTGACCCTCGCGCGCGGAGACGCGCTGTTCCACGAGGGTGACCCCGGCGACCGCCTGTACGTGGTCACCGACGGCAAGGTGAAGCTCCACCGCACGTCCCCCGACGGCCGCGAGAACATGCTCGCCGTCCTGGGCCCGGGGGAGCTGATCGGCGAGCTGTCGCTGTTCGACCCGGGTCCGCGCACCGCCACCGCGACCGCGCTCACCGAGGTCAAGCTGCTCGGCCTCGGCCACGGCGACCTCCAGCCCTGGCTGAACGCCCGCCCCGAGGTCGCCACCGCGCTGCTGCGCGCCGTCGCCCGCCGCCTGCGCAAGACCAACGACCAGATGTCCGACCTGGTCTTCTCCGACGTGCCGGGCCGTGTCGCCCGCGCCCTCCTGGACCTGTCGCGCCGCTTCGGCGTCCAGTCCGAGGAAGGCATCCACGTCGTCCACGACCTCACCCAGGAGGAGCTGGCCCAGCTGGTCGGCGCCTCCCGCGAGACGGTCAACAAGGCGCTCGCGGACTTCGCAGGCCGTGGCTGGCTCCGCCTGGAGGCCCGCGCCGTGATCCTGCTCGACGTCGAGCGGCTCGCGAAGCGCTCGCGCTGAGCCCCCACGCGGTGCACGTGACGCGCTGAGCCCACGGGGCACCCGCGACGCCGCACACGCACGAAGAGGCCCTGCCGCCAGGCGGGGCCTCTCGGCGTTCCCGGGTGCGCGCGAAGCTTCAGGGCGGAGGCTGGTCCTTCGGGGCGGAAGCGCGACGCTTCGGGGCGGAAACAGAACCGCGGGTCAGATCAGCCCGTGCTCCGCCAGGTACTCCAGCTGGGCCCGTACGGACAGTTCCGCCGCCGGCCACAGGGACCGGTCCACGTCCGCGTAGACCCGGGCCACCACCTCGGACGGCGTGAGCAGCCCGGACTCCACCGCCGTCTCCACCTGGGCCAGCCGGTGCGCGCGGTGCGCGAGGTAGAACTCCACCGCGCCCTGGGCGTCCTCCAGTACCGGCCCGTGGCCGGGCAGGACGGTGTGGACGCCGTCGTCCGTGGTCAGCGAGCGCAGCCGCCGCAGGGTGTCGAGGTAGTCCCCGAGCCGCCCGTCCGGATGCGCGACGACGGTCGTGCCGCGGCCGAGGATGGTGTCGCCGGTGAGCACCGCGCCGTCCGCGGGCAGGTGGAAGGAGAGCGAGTCGGCCGTGTGTCCGGGCGTGGGGACGACCCGGAGTTCGAGTCCCCCGGTGGTGATGACGTCCCCCGCCGCCAGCCCCTCGTCGCCGAGGCGGAGCGCCGGGTCGAGCGCGCGCACCTTCGTACGGGTCAGCTCGGCGAAGCGCGCGGCGCCCTCGGCGTGGTCCGGGTGGCCGTGGGTGAGCAGGGTGAGCGCGATGCGCCGGCCGGCCCGGGCGGCGGTGTCGATCACGGCGCGCAGATGGGTGTCGTCGAGCGGTCCCGGGTCCAGGACGACCGCGAGATCCGAGTCCGGTTCGGCGAGGATCCAGGTGTTGGTGCCGTCCAGGGTCATCGCGGAGGCGTTGGGGGCCAGGACGTTGACCGCGCGGGCGGTGGCGGGTCCGGAGACGACCTGTCCGCGGGGTTGTCCGGGCAGAAGCGCGGCGTCGCTCATGCTGTTCCTCCGGCTCCGGGTCCCGCGGGCGGGACGGGCGTGGTGAATTCATCGTGTCCCGGCCAGATCAGCACCAGCCGGTCGCCCTCCAGCCGGGCCCGTGCGAGGACGGGGGCGAGGTTCTGGGTCCCTGCCGCCTTCAACGCCTCTTCGGCCGTCCGGTACGGCAGGAGCGAGCGCAGCGTCGTGACGGTGGGCGGCATCATCTGGAGTTCGCCCCGGGCGTGGCCGGCGGTGGCGTCGGCGGGGGTGATCCAGACGGTGCGGTCCGCCTCGGTGGAGGCGTTGCGGGTGCGCTGGCCCTCCGGGAGCGCCGCGACGAAGAACCAGGTGTCGTAGCGCCGGGTCTCGAATTCGGGGGTGATCCAGCGGGCCCAGGCGCCGAGCAGGTCGGAGCGGAGCACGAGCCGCCGCCGCTCCAGGAACCCGGCGAAGGAGATCTCCCGGGCGACGAGTGCCGCGCGGTCCGCCTCCCAGTCCGGGCCGGTGGTGTCGCCGACGACGGTGTCGGGGGTGGGGCCCGCGAGGAGTACGCCCGCCTCCTCGAAGGTCTCCCGGACCGCCGCGCACACGATGGCCTGGGCCTCTGCCGTGCTCGGGACGCCCAGTCGCGCGGCCCAGCTCTCCAGCGGGGGTCCGGCCCAGCCGACGAGGTGGTCGTCGTCGCGCGGGTCGACCCCGCCGCCCGGATAGGCGTACGCGCCTCCGGCGAAGGCCATGGTGGTACGGCGCCGCAGCATGTGGACGGACGGTCCGGCATCGGCTGCGGCGGAGGAGTCCCGCAGCAGCATCACGGTGGCGGCGCGCCGGGGGGTCACGGCCGTCAGCTCGCCCGCGGCGAGGGCTCTGATCCGGTCGGGCCATTCCGGTGGGTACCACTGACCTTGGGACATGGCCGGAGGCTAGCCGGATCGGCCGATTTGTACGAGGGGGGAACGCACGTTCCCCGCTGGTGAGATCAACAGCTGGTACGAAAAATATCCCGCCCGGCCGAGAAGGCCGGACGGGACGAGGAACACGTGCGTACGGTCAGGCGTCGATCAGCTCGACCTGGATCTCGACCTCGACCGGTGCGTCCAGCGGCAGGACCGCGACACCGACGGCGCTGCGGGCGTGCACGCCCTTGTCGCCGAGCACCTCGCCGAGCAGCTCGCTGGCGCCGTTGATCACGCCGGGCTGTCCGGTGAAGTCGGGGGCGGAGGCCACGAATCCGACGACCTTGACGACCCGGGCGATCCGGTCCAGGTCACCGACGACCGACTTCACGGCCGCGAGGGCGTTGAGGGCGCAGACCCGGGCGAGGTCCTTGGCCTCCTCGGCCGTCACCTCGCCGCCGACCTTGCCGGTCACACCGAGCCGGCCCTCGACCATCGGCAGCTGGCCCGAGGTGTAGACGTACGCACCGGACCGCACGGCCGGCTGGTAAACGGCCAGCGGCGGTACGACGTCGGGCAGGGTGAGTCCGCGCTCGGCGATCCGCGCCTCGACGGTACCGGCCATTACGCCTTCTCCCGCTTCAGGTAGGCCACGAGCTGCTCGGGGTTGTTCGGCCCGGGCACGACCTGGACCAGCTCCCAGCCGTCCTCGCCCCAGGTGTCCAGAATCTGCTTGGTCGCGTGCACGAGGAGCGGCACGGTCGCGTATTCCCACTTGGTCATGGCCCGACTGTAATGCCTGGCACGGGCGCTCCCGTGCGTAGGCCGGCGACCTACTGGTTAGGCTCGAAGCGTGAGCAGGTTCCAGGTCGTCAGCGGCAAGGGCGGCACCGGTAAGACCACGGTGGCCGCCGCCCTCGCGCTCGCCCTCGCGGCCGAGGGCCGGCGCACCCTTCTCGTCGAGGTGGAGGGCCGCGGCGGCATCGCCGAGCTCTTCGGCGCGGGCGCCTCACCCTACGAGGAGCGCAGGATCGCCGACGTGCCGGGCGGCGGCGAGGTGTTCGCCCTGGCCATCGACGCCGAGCAGGCGCTCCTCGACTACCTCCAGATGTTCTACAAGCTCGGCAGCGCGGGCCGGGCGCTCAAGAAACTCGGCGCGATCGACTTCGCCACCACCATCGCGCCCGGGGTCCGGGACGTCCTGCTGACCGGCAAGGCGTGCGAGGCCGTGCGCCGTAAGGACAAGCAGGGTCGTTTCGTCTACGACCACGTGATCATGGACGCGCCGCCCACCGGCCGGATCACCCGCTTCCTCAACGTCAACGACGAGGTGGCCGGGCTGGCCCGGATCGGCCCGATACACCACCAGGCGCAGTCCGTGATGCGGGTCCTCAAGTCCCCCGACACCGCGGTCCATCTGGTGACCCTGCTGGAGGAGATGCCGGTGCAGGAGACCGCGGACGGCATCCGGGAACTGCGCGCCGCCCAGCTCCCGGTGGGCCGGGTGATCGTCAACATGGTCCGCCCCCACCTGCTGGACGAGGAGGCGCTGCGCACCGCGTCGGGCGCGCGCCGCAAGGAGATCGCGAAGACCCTGACCCGGGCGGGCGTGACCGGTTCGGCGGCCCTGGTCCGCCCGCTGATCGCGCAGGCGGCCGAGCACGCGCAGCGGGTCCGCCTGGAACGCGAGCAGCGGGCCGTACTGGCCGGGCTCGGGCTGCCCACGGACGAGCTGCCGCTGATGGGCGAGGGCATCGACCTCGCCGCGCTGCACGTCCTGGCCGGGGAGCTCCGTAAACAGGGCGCAGGGGAAGAGGAGGCGTCATGACACGGGCGTCCGGCACCGCGTCCGGCACCGAGGTCGAGGGCGGCAGGGCAACGGTGGACGGTACGGAGACGGCGGACGGTACGGACCCCGTGCGCGCGCCGGGCCTCGACACCGACGCGCTGCTCGACGACCCCGGCATCCGGATCGTGGTGTGCTGCGGCTCCGGCGGGGTCGGCAAGACGACCACGGCCGCGGCGCTCGGAGTACGGGCGGCGGAGCGCGGACGCAAGGTGGTCGTCCTCACCATCGACCCCGCGCGCAGGCTCGCCCAGTCCATGGGCATCGACCGGCTCGACAACGTCCCGCGCCGGGTCGAGGACATCGCGGGCGAGGGCGAACTGCACGCCATGATGCTCGACATGAAGCGGACCTTCGACGAGACGGTCGAGGCGCACGCGGATCCCGAGCGGGCCCGCGCCATCCTGGAGAACCCCTTCTACCAGTCCCTGTCGGCCGGCTTCGCGGGCACGCAGGAGTACATGGCGATGGAGAAGCTCGGGCAGCTGAGGGCGCGCGACGAGTGGGACCTGATCATCGTCGACACCCCGCCCTCGCGTTCCGCGCTGGACTTCCTGGACGCGCCGAAGCGGCTCGGGTCGTTCCTCGACGGCAAGTTCATCCGGCTGCTGATGGCGCCCGCGAAGATGGGCGGCCGGGCCGGGATGAAGTTCCTCAACGTGGGCATGTCGATGATGACGGGCACCCTCGGCAAGCTGCTGGGCGGCCAGTTCCTCCGGGACGTGCAGACCTTCGTGGCCGCCATGGACTCGATGTTCGGCGGGTTCCGCACCCGGGCGGACGCCACGTACCAGCTGCTCCAGGCCCCGGGGACGGCGTTCCTGGTGGTCGCGACGCCGGAGCGGGACGCGCTGCGCGAGGCGGCGTACTTCGTGGAACGGCTGGCGGCGGAGCGGATGCCGCTGGCGGGGCTGGTGCTGAACCGGGCGCACGGCAGCGAGGCCGCGCGCCTGACCGCCGAACAGGCGCTCGCCGCCGCCGAAAATCTTGAGGCGGAGGGCATGGTGGACAGGGCTCCCGGGAAGACTGGACTTCGTGACCCGGCGGTAGCTCTCCCTCCCGAGGCATCCCCCGAAACCGCTGAGTCCCCCACCCCCGTCGGCACCGACGGCACACCGGCGGTCCCCGTGGTCGCGATCGAAGAACTCACCGAGGGACTGCTGCGCCTGCACGCCGAACGCATGCAGGTCGTCGCCCGCGAGCGGCGTACCCGCGAGCACTTCACCGCGGCCCACCCCGAGGTCCTGGTGACCGAGGTGGCCGCACTGCCGGGCGACGTGCACGATCTGGCGGGACTGCGCACCGTGGGCGAACGCCTCGCCGCGGGCGCGGCCGGCCACGGTCCCGCCGGGGCGGCCTGAGGGCTCCGGCTCCGTCGGCCGGTCCTCGACCGCCCGCGGAGTGCGGGCACGCCGGACCGTGGTGCGGCCCCGGTTCGCCCGGGACATTCCCCGTACGGCGCGTTCGCGCGACTCCGTACGGGGACATCGACGACCGGGGCCCTCAGCCGCCCCGCCGGTCCAACCCGGCTGCGGACGCGGAGAGTTACCCCGTCGCGGCGCGCGTCTCGTGGAGAGTCACCCCACTGCGGCGTACGTCTCCTGGAAGTCGTCGTCGTCCATGTCGATGACTCCGGGCAGCATGCCCGTGGACCGCTCGTACTCGCTGCGCGCGGTCTCCAGCAGTCGCCGCCAGGACGTGACGGTGGGGCGGCGGCGCAGCAGTGCGCGGCGCTCCCGTTCCGTCATCCCGCCCCACACGCCGAACTCGACGTGATTGTCGAGCGCGTCGGCCAGGCACTCCGTCCGCACCGGACATCCGGTGCACACCGCCTTGGCCCTGTTCTGCGCTGCCCCTTGTACGAACAGCTCGTCCGGATCGGTAGTGCGGCAGGCTGCCTGCGCACTCCAGTCGGTTACCCAGCCCATGCCGGCGCCGTCCTCTCCCGAATTGAGGCTCCCCCACGGCGGCAGAGGCATATTCACCGCTGCCAGTTGAGGACGTTACGGAAGCGGCCCCGAGCACAACACCCCCTTCGGGCCCAATCTTGAATGGCCCGAACGGACTATGCGTATGCGGCAGATCACCCAGGGGAGTGATGCGAGGACATGGGAGACGAACCATGCAAAAAGGGGACGGTACACCCGAGTTGCAAGGGACGTTCCATGACACACCAGGCGTTTTCGGGGACGCCGTGTGTGCGGTCCTCTGCACGAACGCCGAGCTGGGGGATGCATACGGCGTGTGCGTGGGGGTTGATACAAAGCCGGACTGCTGTGACAGTTGAGTGCAGCTTAGGCCAAGGGATGCGCGCGTGTCCGGCGAATGACAACGTAGCCACTGCGCCGTGCCGTCACGCCGGCGCACGCCTGCGCCGGGACATCCGCGCCCCGGTGCGCCCGCAGGCGCCGCCGATCGGTCCGCACCCCTGTGACGTGCTGGATTCGGCTTTCAAACCCGCGTCTCGTAACGGGTTGGTACCTGAACATCCCGAGCGGAGCCTGCTCCATCGGAACGTACAGGGATACGGATTAGGCTGCCCTCATGCCAAAAAAGCGCTCGGGCGGGGGTCTCACCACGACCCAGCAGGCCGCCAAGTTCCTCGGTGTCGCCGCGCTCTCCGGAGCCGTGCTGGCGGGCATCGCACTGCCTGCCGCGGGCGCACTGGGCCTCGCCGCCAAGGGGACGGTCGAGGGATTCGACGAGATCCCCGCCAACCTCAAGACTCCACCGCTCAGCCAGCGCACCACGATCCTGGACGCCGACGGGGGCGCCATCGCGACGGTGTACTCGCGCGACCGCACCGTCGTACCGCTCAAGGACATCTCCCCGTACATGCAGAACGCGATCGTCGCGATCGAGGACTCGCGCTTCTACGAACACGGGGCGGTCGACCTCAAGGGCATCCTGCGCGCGATGAACCGCAACGTGCAGTCGGGCGGGACGGCGGAAGGCGCGTCGACCCTCACCCAGCAGTACGTGAAGAACGTGTTCGTCGAGGAAGCGGGCGACGACCCGGAGAAGGTCGCCGAGGCCACCCAGCAGACCCTGGGCCGCAAGGTCCGTGAGCTGAAGTACGCGATCCAGGTCGAAGAGGAGCTCGGCAAGAAGAAGATCCTCGAGAACTACCTCAACATCACGTTCTTCGGTCAGCAGGCCTACGGCGTGGAGGCCGCCTCCCAGCGGTACTTCTCCAAGCACGCCAAGGACCTGACCCTGGACGAGGCCGCGCTGCTCGCCGGCATCGTCCAGTCGCCGACCCGGTACGACCCCGTGAACGACGAGGAGGAGGCGACCAAGCGCCGCAACACGGTCCTCGCGCGCATGGCGGCGACCGGCAGCATCTCGCAGGCCGACGCCGACAAGGCGATGGCCGCCCCGATCAAGCTGAAGGTCAAGACTCCGCAGAACGGCTGCATCACCGCCGTCAGCGGCGCCGGCTTCTTCTGCGACTACGTACGCAAGGTCATCCTCAACGACCCCGCCTTCGGCAAGACGAGCGAGGACCGGTCGAAGCTCTGGAACCTCGGCGGTCTGACCATCAAGACCACGCTCTCGCCGCGCGCCCAGCAGGCCGCCGACGAGGCCTCCGTCGCCAAGGTCAACAAGGACGACAAGGTCGCCGCCTCGGTGGTCCAGGTCGAGCCCGGCACCGGCAAGATCCTCTCGATGGCCCAGTCCCGCCCCTACGGCCTGGACCAGAAGAAGAACCAGACGGTCCTCAACCTCGCCGTCGGCTCCGCGATGGGCGGCTCCACCTACGGCTTCCAGGTCGGCTCGACCTTCAAGCCGATCACCGCGGCGGCGGCTCTGGAGAAGGGCATCAGCCCGGCCCAGTCCTTCACCACGGATCACGAGATCACGCTGCCGCAGCAGTCCTTCACCACCTGTTCGGGCGCCATCGCGATGGACAAGGACTGGCTCGTGGGGAACGAGACGGACGAGGAGAAGGGCACCTGGGACATGACCAGCGCCCTCGGCAAGTCCATCAACACCTACTTCGCGAAGCTGGAGCAGAAGGCGGGCCTCTGCGACACCGTCCAGATGGCGAAGAAGGTCGGTTACGCCCGTGGTGACGGCAAGCCCCTCGGCGAAGACCCCTCCATCACCCTCGGCGGTGCCGAGAGCACCCCGCTCGGCATGGCCGCCACCTACGCGACCTTCGCCAACCGCGGCACTTACTGCACCCCGATCGCCATCCAGTCGATCACCGACGCCAATGGCAAGAAGCTCGCCGTGCCGAAGTCGGACTGCTCGCGGGCGATGAGCGAGAAGACCGCGGACACGATCAACCAGATGCTGAAGGGCGTGGTCGAGGACGGCACCGGTACGGCCGCCGGTCTGAGCGACCGCGACAACGCCGGCAAGACCGGTACGACGAACGAGCGCGTGGACGCCTGGTTCGTCGGCTACACGCCGAACCTCTCCACGGCCGTCTGGGTCGGTGCCGACATCGGCAAGAAGCTGCCGATGTACAACATCAACATCGGCGGACAGTACTACGACAAGGTCTGTGGTGGCTGTCTGCCCGGCCCGATCTGGAAGATCGCTATGACCGGCGCCCTCGACGCCGGCGAGACCCCGTCCTTCAACACCGTCTCCGTCCCCAGGGGCGAGGAGAAGGGCGACAAGGACAAGAACAAGGGGCGCGACGGCGAGGGCGACGAAGGTGACGACACCGGCGACGCCGGCTCCACCCCGACGCCCACCCTGCCGGACCTCTTCGGCGGCAACCAGGGCGGCGGCCGGCACGGCGGCCAGGACGGCGGCGGCAACGGCCCCTGACGGACGGGCCGAACGTCGGACGTGAAGGTGGGGCGCCCCCGTTGACCGGGGCGCCCCACCTTTTTCATGCGTTCGGGACCCAGCCCTCAGGGCCTCAGCCCGCGAGGGACTTCTTCACCGCGGCGGCGACCCGGCCGCCCTCGGCGAGACCGGCGACCTTCGGGCTGACGATCTTCATCACGGCGCCCATGGCGCGCGGGCCCTCGGCACCGGCGGCCTTCGCCTCCTCCACGGCGGAGACGACGATCGCGTCGAGCTCCTCGTCGGAGAGCTGCTTGGGCAGGTAGGCGTCGAGCAGCTCGCCCTCGGCCTTCTCCCGCTCGGCCTGCTCTGTCCGGCCGCCCTGGGCGAACGCCTCCGCCGCCTCACGGCGCTTCTTCGCCTCCTTGGCGATGACCTTCTGCACCTCGTCGTCGGAGAGTTCGCGAGCGGTCTTCCCGCTCACCTCCTCCTTGGTGATCGCGGTGAGGGTCAGCCGAAGGGTGGACGAGGTCAGCTCGTCGCGCGCCTTCATGGCGGTGGTGAGGTCTTCCTTGAGCTTGGACTTGAGCGTGGTCATGACTTGATTGTGTCAGGTACGCGGTCCCGGACGCCCGTTTGTTTTCCCGCCGCCGCCGGACCCCGCCCGGGCCGGGTCTGCGACGATGGGCGCATGCGCGCACGCTACGGAGTTCCCCTGAAAGTCGCCGCGGCCGGTGCGGCGGTCGGCGTCGCCGGCCTCGCCTACGCCGCAGGATTCGAGGCCCGCTCGTTCCGTCTCCGCCGGGTGACCGTCCCGGTACTCCCGCCCGGGGCACGCCCGTTGCGCGTACTCCAGATCTCGGACGTCCACATGGTCAGCGGCCAGCGCAAGAAGCGCGCCTGGCTCCAGTCCCTGGCAGGGCTCCGCCCGGACTTCGTCGTCAACACGGGCGACAACCTCTCGGACCCCGAGGCGGTGCCCGAGCTGCTGGACGCGCTGGGGCCCCTCATGGAGCTCCCCGGCGTGTACGTCTTCGGCTCGAACGACTACTACGGCCCCAAGCTCCGCAACCCGGTGCGCTACCTCAAGGAGAAGGCGGCGGGCAAGCACGGGCTCAACGGGAACGCCCCGGCGGTGAACGTGGTCCACAACCCGTGGGAGCCGATGCGCGACGCCTTCGACGACGCGGGGTGGATCGGCCTCTCCAACACCCGGGGCCGGCTGAAGCTCGACGGCCTGGACATCGCGTTCACCGGCCTGGACGACCCCCACATCAAGCGTGACCGGTACGCCGAGGTCTCCGGCGGCCCCGAGACGGGCGCCGACCTCTCCATCGGCGTGGTCCACGCCCCCTACCTGCGCTCGCTCGACGCGTTCACGAGGGACGGCTACCCGCTGATCCTCGCCGGTCACACGCACGGCGGACAGCTCTGCATCCCCTTCTACGGCGCACTGGTCACCAACTGCGACCTGGACACGGACCGGGTGAAGGGCCTCTCCAGCCACACGGCCGACGGCAACCGGTCCTACCTCCACGTCTCGGCCGGCTGCGGTACGAACCGCTACACCCCGGTCCGCTTCGCCTGCCCGCCGGAAGCGACTCTGCTCACGCTGACCGCGCGGGCCTGAGGCACGGGGCCCGATTCGGCCTGAGGCACGATTCATCCGTGGCGGATGGGCCCGGGGCCCATCCGCCACGGATGAATCGCGGGCCGGGAACCTCGCCTTTACGGTGAGGACCATGACCGCCGCCCCGAAAACCGCGACGCTGCCCAGGCCCCGGGCCGAGGACGCGTTCCTGCGGGGCGCCCGCACCCCACGCCGTACCGCCGCCGTGCTCCGGGCGCTGGTGTGCGCGGCGGCCATCTGCGGCCTCACGATCGAGCTGGCGACCACCGGTGCACCGCTGGAACTGCTGAGCCGGTTCACCTTCCAGGCGAACCTCCTGACCGCCGGGGTCTTCGGCTGGTCCGCGTTCCGTTCCTGGACCGGCCGGGGACCTGCGGCCCCGCACCTGACGGGCGGCGTGCTCCTCGTCGCGGTGATCATCGGCCTGGCGTACCACCTGATCCTGACCGACAACAGCTTCGGCTACTCCGCCGCCGGCACCCCCGCCGCCCCGGCCACGGGCGCCCGCGCCGTCTCGGAGCAGCTGCTGCACACGGTCCTGCCCGTGGCCGTGACCCTGGACTGGCTCCTGCTGACCCCGGCCCGGACGCTGCGCCTGCGCTTCCTGCCGCTCTGGATGTTCTGCGCCCTGGCCTACCTGGGCTTCGTCCTGGCCCGGGGGACCCTGCTCTCCCCCGACGCCGGCCCCCGCTACCCGTACCCCTTCCTCGACGTGGACACCTACGGATTTTCGGAGGTCCTCGCCCACGCCTTCGCCCTCTCCCTGCTCCTCGTCGTCCTCGCCTCCCTGCTCATCGCCCTGGACCACGTGCGCCCCCGCCCCAGGCGCCGGCTCCGACAGCGGACCGGGCCCCGCCGGTAACCGGATTTCGCCTCCGGGCGCGGGTGGGCTAGAGTTATCGATGTCGCCGGGAGACCGGTGGACATCGGGGTGTAGCGCAGCTTGGCAGCGCGCTTCGTTCGGGACGAAGAGGTCGTGGGTTCAAATCCCGCCACCCCGACAGCTGAAACACCAGGTCAAGGGCCTGATCCTCTCTGAGGATCAGGCCCTTCCTGCGTTTCCGGAGATCCTTCGGGAGAAAACCGGGAGAAGATCACGGTCGGGGTCTTCCAGCCGGCCACCCCGGCCCGGGTCGGCTCCGGCCCGGGTCGGCTCCGGCTCCGGCTCCGGCTCCGGCGTCCTCTCCGTACATCGCGAGGATGTGGGTGCATCCAGAACCCCTCTGCCGCTGGGTGCCTTGAGGGCAGGTGGGGCTCCTCCAACAGTTCCTGCGGCATCCACGTCCGAGCGAGCGCCGTCGCGTCCGGTCCCCGGCCAGGGCTTCCTCGGGAGGGGAACTCCTCGGGAACACAGCGGGAACCCGTTGCGCGACCTTATGGGCACGACGAAGGACGAACGCCGAGCCCGCCAGGCAAGAGCGCGGCCTTCCGGCGAGAAGGAGCGGAACGTGACCAGAATCGTGCTCGTGCCGGGCAGCGTACGACGCCACTCCGTCACCTCGGCCGCCCTCGCCACCGTGCGGGCGGCCGTCGAACGGCGTGAGAGGGGAATCGAGACGCCCTTCCTGGACGTGGCGGGGCTCCCCTTCTACGACCAGGACGCCGACGAGGAAGGCGCACCCGAGGCGGTGATGGCCGCTCGCGTACTTGTTGCCGGCGCGGATGCCTTGATCATCGCCACTCCCTCGTACAACGGCATGGTGTCGGGCGTACTCAAGAACGCTCTCGACTGGCTCTCCCGTCCATGGGGTGCGAGCGCACTGACCGGGCTGCCGGTCGCGGTGCTCTCCGCGTCCACCGGCAGGTACGGAGCGGCGGACGCTCAGCCGGGTCTCTGTGCCGTGCTCGAGCGCGCCGGATCCGAAGTGATCGAGCATCCGCGCGTGGCCATCGGCAATGCCGAGCAGCGGCTGGGCAGGGGCGGCCTGTACACGGAACCCGCCCTGGCCTCCGCCATCGACGGTCTCGTCGACGCGACCCTCGGTGCCTGTCTCCCGGATCCGGCGATCGGCACCCGGCTGAGTCCGGCCAACTGACCGTCCGCGTCCTGGCGCCCAAGAACTTTCCTGTGGGGCACGCGTTCTCGCGTGCCGTATCGACCTGTCTCCCGACTCCGAGGGGAGGTGATTCCCATGACGAAGGTCGTTCGCCGCATCACCCGCAACGAGATCTGATCCACGGCCCCCGGAGGCCGGACACAAAACGGAGAGGAGGTGTTCTCCATGACCAAGGTCGTTCGCCGCATCACCCGCAACGAGATCTGATCCACGGCCCCCGGAGGCCGGACACGAAACGGAGAGGAGGTGTTTCCCATGACCAAGGTCGTTCGCCGCATCACCCGCAACGAGATCTGATCCACGGCCCCCAGAGGGCAACCGGTCAGATGGACATACCCGCAGTTCCCCTTCCGGGGGAAGGAGCCACCTTCCCCCGGAAGGGGGGTGGCCCAATTTCCTCCAGGAGGATTCCGATGGCGAGAATCGATCGCCTGACCCGTATCGTCAGCAGGCCCGGGGGACGCCTCCTGGCCGCCGATGTCCGAGGTGGTCTGCACTGGCTCGACCAGGATCTCAACGTCCTTGTCTCGTCCCACGCCTCCACACCTGCGCAGGACCCGGCGGGCGACCCTGTCTACGCCCTCGCCTTCCACGAGGACTGGATCATCACGCGTGACAAGGCGGGAACCCTCTCGCGCTGGCACGCGCCCACACTGCGGCTCGTCGACCGCCTGACGGCCGCGGCCACCGCAGCGCACTCCCTGCTGCTCGACGGGGAACAGCCGGCGCCCACCATGCTGCGCGGCATCGGCGTGTGGAACGGCAAGGCGTACCTGAACAACGGATACTTCCAGCTCGTCGTCGTCGACCTCGACAGCTTCACGGTGGACCGGATCGTCCCCTGGCCGCACGGATACGACATGCTGGAGTGGTTCTGCACCGACGCACCGGGCGTCCACGCGGTCTCCGACCGGTCGGGCCGCATCCATCTGGGTTCGTTGGAGGATCTGGACTTCCCCACCGTCGTCCAGGTCGACGCGTCCAACGTCCACCGCGTCGTGTACGACGCCCGGCACCACCGCTTCTGGGCGATCGGCGACGCGGGCCTGGGCGAAACGAGGAACATATCCAACGGGGTCGTGACCCTCGACCTCGACGGGACCGTGACCGGGCGGCTCGACTTCGCCCGCAACGACGTGGAGGGACTCGCCTTCTCCCCCGACTTCCGCACCGCCTACAGCGGGGGCTTCGACGGCGAGCTGCTTCTCTTCGACAACACCGGCGCCGAACTCAGCCTCGCGGCCCGGGTGGGCGGATTCAGCCACCAGATCATCGACCTGACCGTCGCCGAGGACGGCAGCGTCTACACCCTCACCCAGGACGGCGAGGTCACCGCCCTCGAAGCCGACGGCACCGTGACCGGTCGCCTCGGCCATCTCCGGCAGTGCGTCTGGGATCTCCAGCCCGTGCCGGAACACGAGGACTCGCTGCTGGCCGCGACCGACAGCGGCACGGCGCGGTTGCGGCTCGTGGAAACGGTCCCCGGCCAGCCCGCACTGGTGACGGACCGTACGGAGAACACCGGACTCGGCTTCACACGGCGCGCCCTGCCTCTCGCCGACGGCGGCTGGGCGGGCATCTGCTGGCCCACGTCCGTACGCCGCACGGGACCGGACGGACGGACGGTGTGGGACCGGGAACTCCCCGGGATCGTGCACACTCTCGCGCTGTCGCCCGACGGGAACAGGCTTCTGGTCGCCTGCAACGCCGGCGGCATCGAACTCGATGTCTCCACCGGTGAGGAGATCTCCCGGGTCGGGGATCTGCCCGCGAGCGTCTGGGCATCGGCGTACCTGGAGGACGGCCGCCGGCTGCTCGCCACCCGCAACGGCATGCTCGCCGCCTACGACGCGACGGGCGCCGTCACCTGGACCACCGAGCTCGGGAGCTACCCCAAACGGCTCCTGGTCGAGGGCGACCGTGTGATCGCCACCGGTGGCGGGGGCTTCAAGGAGTTCCGGGTCGGCCACGACACGTTCGATCAGCGTTTCACCGAACTGCTCGACAACACCGGCGAGAACTGCGTCGTCATCGACGGTGTGCTGTGTGCCGTCACCTACGGTCTCCAGATCGCGGCCTACGACCACGCCACCGGTGAACTCCTGGGTCTGCTTGAGGATTTGCCCGATTTCCCGAAGGGCCTGGCGGCTCTCCGGGGAAAGGACGGAACCGCGTACATCGCGGTGGGCGGTCGCGGCGGCTACGTCCGGCTCCTGCGCTTGGACCGGGGCCGCCCGGAGAGCGTGCTGAGCAACGTCCGTGATCTGTGGCTCTCCGACGGCGGCGGCGACTACCCCAACGCGACCGGTACGGCGGCGCGGGCATGAGCCGAGCCGGGGCCTCACCGGGCCCGACACGCGCCGGGGCCCCGGCCGAGAACGTCGTCACCGAGCCGTCACCCCTTCGGAACACGCGATTCCGCGTGTTCGCCGCCGGGAATCTGGTCAACAACATCGGTGAATCCGTGTACGCGACGGCCCTGCCGCTGCTGGCGTACCGGCTCACCGGCGCACTGAGCGTGATGTCCCTGCTGGCCGCAGCCGTACCGATAGCGATGCTTCTGGCACCCTCGCTGGGCACGCTGGCCGACCGGTGGGGCCCCCGCGTACTCGTCGTACCCGGGCTGCTCCTCCAAGCCGCCGCCGCTCTCGGGATGAACGTGCTCCTGCTCGCGGGAGTCGACTCCACAGCCGCGCTGTTCGGCTGCGCGCTCCTCGTCGCGGTGGGAGCGGCGGCATACCGCACGGGCTGGATGACCGGGGTGCCCGGGATGTTCCCCGAATTCCCCGTCAGGGCCCGGGGCATGCTCAACAGTGGATTCTTCGCGACCACTCTGATCGGCCCGCTCGTGGTCACCGCCTCCCTGTCGTTCATCGGGTACACCGGGCTGCTGTGGCTCAACCTGGCGACCTTCTTCGCACCGATCCTCGTCTGGGCTCTGGGCGTGCACCCCCCGCGGGCCGCACGGCAGAGCGGCTCCGGCACCCAGTGGAAGCTGTCCGAGGGCTGGCGGGCCGTCACGCAGGACCGTCGCCTGAGCGAGATGCTCGTCGTCCAGGTGGTCCTGAACATCGCCTGCGGGGCTGGGCTCAACTCACTGCTGGTGTTCGCCCTGGGGAAAAGCTGGCACCTTTCGGGGGACGCGGTCGGTCTCGCTCTCACCGTCATGAACGCCTGCATGCTCGCCGGCAACCTGCTGGTCGCGCAGAGGACCCGACTGCGCCCGTGGACAGCACTGGTCCTCGGGATGACGGCACGGGCCGGCTCGCTGCTGCTGCTGGCCGCGGCCCCGTCCTTCCCCGTCTTCCTGGTCGCCATGGCCGTCGGCGCCCTGGGCCAGGGCGCGGTCCTGAGCACGGTCGTGATGATGCGGGTGAAGTACCTTCCCGGCGCCGTGCTGGGACGGGCCTCCGGCCTCATGTGGCTGATCACCGGGGCAGCCTCACTCCTGTCTCCCGTGCTCACGCCGCTGTTCGACCGGCTGGCCGGCTCCTCGCTCACCTTCCTCCTGCTGGGGATCGCGACCTGCGGTGCCGTCGGGCATCTCTGTCGCAGCCGCGTGCACTGGGCCGAGAAGCCCACGTCCACGACCGTCTGAACAGCTCCGTCCGACCGAAGAAAGAGGAGGAGGCATGTCCTCTCCCGCCCTCACCGAACACACCTGCCGCACGCCGGACCCGCGGCAGACCATGAACACAGAGCCCGCCCGGGGGCGAGCCGCCCGGGTACGGACCAGAGTCCGGGTTCCGCTCGGTGCGGGTACCGGCCCGGAAGCGACGTCGCAGATGGTGACGTTCGAGGGGCTCGTCGACGGCCGGGAGCACCTGGCCCTGGAACTCGGCCCGGACCGCGACGTCCCCCTCGTCCGCCTGCACTCGGAATGCCTGACGGGCGATGTGTTCGCCTCCGCCCGCTGTGACTGCGGGCCGCAGCTCCAGGAGGCGGTCGAACGGATCACGGAGGTCGGCGGCGTGCTCCTCTATCTGCGTCAGGAGGGCCGCGGCATCGGTCTGTACAACAAGATCGACGCCTACCGGCTCCAGGACGGCGGGCTCGACACCTACGAGGCCAACCGTGCCCTGGGCCTCGGCGAGGATCTGCGGGACTACACGGCGGCCGCTCAGATGCTCCGTGCTCTGGGCCACGAAGAGGTCGACCTGCTGACGAACAACCCCAAGAAGGTCGGCGAGCTGACCCGTCTCGGAATCCGTGTCAGGAACACCGTGCCCACGGGGGTCTTCGCCACCGCCCACAACATCGTCTATCTCTCCGCGAAAGCGGAGAAGACCCTGCACACCATCCAGTTGGAGGAGAAGTCCGCGTGATCAAGCACAACGGTCCCATCAGCGGTGTCGCCGCCTTCGCCGGCCGTCTGGTCGCCACCGCCGGGTACGACAACCAGGTGATCCTGTGGGACGCGGTCGGGCGCACCCCGCTGGCCCGGGCCCATCACGACCACCTCGCCAACCAGGTCGCGTTCTCTCCCGACGGCACCCTTCTGGTGACGGGCTCCAGTGACTACACCGCGCGCCTGTGGTCCGTGCCGGACCTCCAGCTGCGCGCGGTGCTCGCCGACCACAAGGACGACGTCGAAATGGCCGTCTTCCACCCGGAGGAGCCGCTGATCGCCACGGCCTGCCGTGACCACGTCGTACGGGTCTTCGACCTCTCCGGGACCCTGCTGCACCGCTTCGAAGGGCACACCGCCGACGTCATCTCGGTCGAGTGGCTTCCCGCCACCGGTGAACTGCTCTCCTCCAGTGACGACGGCACCATCAAGCGCTGGTCGCCGGCCACGGGTGGCATGACCGCCGACATCGATCTCGACGGAGTCGAGACCGACACGATCGCCATCACTCCGGACGGCACCGTGTACGCGGGCAACGACGACGGCGCGATCATCCGTATCAGCGGTGACGCGGTCGAGCACTTCCCTGCCCACGCGGCGGGCATCAAGCGCCTGGTCGCCCACGCGGCGAGCGGCTCTCTCGTCAGCCTGAGCTACGACCGCACGCTGCGCGTCTGGGACCTGGCGGAGGCCGGCCCCCGGTTGCGGCACAGTGCGGAGTTCCCCGCGGAGATATGGGCCCGTTCCTGCGCGTTCACCGGTCCGGACACGCTCGCTTTCGCGACCTTCGGCTCCACGTACGCCACGTACGACCTCACCACGAGCACCTGGGACCTGTCCGGGGTCCAGGGCACGCAGTGCGTGAACGCCGTGATCCGCCCGGCGAACGGCCCCGTTCTGACAGTCGGCGACGCCGGCCAGGTGTGGGCCGACGGCGAGGCCGCAGGACGCCCCGGCAGCCTGTGCAACTTCCTCGTCGAAGTGGGTGGCCGCGTCCTCACCGGCGGACAGCTCGGCCAGGTATTCGACGCGGTGACCGGCGAGGCCCTGCACCAGCACCACTCCCCGCTCAACTGTGGCGCCGCCTTCGAGCGGAACGGTGTACCGCACGTCGTCTTCGGCGCCTACACCGGCGAGGGTCTCGTCTTCGCCGTGCCGGCGTCCGGTCCTCTCGAACCGGTCGCCGAGATCCAGCTGCACAGCAACGCCGTCAAGGGTGTCGCCGTCTCCGGCACCGTCCTCTTCGCGGTGTGCGCGGACGCGTCCGCCAGCTGGTTCGACACCCGCACCCTCCAGCAGGTCGGTCGCGTCCAGGAAGCCCACACGCGGATCGCCAACGGCTGCGCCGCCCTTCCGCAGGGGCGCTTCGCCAGCATCAGCAGGGACCGTGTGCTGCGGCTGTGGAAGGGTACGGAGGCCACGGCCCTGCCCACTCCGCACGATCACTCGATCAAGTCGATCGCCGCGTCCTCCGACGGCGCCTTCGTGGCCACCGGCTCCTACGCGGGGACCGTCGCCGTCCTGCACACCCCGACCGGACAGTGGACGCACGTGACCCGGCCCACCACCGCCGGTATCTCCTCCCTGCACTACGACACCACGGACAACCGATTCCTGGCGTCCTCCTACGACGGCAACGTCTACCCCGTCCCGGCCGGTGAGGACACGGTCGGTGACTGACACTCAGGCTCCGGTCGCCAACCCCAACGACGTGTCCGACCGCGCCGCCATGGGGCTGCCCGGTTCATTCGTCGACCGCGTCGGCCACGAGCGGCTCGGGCGGGAGTGCGCCCGGCTCGCGGGGAAGACGCCCCAGGCGCTCGCCGCCTTGGCCGAGGACCCCCGGGCCGCGTACCCGGTACGCCTCGCCGCGGGCTCGCTGCTGGGCCTGCTCGGTGACCCCCGTGTCCGTACCGATGACCCCGCCATGGTCGACGTCCCGGCCGCACAGGTCCGGCTGGGGCTTCCCGCCGAGCAGGTCGACGCGGTGGCGGCCCGATGGCGGAGCGTGGGCGTGGTCCGCGCTTGGATCGCGAAGGAGGCCCCGGACCACGAGGTCGCCCTGCCCGCCTTCCGGATCGGCCGCTATCCGGTCACCAATGCCGAGTACCGCGCCTTCCTGCTCGACCGCCCCGACGTCGCACCTCCCTCCTCGTGGATGTTCGGCGCCTACCCCGCCGCGCTCTCCAACCATCCGGTGTGGACGGTGTCCCCGGAGGATGCCGACGCCTACGCGACCTGGCTCACCCGCCGCACCGGGCGCGCCTTCCGGCTCCCCACCGAGGCGGAATGGGAGTACGCGGCGGCCGGCCCGCACGGCCTCGCCTACCCCTGGGGCGATCACGAACCCTGCGCGCCGGGCCTCGTCAACACCGTCGAGTGGGGGCCGTTGACGACCACCCCCGTCGGCGTCCACCCGGCCGGCCGCAGCCCCTTCGGCGCGGACGACATGGGCGGCAACGTCGAGGAGTACACCGGCGACCCCTACCGCCCCTACCCGGGCGGTGAGACCGTCGCCGACGATCTGACCCGCGCCGAGGGCGACGACTACCGAGTGGCCCGCGGCGGCAGTTTCACCCGCTACGGGGACCTGGCCCGAACGCGACGCCGCCACGGCTGGTACCGGCGTCCCATCTACGCGATGGGCTTCCGGCTCGCCGAAGACCTTCCGCCCGGTGGAGTACGACAGCGATGAACGAACGCCCGTACACCGTGCTGAGTTGCGCGGTGTCCCTGGACGGCCACATCGACGACAGCAGGCCCGAACGACTCGTCCTGTCCAGCCCCGCCGACCTCGACCGCGTCGACGCGGTACGGTCCGAGAGCGACGCGATCCTGATCGGTGCCGGCACACTGCGCAAGGACGACCCGGGGTTGCGCGTGGTCTCCGCCGAGCGCCGTGCCGGCCGTGTCGCACGCGGCCTGCCCCCTCTCCCGACCAGCGTGGTGGTCACCCGTTCCGGGAATCTCGGCCGCGAACACGCCCTGTGGCAGGGTTCCCAGCACAAACTGGTCTACTGCCCCGCGCCTGTCGCGCCCGCGTTGGCGGACCGGCTCGCGGGACTCGCGGAGGTCGTCCCCACGGGGCCCGGTGTCGACGTGGACGCGCTCCTGAGGGACCTGCGGGCGCGAGGTGTGGGCCAGTTGCTCGTGGAAGGCGGCCAGGAGGTGCACACGTCGTTCCTGACGGCCGACAGGGCCGACGAGGTGCACCTTGCCGTGGCCCCCCTGTTCGTGGGTGCGCCTGCCGCCCCCCGCTTCCTGGGGCCCGGCGCGTATCCCTCGCACCGACTGCGGCTCGCCGAGGCACGCGCCTACGGCGACACCGTCCTGCTGCGCTATTTCGTCCGGCCCCAGCCCATGGAGGCGACACGGTGAATCCGTCCTCGCACGGTCCGCGACGCATGACGGCCGCCGACACCGCGCTGCTCCGTTCGGCGATCGCGCTCGCCCACCACTGCCCGCCCTCCCCCACCGCCTACTCGGTGGGTGCCGTCGTCGCCGACGGCCGGGGCACGGTGCTGGCGACCGGGTACTCCCGCGAGGACGGGACACGGGTCCATGCCGAGGAGGCCGCTCTGCGACGGCTTCCGCCCGGCACCGACCTCACCGGGGCGACTCTCTACTGTTCGCTCGAACCATGCAGTCAGCGCGCCAATTCCCCCCTGAGCTGTGCGGATTTGCTGATCGCGGCAGGGATTGGGAGAGTGGTCGTCGCGTGGCGCGAGCCTCCCTTGTTCGTCGCGTCCTGCTCCGGTCTCGACCGGTTGCGTGCGGCGGGCGTACGCGTCGAGTACCACGCGTCACTGGCGGAGGCGGCCCGCGCCGCCAATCGCCACCTCCCCCTCCCCTCCATCTCTGACCACCCGTGCGACGGGCTCACGTGAAGGACGGCACAGCCCCATGACGATCCGGCTCCCCGCACGCGAGGACCCCGCACCGCGGATCGGGACGGAACCTCCGCAGCAGCTCACCCAGACCGCCCCCGCACACTGCCAACGGGCCCTGGACGAGCGCGTCGCAGCTCTCCACGGGGTCCGTGTCGCCGCTTCCTGGGGCTGCCATGAGGGCTCGGTCGCCTGCCACTTAATCCCCCGTTACGCCCACGGTCCCGCAGCGGCCTTCTTCGAGGGCACGGAGTTCGCCCACCGCCACCCCGCCTACGACGGAAGCCTGCACGTGCGCCTGGACGACCACTGGACCGCAGCGGTGGTGGCAGCCGGCTGGGGCGTGTCCGTCCCCCCGGGGTCAGGGGGCGGGGTGCTCCTCTACGGTCCCCGGGACGAGGCGGAGACGGAGGTCCTCTGGCAGCTGCTGCACGCCTCCTACTGGTACGCCAGACGAGGTCTCACCCCCGTGCCCCGCCAGGGGAACCCGGCTGTGCTCCGCCCGGCGGGAACCCAGCGGGAACGTCCAGGGAGACGCTGAAACCAAGATCCCTCACATCGCCACCGACCGCAGTCGCGAAAGGGATCAGAAAATGACCAAGTTCTCCATGCGTGTGACCGTTCTCCCCGCGCTCCTGGCCACCGTTCTCGTCACCGGTTACACCGCCGAGCAGGCCACCTCACCGACTGCCCAGCACCACTCCGTGGTCGCGACCGGCATCGGCCCCACCGGCGTGGACCCCGTCCCGACTGCGGACGCCGTACAGGACTGACGCCGGCGGAGCCCGGCACGCACGCGGCGCGGCGCCCCGAACGGCTCAGCCGCCGGCTTCAGCCCGCCAGGGTCTCAGGCGGCTCCGGAGACAGAAGGCCCATCCGCGCACGGAGTGAGGACGCCTCGCGCGCAAAACCCGCCGCCCCTGCCGGGTCCTTCAGTGCGTAGCGCGCCGCGGCCTTCCCGGCCAAGGCGGCCGCCATTTCCAGCCGCAGGCCGATCGGGGAGGCGATCCGCCACGCGGACGCATGGCTGGTGTACGCCTCGGCCGCCTCGCCGCTCGCCAGTTGCACACGGCCGAGGAGATTCAGGGCGCTCGCCTCCCGGGTACGGAAGTTGTGCAACTGCGAAAGGTTCAGCGCACGTTCCGCGTCCACCCGGGCGCCGGCCACGTCCTGCTCGGCAAAGCGCACGGTGGCACGCGCGAGGAGCGCCCGCACGATATTGGGCGGTGCCTCCAGCTCATCGGCCCGGTGCAGGGCCAGCTCCGCGTGGTGCGAGGCGCTGCGCGCCTCTCCGGAGACCAGGAGCGCGGGCACGAGTTCGGCCAGCGCGCTGGCCTCCAGCACCCGGTCTTTCATCCGCCGTGCGATCGCGACGGCTTCCCGGCCCGCCTCCAGAGCCTGCGCCGGGTGAGCCAGCAGAACGCTGACGTCGCACAGGTTGGTCAGCGTCTCGGCGGTCTCCCGCTCACTGTCGTGCCGACGGTGGAGGGCGACCGCCGCCCGGTAGGAGGCGAGTGCCGCCGGCAGTTCCCCCAGGCTCCACTGGAATCCCCCCATTCTGCTGAGCGCCGCCGCCTCGGCACGGCTGTCCGCAAGTCGGCGGGCCAGCTCCAGGGCCTCCGCCAGCGCGGCCCACCCGGTACGGAAACGGTCCAGCTGCCAGCAGGCGGCGGCCAGGTTCGTCAGGGACAGGCCCAGCAGCAACGGGTCCTCCAGAGCACGGGCCGCCTCCACGGCCGTGACGCACACCTGCGCGTACTCCTCCTGATAGCCCTGGTTGTGCAGGTGGAAGACGAAGTTACGGGCGAGGAGCACCGTGTACTCGTGCAGCCCCTGGCGTTCGGCCAGACCCAGGGCGTCGCCGAGGACGGAGTGTTCAGCACGGAACCACTGCAACGCGGCGGCCGCGTCGTCGAACCGGTGAAGGTGTACACCGGCTGAGTCGGGCAGCGGCACCGGATAGGCCGCCCGCTGCGGGAACAGGTGCCGGCACGCGTTCTCCGAGGACCACAGCAGGTGGCGCAGCAGACGTTCGGCGGACTCCTGACGGGTTTCCTCCGGGACCCCGTCCTCGTCGCCGGACAGCGAGCGGGCGAAGCTGCGGACGAGGTCGTGGAAGGTGTAGCGGTCCCGGTCCCGCTGGCGCAGGAGCTGGACGTCCAGCAGGTGTTCGAGGATCTCACCGGCCTCGTCCACTCCGGTGCCGAGCAGAGCCGCCGCCGAGTCGACCGCCAGGCTCGATCCGGGGTGTGCCGCCAGCAGTTGGAAGGCCCTGCGGGTGTCTTCGGACATCGACCGGAAGGACAGCGTGAGCGCCGCCGCCACGCTCTGCTCACCGCTTCGCAGCTCCCGCATCCGGCGGCTCTCGTCCCGCAGGAGATCGGCCATCTTCCGTACCGACCAATGCGGACGCTGGCACAGCCGGGCGGAGGCGATACGCAACGCCAGCGGCAGGTACCCGCAGAGCCGGACCAGTTCGTCCACCGCCCCGGGGTCCGCCGCCAGACGTTCGCGGTCCACGGAGCGGGCGACGAGTTCGGCGCTGTCCTCGGCCGACAAGAGGTCGAGCGGAAGCCAGGACGTGCCTTCCAGCTCCACCAGCCGGGTGCGGCTCGTGATGAGGACCAGGCAGTGCGCGGACCCGGGTATCAGCGGACGTACCTGCTCCGCGGTCGCGGCGTTGTCCAGGAGGAGCAGCACGCGCCGACGCGCGGTGACCGCCCGCCAGAGCGCGATGCGGCTCGGCATGTCCTCGGGGATACGGCTGGACTCGACTCCCAGGGTCCGTAGCAGCGCGGCCAGCACGGATGCGGGGTTCTCGGGTTCCTCCCCGGGGGTGTAGGCGTGCAGGTCGACGTAGAGCTGTCCGTCCGGATAGTCGGCGAGCAGCAGATGCGCCGCGTGCACGGCCAGCGCCGTCTTTCCCGTACCGCCCATTCCGTCCACCGCGACGATCCGGGTCCCACCGCTCCGGCTCTGCTCGCTGAGGAAGGCCAGCCGTTCCAGTTCGGCTTCGCGGCCGGTGAAATCGGCAACGTCGTACGGGAGCGTGCACGGGCTCTGCACCGGGGGCACGAACGACGGCGGTGCGTCGGACGCTCCGCGCCGAGGTGCGGGGACGTGCAGTTCCGGACTCTGTCGCAGCACCGCTTCGTGCAGGGCGAGCAGTTCGGGGCCCGGGGATACGCCCAGGTCGCGTGCCAACGTGTCACGGATGGCCGCGAACTCCACCAGTGCCTCGGCCTGGCGCCCGCTGCGGTACAACGCCAGCATCAGCAAACCCCGGAGCGCCTCCCGCAGCGGCGCCTGCTCCACAAGAGCGCGGATCTCGCCGACCAGCGTGGCGGACTGCCCGAGATCCAGCAGCAGTCGGGCCCGGTGCTCGGCCGCGGCGAGCCTCTTCTCCTCCCATGCCAGGGAGACGCTCTCCAGGACGGACCTTCCCAGCCCCTGGAGCACCCGTCCCCGCCACAGGTCCCCGGCCGCCCCCAGCTCCTCGGTGGCGTTGGAGACCAGCCCCGCCTTCTCGGCCTCCTCGGCCCGGCGGAGTCGGATGGTGAACAGCCCGGCGTCCACCTGTTCCTCGTTCACGACCGCGCGGTAGCCGCCGCTCTCGGTGAGCAGCAGCCGCTCACCGCCGGGCAGCCTCTTCCGGAGCACGGAGACCGCTTTGCGGACCTGGTGCGAACCGGTCTCCGGCGGGTCGTCGTCCCAGACAGCGGTGACCAGCCGGTGCAAGGGCACCACGCGGCCACGCTCCAGCAAGAGCACGCCGAGGACGCACGCGGGCAGTGTTCCGGTCAGCGGGAACGGCTCCCCGTCGACTTCGATCCGCAGTGGCCCAAGAATGTGGAACTGGATCCCACTGGAATTCGCCCCCACGGCCGCCACCTCTTGTCCCTCGCTGGAAGCGGCAGGTCGCGCCCCTGACGTGCTACGGAGCTTAGCCCTACGCTTCCCCGCGGACCGGTACGGGGCTGTCGTGCGGACGTCGGGGGACGACAACGCCGCGAGGTGCGGCACCCGGGCGCGCGAGCCGCGATGATCCGGACGAAAGGCCCCAGGACGCGTCCCGGCCCCCGTCGAGCTGTCGAACCGT
The DNA here is from genome assembly GCF_053597235.1 of Streptomyces sp. NPDC001493. Classification (NCBI taxonomy): domain Bacteria; kingdom Bacillati; phylum Actinomycetota; class Actinomycetes; order Kitasatosporales; family Streptomycetaceae; genus Streptomyces; species Streptomyces sp. NPDC001493. The sequence continues at coordinate 124,835 of NZ_JBSFHV010000002.1, forward strand.
GAGGACGGCGCCCCGGAGACGGCCCGGGTGCTCACGGAAACCGTGACGGCAGCGGCGCCCGGGGCGGGGGCGACGGCAGCGACAGCTGCGGTGACCTGCACGGCAAGAAGACGTAGCGGTTGTTCGATGCTCCCCAAAGGGGCGCGGCACAGCCCGTAAAGTTGTGGGCATGGATCTTCACACTGCGACGATGTGGGAGACAGCCGAACTCGCCGGAGGACCTGCCGACGGTCTTCGCATGCGGGTTCCCGACCAGCCCCCGGTCCTTCAGGTGACGCGTCCCTGCCGCGTCGAATCCCCGGACGGCGACGAATTCATGGTGGACGCGTTGTACGTGTACCGCCGCGACCCCTATGCGCAGGACGAGCCCGTGGCGTACGGGTTCGACCCCGCCAGCCCCTGATCCGGAAGGTTCGGGACAGCGCACGGACGCGCCCCCTGTCCCGCGGTCGCTGAGGACCGGCGGGGCAGGGGGCGCGGGCGTTGCGAGGTCAGCCCTCGTTGCGGGGTCAGCCCTCCGTGGGTCGCGGCTCCGCCGCCATCGCGGCGGCGGGCGCCGGCGCGGGCTGAGCGGCGGCGGCCGGGGCCTGGGTGGCGGCCGGGGCGGTGGCGGCTGCCGGGGCGGCGTCGTTCTTCATCGCCTGCGCCTCGCTCTTCAGGATGCGCGCCGACTTGCCCAGGGCCCGCGCGGCCTCCGGAAGCTTCTTCGATCCGAACAGCGCGATGACCACGACCGCCAGGATCAGCACGTGCCAGGGTTCCAGTCCATTGCGGAGCATGCCGAGCCCGCCTTCCTCGTGTCGGCCGTGGGCGCTCGCACGCCGCCCGCCCGGCCCAGATGGTTGCTGCTTGAACGCAACGGTACAAGAAGTACGGGGCGGACGGTGGGGCCCGCCCGTACCGGATTTACGCCTGTGCGGCCAGCCTCCGGGAAGCAGCGTCCAGCCGGCCGAGGACCCGCTCGCGTCCGAGGAGTTCCATGGACTCGAAGAGCGGCAGCCCGACCGTACGGCCGGTGAGGGCGACGCGGATGGGCGCCTGGGCCTTGCCCAGCTTCATCCCGTGCTGCTCACCGACCGCGACCAGCGCCGACTTCAGGTCGTCCGCCTGCCACGGAGTGGTTTCCAGCGCTCCACGGGCGTCCCGCAGAATGGCGTCCGCGCCGGGCTTCATCGCCTTGGTCCAGGAGGCTTCGTCGCGGACCGGCTCGTCCAGGAAGAGGAAGTCGACGCAGGCGGTGATCTCGGAGAGGACCGTCAGCCGGGTCTGCGCGAGCGGGGCCGCCGCCTCGAAGACGGCCGTGTCGAAGGCATCCGGGGCCCAGGGGGCGTGCGGGGCGATCAGCCACGGTGCGCAGGCCGCGGCGAACTGCTCCGGCGCGAGGGCACGGATGTACTCGCCGTTGAAGGCGGTCAGCTTCTTCACGTCGAAGAACGCCGGTGAGGTGTTGACGTCCTCGATGCGGAAGAGCTGCTCCATCTCCTCGTAGGGGAGGATCTCCCGGTCTCCGCCGGGACCCCAGCCGAGCAGCATGAGGTAGTTGACCATCGCCTCGGGGAGGAAGCCCTCGGCGAGGTAGTCCTCCAACGCCACCTTGTCGCGGCGCTTGGAGAGCTTCTGGCGCTTCTCGTTGACGATCACCGGGAGGTGCGCCCAGCGGGGCGGTTCGGCGCCGAGCGCTTCCCACAGCAACTGCTGCTTCGGGGTGTTGGAGAGGTGCTCCTCGCCCCGGACCACCAGGGTGACGCCCTCGTCGAGGTCGTCCACGACGTTGGCGATCAGGAAGACCGGGGAGCCGTCGCCCCTGGCGATCACGAAGTCCTCGATGGCGCTGTTCGGGAACGCGGGCTCGCCGCGCACCAGGTCGACCACGACGGTCTCGCCCTCGTCCGGGGTACGGAAGCGCAGCGCCCGCCCTTCCTCGTGGGCCAGGCCGCGGTCACGGCAGAAGCCGTCGTATCCGAGGTGCTCCGAGCCGGTGCGTTCCTTGAGCTGCTCACGCGTGCAGTCGCAGTAGTACGCGCGGCCGGCGTCGTACAGCCGCAGCCCGGCCTCGGTATGGCGGGCGGCGTTGTGCGACTGGAAATAAGGGCCCTCGAAGGCGGGATCGTCCTCGTGGATGCCGATCGCGGCCAGGGCGTTGATGATGCCGTCGGTCCACTCGGGCTTGTTGCGCGCCGCGTCGGTGTCTTCGACGCGCAGGACGAAGGTGCCGCCCGACTGTCGGGCCACGGCCCAGTTGTAGAGGGCGGAGCGGGCTCCGCCGACATGGAACATGCCGGTGGGGGACGGGGCGAAACGGACACGGACCGGAGCATCAGACATACCGCCCACCCTACCGACGGGCCGTGAGCCCCGGGCAGCCGCTGTCCACAGATCTACTCCGCGAGATGACCAACAGATATCCTGATCAGCACAATTGCGCGGGCGGCAGCAAGGGGGCGGGGACCATGTTCGAGCCCACACCCGGCCGGAGACCCCGCTGAACGCCACCGGGTTCCGCCCGGCGGGCGGCGTGTCCGGCGAGCCGGACGCCGGGGAAACCGGGGAGTCCGGGATGCCCGGGGAGACCTGGAATTCCGGGGAGACCGGGGCGACCGGGGAGACCGGGAACGCGCTGCTCACGCTCCTCGGGCTCGACCCGCTGGAGGACGCCCTCTACCGGCTCCTGGTGGACCGCCCGGACAGCGAGCCCGCGCTGCTGACCAAGGAACTGGCCGCTCCCCTCACCGCCGTACGCGACGCCCTGGAGTCCCTGGTGGTGCGCGGCCTCGCCAGCTCCGCCTCCCCCGGAGGAGGCGTACCGCGCTACCGGGCGACCTCCCCCGTACTCGCCCTCGGCCCGCTGCTGGAGTCCCGACGGTCCTCCCTGCACCAGGTCGAGTCCTTGATGGCCGCCCTCGCCGAGCGGCACCGCTCCGCCCAGGCCCACGCGTCGGGGGCCCCGGTCGAGGTGCTTTCGGGGGCGGCGGCCATCCGCCGCAGGCTGCTGCTGATGCAGGAGCAGGCCACCAGCGAGGTGTGCAACCTGATGCCGCTCGCGCAGCCGGAGCACTCCGTGATCACGCACGAGGACAACCACGCGGAGATCGAGGGCGTCCTCATGCGGCGCGGGATCGCGCTGCGGTCCGTCATCGAGCGCGACTGGCTGGACAGCCCGGGAATCTCGAAGGCCCTGGACGCCTACGTCTCCCAGGGCCAGCAGATCTCCGTGGTGGACAAACTCCCGATCAAGCTGGTCATCGTCGACCGGCAGGTCGCGCTGCTCCCGCTCGATCCGGAACGCGAGGAGATCGAGCCGGTCGCTCTCGTGGTCCACCGCACCGGGCTGCTCGTCGCCCTCAGCTCCCTCTTCGAGGCGCAGTTCGAGCGGGGCACGCTGCTGCGCCCCGCCGGTACGGCCTCGGTTCCCGAGGACGCCTCCGGCACCCTCCCCGATCCCATCGACCGCAGAATCCTCGCCCTGCTGCACCTCGGGCTGACGGATTCAGCCATCGCCCGACAGCTCGGCATGGGCCATCGCACCGTGCAACGCCGCCTCCAGAGGCTCATGGCGCAGGTGAGGGCGTCCACGCGTTTCCAGCTCGGGTGGCACGCGGCGCGGAACGGCTGGCTGGAGAACGCACCGCCCGTTCCGGGCGAGGACCAGACGCCGCCGGTCCCGTCGGCGCCAGAGGTGCCGCAGGTTCCGCAGGTGGAGCACGGCGATTCCTGAGGCGCATTTACGCCCTGGCGCCTTCACGCCAAGGCCAACTCCTGTACGGGACGTGAAGGATGGCGAACGATCTAGGGGTCGGGCACAGGGACTCCCCATAGCCCCTGCGCCCGGCCCCTCCTCATGCGCCCTGCCCCTCCTCTGCGCCCGGCCGTTCCCCCAGCGCCCGGCCGTTCCCCGCGCCCGGCAGCTGCGGACGGCGGGCGGGTCAGGCGCCGAAACGGGTGCGGTACGACTCCAGGTCCTCGTCCGTGATCTTGGAGAAGAGCAGCGGCGGCACCGAGAAGGGGGTTCCGGCCGGCAGGAAGTCCAGCGTCCGGGCCTCGTCCGCCGTGACCCAGGTCGCGTCGGCCCACCCGCCCGGTCCGCCTTCCACCGGAGTGAACACGGCGCGCAGGGCCTCGGCCGTGGCCGGTACGACGGGTTCGGAGACGATCGCGTGCAGCCGGACGAGGTTCATGGCCGTACGCAGGGTGAGGGCCGCGCCCTCCGGGTCGGTCTTCGCCTCCCGCCAGGGCTCCTTCTCGGCGAGGTAGGCGTTGCCCAGCGCCCACAGGGACCGCAGGGCGGCGGCCGCCTTGCGGAAGTGGAGGCCCGACAGGTGCTCCTCGTACTCGGCGAGCAGCCGCGCGGCCTCGGCGCCGAGCCGCGCCTCCGGCTCGCCGGCGGCCCGTCCGGCCGGGACCGTGTCGCCGTACTTCTTCCGTGAGAGGGCGAGGGTGCGGTTGACGAAGTTGCCGAGGGTGTCCGCGAGGTCCTTGTTGACGGAGGCGGCGAAGTGCTCCCAGGTGAAGGCGGAGTCGTCGGATTCGGGGGCGTGGGCGACGAGGTAGTAGCGCCAGTAGTCGGCGGGCAGCACCTCCAGGGCGTCGGCGGTGAAGACCCCGCGCCGCGCGGAGGTGGAGAACTTCCCGCCGTAGTAGGTGAGCCAGTTGAAGCCCTTGACGATGTCGGCCTTCTTCCAGGGTTCACACACGCCGAGTTCGGTGGCGGGGAACATCACGGTGTGGAAGGGGACGTTGTCCTTTCCCATGAACTGGGTGTAGCGGACGGTGTCGTCGGCCTCGTACCACCAGCTCCGCCAGTCACGGCGAGGGAGGGAATCGCGGGGATCGACCGGGGCGGCCTCGGCCCACTCCTTCGTGGCGCCGATGTAGGCGATCGGGGCGTCGAACCAGACGTAGAAGACCTTGCCCTCGGCCGCCAACTCGGGCCAGGTGTCGGCCGGTACCGGAACGCCCCACTCCAGGTCACGGGTGATGGCCCGGTCGTGGAGGCCTTCGGTCAGCCACTTGCGCGCGATCGAGGCGGACAGGTGCGGCCAGCTGTCGGCCACGGCGTCGATCCACGCCTCGACCTCCTGCTGGAGCCGGGACTGGAGGAGGAAGAGGTGGCGGGTCTCGCGCACCTCCAGGTCGGTGGAGCCGCTGATGGCCGAGCGGGGGTGCAGCAGGTCGGCGGGGTCGAGGACGCGCGTGCAGTTCTCGCACTGGTCGCCACGTGCCCGTTCGTCCCCGCAGTGCGGACAGGTGCCTTCCACGTAGCGGTCCGGCAGGAAGCGCCCGTCCACGGGTGAGTACACCTGACGGACCGAGCGCTCCTCGATGAAGCCGTTCTCCTTGAGGCGGCGCGCGAAGTGCTGGGTGAGCTCGGCGTTCTGCGGCGAGGAACTGCGGCCGAAGTGGTCGAAGGAGAGGGCGTATCCGTCGTACACGGCCCTCTGCGCCGCGTGCGCCCGCGCGCAGAATTCGGCGACCGGGAGGCCGGCCGTGTGGGCGGCCAGTTCCGCCGGGGTGCCGTGTTCGTCGGTGGCGCAGATGAAGAGGACCTCGTGCCCGGTCAGCCGGAGGTACCGGGCGTACACGTCGGCCGGAAGCATCGACCCGACCATGTTGCCCAGGTGCTTGATCCCGTTGATGTACGGAAGGGCGCTGGTGATCAGGTGTCGGGCCATGGTGGTGCTTCCTTCTTCAGTCCGGTACGGGCCGGGCCGGCAGGACGTCGCACGGGTACACCACGGAGCGTGACCGCAGAACGGTGCACCCGGGTGGTACGGCCGTGGCGGGGGGTCCTCGGTGAGCGCCATCGTAGGCAGGGCGCGACCCACTCGTGCGAGTGGTTTTTGGCGGCCCGTCAGGACTCCGCAGACACCCGAACGCGTCAGGGAACCCCACCGGACGTCGCTTCGCCCGACAGCGCGCACTCCCGCACTGCGCCCCCAAGTGCCCCGATTTTGACCGGTGTTCAGGGTTTATCTACGCGCGGAGCTACGCCCACCGAACGATCATTCGGGCATATCAGACGACTTCTCGCGCGGCCGCTACCGGTCGGTACTTCGAGCTGCTAAAAACTGGATGCGCCACGAACTCCCCTCGCACCCCCACCCTTCCGAAGGGGCCACCGGCCATGTCAGTGCGTAGATTCTGGGCATCCTTTTCCACTCTGGCCATCGCGGCCGTCGCCGCGCTGGGAGCCGCTCAGCCGGCCTCCGCGGCTACGGGCGGTTACGTCGCTCTCGGCGACTCCTACTCCTCCGGAGTGGGCGCCGGCAGCTACATCTCGGACAGCGGCGACTGCCACCGTTCGACCAAGGCGTATCCGTACCTCTGGGCCGCCGCCAACTCCCCTTCCTCCTTCGCCTTCGTCGCTTGCTCGGGCGCGACGACGTCGAGCGTCGCCGGCAGCCAGCTGAGCGCGCTCAGCTCGTCGACCGCACTGGTCAGCATCTCGGTGGGCGGCAACGACGTCGGCTTCGCCGATGTCATGCAGACCTGTGTCCTGTCGAGCGAGGCCACCTGCATCAGCAGCGTGAACGCGGCCGTCACCAAGGCGCAGAACGTCCTGCCGGGCAGCCTCGACTCCCTCTACGGCTCCATCCACGCCAAGGCCCCTTCGGCGCACGTGGTCGTGCTGAGCTACCCCCGCTTCTACAAGATCTCCGGCAGCTGCATCCTCGGCCTCAGCGAGAACGCGCGGAAGGCGATCAACAACGGTGCGGACGTACTGAACTCCGTCATCGCCAAGCGCGCGGCCAACGCCGGATTCACCTACTCCAGCGTGGTGGACGAGTTCACCGGCCATGAGCTCTGCTCGGGCGACGCCTGGCTCAACAGCGTCACGCTGCCGGTCTACAACTCCTACCACCCGAAGGCGGCCGGCCAGTCGGGCGGCTACCTGCCCGCCTTCCAGTCGGCGCTCTAGCGACGACGACCCGCGCAGCGCCACCCCCCACACGCACAGGGCTCCTCCGCCGCAGGCCGGCGCGGGGGCCCTGTGCCGTGCGACGCGCCGGGCCGTCAACACACCTGGTCGTCAACGCGTCGGGCCGTCGAACGCTCCGGGCCGTCGAACCCCGTTCACCGTCGGGGGCGTTGGGCCCGTCAGAAGCGCTCGACGAGGTATTCGCGCCCGGTCGGCGGCTCGTACGGCTCCGGCCAGAAGTCGGTGACGGCGGTGATACGACCCCTGGTGTCGAACGAGAAGAAGTGGATGCCGTCCAACTCCGCGCCTCCCACGCTGAAGAGCGTGCGCGCGGCGGCCTGGCCACCGAGCCCGGGCTCTCCCGCTCCGGCCGGGTGCTCGGGCAGGTCGGCCACGATCCGGTCGATGCGCACGTGCCAGTCGCCCGGGTACTCCCGGTTGAACCGGACGCATCTCTCCTTGCCCCGGACCACCTCGCGGGTCTGCGGCACTTCGTACACCACGTCGTCGTCGAGCGTGGCCGCGAACGTCTCCCAGTCACGGGCGTCGGCGGCGGTCCAGTACGTCTCCACGGCCTTGCGCAGAACAGCGGTCGAGACCGTGCCCGCGCTCATCTCTGCAGTCATGCAAGGAGTCTGAACCCCACCACTGACAATCGCTCTGACCTGCGAGGACGGCGGACAGCCCGCTACCCGGCAGGACGCGCGGGCGGCACCGCGGAAGCATCGGGGGCGGCCCCCTCGCTCCGGGCCCACCGCAGCGACTCGTCGATCGCGCGGGCCAGCGCCCCCGGGTCCACGGCGTGGGCCAGGTGCCCCTGCCCCGGCATCACCCGCACGCGCGCGCGGGGCATCGCTGCCGCGATCCGGGCGAACGGCTCCCCGTAGGGCGCGGTCCCCTCGTTGTCGCCGCCGAGCAGCAGCGTGACCGGCATGCGCAGGTCGCCGTAGCCCGGCAGGTCGGCGGGGTGGGCGTTGAGGGCGGCCAGCTCACGGGCGAGCGGTGCGGCCAGCGGGCGCAGCACCTGCCAGGTCGAGGTCTGCCTGAGCTCCGCCACGTAGGCGGCGGAGAAGCCGGAGACGTCCAGGTTCACGATCTCCACCGCCCGGTCCAGGTCTCCCGCGAGATCCGCCCGGTGGAGCGCCTCCAGCGCCTGGGCGCCGAAGGGGCGCACCACCGGCTCGTAGAGCGTGAGCGAGGAGATGGCGGGGTGCTTCCTCGCCGCCTCCAGGGCGATGAGTCCGCCGTAGCTCCAGCCGAACAGGTCCACCCCGCTGCCGGTGTCGAGTACGTCGAGCACGTGCGACAGGTCCTCGACCTCGGTGGAGACCGTGTACCCGCTACCCAGCGGTCCGCTGGGCCGGCGGCCACGCCGGTTGAGCACATGGACGGGGTGCGTGGTCCGCAGGGCGTCGACGACCGGCTGCCACGAGGCGGCGTCGGCCATGACCCCTGGAACGACCAGCAACGGACGCCCTCGTCCAGGTCGATGACTGATCATCAGATCCACGCCGTCACGGTTCACCTGCACGCGGAATCCCTCCTCGGGCTCTGGTTGCGGGAGTCTAACCACGGCCTGTCCACGGCTGTCCACGGCTGATCACGGCTGTCCACGGTCGGAACGCCGTAGGTCGGTCGCCAGGCATTCCCCGGAGTCGTTCCCGCCTTCCGGGAAGGGCCGTGCACCGGATCCTCACCATCGGGTTTGATGGGGGCATGAGTAGCGCAGAAGCCATGCCCGACTGGGAGAAGCGGTTCCGTGCACCGCGCGTCTCCCTGCCCGACTGGGCGGAGGACGCCCCGGACCGCAGCCTGTTCGTGTCCAATGCGACCGGTACGTACGAGATCTACGCATGGGACCGGAAGACCGGCGAGCAGCGCATGGTCACGGACCGGCCCGACGGAACCACGGACGCGGCGCTCTCGCCCGACGGCGAGTGGATCTGGTGGTTCGACGACGGCCGCAGCTCCGACGATCCGGACGCACCGTCGTACGGGGACGAGTTCGGGGTGTGGATGCGGCAGCCGTTCGGGGGCGGCGAGGACGTTCCGGCGGCGCCGGGTCTTGAGCCGTCGTATCCGGCGGGCCTCGCGATCGGGCGGGACGGCAGCGCGGTCGTCGGGCGGTCCACCGACGAGGACGGGACCACGATCCATCTGGCGCGGCCGGGTGGCGCGGAGGACGTGGAGATCTACCGGCACCGCGAGTCGGCCGGTGTCGGCGATCTGTCGTACGACGGCAGCCTGATCGCCCTGGAGCACACGGAGCACGGCGACGCGATGCATTCGGCGCTGCGGGTGGTACGGCCGGACGGCTCGACGGTGGCCGAGCTCGACGACACCGAGGGCGGTACGAAGGAGCTGGGTCTGGCGGTGATGGGGTTCGCTCCCGTCGCCGGTGACACCCGGCTGCTGGTCGGGCACCAGCGGCGGGGTCGCTGGGAGCCGATGATCTGGGACCCGGTCGCGGGCACGGAGACGGAGCTGGCGATCGATCTGCCCGGCGACGTGAGTGCCGAGTGGTACCCGGACGCCTCGGCGATCCTGGTCGAGCACGGCTTCGAGGCCCGCAGCGAGCTGTGGCGCCATGAGCCGGGCGGGTCGGCGCCGGTGCGGGTGGAGACGCCCGCCGGTTCGGTGTCGGGTGCCACGGCCCGCCCGGACGGGACGGTGGAGTACCTCTGGTCCTCGGCGGCCCTGCCGCCGGTCGTCCGCTCGACCACGGGTGCGGTGGTGCTGGACCCGCCGGGGATGAAGGCCCCCGGCTCGGTGCCGGTGCGGGACGCGTGGGTGGAGGGGCCGGGCGGGCGGGTGCACGCGCTGGTGCAGACACCGGCGTCGGGCGAGGGCCCGTTCCCGACGGTCTTCGAGATCCACGGCGGGCCGACGTGGCACGACAGTGACGCGTTCGCGTCCGGCCCGGCGGCCTGGGTGGACCACGGCTTCGCGGTCGTACGGGTGAACTACCGGGGCTCGACGGGGTACGGCCGGGCCTGGACCGACGCGCTGAAGCACCGGGTCGGGCTGATCGAGCTGGAGGACATCGCGGCGGTCCGGGAGTGGGCGGTCGAGTCGGGTCTCGCCGATCCGGACCGGCTGATCCTGGCCGGTGGGTCCTGGGGCGGTTATCTGACCCTGCTGGGTCTCGGCACCCAGCCGGACGCCTGGGCCCTGGGGCTGGCGGCCGTCCCGGTCGCGGACTACGTCACGGCGTACCACGACGAGATGGAGGCCCTGAAGGCGATGGACCGGACCCTGCTGGGCGGCACCCCGGAGGAGGTCCCCGAGCGGTTCGAGGCGTCGTCGCCGCTGACGTACGTGGACGCGGTGCGTGTGCCGGTCTACATCTCGGCGGGCGTCAACGATCCGCGCTGTCCCATCCGTCAGTTGGAAAACTACGTGGACCGGCTCAAGGCCCGCGGCGCGGTGCACGAGGTCTACCGCTACGACGCGGGTCACGGCTCTCTCGTGGTGGAGGAGCGGATCAAGCAGGTGGGTCTGGAGCTGGACTTCGCGCTGCGGCATCTGCCGAAGCCCGCACGGGAAACGGCCTCGACGACCACCGCGACGACGGCCTCGGAGAAGTAGCCGGACACCCGCACCGGGACCGGGGCGCGCCCGTAAGGGCCGGATAAATGGGCGCCCCCGCTCCCGGCCGGCCGGGCGGGGACCGTACGGTAAAGGGGTGTACCGGTTCCTGCTGACCCCGCGATGGTGGGGGATCAACCTCTTCGTCGTGCTGGCCATTCCGTTCTGCGTGTTCATGGGCACCTGGCAGCTCGGCCGCTTCGAGGACCGCGTGCAGTCGCACGAACAGGCCGAGAAGCAGCCGGCCCCGGGCACCCGCCAGGCGAAGCCGCTGGACTCGCTGCTGCCCGTGGACACCGTCACGTCGGGCCGTCCCGCCACGGCGACGGGGACGTTCGCGGACCAGTTCCTGGTCCCTGGGCGCGAGCTGGACGACCGTAACGGCTTCTACGTCCTGGACCTGCTGCGTACGGACGGCGGCAAGGCGCTGCCCGTCGTGCGCGGCTGGATGCCCGGCGAGCCGGAGCGCGCGCGGGAGAACAACACGGTTCCCCCGGCGCCCACCGGTGAGATCACGGTGACCGGTGACCTCCAGGCGTCGGAGAGCGCCACCAGCTCCGGTGTGAACAACGCGGGCGGCCTTCCCGACGGGGAGCTCGGCATCATCAGCGCGGCGACGCTGGTGAACCTCGTGCCGTACGACGTGTACGACGCCTGGGTCACGCTCCCCGCGAGCGGCATCGGCGGCGCGGACGACTCCGGCAACGGCATGAAGGCGGTTCCGGCGGCGGCGGTGGAGGGCAGCGGTCTCGACCTGAAGGCCTTCCAGAACCTGGGCTACACCGGGGAGTGGTTCGTCTTCGCCGCGTTCGTGCTCTTCATGTGGTTCCGTCTGCTGCGGCGCGAGGCCGAAGCGGCCCGGGACATCGCCCTGGGCCTGGTCCCCGACCCGGCCGCCGCCGCCCGACCGGCGCCGGTAGCTCCTGAACCGGGTGCTGAACCGGGTGAACGCGTCGGCACCGCGTCCGGGACTCCGCCGCGCAGCGGATGACCCCGAGCCGGCCCTCCGCGCGAGGCAGTCGGCTCCTACTGCTGCTCGGCTCCTACGGCTCCGCGACGATGCCCGTCCGGTAGATCGTGCCCGCGCAGGCGTTGCTGATCGTGGTCTCGCCGGTCGGCGCGCCCGCTTCCGGGGTGTGCGTCACGGCGATGGATCCCTCGGCCGGGGCGGCGTCGTCCGGCAGCGACTGCGTCTCCACGCTCGCCGGCTGGTCCTCCACGGCGCCCGCGCCCGGCGGTGTGGTCCCGGTCGGCGTGGGTGTGGGGGCGGTGTCCGTGGGACAGGTGTCGGTCGGTACGAAGGCGAACCGCACCTCGTACGACATCTCGGGCCTCAGCAGCACCGCCGCGGGCTCGACGGCGGGGTCGGGCAGTCCGGCGGCGGGGTCGCCCATCACGTGCTGCACGACCTGGATCTTCGTCGCGTCGGCGGCGCCGGACACGGTGAAGCCCACCGTGCCCGGGCTGCTGACCGAGCAGTTCGCGGCGGACCGGTTGGCGATGCGGAAGGTCCCGTAGACCGTGCCGTTCGAGTCCGCCGTTCCGGTGGACGCCGAGACGACGCCGAGCTGGCCGGGCCCGCAGGCGGGCAGGGCGGCGATCGAGGCGAGCTCTTCCTGGCTGACGGCTCCGGAGTGCGTGCTGCCGGGGTCGGCCGGGTCCTCGCTCGCGGACGGGGTACCGCCGAGGTCGGGCGTTCCCTCGTGCGGGCCGCTCGTCCCCTGCGCGGGCTGTCCGTCGCTCGGCTTCTCCCCCACCGCCGCCCCGGAGGCGTCGCCCTGCTGGCTCTGGGAGTTCGTGGTGTGTCCGGCGAGCGTGGGCGCTGCGGCGGCCGCGTTCCCGGAGCTTGCCACGTGGACGAAGGCGGGCACGGCGGTACCGATCAGCAGGGCCGCGGCGGCCGCGCCGACGACCGCCTGGCGGCGGCGCGCCCGACGGGCGGGTATGGCCCGGTGCAGGTGCTCCAGTGCGTTCTCGGTGGGTTCAAGGTCGCGAACGGCTCCCCGCAGCAGGTTCCGCAGCAGCTGTTCGTCGGCCGTGTCGCCGTCGTCGGCGTTCGGGTCACCGGCGTTCGGGTCACCAGCGTTCGGGTCACCGCTGCTCGGGCTTCTGCCGTCGGCGCCGAAGCCGGCGCCGAAGCCGGCGCCGGCGGCTCCGGGGCGTGCCAGGAAGAGCGGGGTCCGTGGGGCCGGAGCGCCCGCCCCGGAAGCCTCGTCGCGGGAGCCGGCCGCCTCCTCGCGGGGGCGGGACAGGCCGTCGAGCGCGCGGGGCGCCCTCTCGTGCCGGTCGGAGGCTTCGCCGCCCGTACGGCCGGGAGTCTCGTCGTACCGACCGGACGGTGTGCACTCCGGAGGGCCGTGCTCCTCGTCGGCTCCGAGGGTACGGCCGGTCGGCTCGGCGGCCTCCGCCGGGCGTTCGGGGCCGGAACTCGACTCCGGCCCATGGTCCGCCTTCGCCCCATGGCTCGTGTTCGGCCCGTGGTTCACAGTTCCGCTTCCCGTCCGGTCCGGCTCGTGGCTGAGGGGGCCGCCGCTCATGCCTGCGCCTCCATCACCAGGCGCAGAGCGGCGATCCCGCGCGAACCGTACGCCTTCACCGAACCGAGCGAGATACCGAGGGTGTCGGCCACCTGCGCTTCGGTCATGTCCGCGAAGTAGCGCAGCACCAGCACTTCCCGCTGGCGCCGCTGGAGGCCCTTCATCGCCTTGATCAGCGCATCCCGCTCCAGCTGGTCGTACGCCCCCTCCTCCGCGCTGGCCATGTCCGGCATGGGCTTGGAGAGGAGCTTCAGCCCGAGGATGCGGCGGCGCAGGGCGGAGCGGGAGAGGTTGACGACGGTCTGCCGGAGGTAGGCGAGCGTCTTCTCCGGTTCGCGCACACGGGTGCGGGCGGAGTGCACGCGGATGAACGCCTCCTGCACGACGTCCTCGCAGGAGGCGGTGTCGTCCAGCAGGAGCGCGGCGAGGCCGAGCAGCGAACGGTAGTGGGCGCGGTAGGTCTCGGTCAGATGGTCGACCGTCGTTCCGGCCGCCACCGCCTCTTCAGCACCCTCGCGCTGCGAGGGGAGCCGCACGGGGCTCGTCGTGCTCGCGGCGCCCAGCGGGGCGATCACCGGCATGCCGCCGACCGCGCGGGGCCTGCGGAGCGGGAGCACGGAGACCCCTCGCAAGGGGCCGACCACCGGGATTTCGAGAACCTCTGCCACGCAAGTTGGACACACTGCCCCCCGTCAGGGTTGTACGCGTGCGGCAGCGCGTTCAGCTCTGTGCGACTCGCCCTCATACGTACCCGCTCTTCCCCAATTGCCCTATTGGTGCGCCCGTCGCGCAAGAAGTGACGGCGAAGACGCCGAACTGCCGACTCACGGTTGCACAGGACCACAGGCTCATCGTCGGATATGACAACGCCCCAGCTCAAGAGGTTAAGGAAGCCGAATTGAACATGTGACCTTCACAGATCCCACAAAACTGTTTCGATGAGACATTTCGATAGCGTACGAATTTCTGCGGCCCTGAGGAGAGCCCGGGAGAGGGCCCGGAGAGAGCCGGGAGAGAGCCCGGAGAGGGCTGGAAGACGACCGGGAGACAGCCCCCGGCAGGCGAAGACGGCCCCCGAAAGATCATCCGAAACGGGCCCGGACCGAAACCGCGCGGCAAAACAGTGCCGGGATTCAGGACCCGCCCACGGAGGCCGCGAGGGATTCGGCGATCTGGGCCACATTCAGGGCCCCGCCTTTTCGCAGGTTGTCCCCGCAGAGGAACATCTCCAGGGCCTGCGGATCGTCCAGCGAGCGGCGTACCCGGCCGACCCAGGTGGGGTCGGTGCCCACCACGTCCGCCGGGGTCGGGAACTCACCCTCGGCGGGGCTGTCGACGAGTACGACGCCGGGGGCGGTGGCCAGGATCTCGTGGGCCCGGTCGACGGTGACCTCGTTCTCGAAGCGGGCGTGCACGGACATCGAGTGCGTGATGACGACGGGGACGTACACACAGGTGATGGCGGTGCGCAGGTCCGGCAGGCCGAGGATCTTGCGGCATTCCGCGCGGATGGAGAGTTCCTCGGAGGACCAGCCGTCGCCCGCGTCGCTGCCCGCCCAGGGCACGACGTTCAGCGCGACGGGGGCGGGGAACGGGCCTGCGGGCCGGTCGCCGAGGACGCGGCGTACGTCTCCGGGGCGGGTGCCCAGCTCCGTACCGGCGGCGAGGCTGCCGGCGACCAGGCCGAGCTCCTCGCGCAGGGCGGCGATGCCGTCGCGGCCCTGGCCACTCACGGCCTGGTAGGTGGAGACGGTCAGTTCGCGGAGGCCGAATTCGGCGTGCAGCGCGCCGACCGGGACGATCAGCGAGAGCGTGGTGCAGTCCGGCGAGGCCACGATCCCGCGCGGGCGGGTGCGGGCGGCGTGCGGGTTGACCTCGGGGACGACCAGCGGCACGTCCGGGTCGAGGCGGAAGGCGGCGGAGCCGTCGACGACCACGGCGCCCCGGGAGGCGGCGACGGGCGCCCAGAGGGCGGCGACCCGGTCGGGCACCAGGAAGACGGCGATGTCGACGCCGTCGAAGAGGTCCTCACCGATCGGGAGGACTTCCTTCTCCTCACCGCGTACGGCCAGCTTGCGGCCGGCCGAACGCGGGGAGGCGATCAGTTTCACCTCGCCCCAGACGTCCGCGTGCTGCGAAAGAATCTGGAGCATGACGCCGCCGCTCGCCCCGGTCGCACCGACGACCGCGAGCGAGGGGCGGCGTGCGGTCATCGGCCGGTGCCTCCGTAGACGACGGCCTCGTCGGTGTCGCTGTCGAGGCCGAAGGCGGTGTGCACGGCGCGGACGGCCTCGTTGACGTCGTCGGCGCGGGTGACGACCGAGATGCGGATCTCGGAGGTCGAGATCAGCTCGATGTTCACACCGGCGTCGGAGAGCGCCTCGAAGAATCCGGCGGTGACGCCCGGGTTGGTCTTCATGCCCGCGCCGACCAGCGAGATCTTGGCGATCTGGTCGTCGTAGCGCAGCGAGTCGAAGCCGATGGTGCCCTTGGCCCGCTCCAGGGCGTCGATGGCCTTGCGGCCCTCGGCCTTGGGCAGGGTGAAGGAGATGTCCGTCAGCCCCGTCGCGGCGGCGGAGACGTTCTGCACCACCATGTCGATGTTGACTTCCGCGTTGGCGATGGTGCGGAAGATCGCGGCGGCCTCACCCGGCTTGTCGGGGACGCCGACGACGGTGATCTTGGCCTCGGAGACGTCATGGGCGACTCCGGAGATGATCGCGTGCTCCACCTGCTGGTCCCCTTGCGGCTCGTTGCTGACCCAGGTGCCGCGCAGTCCGGAGAAGGACGAGCGGACGTGGATCGGGATGTTGTATCGGCGTGCGTACTCGACGCAGCGGTGCAGCAGCACCTTGGAGCCGGACGCGGCCAGCTCCAGCATGTCCTCGAAGGAGATCCACTCGATCTTCTGGGCCTTCTTGACGACCCGGGGGTCGGCGGTGAAGACGCCGTCCACGTCGGTGTAGATCTCGCAGACCTCGGCGTCCAGCGCCGCGGCGAGGGCGACGGCGGTGGTGTCGGACCCACCGCGGCCGAGGGTGGTGATGTTCTTGCCCTCCTGGCTCACACCCTGGAACCCGGCGACGATGGCGATGTTGCCCTCGTCGATCGAGGTCCGGATGCGGCCGGGCGTGACATCGATGATGCGCGCCTTGTTGTGGACGGAGTCGGTGATGACACCGGCCTGGCTGCCCGTGAACGACTGGGCCTCGTGACCCAGGTTTTTGATCGCCATGGCCAGCAGAGCCATGGAGATCCGCTCTCCGGCGGTCAGTAGCATGTCGAACTCACGCCCGGCAGGCATCGGCGATACCTGCTCGGCGAGATCGATCAGCTCGTCCGTCGTGTCGCCCATCGCAGACACCACGACAACCACCTGGTTGCCGTTCTTCTTGGCATCGACGACTCGCTTGGCGACGCGCTTGATGCCCTCGGCATCGGCTACGGATGAGCCTCCGTACTTCTGCACGACCAGGCCCACGTGCGCTCCTCGCTCATTCCGTTACTGCGGTCGGCTCAGTTTAACGAGCGGCCCGGAATCTCCCCGCCCTTACCAGATGGTGAGATGTCCCGCCCACCAAATGGTCCGGCGTGTCGACCCGAGCCGCTCGTACGGGGCCTATGCCCATCTCACCGGCCACCACGCGCGTCTGTGTTCCAGCCCACACGGTCCGCGCCGCCTCCGCAAGCCAGGAACCACCCGGGACCGGCCCCTCAGTACCGGCGCGGTACCGGCACCGTCGTCGGGCGGCCCGCCGCCGCGCGGAGTTCGGCGACCCGGGCGGCGACGTCCTGCTGCTGCCGGGGGCGGGCGAGGAAGGTGTCGGGTACGTCGCCGGTGGCGCCGCTCGCCTCGTCCTGGTCGATGGCGGTGCGGCAGTCTCCGCAGACCCCGTCGACCAGGGTCGTCGTGGTCTCGTCCTCGTCGCAGAAGAGGCACATCATCAGCGCCCCCGCGATCTCCTCGTGCGCCGCTTCGGGCCGTGCGTCGGGTGCGGGCTGCTGGGTGGGGGGCATCTTGTTCTCCAGTCGGTTCTGCAGGAAGGCAACGGCGGAGTGCACCGCCGGGGGAAGCCCCGACGAGAGGACGTGGGTGATCCGGTCGCGGTTCAGGCCCCGGGCCTGCCACTCGCCGACGAGGGGCTCCAGCGCGGTGCACTCGTCGCGGGAGAGCTGGAGCCGGGGGTCCCGGCCGCCGAGCGCGGCGAGCAGGTCGTACGCCTCCGAGCGGGGCGCCCCGGCCCCGGCCTCCAGGGCCAGGGCGGCGGCGGAACCCGGCGGCGGTGCGTCCATGCGGCCCGCCATCAGCTCGCCGAACGAGGTGACCACCGCGGCCACTTCACCGGTGCGCGCGGCGTCGGCCGGGGGCGCCGTCGGGGGCTCGGCGTCGGCAGGGGGCGCGGCAGGCTGCTGGGGCGGGGCCTCGGCCTCCGCCGGCCGGGCCGTGTACCAGGGGGCCGCGCCCGGCACCCGCGCGCCCGGGGCCGGGGTGCTCTGCGCGCCGGTGTTCCGCGCGCCGGTGTTCCGCGCGCCGGTGTCCGGCCTCGGACCGTCCACGTCCGGAACTCCCGCGTCCGGCACCACCGTCGGGGCGGGCAACTGGCCGGTCACGTCGATCCCGCGCACGAACCGTACGAACTCCGCCCACCAGGCGGCGTTCCGCGCGGTCCGGGAGAAGTAGGTCCGGGTCACCCAGTGCAAGGTGCCGTTGGCGCCGGTCAAGTGGACCTTGATGCGGCGGAGATGGCCCGCGCGGGTCAGCCGGTCGAGGGCGCTGCGGCAGGCCTGCTGGCCGTAGTCGGGGAGCTCTTCGGCGAGGGTCTTGTAGCCGATGGCGGCGCCTTCGGGCAGCCGGTCGATGTACGCACCGATGGCTGCCTCCCTCGGCGGGAGATGGCCGAAGTCGCGGGCCTGCCGGGGCGCTTGGTCGGGCGCGTGGCGCTTGCCGTACCCGGCTTTCGCCATGGGATGGCCAGGGGTGGACAGGGCAGCACTAATGTTGGCGCCAGCCATGAGGGATCGTCTCTTTCGAACGTTTGCGATCTCGCTTCGGTCAGACCCCGGCCGGTGTTTGCTGACACCACCGGGGTCGTCCGTTTTCTGAGGTTTGAGGTTGCTCAACGCGAACGTAGAGCGCCATCACGCTCCGGCGCAAGCCGATCACGGAAAGCCACTCCAAGTGCGTACACGCCCCCATCCGCCTGCTGACGCGCGGGACTTGGCCCGCTCGATGGGGAGGGTGGGTGGGTGGGATTCAACCTGACCACCCATTCCTACAGAAAGGGGCTCGAGGTTCGAGGCCCGGGGTTCGGAGCTCGTAACTCGGGGCTCGTGACTCGGTGCTCGGAGCGCGGGGCTTGAGCTCCGGGCGGACCTGCGGAAGAACGCCCGAGCCGAGCGGCAATCAACTGCCCCTGAAATCACTCGTCCGTGGACTCACTCGCCCTGCAGACACCCCTCGGGCGGTCGCTCACCGAGAGGCTGTCACCGATCGGCCGTGCCGGACCGACTCCGCACGGGAGTTGTCACCGACCGGCCGCCCCGGCCCCCTCGACGGAGCCGGAGCCCTAGACGGAGCCGGAGCCCTCACCAGAGCCTGAGCCCGAGCCTGAGCCCGAGTCGGGCCCCTGCCGCAGGGCCCCGGCCGCGATCCGCAGCGCGTCGCGCGCGACCTCGTCCAGGGTGCGGTCCGTCCGCTCCCGCTTCCAGGCGTACTCCTCGGCCGCGACCCGCAACGCGACGTTGATCATGGCGGCGGCGACCCGGGGTGCCAGCGCGTCCGGCGACTCCCCGGTGCGCTCGGCGAGGGCTTCCGCGAGGACCGGCTCGGCTTCCAGGTGGGTCTGGAGCCACACGGCCCGGAGTCCCGGTTCCGTACGGGTCAGCCTGACCAGGCTGAGTACGTCCTCCGAACCGGCGGTGGGGCGCATGGTGTCGGGCCGCATGGCCTCCAGTGCGTCGATCAGCGGTTCGTCGCCGGAGCTGTGCCGGAGCGCTTCGGCGAGCGAGTCGACGCCGACCGCGAGCAGCGGCTGTACGCACGCCTCCTTGGTCGGGAAGTACCGCCAGAGCGTGCGGGTCGAGACGCCTGCCTCGGCGGCGATCTCGTCGGCGGAGGTGGCGGCGACGCCCTTCTCCGCGAAGAGCCGCACCGCGACCTCCGCGATCTCCAGCCGAGTGGCCGCCTTGCGGCGCTCGGTCAGCGGCGGGCGGCCGGCGCGGACGGACTGCGCGGCAGAGGTCGGAGCGTCTCCCATGGCCCCAGCCTAACGATCTCCGCACTATGGCGCGGGATGACTTTCTGGCACTACGCGCCAAGAAACCGTACAGTCCGATACGGAACACCAACGCGAGGGAGCACCACCATGAGCACCAACGACTTCCAGGACCGCAGCGTCGTGGTCACCGGCGCGGGCTCCGGCATCGGCCGGGCCACCGCCCTCCAGTTCGCCGCCCGGGGCGCGAAGGTCCTCGTCGCCGACCTGGACAAGGCGCGGGCCGAACAGACCGTCGCCGACATCGCGGCGGACGGTGGCACGGCCGTCGCGGTGGTGGGCGACCTGAGCGAGCAGACCGTGGTGGACGAGGTCGTACGCACCTCCGTCGAGGCCCTCGGCGGCCTGGACGTGCTGGTCAACAACGCCGGAATCATGGACTCCATGTCGGCGGCGGCGGACGTCACGGACTCCGAGTGGGAGCGGGTCATACGCGTCAACCTCACCGCGCCGTTCCTGCTGACCCGGGCCGCGCTCCCGCACATGCTGGCGGCCGGAAAGGGCGCGATCGTGAACACCGCGTCGGAGGCGAGCCTGCGCGGCTCGGCGGCGGGCGCCGCGTACACCGCGTCGAAGCACGGCATCGCGGGTCTCACCAAGTCGACCGCCGTCATGTACCGCGCCCAGGGCGTCCGCACCAACGCCATCGCCCCCGGCGGCACCATCACCAACATCCAGGTGAACGCCGACCGCGACGCGCTCGGCCCGGCCGTCCTCGGCTCCTACATGGGCAACGTCGGCAAGCCCGCCTCCGCCGAGGAGCAGGCCGCGGCGATCGTCTTCCTCGCCTCGGACGCGGCGAGCAACATCAACGGCGTGATCCTCGCCGTCGACAACGGCTGGTCGGCGGTCTGACCCGCCGCCCGCGGCCGTACGGTCCGTGGGGCCCTGGCCCGTAAGGCTGGGGCTGCGCCCCGGGCCGTACGGTCCGTGGGGTCCGGCCGCTACTTCACCGGGCGAAGCCCCAGCGGCCCCGCGATCTCCTGGACCATGACCAGGCCCGCGGCCTCGGCGAGGTCGTCGTCGCCCGGGTCCTGGTCGGTGTCGAGCCCGTCCAGCTCCGCCAGCGGCTGGTTGAGGCGGATGTGCGCGATCAGCGACTGGAGGGCCCGCAGGGTCGCGGAGGCCGTCGAGCCCCAGTTGGAGAAGTACGAGAACTGCCACCACCACAGCGCCTCGGCCGTACGGTCCGCCTCGTAGTGGGCGAGACCGTGGCCGAGGTCGGTGACGAGGTCGGCCAGGTCGTCGGAGATCCGGTGCGGCACGGGCGCCTTGCGGGGCTCGTACGGGTCGAAGACCTCGGAGTAGACGTCGATCGGCTCCAGCAGGGCCGCGAACCGCTCCCGCAGGCCGTCCGCGTCCGGCTCGGCGCCGAGGTCGGGCTCGTACCGCTCGTCCGGGAGGATGTCCTCGTACGCGCCGAGCCGGCCGCCCGCGAGCAGCAGCTGGGAGACCTGGAGGAGCAGGACCGGAACGGCCTCCTCCGGCTCGTCGACCTTGGACACCTCGGTGACCGCGACGATGAACGTCTTGATCTGGTCCGCGATCTGGACGGCGAAGTCGTCCGGGTCCTGCGTGACGGAGTTCAGCGTGGCGTCAGACATCGAGGGAACCTCCGGTGGGCACCTGCACGAACGGTGACTGGAACCTCTGCAACGTACCCGCGTCAGACATCGAGAAGCCGTCTCCCCTCGAAGGCGCGGCCCAGGGTCACTTCGTCCGCGTACTCCAGGTCGCCGCCCACGGGCAGACCACTGGCGAGACGGGTGACACGGAGCCCCATGGGCTTGATCATCCGCGCCAGGTACGTCGCGGTGGCCTCGCCCTCCAGGTTCGGGTCGGTCGCCAGGATCAGCTCCGTGACGGAGCCGTCGGCGAGCCGGGTCAGCAGCTCGCGGATGCGCAGATCGTCGGGTCCGACGCCCTCGATGGGGCTGATGGCGCCGCCGAGCACGTGGTACCGGCCCCGGAACTCACGCGTCCGCTCGATCGCGACGACGTCCTTCGGCTCCTCGACCACGCAGATGACCGTCAGGTCGCGGCGGGTGTCGCGGCAGATGTTGCACTGCTCCTGCTGCGCGACGTTGCCGCAGATCGAGCAGAAGCGGACCTTGTCCTTGACCTCCAGGAGGGCATGGGCGAGGCGCCGCACATCGGTCGGCTCCGCTTGCAGAACGTGGAAGGCGATCCGCTGCGCGCTCTTGGGACCGACGCCCGGGAGCCTGCCCAGTTCGTCGATGAGGTCCTGAACAACGCCTTCGTACAACGGAACGCCTTTCCTTCAATTCCTGCTCGTACCGTAGTGGGTACGCGTGGGTACCAATAGGGGTGCCGACCGGCTCGACCGCCTCGGCGTCAGCGGGACCGCTCGCGCGTCAGCCGTCCCAGCGGCCGGGACGGCTCAGAACGGGAGTCCGGGCATGCCGCCCAGGCCCTGCGCCAGCGGGCCCAGCTTCTGCTGCTGGAGCGCGGTGGCGTTCTCGTTGGCCGCCTGGACCGCCGCGACGACGAGATCGGCCAGGGTCTCGGTGTCCTCGGGGTCCACCGCCTTGGGGTCGATCACGAGGGCGCGCAGTTCGCCGGAGCCGTTCACCGTGGCCTTGACCAGACCGCCGCCCGCCTGGCCCTCCACCTCGGTCCGCGCCAGCTCCTCCTGAGCCACCGCGAGATCCTGCTGCATCTTCTGGGCCTGCTGCAGCAGCTGCTGCATATTGGGCTGACCACCACCGGGAATCATGGTCACTCCTGGGCTTTTCGAGGGCGGATGTTTGGCTAAAACGAGCCTACGTGCTTGCCGGGTGCCCCGCTCCACCCATCGGAAGCAACTCTTTCGAGTGAGATTCTCGACCCCAGGAAAACGCCCTATACCTGACCAGAGGCCGTCAGCACGCTGTAATACCGCGATTTCGCTCCCACGGCCCACCATTCGGCGGTAGGAAGGGCATGCGTACCGCCACACACGATCGCACCGCCGGGCACGCAGAGTCAGCGCAGCCCGTGGGCGGAGCCGGCGCAGCGAGCCAGACGGCGGAGTCGGTGAGAGTCAGTGGAGATACCCGAGACAGACCCTCCGTAGTTCCACGCAGAGTGCAGAGGAGTGCCCCGGTGAGCCAGCCGGAGATGCCGCCCGAGGGGCCGCCCCGCAAGGAATCCGCTGCGGGGTCATCCGGTGACAGCACCGGAGTCACGCATTCCGCCCCGGAACCGGGCGGCCCGGCGGGACCGGGACGCGATCTCGCCGCGCGCCCGTTCCCGCTCGGCGACTGGGGCGAACCGGCCGAACGCCTCGACGAGCTGTACCGGTGGGTCGAGACGGGCGCGCTGGAGACGGCGGCCTGGTACCTGAGGGACCGCACCTGGAAGCGGCGCGGCGCACGCGGACTCCGCGTCGGCACCTCGGTCGGGGTCGTCGCGGGCGCGACGCTGCCGCTGCTCGACCTGACGGGCGCGCTGGAGGGCTCGGCGGGGTACGGCTACTTCTCGTTGCTGCTGGGGGCGGCCTGCATGGCCTGCGACCGGTACTTCGGCCTGACCTCCGGCTGGATAAGGGATCTGGCCACCGCGCAGGCCGTGCAGCGCAGGCTCCAGGTGCTCCAGTTCGACTGGGCCTCGGAGTCCGTACGCGAGGTGCTCGGCCCGACCGAGGGCACCGCGAGCGAGGCGGCCGAACGCTGCCTCGGGGTGCTGCGGCGCTTCTCCGAGGACATCACGGAGCTCGTACGGTCCGAGACGGCGGACTGGATGGTGGAGTTCCGCGCCGGGCCCGCCCCCATGGGGATGCAGTCCCTGGTGACGGGCGCCGGTATTGGCCGGGGCGAGCAGACCGGGCCACCGGGCCGCTTCTCGATGCCCGCGGTGACCCGGCCGAACATGCCCCGGCAACGGCCGCCGGAGCCGCCCCGGTGAGGGGCCCGGCCTCCGGGGGTTCCCGCTTCGGGGATTCCGTCTCCGGCGGTTTCGCTTCGGTGGGGGCGCGCTCCGTCAGCTGAAGATGATCATCGATCCCTGCGCGAGGCTGCGGGTCGCGGCCGCGTTCAGGCCCAGCCAGACGTGCCGCTCCCGGGCGAACGGGCTCACGTCGTACGCGATGGGGGCGGCCGGCTCCTCCAGTTCGGTGGGCCGGGTGGGCGGCGCGGGCGGGGCCGGCGGGTTCGCCGGGTCGATGCCGATGGCCGGGGCGACGAACTCCAGTTCGCGCAGCAGACCGTGCGAGGACCCGAGCGGTCCCCCGCCCTCCAGCAGCTCGTCGTTGGAGAGCGGAACGGGGAAGTCCACCGGGACGTACGCCCCCGCGTGGTCGAAGTGCCAGACCAGGTGCGACTGCTGCGCGCTCTGCTCGAACATCTCCAGGAGCTGTTCGTAGTCCCCGCCGAGTCCGTCGACGGGCGTGACCGCCAGCCCGCTGAGCTGGAGCAGATAGGCCCGGCGCAGATAGTGCAGCGCCTCGTAGTCGAACCCCGCGACGGGGGCCACGTCCCCGGTGAGGCCCGGCATGTACGCGTACACGGGGACGGGCGGCAGACCGGCCTCCCCCAGCGCGTTGTCGAAGACGGCGATCTCTTCGGCGAACGGGTTGTCGGGGCTGTGGCACAGCACATCGACGAGGGGGACGAGCCACAGGTCACAGGCCACGAAGTCTCGCTCTCACACGGGTTGGGCGCTCGTCGGGACAGCGTAATGCGGCAGGTGGGCCACGCACAGGGTCTCTGCGGTCACGGGACCAGGACGAATCCGGACACGGCGCGGGCACGACGCCTCACGGGCCGCAGGGGGCGTACCGGGTCACACGGGTCGCCGCACCGGGCCGATGCGCCAGGTTCGCTGCGCCGGATGGCTGCGCCGGGCCGCTGTACTCGGGGGCGTACGGGTCCTGCCGGGCGCGGGGCGTACGGGAGGACGCCTCAGCGGCCGTCCGTCGCGAGCCTTTCGACGGCCAGGAGCCGTTCCGCCCATTCCTGCTCCCGGGCGTAGTACCCGCGCAGCATCGCCAGCACCCCCGCCCGGTCCCCGGAGGTGACCGCGTCGGCGAGCGCCTCGTGATCGAGCCAGAGCAACCGGTTCCGCTCGGCGCTCGTACGGAGCCGGTGCACCAGGAAGACCCAGCCCTGCACGCGGAGGGTCGCGAGGAAGTCGCTGATGTTCGGGTTGCCCAGGAAAGCGCTCAGCTCGCGCCAGAACCTCAGGTCGTACCCGATCAGTACGTCGAGGTCGCCGCCCTTCGCCGCGCGAGCGGCCTCGGAGGCACGGCGCCGTACCGACACCATCGCCTCACCCCGGACCGCGATCGGGTGGCAGCCGCTGAAGACGCCCTCCACGATGACGGAACGCGCCTGCACGATGGAGCGGTAGTCCTCGGCGGAGAACGCGCGGACCTGGAACCCGCGATGTTCGTCGGAGACGAGGAGGCCCTGCGAGGCGAGGTCGAAGAGTGCCTCGCGGACCGGGGTCGCGGAGACCCCGTACTGCTCGGCGATCTGCTTGACCGTGAACTCCTTGCCCGACGGCAGACGCCCCGCGAGCACTTCGTCACGCAGCGCACCGGAGATCTGGCGGCGCAGCGTGTTGCGGGTCACACCTCCGTGCGGGCTCATCCCGTTCCCTCCCCATTTTTCTGTTCGGGACACCTTAAGGCAGGCCCGCCCTGCCCGGATCCGGGCAGGGCGGGAGGAAAGGGTGACACAGGGAGAGATGTGAGGGCACGTCACCTCGGACAGGAGATTTTCCGGCCTGATGGGCCCACAACGGGCATTTCTCTCGCGGTGGCGTGGGCGGCGCGTGGCGCCGATTCAGGCGGCGCGGTGCGCTTCCGACCGCGCCGGTGCGTGTCCTGCCGCTCCGGTGCGCGTCCGACCGTGCCCACGTGGTTCAGGCCGTGTAGCCGTCGGCGACCGTGAGGGCTTCGTCGAGTGCCGCGAGGCCTTCGATCGCCTCGGCGTCACTGATGGTGCAGGGCGGCACCACATGGGTGCGGTTCATGTTGATGAAGGGCCACAGCCCCCGCTTCTTCGCCGCCGCCCCGAAAGCTGCCATCGGCGCCGCAGCCTCCCCGGTCGCGTTGTACGGGACGAGCGGCTCGCGCGTCTCCCCGTTCCGTACCAGCTCCAGCGCCCAGAACGCGCCCACGCCCCGCACCTCACCGACCGACGGGTGGCGCTCGGCCAGCTCGCGCAACCCCGGCCCGAGCACCTTCTCGCCGAGGCGGGCGGCCCGCTCGACGACCTTCTCCTCCTCCATCACCCGGATCGTGGCGACGGCGGCGGCGCAGGCCAGCGGGTGCCCGGAGTAGGTGAGACCGCCGGGGTACGGGCGGGTCTCGAAGGTGGCCGCGATCTCGGCGTTGATCGCGACGCCGCCGAGCGGCACGTAGCCCGAATTGACTCCCTTCGCGAAGGTCATCAAGTCCGGCACCACCCCTTCGTGGTCGGCCGCGAACCACTCACCGGTACGCCCGAAGCCGGCCATCACCTCGTCCAGCACGAAGACGATGCCGTACCGGTCGCAGATCTCGCGTACGCCCGGGAGGTAGCCGGGCGGCGGGATCATGATGCCCGCCGTACCGGGAATGGTCTCCAGCACGATCGCCGCGATCGTGCCGGGCCCCTCGAAGGCGATGGTGTCCTCCAGGTGCTGGAGGGCGCGGGCGCACTCCTCCGCCTCGGTCGTCGCGTAGAACGGCGAGCGGTACAGGAACGGTGCCCAGAACCGCACCACCCCCGCCGACCCGGTGTCGGACGCCCAACGCCTCGGATCACCCGTGAGGTTGATCGCGGTCGAGGTGGACCCGTGGTACGAGCGGTACGCCGACAGCACCTTCGTACGGCCGGTGTGCACCCGCGCCAGCCGCACGGCGTTCTCCACCGCCTCGGCCCCGCCATTGGTGAAGAAGATCTTGTCCAGGTCTCCCGGCGTGTGGGAGGCGATCAGCCGCGCCGCCTCGGACCGGGCCTCGATCGCGAACGCGGGTGCGAAGGTGGCGAGTTTGCCCGCCTGCTCCTGAATCGCGGCCACGACGACCGGGTGCTGGTAGCCGATGTTGGTGAAGACGAGACCGCTCGTGAAGTCGAGGTAGCGGTTCCCGTCGTAATCCCAGAAGTACGACCCCTCCGCCCCCGCCACGGCGAGCGGATCGAGCAGGCCCTGCGCGGACCAGGAGTGGAAGACGTGCGCCCGGTCGGCAGCCTTCACGGCCGCACCGGCGGCCTGGTCGACGAACGGGTCTCGGGCGCCACGAAGGGCTTCAGCGGTCATGACGGCGAGCGTAGGGGGTGGGGGTGCCGGGTTCCATGACTGTGCGGTGGGGAGTTGACGTGGGGGGAGGGGTGGGTGAGGAGGAGGGGTGGGTGAGGGGAGGCGGGCGGCGTGGGCGGGCGCGGGGAGTGCGTGGGGCGGTGGCGGACTTGGGGGTATCCCCGCAGGTGCGGGGAGCACCGGCGACACCAGCTCCCGTGCGGGCCCGCGCAGGGACCATCCCCGCACGCGCGGGGAGCACCCTTCCCGACCTGGGGTTTTATCCCGGAGCATCTGGGTTCTGGGCCAACTTCACCGACTCGGACTTAGCGGACATTCGCCTCACCTTCGTCAATACTGCTGTTCCATCCGCCAGTTCACCACATCCGTTCACGCCAAGTCGGCCGATCCCTGACCCCGCCCCAGACAGCAACAGCCACCGTCGACGGGGCCATCACTCGATCGTGCGATGTGGGCCTTGGGCACATCAACCTTTCCGACACGGCGGTGCTCTGTACAGGAGTGACGGAACAAGGATGTTGGCTCCTCTTCTCGGGTGGCCAGCGCGGAGAAAGGGCACCCCCATGAAAAGTTCACGGACACCGGCGCACACCTCGATCGCAGTCCGCCGGGCCACCGCCTGGGCCAACAGTCGGGCCAACGCCCGCGCCCTGCTCGGCTTGCTCGCCGTGTGGATCACTCTCGCTCCGAGTGTGCGATCCACCCTCCCGAATCACCTCCCGAAGTGGGGATACCCGACAGCGGCTCCACGACGGAAAACTGCAACGCTCTGCGCCTGGAGGAACTCTGTGGTGCGGGACGGATCGGCGCAACTCATCGAAACCATCGCCGAATACATCGATACGTCTTCTGCGCAGACTCGGGCGCACGGAAAACGGGCCGGACCGGGCAGAGAAACTCTGCCCGGTCCGGCCCATCAGGCCCTATCAACCGGTTGCCGGGATCCAGCGCCGCAATCCGGCGCCTCGATCCTGGCTGCGGTCTCGGCTCGGTGACTTTCCCTCGGGGGCGCCACCTCATGGATGACGAAGTCACGTGAAACAAAGGCCCGTTCTGACGCATGAAGGCGTCAGGTGTGACGCATGGCTGCGTCAGATGCGACGGTGCCGCCCGTAGTGCTCACCCGTGGTCTCGAAGAACTCGGGGTTCCCCAGGTGCGAGTCCTTGTCGAACTCCGGAGCACTCTTGATCTGCTCCTTGTCGAGGTCCACGTAGACCCTCTTCTCCTCCGGATCGACTCGGCGCACCGTGCCCGCCGGGAGCAGGACGTGCCTACCGAAGATCCAGACCCCGGTGTCGACCACCAGGTAGGAGGAGCCGACCTCGTCGGAGTGCTTGTCGACCTTGCCGATACTGCCGTCGGTCGCTTCGACCTTGTAGCCGATCAGGTCGTTGCCGGCGGTGTGGCCGGCCGTGGGCTGGTAGCCCCAGATGTTCTCGCTCATCTCCAGGCTTCCTCTCTCGTTGCCGGAAGGGATGTCAGGCTCAGTCGGACGGGAATTCCACCGTACGTGCGGTTTCCGTCCTGACCTTCGCTTGCCCGGCATGGCCCGACCCATGCACCCCAATTCCCTTCACTTGTGACGCAAAAGCTCTGACGCCCCGCACCGAAAAGAATCGAGAAACGCGAAAGAGGGCCCACCCATCGGGAGCGGACCCTCTTGCTACAGCGAATTACTCATACGGCGGTTTCGTGCGAACTACCAGCGGTACCAGCGGTGGCTGCCACCCTTCGGGCGGGCCACGAAGCCGATCAGCCAGAGAACAAGGACGATCGCTGCGACGATCCACAGCGCCTTGAGCGCGAATCCAGCACCGAAAAGAATGACGGCCAGAAGAAGAACGAGAAGCAGGGGAACCATGATTATCAACCTCCAGAGCTTCTGTTGCCCCTACAACTTCGCCCCACACACACAAACTCCTCTGTTTCTTCCAGGTTTTACGGGGCAAGCGCAGGCGCCCTCCGGGAATTCGCCCCCCACCGCACCTCTCCCCCACGGAGCCGCCACCCCACCACGCTCACTCCCACACCCACGCCCACAGCCACACCCCGGCCCCGGCCCCGGCCTCAAGCTCAACCCCACCCACTGGACCTGGACCGTGCCTGCTGCCACGCTCTGGCCATGGGAACGGGGCGAAGGACTCAGGAAGACCGGGACGAGATCACCGTGGAGATCGGCTACGCGCTGGTCAGTGCGTGCTTCCTCGGAGCCGTCGTGTTCGGCGCGATCGCGGGCCCCGCAGTTGTCTGGGACCTCTCCCACACCGTCGACAGGGCTCTGCTCATCACGGGAGCCTCGGTCGGAGGGCTGCTCGCGGTGCTCCGCGTCGTGCATGTGCTGTGGCGGTTCGGCCGATTCCACCCTTGAGCCCCACGGCCGCCATCGCCACCGCCGTCACCGACACCACATCCACATCCGCATCCGCATCCGCATCCGCATCCGCATCCGCCAACGGGACGGGTACCTGAGCACGTTCCGTCGCCGATGCCTTCCGGCCCCGGGCTCAGAGGCGGGAACCCTCGCCGTCCCCGGTCTCGCCGTCCCCGGTCTTCCCGTCGCCGAGGCCCCCTGTCTCCAGGACCTCGTTCTCACCGACCGCGGCAAGCAGCCAGATCGGGAACTCCGGGTCGGCCTGGCCCACCGTGAGGCCGAGCCAGCGGGTGGTGTCGGGGATGTGCCAGACCTGCATGCTGCCGGCCAGGTTGCAGAGCTGCCCCAGGGGCTCGGGGGCCGCCGAGGCCACCTCCGTCTCGTCGTCACCGGCCAACCAGGGCCACAGGTCGACCGTCTCGGGTTCGCCCCAGCGTTCGGTGAGCGCCGTCGCGACGGCGCTGAACTCGGCCTCGATCTCCTCCTCGGCCGGTTCCGTCGTCTCCTCCTCCCGGCCGTCCCAGAAGTCCTCGCTCGCCCGCAGGATGAGCAGATGGTGGCCGGGACCGCTGCTCCGTACCCCGCTGTCCTCGGCCTCGTCGCCCTGCGGGAACGGCAGGCCGAGCACGTGGTCGACGAGGGCGATCCGCTCGGCGGTCGTGGTGGGGGTGGGCAGGCTGCCGCTGTCGGATGTCTCGGATGTCATGCACACGGATCTTGCCAACGCCGCCTCAGGAACGCCGAAGCGGGGGGTGCGGCACGGCCGGGGGCCGGTCGCACCCCCCGCCAGGTCAAGCGGAGGAGGAGGTGGAGACGGTGGCGCGGAGGCGGCTCGTGGAGCGGCCTCGGAGAAGGAAGGGGATCAGCAGCTCAGGTTGGAACCGGGGGTGACACCCAGGATCGAGGTGAACGACTGGTAGGAGTTGACGCGGCTCTGCACCTGGGCGGGGTTGCCGCCGTTGCACTCGATGGAGCCGTTGATCGAGCGGATGGTCTCACCGAACCCGGCACCGTTGACCATGGCGTTGTGGGGCGTCATCGTGCCCGGGCCGCTCTGGGTGTTCCAGTACCAGAGAGCGGTCTTCCAGGCCACGGCCGCGTCCGTCTGGACGAGGTTGGGGTTGGCCAGCAGGTTGATGCCGAGGGCGTCACCGGCGGCCTTGTAGTTGAAGTTCCAGCTCAGCTGGATCGGGCCGCGGCCGTAGTACGCGGACTGGCCCGCGGGGCAGCCGTAGGACTGCGAGGTGTCGCAGTAGTGCGAGTAGTTGGCCGTGTTCTGCTCGACCACGTACACCAGCCCGCCCGTCTCGTGGCTGACGTTGGCGAGGAAGGCGGCCGCCTCCTGGCGCTTGACGGTGTCACTGCCGGTGTTGGCGAAGCCGGGGTAGGCGCTCAGGGCGGCGGTCAGCCCGGAGTACGTGTAGAAGGAGTTCCGGCTCGGGAACATCTGGTTGAACTGCGACTCGCTGACGACGAAGCCGGAGGTGCTCGGCGTGCCGGGGTCGGTGGTGCCGCCACTGCCACAGGTGCCGGCGTCGGCCCAGACGTCGGTGGTGCCGGGAACCTCGTTCTGGGTCCACCACTTGGCGGTCCAGTTGTGGCCGTTGCGGGAGGCGGAGTCGCCGCCCCAGTACACGGACGAGGAGTTCCAGGCGGCGGCGCAGGTCGCGGCGGAGGCCGTACTGGCGGGAAGGACGACAACCGTGGCCGCTACGGCCGCTGCCGCGACGAGAAGGCCCATGACGCGTCGGAACACGTGATCACTCCTTCGGTGCGACGCTGCGTCCGGACTTCTGACCGGTCCGGGGGCGCGCCGTCTTGTGGGGGTGCGGACACTCAAGCGAGACTGGTCTGGACCTGTCAAGGTCTGGACCAAGCTTCATTCGCTTCGCACCGGAGCTCCCTCTCCGAATCCCCCGCGCCGGAGAGAGACCGAGACAGCCTCTCAACAGGGCCTAAACATCAGGGTGTTGGGGAGTTCTCACCAGTGCGCCGGCCGGCGCCCCGAGAAAGAATCCGAGCAGCCCCGCCCTGCCCCGACGCCCCCTCACCGCAACTCAGTTCGAAGGGGCGACCGGCCACGGGCCACGGGTGCACGACAGGATCTGCCGGTGCGCGGCAGCCTCCTGGCCCACTCCGGGTCCGGCCGCCGGGGCGCGGTACCGCGCCACCCGGGCGACCGATATGCGAGTATCCGGGCGTGGACCCGCTGACTCCTCAAGATCCTCCTCGGGTAGGCCCGTTCCGGCTTCTCGGACGCCTCGGCACCGGAGGGATGGGACGCGTCTACCTCGCACGCGCGGAGGGCGGGCGGACCGTGGCGGTGAAGGTCGTGCACGCCCAGTTCGCGGTGGTGGACGAGTTCCGGATCCGGTTCGCCCGGGAGGTCGCCGCGCTGGAGCGCGTCGGCAGCGCGGGCACCGCACCGGTCATCGCGGCGGACACGGAAGCCGCCCTTCCGTGGGTGGCCATCGCGTACGTACCCGGCCCCTCGCTCCGTACCGTCGTGGGCGACCGGCACAAACGACGCGCCTCGCGCACCTGGGCGGAGGGGCACGGGGAAGCCGCCGAGCGCGGCAGACCCGAACCCGCCACGCAGGTGCGGCCGTTGCCGGTGAACTCCGTACGCTTCCTGGCCGCCGGGCTCGGGCGGGCGCTGGCCCACATCCACGCGGCAGGACTCGTCCACCGCGACCTGAAACCGTCCAACATCCTGCTCACCGTGGACGGCCCCCGCATCATCGACTTCGGTGTCGCCCGGGCCGTGGAGACGGTCACGGACGGCGGCCTGACCAGCACCGGAGCGGTGATCGGTTCGCCGGGGTTCATGTCACCGGAGCAGGTACGGGGCGAGAAGGTCACCGCCGCCTCGGACATCTTCTGCGTCGGCGCGGTCCTCGCGTACGCGGCGACCGGTGTACAGCCCTTCGGGGCGTCCGACAGCGGTGTCCACGCGATCATGTTCCGGATCGCGAACAACAAGCCGGACCTGGCCGCGCTTCCCGCCGAACTCGGCCCCCTGGTGCGGTCCTGCCTGCATCGCGACCCACACCGCCGCCCCACCGCCGCAGCCCTGGCGAAGTCGGCCCCCGCCCGGTCGGCGAGGCGGCCCCAACCATGGCTGCCGCCCGAGCTCCTGGCCCTGCTCGGATCCCAGGCGCCCCGGCTCCTGGACGCGGAGACACCAGCCCCGGACCATCCCGACCCTGACCGTCCCGACCCTGACCGTCCCGACCCTGACCGCGCCGACCCTGACCACCTCACCCGGGCAGCCACCACGCCGGGCCACTCCGCCCCTGAGCCCACCGCTCCGGGTCACGCCGCCCCCGAACCCACCGTCCCCCCACACCGATCGACGGAGGACCCCACACCCCGCGCCACACCCTGCGCCCACCCGGTACACACCCCGCCCAGCGGCCCGACGCCACCTGCGGAAACACCCCCGACGACACCCCAGGAGACGCGCACGGCCGCCCGCCGGGAGAGGCCCCCGACGACGCCCTCACCGACATCCCTGCCGACGTGCCCGCCGACGCCCCCGACAAGGCCCCCGGCACCTCCTTGGGAGGCCACCCGCACTCACGGGGGCGGCCGCGTCCTCCGTCGCACCGCCCTGCTCGCCGCCTGCGCGGTCAGCGGGCTGCTCGGCGCGGGCCTGGCCCTCCAGCACTACACCACCGGTGGGCTCGGCGGATTCAGCCGCCTCGTCGGTCTCGGCGGCTTCGGCAACCCCGCGCAGAGCACCGACATGGGCACCGACGTGGGCTCCGAAACCGGCGACGACGGCATCGGCGACGGCAGCTACGGTTCCCGCCCCTGGGGGCCCAATGGCCCCGGCGACGTCCCCGAGGTCTACCTCGGCGCCTGGGAAGGCGTACTCAAGGGCGCCGACGACGCCCCGTACGAGACGGGCCGGATCGAGATCCGGCAGGGCACCCGAGGCCACAGGACCGCCACCTACGTCCAGGTGTTCGGCGAACGCCTCTGCATGGGCCGGTCCGTCCTCGTCGACGCCGACGAGGACCACATCGTCTTCGGCGAGAGCGACGTGCGCATCAGCATCCCCGCCGGCCGCTGCACCCCGGCCGCCCACCAGACGCTGGCCGTGCGCTCGCCCGACGTCATGGAGTGGACCTCCGGGGCGGTCCACTCCCTCTTCCGGCGGGCCGCGAGCGGGCCCCGGGCGGTCCCGGCCGCCTTCCTCGGGTACTGGAAGCGTGCCCCCATGCCCGAGCTCGGCCCGAGGGAGAGGCATCCGTACCGGTACGACCTCACCGTCGCCCAGGGGCCGGTGGGCGCCCCGCTCATCCGGTACGTATCGAGAACCCCGAAGCTGGACCCCGACACCGGTCTGCCGACCGTCGGCCCCGTCGCCTGCGCGGGCACCGCCGTCGTCGGCGGAGCGGGCGAACTGCTGGTCGCCGGACCGGACATGCTCTCGGCAGCGGACCGCTCCGACCCCGACTGCTTCTCCAGCGGCTCGCAGTACCTGCGGATCGACACCTTCGAAGGCCGCGAACGCCTGTTGGTCCACAGCATGAGCGCGGACGGCGAACCCGCCGAGTACTACCGGGCTTTCTGACACCCCGCCCGCCCGAACCAGAGCCCACCCGCCCGAACCAGACCCCCATCCGTCCGAACCAGCTCCCACCGCCGGAACCTCCCCGCACCTCCCCGCACCTCCCCGCCCGCTCCCGCGCCGAGCTGAACAAGGGGCGAACACCCGCCGACAACACACGCTCCCCCGCTCCGTCCCCGCCCTCCCGCTCGTACGGTGGGCCGCCCAAGGGCGCGCCGAGCGGGCCCGGTTCGGTACGCACGAAGGGGTGCGAGGCAGCCGTGGAATGGTTGAGCGCCGAGAACGTCGTGGCCGTCGCGACCGCCGCGGTCGGCGTGCTGGTCTCCGTGGGGGTGCTCTGGTACGAGCGCCGCATCCCGGCCCAGCGGCGCATCGGGTACCGCGTCCAGATGGACACCCCGATCGGCAGCGGCGTCAACGTCCGGCTGGGGCTCTTCGACGAGACCCCCGACATGTCGGACGCCACCCTCGTGCTGCTGCGCATCGAGAACGACGGCTCGCAGTCCATCTCCCGCGACGACTACACCGGCATCGAACGGCACGGCCTGACGGTGGAGTTCACCGACCGTACGGTGCGCGGGATAGCGGTGACCCAGCCCGTCGAGACCGGGCATCTGATGGAGCACTTCACCCCCGCCGCCGGGATGCGGCAGGAGGGCGGTCTGATCCGGCTGCCCCGGGTGCCCCTCAACCGCCACCAGCACTTCAAGCTCCTCGTGCTGCTCACCGGCGGCGAGGTGGGCAGCCCGATCCGGGTCGTCGGAGGCATCCGGGACGGGGACGTACGCGTCAACAGCGCGGCCCGTCCCGACGAGAAGCCACCGGTGTTCAGCAGGGCCGCCCGGTCCATCACCGTGGCGCTGACCATCGGGGTCGTCACCCTCTCCACGATCATCCTGGCGCTCGACCGCACCCCGCCGCCGGTGGAGTGCGCGCGGGGCTCCCTGCGGGTGGTGGGCTCCACCGCGTTCCAGCCGGCCGTGACCGAGCTGGCGAAGCTGTACACGCAGGCGTGCGAGGGCTCCTCGATCGACGTGGACATGCACGGCAGTGACGCCGGAGTCCGGCTGCTCGACGAACGCGGTTCCTCCCCCGCCACGGTCGTCTTCGCCGACGGCCCGAAGCCGGGCGGCTACCCGGAGCTGCACGAGAACAGCCGGGTCGCCGTCGTCCTGTTCTCCCTCGTCGTCAACGACAAGGTGCGGGTTAAGGATCTGTCGCTCGACGACGTACGCCGGATCTACCGGGGCGAGATCCGCAACTGGAACCACTTCCCCGGCAACCCGGACCTGGAGATCCGGCTCGTCAGCCGGGACGCGAACTCGGGCACCCGGGTGGCGCTCCAGCGCCGGGTGCTGGGCGGCAACGAGCCCATCCCCACCTCCTCCCGCGACTGCCTCACCCGGGACGACCCGAAGGCGCTGGTCACCCGGTGCGAGCTGGGCAGCACCGACGAGGTGCTGCGCACCGTCGGAACCGTCGACGGTGCGATCGGCTACAGCGAGCTGCGCACCGGCGCGGCCGCCCCGAAGGGGCTGCACCGCATCACCATCGACGCCGAGGAACCGTCCCCCGAGAAGATCACCACGAACGGCTACCCGTACTGGGTGGCCGAGTACGCGTACACGTACCGGGACCCGGCCCCCGACTCGCTCGCGGCCCGCTTCCTCGACTACGTGAACAGCCACGACCAGCAGGTCCTGCGCACCCACGGCCACGTGCCCTGCTCGGCCCCGCAGGCGTACCCCCTGTGCGGCGACGTTCCCGGCTCCTGACGCCCCACTCCCCGACGGCCGCCACAGACGAAAAGGCCACCACGAACAAACGGCCACCACGAACAAACGGCCACCACGAACAAACGGCCGCGGGCCGGGGCACAGAACGTGCCCCGGCCCGCGGCCGTCGTCGTACGGGGGTCCCTCGGGAGCCCCGACAGGCCCCTGCGGGCTCCTTACAGGAACGAGTTGATCTCGATCGTCTCGGTGCGGCCGGGGCCGACACCGATCGCGGAGATCGGAGCGCCCGACATCTCCTCCAGCGCCTTCACGTAGGCCTGCGCGTTCTTCGGCAGGTCGGAGAAGGTCTTCGCCTTGGTGATGTCCTCGGACCAGCCCGGCAGGTTCTCGTAGATCGGCTTCGCGTGGTGGAAGTCGGTCTGGCTGTAGGGCAGCTCCTCGACGCGCTTGCCGTCGATCTCGTACGCCACGCAGACCGGGATCTGCTCCCAGCCGGTGAGCACGTCGAGCTTGGTGAGGAAGAAGTCGGTCAGACCGTTGACCCGGGTCGCGTAGCGCGCGATCGGGGCGTCGAACCAGCCGCAGCGACGGTCACGGCCGGTGGTGACACCACGCTCGCCACCGATGCGCCGCAGCGCCTCGCCGTCCGCGTCCAGCAGCTCCGTCGGGAACGGGCCGGAGCCGACGCGCGTGGTGTACGCCTTCAGGATGCCGATGACCCGGCTGATCTTCGTCGGGCCCACGCCGGCGCCGGTGCAGGCGCCGCCCGCGGTCGGGTTCGACGAGGTGACGAAGGGGTACGTGCCGTGGTCGACGTCGAGCAGGGTTCCCTGCCCGCCCTCGAACAGGACGACCTTGCCGTCGTCGATGGCGTTGTTGAGGATCAGCGTCGTGTCGGCGACGAACGGCTTGATCTGCTCCGCGTACTGGAGCATCTCCTCGACGATGCCCTCGGCCTCGATCGCGCGGCGGTTGAAGACCTTGGCCAGAAGCTGGTTCTTCTGCTCCAGGGCCGCCTCGACCTTCTGGACGAGGATCGACTCGTCGTAGAGGTCCTGGACGCGAATACCGACACGGTTGATCTTGTCGGCATACGTCGGGCCGATTCCGCGGCCGGTCGTGCCGATCTTCCGCTTGCCGAGGAAGCGTTCCGTCACCTTGTCGAGCGTGACGTTGTACGGAGTGATCAAATGAGCGTTGCCGCTGATCAGAAGCTTGGACGTGTCGACGCCTCGCTCGTTCAGTCCGCTCAGCTCGGAGAGCAGCACCGCGGGGTCGACCACGACACCGTTACCGATCACCGGGGTACAACCCGGTGACAGGATTCCGGAGGGGAGGAGATGCAGTGCGTACTTCTGGTCGCCTACGACAACCGTGTGACCGGCGTTGTTGCCGCCCTGGTATCGCACCACATAGTCGACGGATCCACCGAGGAGATCGGTGGCCTTCCCCTTGCCCTCGTCACCCCACTGAGCACCGAGCAGCACAAGTGCGGGCACAGGCGTACACCCCTTCCGGGCGGGGCATGTCCAAGGTCAGGGGCGTACGTAAAGGTCGTACTTGCCATACGACGATGTACGACAAAGCCTGAGCCGTCGAACCGGGTGCCCCGGAATAGACGAAGCCCCTGGCGCAATAGCGCAAGGGGCTCTTGCACCAAGATGCTACCCGAGGAAGGACCGAGGTGTCGGCTGCAGAGCCCCCCGGCGACGACGGCCACCAGCTGCTGGTGGTCATCGACCCGGTTGCCCGCCGGACCGACGGCGAGTCCGTCCGTATCGCGAAGGACGTGCTGAACGCCGGAGCGCACGCCAAGATCTCCCTTCCGGACACCCCGGAGGAGTTCGCCCGCGCCCTGTCCCGGCGGGGCAGCAGGCGGCCGGTGGTCATCGGCGACGACCACGCTCTGCTCCGCGCGGTGGCCCAGCTGCACCGCGACCGGGAGCTCTCCGACAGCGCCTTGGCGCTCGTCCCCGTCGGCGCCCCGCCCGCCCTCCGGCTCGCCCACGCCCTCGGTGTGCCGCGCGGCGCGGTGGCGGCGGCGCGTACGGCACTGGACGGGGCGGTGCACCGGCTCGACCTGCTCGTGGACGACAGCGACGGGGTGGTCCTGGGCGGCGTGGACGTCCCGGCGCCGCCGCCCGCCCCCGGCCAGACCACGGACGGCCCGGGGGCGGCACCGCACACCGGTGTCACGGCCGTCTGGGACACCTGCCTCTCCCTGGTCCGCACCCTCGTCCGCCCCGTCCCGGCGGCAACCCCCTCCGGAGCTTCCGGCTACCGCCTCCGCGTGGAAGCGGACGGGGTCCTCCTCAACGACCTGGACCGTGCCGTCGAGGGCGTCACGGTGACCTCGCGGAGCGGCGGCGGCCTGGCGGAGGTGGTGGTACGCACGTCGAGCGGCGAGACCGTGACGGCGGAGGCCAAGGCGGTGACGGTCTCCGGCCCCGACTTCCGCTACCGCGCCGACATACAGCTCCACGGCCCGGTCCGACGGCGGACGTGGACGGTGTGGGCGGACGCCTGGGGGCTGATGGTGCCGGCGGCCGAGGCGGCGGCCTGAGGCCGGTGGGCCTGGCCCCGGCCCTGCCCCCGGTGGCCCTGCCCCGGCGGCCCGGCCCCGGCCACGGCCTCGGCTCGCGTGGGCTCAGCGACCCCCGCCCTCAGCCCCGGCGTCCTGGTCGAACGTGGCCGGTCCGCCCTTCAGGTCCACCCGCAGCCCGTCCTCGGTGACCGTGACGGCGGTGGGGCGAAGGCCCAGCGCGTCCGCCGCGGCATCCGGACCGGCCGCGCCACCGCCCGTACCGCCCGCACCGGCGGGGGACAGGCCCGTGAGGGCGGACTCGATGCGGGCGGTCAGCGACTTCGGGGCGTCCACGCCGAGCATCTTCGCGCCGGCCAGCGTGAAGCGGACGGTGCCGTCGCGCAGCTCGGGCCGTATGTCGGCCTGACCGAGGCCGCCCGGACCCAGCATGATCCGCAGCGTCCCGTCCCCGGGCCGGGGTTCGACGTCGCCGACCATCGCCGCGAACGCGCCGCCGGCCGCGGTGACCCGCTCGCGCAGGGCGCCGGTCGGCACCTCGGCCCGGGCGCTGCTGCCGGACACCGAGGCCCGGCCGTCCCCGTCGGGGACGACGAGGTCCCGGAGTTCCGCGTCGACCGTGACCCCGTCGAATCCGTCGAGCGCGGCATCATCCGCGTGCAGGGTGAGGGTGCCCAGCTCGCCGCGGGCGAGCGCCACGAGACCCCAGCCGTCGGTGTCGGCCGTCACCTCGGAACCCAGCCGCTCGCCGGCCAGCTTCTCCACCCGCCCGTCCACCACGTGCCGGGCGACCGCTTCCGCGCCCCCGGCCAGAGCCAGCACTCCGGCGAGGACCACGCCGCCCACCACTGCGGTGCGTGGCCGCACGGGCCGTATCTTCATGCGATGCCTCCACGGCGCTCGTGCACGGATCGGCGGCCAACGACCAAGAAGACGACCGGCGGCCAAAGACGACCGGCGGCCAGTATCGCCGCCGCCTCCGGCCCCTCGGTCACCGGCGGGCGTCCTGGCGGGCCTTCCACCGCTCCATCATCGTGACGATCTCGGACTGCACGAACTCGAAGAACTCCGCCGTCTCCGCGAGCCGGGCGCCCGCCGGGGTGTCCTCGCCGAGGGAGCGGGCGCCCTCCCGGAGGGTCTGCTCCCAGCGGGTCATGACCCGGTCGCGTCCGGCGAAGGTGGTGTACCAGATCTCGTGGTGCAGCCGGTAGCGGTCGCGGCGGGAGCCCGGTTCGCGTTCGCGGCCGACCATGCCGACCTGGGTGAGGTAGCCGATCGCGCCGGAGACGGCGGCCGGGCTGATCCGCAGCTCGGTGGCGAGTTCGGCCGAGGTCATCGTGGCGTCGTCGTCGGCGAGGAGCGCGGCGAAGACCCGGGAGGCCATGCGCTGCATGCCCGCCTCCGTCATGTCGGCCGCGAACCGCTCGACGAACCGCGAGACGGCCTCCCCGTCCCGCGCCTCCCCGTCCCGAACGTCCTCGTCCCGGACGTCCCCGTCCCGAACGTCCGCGCCCGTACCGCCCGTACCGCCCGTACCGCCCGTACCGCCCACAGCCTCGCCCACCGCGCCCCATCCTCCCGATCCGGCTCACCCCGGCTCACGCGGCCCGGCCTGCCCCTCAGGGGTGTCCCACACGACCCGGCTCCGGAGGTCACCCGGCTCCCGACTTTATACGGTTCTTTAACTTCAGAAATTTGTGAAACCAGCGTACGTTCAGAACCATGACGACGGCCATCTCCGTGTCCGGACTGCACAAGTCGTTCGGCCGGACCACCGCACTGGACGGTCTCGAACTCACCGTGGACCACGGGGAGGTGCACGGTTTCCTCGGCCCCAACGGAGCCGGGAAATCCACCGCCATCCGGGTCCTGCTCGGCCTGCTGCGCGCCGACTCCGGCACCGCGCGGCTGCTCGGCCAAGACCCCTGGCAGGACGCGGTCGCCCTGCACCGCCGGCTCGCGTACGTACCGGGCGACGTCACGCTCTGGCGGAACCTCACCGGCGGCGAAGTCATCGACCTGTACGGGCGGTTGCGCGGCGGACTCGACCGGAACCGGCGCGACGCGCTGATCCGGCGGTTCGAACTGGACCCGGCGAAGAAGGGGCGTACGTACTCCAAGGGCAACCGCCAGAAG
This sequence comes from Streptomyces sp. NPDC001493, assembly GCF_053597235.1. Lineage (NCBI taxonomy): Bacteria > Bacillati > Actinomycetota > Actinomycetes > Kitasatosporales > Streptomycetaceae > Streptomyces > Streptomyces sp. NPDC001493. The sequence goes on from NZ_JBSFHV010000002.1 coordinate 164,764, forward strand.
GTCGCCCTGGTCGCCGCGTTCGCCTCCGACGCGGAACTGCTCATCCTGGACGAACCGACCAGTGGGCTCGACCCGTTGATGGAGTCGGTGTTCCGCGACTGCGTCACCGAGGCGCGCGACCGGGGGTGCACGGTGCTGCTCTCCAGCCACCTCCTCAGCGAGGTCGAGACCCTCTGCGACCGGGTGAGCATCATCCGCCGGGGCCGCACGGTGGAGTCCGGTTCACTGGCCGGGATGCGGCATCTGGCGCGTACCGGCATCACCGCCGAACTCGTCTCCGTACCTGCCGGGTTGGCCGCGTTGCCCGGGGTGCACGGACTCGACGTGCGGTCCACCCGGATCAGCTGCCAGGTGGACACCGACAAACTCGACGCGGTCCTCGCCGCGCTGGCCGCCGCCGGGGTACGCGCACTGAGCTGCGCCCCGCCGACGCTGGAGGAACTCTTCCTGCGCCACTACGCGGCGGACGGCTCCCCGGAGGACGAGCGCGACCAGGACCCAGCCCCGGACCGCGACGGAAACGAGCGCGACGAGAGCGGCCGCGTCGAGGACGAGGCGGCCCCGCGATGACCTCGGCCGCTTCGGGCGCGCTGCCCCGCACCGGTTCGGGCGACACCATCGCCGCCCGCTCGGGCCCCTTCACCGGCACCCTCGCCCTGCTGCGGCTCGCGCTCCGCCGGGACCGGGTACTGATCCCCGTGTGGCTCCTGGCGATCGGCGGCTCGTTCGCCTCCGTGGCCGGTTCCTTCGCCTCCCTCTACCCGGCGGTCGCCGACCGCGCCGCGCTCGCCGCGACGACCAACGCCAACGGCAGCCTCCGGGCGCTGTACGGACCCGTCCTCGGCGACTCCGCCGGTGCGCTCGTCAGTTGGCGGATGGGCGGTTTCGGGGCGGGACTGGCCGCCGTGATGTCGCTGATCGTCGTCGTGCGCCACACCCGCGAGGAGGAGGAGACCGGCCGCCAGGAGATGCTCTCCGCCGCGCCGGTCGGCCGCCGGGCCCCGCTGACCGCCGCCCTGCTCGCCGCCGCCGTGGCCGATCTGGCGCTCGCCGCGCTCGTGGTGCTCCTGCTGACGGCCGCCGGGTGCGGTGGCCCCGGTGCGTACGCGCTGGGCCTCGCGGTCGCCGGTACGGGCCTGCTCTTCGCCGCGACCGCCGCCGTCGCCGCCCAGCTCACCGGGGGCGCCCGCGCCGCGAAGGGGGTGACCGCCGCCGCCATCGGCGCCGCGTTCGTCCTGAAGGCCGCCGGTGACGCGGCGAGCACCGGCGCCTCCTCCGTGCTGACCCGGCTCTCCCCGTTCGGCTGGGTGGAGAACACCCGCGCGTACGCCGGGGAGCGCTGGTGGGTGCTGCTGGTCTTCGTGGCCGGTACCGGCGCGCTCCTCGCCCTGGCCGTCGTACTCGCCGGCCGGCGGGACCTGGGCAGCGGCCTCTTCGCCACCCGCCCGGGGGCCGCGAGCGGCCGGATCGCCACCCCGTACGGGCTGGCGCTGCGCCTCCAGCGCGGTTCGCTGGCCGGCTGGACCGTGTCGTTCGCGGTCACCGGGCTCGTCTTCGGGCGGTTGGCGGACGGGGCGGCCGACCTCGTCGGCGACAACGAGCAGACCCGCGAGATCATCGCGCGGATGGGTGGCGCGGCCGGGCTGACCGACGCGTTCCTCGCCGCGATGGCCGGGATGCTCGGCATGGTGGCGGCCCTGTACGTCGTCTCCTCGGCGCTGAGGCCGCTCGCCGAGGAGACCGGCGGCCGGGCCGAACCCGTCCTCGTGGCGGGCGCCGCCCGGACCGCGTGGGCCGGCGGGCACCTGCTGATCGCGTTCGGCGGCTCGGTCCTCGTGATGGGCGCCGGCGGCCTCGGCCTCGCCGCCGGTTACGGCCACCGCCTCCCGGCGGTGCTCGGCGCCGCCCTGGTCCAGCTCCCCGCGATCTGGCTGCTGGGCGGGGTGGCCGTGCTGCTGTACGGGGCGGCGCCCCGGATCGCCGCCGCCGGCTCCTGGGGCGCTGCCGGGCTCTGCCTGGCGCTCGGCTGGATCGGCCCGGCGGTGGACCTGCCGCAGGCGGTGCTGGACGTGTCGCCCTTCACCCATCTGCCGAAGCTCCCGGGCGCCGGCCTGCGGGCAGCGGCCCTGATCGCGCTAACGGCGGTGGCCGCGGCCCTGGTCGCGGCGGGCCTCGCCGCACTGCGCCGCCGGGACCTGCGGGGGTGAGCGAGCCCCGCAGGTCCGGGCGGCGGACACGACCCGGGGATCACACCTCCACGCGGAGCTCCTTCAGCCCCCGGATGACGTACCCCGGGTGCCACTCCGGCTCCTCGGCCAGCCGCATCCCCGGCGCCTTGCGCAGCAGCTCGCCGAAGGAGGCGGCGAGTTCGATGCGGGCCAGCGGGGCGCCCAGGCAGTAGTGGATGCCCGCGCCGAAGGTGATGTGCGGGTTGTCCGGGCGGGAGAGGTCGAGGGTGTCCGGGTCGGCGAAGCGCTCCGGGTCGCGGTTGGCGGAGCCGAAGAGCAGCGCCACCTCGGAGCCGCGCGGGACGACCGTACCGGCGATCTCGATGTCGTCCAGCACCCAGCGCTCGAACATCTGCAACGGGGTGTCGTAGCGCAGGAGTTCTTCCACAGCTGTGGACAGCAGGCCGTGGTCGGCGCGGAGCGCGGCGAGCTGCTCGGGGTGGTGGAAGAGGGTGCGCCAGCCGTTCACGGTGGTGTTGACGGTCGCCTCGTGGCCCGCGTTCAGCAGCAGCACGCAGGTGGAGATCATCTCCTGCTCGGTGAGCCGCTCGTCCTCGTCGTGGGCGGCGATGAGACCGGAGATCAGGTCCTCGCCCGGCTTCTCCCGCCGTACGGCGATGAGTTCGCGCAAGTACGCGGAGAACTCGGTGGACGCCGAAACCGCCGCCCGCGCGGTCTCCTCCGAAGGGTTCAGCTCGAACATCCCGCAGATCGCGGCCGACCAGGGGCGCAGCAGCGCCCGGTCGGACTCCGGGACGCCCAGCATCTCGGCGATCACGGCGACCGGCAGGGGTTCGGCGACCGCCGTGAGCAGGTCGCCGCCGCCCTCGGCCACGAACGTGTCGACCAGCTCGGCCGCCAGGCGCCGCACGGTGGGCGCGAGCCGCTCGACCGTACGCGGCGTGAACGCCTTGGAGACGAGGCGCCGGATGCGGGTGTGGTCGGGTGCCTCCAGGTCGAGGAGGCCCTGGCCGTTGAGGGTGGTGAACGGCTCGTGCGCGGCGGGAGGCGGGGTGAGGCCGAACTCCTCGTGGGTGAAGCGGTGCAGATACGTCCGGCCGAGCCGCCGGTCGCGGAGCAGCCCCGACACGTCGGCGTAGTGCGGGATCAGCCACTGCCGGGTCGGCTCGAAATAGTGGACCCGGCCGGCGGCGCGCAGCGCGGCGTAGGCGGGGTACGGATCGGCGACGAACGCGGGTGACCAGGGGTCGAAGGACACGTGCATGACCCGACGCTACCGGCAGGTGCCCCCGCGCGAGGACCGGCCCTACCCCGGCGTGACCAGGCGCGCTTCGTAGGCGAAGACCGCCGCCTGGGTGCGGTCGCGGAGCCCGAGCTTCACCAGGACCCGGCTCACATGGGTCTTGACGGTGGATTCGGCGACCACCAGGTGCGCGGCGATCTCCGCGTTGGAGAGCCCCTGCGCGACCAGTACCAGTACCTCCGTCTCGCGTTCGGTGAGGTCCCCGATCCGGGCCAGCGCCGGGGGTTTCGGCGCCTGGGAGAGCTTGGAGAACTCGGCGATCAGCCGGCGCGTCACGGTGGGTGCGAGGAGCGCCTCGCCGGAGGCCACCACCCGTACGGCATCGGCGAGTTGGCGGGCGGAGGCGTCCTTGAGCAGGAAGCCGGAGGCCCCGGCGCGCAGGGCCTGGTAGACGTACTCGTCCAGGTCGAACGTGGTGAGCACGAGCACCTTCGCCTCCGCGTCGGCGGCGACGATCTCGCGGGTGGCCTCGATGCCGTTCATCTCCGGCATCCGGATGTCCATCAGCACCACGTCCGGGGCGAGCGCGGCGACCTTCTCGACCGCCTGCCGCCCGTCGACCGCCTCGCCGACGACCTCGATCCCGGGCATGGCGTTGAGCAGTACCGAGAAGCCCTCGCGGACCATCATCTGGTCGTCGACGATCAGAACCCCGATGTCGCTCACGCGGCGGCCTCCTCTTCCGTGGCGGAGGCGACGCCGTCCGCCGCCCGGGGCACGGGGATGAACACGGCGACCTCGTAGCCGCCCTCCTCGGTCTCCGCCGCGGTCATCTCGCCCTCCAGCATCGCGATCCGCTCGCGCATCCCGGTGATGCCGTGCCCGGCGCCCGGCGAGGCGTCGACCGGGCCGGTCGGCGGCCCGTTGACGACCCGTACCCCGAGCCCGCCGAGGACGTAGGCGATCTCGACGACGGCGGTGGCGCCCGGCGCGTGGCGCAGGGTGTTGCTCAGCGCCTCCTGGACGATCCGGTACGCCGACAGCTCGACGCCCTGCGGCAGTTCGCGTACCGCCCCGGTGACCGTCTTCTCCGTCTCCAGGCCCGCCTCGCGGACGTTGTCCAGCAGCCGGTCGAGCCGGGCGAGGGTGGGCTGCGGGGCGTCCGGCGCCTCCTGGTCCTCCGCCCGTACGACACCGAGCACACGGCGGAGTTCGGTGAGCGCGGCGACCGCGTTCTCGCGGATGGTGACGAACGCCTGCGCCAGCTCGGGCGGCGGGTTCTCCACCCGGTAGGGGGCGGCCTCGGCCTGGATCGCCACCACCGACATGTGGTGGGCGACCACGTCGTGCAGCTCGCGGGCGATGGTGGTGCGCTCCTCCAGGAGCGTGCGCCGGTCGCGCTCGACGGCCGTCACCGTGCGCTGGACCGTCACCTCCCGCTCGGCCTCGTTCACCTCGCGCTCGGCCTCGCGCCGGACCTGGACGACGGTCACCACGAGCAGGGCGAGCGCCGACACCACGAACATCGGGGCGGCGGTGGAAACGCCCAGCCGGTACGGCGCGACGGTCCCCAGCAGCATGCCCAGCACCAGCGTGAGCACCCACATCCCGGCGGCGGCACGCGGCCGGGTGCGGGCCGCGCACACCACCAGGACCACCAGGTGGCCCCAGAAGCTGCTCGGGCCCCAGGGCCAGCCCGTACCGGCGAGGGCGACGACCACCGTGGCGGCCATCGACCCCCAGAAGGCCGCCACCGGCCGGACGAGCGTCAGCACCACCGGAATCGCCGGTACCACCCCGAGGACGAACTGCTCGCTCTCGGCGTTCAGCCCGAAGAGCAGGCAGATCACCGCGGCTGTCAGCACCAGGGCGTGCGGGGTCCAGACGAGCTTCTCCCGTGCGCTCGCGGGCAGTCGGCGCAGCAGCGGCCCCTCGTCGCTGAGCGGGGGCAGCGGGCGGTAGGCCGTCACGTCCTGGAGGAGGTCCTCCCGCAGGCTCTCCACCGCTCCCCGCACCCAGCGGAGTTCGGGCGCCTTCGTCTTCGCTTGCGTCAGGGTCTCGGTCACGTGCTCACGGTAGGGCGGGGCACGGGCCCGGGTCGTCCCCACGGAAGCGGATACCGGGGTCTCCCCCTCAGGTACTACGCGGCTCCGCGACGCGTGGCGACCCAGACGCTCCGCTCGGTGCGGACGGTGAGGTCGTCCCGGTGCAGCACGCCGTGCGGGCCGTCCGCGTCGGTGAGCGCGTCCAGGGCAGCGAGGTCCTCGGCGTCGAGTACGTCGTCGAGCGCGGACCGGACGCGGGTGAGGGAGGCCAGGACGTAGCGGCCGGTGGCGGCGGGCAGCGGGGCGGCGAGGTCGATGTCGACGACCCGCTCGGCCACCACGTCGAGCCCGGCCTCGCGCAGCCTCGCCCCCCAGTCCTCGGTCATGTGCATCCCGGCGGCCTTCCGCCCCTCGGCCTGGGCCGCGTGCACGCGGTTCTCCAGACCGGGGCGGCCGATGCCGAGGTCGTCGGGGAGGAAGCGCGGGAAGCCTTCGAGCTCGACCGCCACCATGAGCCCACCGGGGCGCAGCACCTCGCGGACCTGGGCGAGGATCGCCCCCGGGTCGGCCATGTGGTGGAGCGAGGCGGAGGCCCACACCAGGTCGTAGGGCCCGGCGGGCAGGGCCTCGGTGTCGAGGTCGGCGACCACGGTACGGACACGGCCGGCGGCCCCCAGCGCGGCGGCCTTCTCCGCCAGGCGGGCGGCCATCTCCGGCGAAACGTCCACGGCGGTGACCTCGGCGCCGGGGAAGCGCTGGAGCAGGGCGAAGGTGCCCGCGCCGGTGCCGCTGCCGAGGTCGAGCACGCGCGGGCCGGGGCCTGCCGACGCGTCGGACGTCCCGCCGCCCAGTTCCTCGATCCAGCCGGTCAGCTCGTCCAGGTGCTCGCGCAGCACCTCGGCGTCGAGGTCCAGCATCTCGGTCAGTACGGAGAAGTCGGCGTCCCCCGAACCGTGCCCGTGCCCGTGGCCGTGGCCGTGGCCGTGGCCGTGGCCGTGGCCGTGGCCGTGCCCGTGCCCGTGCCCGTGGACACTGTCGTGCTGATGCCCGTGGCCGTGCCCGTGCTGGTGCTCCTCGTGTGCGCTCATGCTTCGAGCCTACGCAGGCCTTGCGCGGAACGCATAGCATCTTGCGTATGACGCAAGACGGTGAACTCGACTCCCTGGTCCGCAAGCGGATACGCGGACTCCGTACCGCGCAGGGCTGGTCGCTCGACGATCTGGCCGCGCGCTGCTTCCTCAGCCCGTCCACCCTGAGCCGTATCGAGACCGGCCACCGGCGGATCAGCCTCGATCAGCTCAGCACCATCGCACGCGCCCTCGGAACCACCCTGGACGCGCTGGTGGAGTCGGTGTCCGACGAGGACGTGGTGATCCGCCCGCAGCACGACGCGGAGTGCGGCACGACCACCTGGCTGCTGAACCGGAAGGGCGGGCAGCCGGGTGTCACCGTGGTCCGGATGAGCATCACCGCGCCCGAGCCCCGGCACGGGCGGGACGAGTTGAAGGTCCACCCGGGCGGCAACGACTGGTTCACCGTGCTCTCCGGCACGGTCGTGCTGCTGCTGGGGGACCGGACGATCACGGTCGAGACCGGCGAGGCGGCGGAGTTCTCCACGATGGTCCCGCACGCGTTCGGCTCACGCGGCGGTCCGGCGGAGATCCTCGCGATCTTCGACCGCGACGGCCGGCGGACCCACCTGCGCCAGGAGCACTGATCCGCCGGACGCGCGTCTCACCAGGCGAGCTGTTCCAGCTCGTCCGCCACCAGCGCGCAGGCGTCCGTCGAGGGGTCGATGAGCGGGAAGTGGCCGATCTCGTCCAGCAGGGTCAGCCCGACGGTCTCCCCCGCCGTCGCCGCCGCGGCGACGAACGCCTCCGCGACCGGCTGCGGAACGACGATGTCGTCGCAGCCCTGCACGATGTGGGTCGCGATCCCGGTGGGCAGCAGGACGGCAGGGTCGACGTGCGGGCGCCGTTCGGCGAACCCCTCCTCACCGCCGAGGAGTTCGTGGACGGCCCCGGAGCAGATGCCGAGCTTCGCGGCGGTCAGCAGGTCGGCGATCGGCGCCAGCGCCACCACGCCGCGCAGCGGCGGAGGCTCGGGCAACCGCCACGGCGACCCCACGGGCAGCACATGCCGGGCCGCCGCCCAGAGCGCGAGGTGGCCGCCCGCCGAGTGCCCGGTGACGACGATCCGCCGCAGGTCGGCCTCCGGCAACTCCCGTGCCGCGATGGCCGGGACGGCGTCCATCGCGGCGGCCACGTCGTCGAAGGTCTCGGGCCAGCGGCCCGCCGCGTTCCCCTCCCCCGCCGAGGACGGGTCCGGTCCGCGCCGGTACTCCACGCTGGCGACGGCGAAGCCGCGGTCGGTGAGGAAGGCGGCGAGCGGCGACACGTGGCGGCGGTCGTACGGGGCGCGCCAGGCGCCGCCGTGGAGCAGGACGACGAGCGGCATGTTGGTCCACCCGTGCGCCGGAGCCCAGAGGTCGATGACCTGGTCGGGGTGGTCCCCGTAGGCGACGGTCCGGTCGGGGGCGATCTCCGCATTGGCGAACGCCGACTTCTCCTCTACGGCGTCCCGATCGCGCGCGGCGGAATCCGACATTGTTGCTCCAACCATCCTTTGGGCTGCCCCACTTGTCCGACCTGCGGGGACCGTACCAGGCCCCGGAGCGGTCTCCGGACGGAGCGGGCCCGCCCCGGCTCCGTCCGCGACCGCTCCGACGCCGTCACCTCTGCGCGGCCGACCCCGCCGGCACGTCCGCCAGCACCCCGGCCAGCACCCGGGCGGCCCGCTCCGCATCGGCGAAGCCGACGTACAGCGGGGTGAATCCGAACCGGAGCACGTCGGGGCGGCGCAGGTCGCCGACCACACCCCGCGCGATCAGTTCGCGCATCACCGGCTCGGCCTCGGCGCACCGCAGCGCGACCTGGCTGCCGCGCTCGGCGTGCGCGGCCGGGGTGACGGAGACGACCCGGCCCCCGGGGGCGTACGCCTCGACGCACTCCAGGAAGAAGTCCGTCAGGGCAAGGGACTTGGCGCGTACGGCCTCGATCGGGACGTCGTCCCACACGTCGAGCGCGGACTCCAGCGCCAGCATGGAGAGGATGTCCGGCGTGCCGACCCGGCCCCGGACGGAACCTTCGGCGGGCTCGTACCCGGGGGTCATGCCGAACGGGTCGGCGTGCGAGTTCCACCCCGGCAGCGGGGAGTCGAAGACGCCCTGGTGGCGCTCGGCGACGTACAGGTACGCGGGTGAACCCGGGCCGCCGTTCAGGTACTTGTACGTGCAGCCGACCGCGAGGTCCACGCCGTGCTCGTCCAGTCCGACCGGCAGCGCACCGGCGCTGTGGCAGAGGTCCCAGACCACGACGGCCCCCGCGCGCTGCACGGCGGCGGTGAGCGTGGGCAGATCGTGCAGCCGCCCGGTGCGGTAGTCGACGTGGTTCAACAGCACTGCCGCCGTACGGGAGTTGACGGCGCCCGGGACGTCGGCGGGGTCGACCGGGACGATCCGGTGGCCGGTCATCCGGGCGGCCGAACCGGCGATGTAGCCGTCGGTCGGGAACGTCGAGGCGTCGACCATGATCTCGTCCCGGCCGCCCGGCGCGAGGCGGGTCGCGGCGACCAGCGCCTTGAAGATGTTGACGCTGGTGGAGTCGCCGGCCACGATCCGGCCCGGTGCCGCGCCGACGATCGGCGCGATGCGGTCGCCGACCCGCTCGGGCGCGGTCCACCAGCCGCTCTCGTCCCAGGACCGGATGCGCAGCTCGCCCCACTCGCGGGTGAGGACGTCGTGCAGCCGGTCGGGCACGTGGACGGGGAGCGCGCCGAGCGAGTTGCCGTCCAGGTAGACGCTCTCGTCGAGGGTGAACAGCTCGCGCATACCGGCGAGTTCGTCGGCGGCGTCGAGCTTGGCCGCACGGTCCGCCAGCAGGCGGTGGTTGGTCTCAGACATGACTGCGGGCCGTCCAGAGTTCGGGGAACACATTCTTCGAGGCGCGCTTCTCCAGCCACGCCACTCCGGCGGAGCCGCCGGTTCCGGTCTTCGAGCCCATGGCCCGCCGGGTCGCCACCAGGTGGTCGTTGCGCCAGCGCCAGACCAGCTCGCCGACGTCCGTGAGCAGCTCGCCGAGGCGCACCAGCTCGTCGTACTTCTCCGGTTCGGCGTATATCCGGGTCCAGACGGCCTCGATCACCGGGGAGGGTTCGTACTTCTGCCGCAGGTCACGGCCGAGGACCGACTGCGGCACCGGGTGCCCGCGCCGCGCGAGCAGCGCCAGCGTCTCGTCGTAGAGGCTCGGCTGGCTCAGCGCCTTCTCCAGCTCGGCGTACACGCGCGGGGAGCCCCGGTGCGGGACGAGCATGGAGGCGGACTTGTCACCGAGCAGGAACTCCATCCGCCGGTACATCGCCGACTGGAAGCCGGAACCCTCGCCGAGCGCGCCCCGGTAGGAGTTGAACTGGGCGGGGGTGAGCTGGGCCAGCGGCCGCCAGGACGCGTTCAGGGCCTCCAGCTCGCGCAGCGAGCGCTTCAGGGCGTCCCGCGCGTCCGGCAGCCGGTCCTCGCGCAGGGCCAGCGCCGCCGTCTCCCACTCGTGGACCAGGACGGTGAACCACAACTCCATGACCTGGGTGGTCACGAGGAAGACCATCTCGCCGGGATCGTCGGAGCGCAACTGCTGCAAATGGGTGAGAACGTCCGCCTGGACGTAGTCCTCGTAAGGAGTCGTTCCCGCGAAATCGAGGTACGGGGTCTCCGCACCGGTCTCTTCGGAATCGGGGTGTTTCGCCGACATCGCTGTCTCCTCGACACGAGCTTCCGGGTAGCGGTCCGCCCCGTCCTAGCTGGGTGGGCTCCGGTCCCCTGCGGCGCATCCTATGACCGGAAACCCGCGAGGCGCCCGGCCGCGGAGAACTTGATCCGCCCGGCCCGCGCCCCCCGCAACGCATACCGGCCCGCAGCCGACAAAGCGGTCTGCGGGCCGGTTGACCAGGCACGACGGAGGAACGGCGGACGCCGTGGGGCTGTCCCGCGCCTCCTGGTGGGATCAGCCCAGGATGTCGGCCGCGGTCGGCGAGGAGTCGCGGAGGAAGGTCGAGCAGCGCTCGTACTCCTCCTGCTCGCCGATGGCCCCCGCGGCGCGCGCGAGGGCGTGCAGGGCGCGGAGGAAGCCGCGGTTCGGCTCGTGCTCGAACGGCACGGGCCCGTGGCCCTTCCAGCCGGCCCGGCGCAGGGCGTCGAGCCCGCGGTGGTAGCCGGTGCGGGCGTAGGCGTACGACTCGATGACCCGGCCGCCCTCGAAGGCGTCGTCGGCCAGCTGCGCCCAGGCGAGCGAGGAGGTGGGGTACTTCGCCGCGACCTCGGCGGGCGGGGTGCCGCCGGCGAGCAGCCCGCGCGGCTCCGGGTCGTCGGGCAGGTGGGTCGGGGCGGGGCCCCCGAGCAGGTTCTCGTGGATGGACATGGGTCCCAGTGTGCCTGGCACCCCGGCGTGACGGGACACCGCCCGGCCCGCCGCCGGGCCCCCGCAGCCGCGCCCGCCGGCCCCTCCGCGCCGCGAGCGGCCGGTCACTCCTCGGAGGGCCGCCGGGCGGGCTCCAGGGGCGGCGCGACGACCCCGCAGTGCACGGTGCACTCGGGGCGGCAGGGCGCCCCGGCCGGATGCGCCCCACCGCCCTCCGTCCGGTCGCGGTCGGCGTCCGGGGACGGGGAAGGCGCAGGAGCCCGCCCCGGCGTCCGCACCGTGCAGAAGGCGAGCACCGCCCCCGCCACCAGGAGCCCCGCGCACATCGGCATCGCCCGCCGGAAGGTCGAGGCGAACTCGCCCGCCTCCCGGTACGCCTCCGGGCCCATGCCCGCCAGCAGCGGCAGCGCGGCGACCGCGATCAGCCCCGCCGCACGGGCGGCGGCGTTGTTGATGCCGCTGGCCAGCCCCGCCTGCCCGGTGTCCACCGCCGCCAGCACGGTCGCGGTGAGCGGCGCGACGAGGGTGACGAGGCCCAGGCCCAGCACCACCACGGCGGGCAGCACCTCGCTCAGGTACCCGGTCACCGATGCGCTCCCCGGCCCGACCCGCAGCATCAGCAGCATGCCCGCGGCGGCCAGCAACGGGCCGACGGTGAGCGGGATGCGGGGGCCGATGCGGTGGCCCAGTTCGCCGGAGGCGGCCGAGAAGAAGAGCATCAGCACGGTCGTCGGGAGCAGCGCGGTACCCGCGCCGAGCGCCGTGTACCCGGCGACGACCTGGAGCTGGATCGCGGAGAGGAAGAAGAACCCGCCCAGCGCCGCGTACACGCAGAACGTCACCAGGTTGACGACGGTGAACAGCCGGGAGCGGAAGATCGCCGGAGGCACCATGGGGTCCGGCCGCCGCCGCTCCACCCGTACGAACGCCGCCCCGGCCACCACCCCGCCCACCGCCGCCCCGATCACCGCGGGCGAGGCACCGCTCCCCGGCGCCTCGATCAGCGCGTACGTCACCAGGGCCAGCGCCACCGCCGCGAGCACCGCCCCGAGGACGTCGAAGCGCCCGTGGGCGCGCGGGTCCCGGGACTCCGGCACATGGCGCAGCGCGACCGGTACGCAGAGCGCGGCGACCGGCAGGTTGAGCAGGAAGACCCACCGCCAGCCGGGCCCGTCGACGAGCCAGCCGCCCACGAACGGCCCGATGGCCGCGCCGACCCCGCCGAAGCCGGACCAGAGCCCGACCGCCCGGGCCCGGTCGTCCGGGTGGAAGCTCGCCTGGATGAGCGCCAGCGACCCCGGGGTGAGCAGCGCCCCGCCGATGCCCTGGAAGGCGCGCGCCGCGATCAGCACGGCGGCGTTCGGCGCGACGGCGCAGACCAGCGAGGCGAGGGCGAACCAGACGACGCCGACGACGAAGACCCGCCGTCGCCCGTACCGGTCGCCGAGCGCCCCGCCCAGCAGGATCAGCCCGGCGAGCGTCAGCATGTAGGCGTTGACGGTCCACTGGAGCGCCGCGAGGTCGGTGCCGAGGTCCTCGCCGATCCGGGGCAGCGCCACGTTGATGACGGTGGAGTCCAGCATCGCCATGCCGGAGCCGAGGACGGTGGTCAGGACGATCCACCGCCCGGGCGCCGAGGCGGCCCGGATCTCCCCGGCGGCCTTCGGCGCACCGGCACCGCCCCCGCCGTCCGTCCGCGCGGCCGTGCGGTCCGGCGTGCGGTCCGGCGCGCGGTCCGGGGCCGTGCGGTCCCGGGGTGTCGGGGGTCCCTCGGGGGTTTCACCCATGGGGGCAGCATCGCCGCTGTCCGCCGGGGCGGCCAGTGGGCCCCGGCCTCCCCCGTACGCCCGTGGCGGCTACCGCAGCGAGCGGATCGCCCGGACCAGCGCGTCGACGCCCGCCTCCGCCTTGGCGCGCGGGCAGCCGACGTTGAGCCGTACGAAGCCGTCGGAGCCGTAGACCCCGCCCGGCATGATGGCGACCTTCTCCCGCTCGATCAGCACCCGCTGGAGGGCGTCGTCGTCCAGGCCGAGCGGCCTCAGGTCGATCCAGGCGAGGTAACCGGCCTGCGGCGGGCGCCAGTCCAGCTCCGGGAAGGCGGCGCGCAGCCGCTCCTCGACCAGGGCGAGGTTCCCGGCGATGTACGTACGCAGCTCGTCGAGCCACGGCCCGCACTCCCGGTACGCGGTGATGTGGGCGGTCAGCGCGAGCACCGCCGGGGACTCAAGACCCTCGGCCGTGGCCATCCGCCGCAGGTACTCGGCCCGGTCTGCCGGGTCGCCGATCAGGCCGTAGGAGCCGCTCAGCCCGGGGAAGTTGAAGGACTTCGACCCGGAGGTGATGAGCGCCCAGCCCGCGGGGCCCCGGTCCGCCACCCGGGTCCACGGCACGTGGTGGTGCCCGTCGTGCGCGAAGTCCGCGTGGATCTCGTCGCTGATCACCCGCACGCCGTGGAGCGCGGCCAGCTCCGCCATCCGCGTGAGCTCGGCCTCCGTCCACACCCGCCCCGTGGGGTTCTGGGGCGAGCAGAGCAGCAGCACCTTCGCGTCCGGGCGGGCGAGTTCCCGCTCCAGGGCCGCGTCGTCACCGACCGGTACTCCGCGCATCTCGCGCCCCAGGCCGAGGATCGCCTTGCGGAAACCGTCGTACGTCGGGGTGTGGGTGACCACCGCGTCGCCGGCCCCGGTCCACATCCGCAGCAGCTGGGAGAGCTGGTTGAGCACCGAGGGGCCGTAGACGAGCTGCCCGGTGTCGATGGCGGTGCCGTAGCGGGTGGCGAACCAGTGGGCGATCGCCGAACGGAAGTCGTCCTGCTGCCAGTCGGTGTACCCGAACACCCCGTGGTCGATTCGGGCACGCAGCGCGTCCAGCACCTCGGGCGCGGTCCGGAAGTCCATGTCGGAGATGGTGAACGGCAGCAGCCCGTCCACCCCGAACCGGTCGGCGACCCCGTCCCACTGCACGCTCCAGGTACCGCGGCGGTCGACGACGGCGTCGAAATCGTAGGACGGACTCACAGCGGTACCTCACACGGTTCGGTCGTACTCATGGTTCGGTCGTTCACGGTCGGCGCGGCCCGGGGTGGCGTCCGGTGTCGCTCCGGGTGTCGTGCCCGGGGCCGCACATGCCACGGGCCCGACCTCACCGGGGATCACCCAGGAGCATCGGGCCCGCGACGACGCGGTACGGGACCCTGCGGCCCCGTACCCGCGCTTACTTCAGCTTCGTGCCCGTGGAGCGCAGGTTGGCGCAGGCCTCGGTGACGCGCACGGCCATGCCCGCCTCGGCGGACTTGCCCCAGGTGCGGGGGTCGTAGGTCTTCTTGTTGCCGACCTCGCCGTCGACCTTCAGCACGCCGTCGTAGTTGCTGAACATGTGGTCGGCGATCGGGCGGGTGAAGGCGTACTGGGTGTCGGTGTCGAGGTTCATCTTCACGACGCCGTTCTCCAGCGCGGTGGCGATCTCCTGCGCGGTGGAGCCGGAGCCGCCGTGGAAGACGAAGTCGAACGGGGAGGTCTTGCCGTACTTGGCGCCGACGCCCTCCTGGAGGTCCTTCAGGAGCTCGGGGCGGAGCACGACGTTGCCCGGCTTGTAGACGCCGTGGACGTTGCCGAAGGAGGCGGCCAGCAGGTAGCGGCCCTTCTCGCCCAGGCCGAGCGCCTCGGCGGTACGCAGCGCGTCGTCGACGGTGGTGTACAGCTCGTCGTTGATCTCGTGCGTGACGCCGTCCTCCTCGCCACCGGTCGGGGTGATCTCGACCTCAAGGATGATCTTGGCGGCGGCAGCCTTGGCGAGCAGCTCCTGACCGATGGCCAGGTTGTCCGCGAGGGTCTCGGCCGAGCCATCCCACATGTGGGACTGGAACAGCGGGTTGAGGCCCTTGGCGACGCGCTCGGCGGAGATGTCGAGCAGCGGGCGGACGTAGCCGTCCAGCTTGTCCTTGGGGCAGTGGTCGGTGTGCAGCGCGACGGTGATGTCGTACTTGGCAGCGACGATGTGCGCGAACTCGGCGAGGGCCACGGCGCCCGTCACCATGTCCTTGTTGTACTGGCCGCCCAGGAACTCCGCACCACCGGTGGAGATCTGGACGATGCCGTCGCTCTCGGCCTCGGCGAAACCGCGCAGAGCCGCGTGGAGCGTCTGGGTCGAGGTCACGTTGATGGCCGGGTAGGCGAACTTGCCTGCCTTCGCCCGGTCGAGCATCTCGGCGTAGACCTCGGGGGTTGCGATGGGCATCTGTCCGCTCCTTGGGATGTGCGGGTGTGCAGTGCTGGTCCCTGACCTGGGGGCGACGTCATCGTCGTGCCCATCTTCCCAGACTCCTGCGGGGACTCCACCCGGAGGACCCCCGTAGAAACGGGTCCGGGGCGCACCGTTTCACGTGAAACGGTGCGCCCCGGAGAAAACCGCAGGTCAGAGGGGAAGCTCCCCTCTGGTTGGCTCAGGCCAGGTCGAGATCGGCGACCGAGTAGACGTGCAGGTACGGCAGTCCGGCCTCGGCGATGGCCGGGGCAGCGCCCCGCTCCACGATCGTGGCGACGGCGACGACCTCGCCACCGGCCTCGCGAACGGCCTCGACGGCGGTCAGCGGCGATCCACCGGTGGTCGAGGTGTCCTCGACCACCAGGCAGCGGCGGCCCTTGACGTCGGTGCCCTCGATGCGGCGCTGCATCCCGTGCGCCTTCTGCGCCTTGCGGACGACGAAGGCGTCCAGCGAGCCACCACGCGCGGCGGAGGCGTGCAGCATCGAGGTGGCGACCGGGTCGGCACCCAGGGTCAGACCGCCGACGCAGTCGTAGTCGAGCTCGGCGGTGGCGTCGAGCATGACCTGGCCGACCAGCGGCGCGGCCTTGCCGTCCAGCGTGACCCGGCGCAGGTCGATGTACCAGTCGGCTTCCAGACCCGAGGAGAGGGTCACCTTGCCGTGCACCACGGCCTTGTCCTTGATCTGCTGGAGCAGGTCAGCGCGTACGTCAGTCATACCGTCGAGAGTACGTGGCGGGGCGGACTCCCTCAGAGCCGAGCCCAGCTCCAGGTGGTCTCCATCTCCAGCGGCTCGATCGGCGTGACCAGGCGCGGAGTGGAATTCAGCCCGTTCGGCGGGCCGGACTGCGGTTCCACGCAGAGCGCCTCGTCCTGCTCGTCGTAGATCACGACCCACTCGTCGCGGCTGGTGACGGTCAGCTCCAGCTGCTCCGGCCAGGTGACCGTGGCCTTCACGCCCTCCGGCATCCCGAAGCAGTCGTCCCAGGGACCGGGGAGCGGGTCGATCCTGCGGCCGGTCGGCATGTGGTCCGCGCCGCGCTCCTCCTGCCAGGCGGCGTCGAAGGAGAGCTGGGCGTCCTGGCCGCCGATGTTCCGCAGGAACCAGGGGTGCCAGCCGGCCTGGGCCGGGAAGGAGTCGCCGTACGTCTCCACGGACATGCGAATCGTCAGGGCGTCCCCGGAGAGTGCGAAGGTCTGCGTCACCCGCCCCTGGTACGGCCACGGTTCGGCGAGGTCGTAGTAGAAGGCGGCCTCTCCCTCCAGCTCCCGCGCGGTGGTCCAGGAGGTGTCGCGGCCCGTGCCGTGGATGGCGTGCGGCGGCGAATTGAGCGGCAGGGTGTGCACCGTGTCGCCGTTGCGGAACTCGCCGTACGCGGTTCTCCCGACCCACGGCACCATGGGGAAGCAGCCGTACCGCTCGCCCTGGCGCAGCAGTTCGGTGCCCGCGATCCGCAGGCTGGTGATCCGGCACCCCCGGACGGGGTCGATGGTCAACTCGGCGTCGCCGGCGGTCAGCCGGATGCTCTTCTCGCTACTCACGGAACGACCCTACTGTCGCGCTCACCCACGGCGCCGCAGCGCCCGCCCCACGACCACGGCGGAGGCGATGGCGAGAGCCGCCGCCGGGGCCACCCACCGCAGGGTGGAGGAGGCGGTGGTGGTCTCCGGCGAGGGCACGGGCGCGTACCGGCCGCGCGGCGGCGCGTGGTCCACCTCCTCGGCGCTCCGCCCGATCATGGTGCGCCGGGCGTGCGCGGCCTCGGCCGGCGGCTCGTCCGGGACGGCGAACTCGATGTCGGCGCTCGCGCCGAGCGAGGGGGGCGGCACCGGGGCGTCGAAGAGGGACCCGGTGCCCGCACCGGCCGGGGTGTCGGTGTCGCCCCCGTCGGGACGCGTCTCCGCGTCCGCCTGCGCCTCGATGCCGGTGCTGCTGTCGGCGTCCTCGTACGGAGCGGCGGCGGGAGGCGACTCGACGGGAGGCGTACCGGCCGTTCCGGGCGCCTCACCCGCCTCACCGGCCCCCGGAGTCCCCGGCGTCCCGTGGGCGGCCAGGCTCTCCGTGACGAGCTGCTGGGTGAACCGGTCGAGCAGCCGACGGGCGGCGACGCGAACGGCCTCGGCGTCGAGCTCGGCGAGCCGGCCGTCGCCGGTGGCGGTGCCCGTGTAGCGGATCGTCGTACCGGACGCGCCCTCTTCCTCGCTCCCGGAGTCCTCCAGGGCGATCGTCAGGGCCAGCTTCACCGCGCCCGCGCCCCGGGCGGCGGTGCCCTCCCCGGTGACGGAGACGGTGTCCTCGCCCGCCGCGGTGAGCTCCAGGGCGCCCCGGTAGGTGATCGTGTGGCCGTCCACCCGGAACCGCAGCCGGCCGGCGAGCGGCGCGGACGCGGCCGCGTCCTGCTGGAGGGACGGGACGCAGCGCGCCACCCTGACGGGATCGCCGAGCGCGCTCCGCAGGGACGCGACCGGAACCGGAACGAACACCTCATGCTCCATGAATCCGAGCCTACTCACGCTCCGCCCGTCGCGTCAGGTCTCCGAGGCGTAGCGCGGATGCAGCAATGTGGACGGCGGCTGCCCCGGCAGCCGCATCGCCTCCGCGGCCCGGCCGGCCGCCGCCAGCCCTTCCGCGCCGAGGGACCGCAGGGCGGGGGTTCCGGGGCCGAGCCCGAGCACCGGCGGCGCACCGCCCGGGGCCGCCAGCACGAAGCCCCAGTCCTCCTCGGCGCCCGTGTCGCCCGGCACCCGGTCCGGACTCGCGCCGAACCCGGTACGCCGCCCGAGGACCCGGTACGGCCGGGTCGCCATGCCCGCCGCGTGCACGGTGGCGTCCACCGTCCAGTAGGTGCGCGGGCGCTTCCCCGGCGGCCCCGCGTGCACCACGAACCGGCCGCCCGGGGCGACCGCCCGCCTGACCAGGCCGTAGAACTCGGCGGAGTACAGCTTGGTGCTCGCGGTGATCCCCGGATCGGGCAGATCGGATATGACCACGTCGTAGCGGTCGTGCGCGGACCGCAGCCAGGTGAACGCGTCCGCGTTGACGGCCGTCAGCCGCGGGTCCTCGTAGGCCCGGGCGTTGAGCGCGGAGAGCGCGGGGTCGGTACGGGCCAGCCGGGTGACCCCCGGGTCCAGCTCGACCACCGTCACCCGGGTCACGTCGGGGTAGCGCAGCACCTCGCGGGCGGCCAGCCCGTCACCGCCGCCGAGCACCAGCACCCGGGCGTGCGGCCCGCGCATCGCGGGGTGCACGAGGGCCTCGTGGTACCGGGACTCGTCGCGGGCGCTGACCCGCAGCCGGCCGTCGAGGTAGAGGTCGAGGGTGTCGCGCCCGGAGCCGGTGAGGACGACCTCCTGCACCCCCGTCTGCACCGCGACCCGCACCTCGCCCCCGTAGACCGCCCGGCGCGCGGCCCGCTCGAAGTCGTCCACCAGCACGGTGGCGGTGGCCAGCAGCGCCATCGCGCAGATCCCGGCGAGGACGAGGAGCCAGCGGGACCGGGTGGTGAGGTCGCGGCGGAAGAGCCAGAGGATCAGGGCCCCGCCCGCCGCCGCGTTGACCGCACCGGTGAACAGCGCGCCGGTCAGCTGCCCCAGCATCGGCAGCAGCAGGAAGGGGAAGGCGAGGCCGCCGACCAGGGCGCCCACGTAGTCCGCGGCGAAGAGGTCCGCGACGGTGCCGCCCGCGTCCTGCCGGTCGACCCGCTGGATCAGCGTCATCAGCAGCGGGATCTCCGCCCCGATCAGCACGCCGATCGCCACCGAGAACCCGACCAGCGCGACGCGCGACTCCCCGAGCCAGGCGAAGGAGGCGTAGAGCACGAGGGCGGAGAACCCGCCGACCAGCGCGAGCGCCACCTCGATCAGGGCGAAGCCGACGGCCGCGTGGCAGCGCAAACGTTTCGCGAGCAGCGAGCCGATGCCCATCGCGAAGACCATCACGGAGAGCACCACCGAGGCCTGGGTCACGGAGTCGCCGATCAAGTACGAAGCCATGGCGACCAGTTCGAGCTCGTACACCAGACCGCAGGCGGCGCAGACGAACACGGAGGCCAGCACGAGGAAGCGGCCGGTCCGCGGGCGTACGGGAAGGGGTGCCGCACCCCCGAGAAGGGGCACCTGCTGGTCGATCATGTCGGGAACGCTACGTCACGATTCCTTCGCATCCTGTCACCCGCAAGGGTGCACCTGAGGCTTCGCAGCGAGCGCCCGGCGTGCGCCGACCGCCCCCCGGCGCACGCCAACACCCCGCACGCCGCACGCTTTTCGGTCACCTCAGAGCACCAGGGCGGGCGCACCGGCCCCGGCGGAAACAGCGGCCACCCCGGACACGGCCGAAGCGGCCTGAAAAGCCGTAGCCATCACGGGAGTTGAGCGCTCCACGAACGACGGAACGCTCCCGGCGACCACCCCCGACCCCGCACCCACCCCCGTCCTGGGCACCACCACACCGCCCTGCGGCGCCGGGATCCGCACTCCGACCCGGGTCCGCGTGGCGACCAACTGCCCGTCCTGCGGGTACGCGTGCCACGTACGCCACCGCACCTGCCCCTCCGAGCGCTGGGCCAGCATCGCGGTGAAGGCGTAGGGGCTGCCCGGAAAGGTGCCCGCCAGCCCGTGCGGGTGCTCGGCCACCAGGGCGAGCAACTCCTGTG
Source organism: Streptomyces sp. NPDC001493 (assembly GCF_053597235.1). Classification (NCBI taxonomy): domain Bacteria; kingdom Bacillati; phylum Actinomycetota; class Actinomycetes; order Kitasatosporales; family Streptomycetaceae; genus Streptomyces; species Streptomyces sp. NPDC001493. The sequence continues at coordinate 184,624 of NZ_JBSFHV010000002.1, forward strand.
CCCGCGCGGCGAACTGGCCCTCGTTGAGGGTCTCCACGCGCGCGGCGAACTCGTACTCCCGGTCGCCGAGCTGCTCGGCCACCCCCAGCGGCAGCGGGGTTCGTGTTCCGGGGAGGCAGGCCACGGTCTCCGAACAGGTGAGGCCGCCCTCCTCCAACAGGACCTGGTGAGAGGCGCCGAGCAGCCTCAACTGCATGGTGGCGCCGCCGAGCTGGAGATCCAGCACGGCGAGGGCGGGCAGCGGCTCCCTGCCGAGCGCCCACGCCAGGTCGGCAGCGCGGGTGTCGGAATAGGCCGTCTGGAGGGACGTGAGCATGGGTCGGCTCCGCAAACGCAGGGACACATGAGCAGGGGGCGCCGCCGGAGGAGAGACGTGGGAGGAGGGAAGCGCCAGATCCGGCCCAACTGGGGTCCGTGGGCTGAAATGTTCTGTCAAACGAGGGAATCACGAACTACGCCGCACTCACCGCGTTTTTGACCAACTTGACGTGGTTTCCATCCCCTGGGGGGCAATACAGCTCAACTGTTCAACCAGAAAGCCCCCGTGTGCCACCGGCGGCGTCGAAGATCCACAACACGACGGGGCCCGACCGGAGTTGATCACCCCGGCCGGGCCCCGAAATTCCTCAGCGCCCACCGGGCGCACCGGACCGCGTCAGCTGCCGCCGCCGCAGCCACCTCCCCCGCCGCACGAGGACCCACCGCCGCACGAGTGGCCGCCTCCGCACGAGTGCCCGCCGGAATGCCCCCCGGAGTGCCCGCCCGAGTGGCTGGAACCACCATCCCCGGACGAGCCGCCGTCACCGGCCCACCAGCTGTCCCCGGACGACCGCCCGCGCCCCGACGAGCGGCGCGCCTTCTTCGTACTCACCGTGTATCCGCGCGGTCCGCTCCGGGTCGCGAACCCGCCGGACGCCGGCCGGTTCCTCCCCGACCACCGCACGGCCGTCACGACGACCCCCGCGACCGCCAGCGCGATCAGCGCCATCAGGACGTACGCCACCGCCCTCACATCCTTCCGTCCCCCGTGGCGGCCCCCGCCGCCTCCGAATACCGATCCGGATGCCTGCGGGATGCCCCGCCCGCATCCGCGCCAAAGCGGACTTGAGCATCTCCAGAGCTTGCCGACAGGATGACCACGGGTCCCGGAGACGCCGGCCCGCATCGAGGACGGTGGAGAGATGAGCCGCAGGCCACTGCTGAACCGCAGGCTGGACGGGCACGGGACGACGATCTTCGCGGAGATGTCGGCCCTGGCGCTCACGACCGGAGCCATCAACCTGGGACAGGGCTTCCCCGACACCGACGGCCCCGAGGAGGTCCGCGAGGCCGCGGTCCGCGCCCTGCGCGAGGGCAAGGGCAACCAGTACCCGCCGGGCCCGGGCATCCCGGAGCTCCGCCGGGCGGTCTCCGGGCACCAGCAGCGCTTCTACGGCCTCGGCTTCGACCCCGACACCGAGGTCCTGGTCACCGCGGGCGCCACCGAGGCCATCGCCGCGAGCATGCTGGCCCTCCTGGAGCCGGGCGACGAGGTCATCGCCTTCGAGCCCTTCTACGACTCGTACGCGGCGTGCATCGCCATGGCAGGCGGCGTCCGCGTCCCCCTCACCCTGCGCGCCCCGGACTTCCGCCCCGACCTGGACGCGCTCCGGGACGCCATCACCCCGCGCACCCGGCTGCTCCTCCTGAACAGCCCGCACAACCCGACCGGCATGGTCCTCACACCCGAGGAGCTGTCCGCCATCGCCGAACTCGCCGTCGAACACGACCTCCTGGTCGTCACCGACGAGGTCTACGAGCACCTCGCCTTCGACGGGGACCACGTTCCCCTCATCTCCCTGCCCGGGATGCGCGACCGGACGGTCTCCATCTCCTCGGCCGGCAAGACGTTCTCGTTCACCGGCTGGAAGATCGGCTGGGTCACCGGCTCCGCCGCCCTGGTCACCGCCGTCCGCACCGCGAAGCAGTACCTCACCTTCGTGAGCGGCGGCCCCCTCCAGTACGCCGTGGCCGAGGCCCTGGCCCTCCCCGACGCGTTCTTCACCGCCTTCCGCGAGGACCTGCGCGCCAAGCGCGACCTCCTCGTCGCCGGCCTCACCGCCGCCGGCTTCGAGGCGTACGTGCCCCAGGGGACGTACTTCGTCACCACCGACGTCGCCCCCCTGGGCGAGAAGGACGGCATCGCCTTCTGCCGCTCCCTCCCGGAGCGCGCCGGCGTCGTCGCCGTCCCCAACTCCGTCTTCTACGACGACCGGGAGGCGGGCCGCACCCAGGTACGGTTCGCGTTCTGCAAGCGGCAGGGTGTGCTGGAAGAGGCGGTCACCCGCCTCAAGCGATTGGCGGTCTGACAGGGAGCGCGAAAAGAGCGCCGGCGGTTCACTTCGGGGTGCGGGGCCTGCTCAAGCCCCGCACCCGAAGCGAACACGGTTCACTCGGTGTCCTTGGGATGTCGCGGGGAGGCGTACACGAGGATCACGGTAGAGGTCTCCACACTGACCAGGTAGCGCACTCGACCACCGCTGGTGACCTCGTACTCCCACTGTTCCAGGTCGGATCCCTTCCACGCCTTGGTGGCGTGCCTGCCGCGCAACTGATGCTGACGATTCCAGTTGGACCGGGTCAGGGGGTCACCCCGGAGAGCGTCCAGGCAGCGATGCGCGCTCGGCAGGGCCACGCGACACAGTTCCTCCCAACCCGTCACCGCCTCTGTGGTCCCGAAGACGACGTTCCACCCGTGGAGGGGCGGAACGCTGACTCGGTCTCCCTCCTTCGGGCTCACCCACGCACCTCGACCTGGCCGAGGTCATCACCATCGAGCGGACGCAGCGATTCCCTGAGCTGTTCGGGATCAGCATTGATGCGAGCTGTGGCGCGCCAGGAGACGATCGCGCGGTGCACGGCCTCTCCCGCCCCCAGCTCGGCGGCGTCCGACAGGGCTTCGAGAAGCTCGACAGTGAAGGCCCGGACCTCTTCCGCGTCCAGGTGCCGCGCCCAGGGGAACACCTCGGGCAGTGCGAGGAGGAGCGCCCTGGCACCGTCGTCCTGCTTCATCAGCGCGAGGAAAAGCCGCGAGGCGGTGGTCAGGTTCTCCTCCGCGTCCTCCGCGCGGGCAGCCGTGGTCAGCACCATGTCTGGTGCGTCCCGATGTGTGACTCGAAGCCGCCCCAGGGCGGCAGCTCTGGCCGCGACGCCTTTGGGGTTGCGGGAGAGATCGGTGAAGGAGACGGATTCCGTTTCTGCTTCCAGACGCGCGGTAGACATAATCAGAGCGTACTCAGATCACGATCTGATTTCAAGGGAGGCTGTCCGGCCTTCGATGCGCGCGCCTTGACCTTCTGCAAGCGGAAGGCTTCCTGGAAGAGGCGGTCGGAAGGCTGGCCGGGCTGCGGAATCACTGATCCGGAGCGCGGCCCGCCGGGCCCCAGTCGCCCGCCCGCCCGGAAACACCGACGGCCGGGGCGGCGGTCGTGGTGACCGCCGCCCCGGCCGGGCGTCGTGCGAGCGCGTCGTGCGGGTGCGTCGTGCGGGGTGCCGAGCGCGGTGGGTCAGCCCTCGGGCGTCTCGTCCGCGGACTCTTCGGCCTTGTCCTCGGCCGGCGCGAGGCCGAGGCGCTCGACGAGCCACTTGTCGAACTCGATGGAGGCGCGGACCCAGCTCACCGTCGAGGAGACGAAGTGCTCCAGGGCGACGCCGGTGCCGATGAGCATCTGCGCCTCACCGATCAGGCGGACCGAACCGGCCTCGCCCTCCTCGCCCTCGTGGGAGTGCGTGTAGACCTTGGGCCACAGGGTGCGGCGGTTCCAGTCGTCGATGGCGTCCAGCAGGACGGCGCGCTGGTCGAGGGCGTGCGGGCGGTCGTAGAACGTCCGCACCGAGAAGACCTGCTGGTCCGCCTCGCCGCGGAACATGAAGTACGTACGGAACTCTTCCCACGGCGCCGCGAGGTCGCCCTCGTCGTCGACGACGAACTTGAGCTCCATCTGCTCCAGGAGCTGCTTGACGAGGTCCTGGTCAGGGACGACGGGGCCCTCCGGTCCTGCCGCCTGCGGTTCGGGCTGGCCCCCGAAATTAGGAATCGAGGACGGATCGATGCTCACCGTTATTTCCCTTCGTGCGGTTGTACGCCATCCTCCCCCATGGCGGGCGGGGAATGGCAACCCCCAACGGGCCCGATCCGCTCCCGGCGGACAGGATCGGCGGCCAGGACCGGCAGGGCCGTCGGGTACGAGGACGGCGCGCCGCCGTCCCCGTACCCCTCGCCCCCGCCGGCTCCGGTCCGCGGACCTCAGCGCACCGCCCCCACGATGAGCCCGCCGTCCCCGCCGGACTCCGCGTCCCCGAACACGTCCACGCGTACGGTGTCGCCGTCCGCGATCTCGCCCGCGAGGATCTCCCGGGCGAGCTGGTCGCCGATCGCCGTCTGGATGAGGCGGCGCAGCGGCCGGGCGCCGTAGGCCGGGTCGTTGCCCTTCTCGGCGAGCCAGGCCAGCGCGGCCGGGGTGACGTCGAGGGTCAGCTGCCGGTCGGCGAGCCGCTTGGCGAGGCGGCCGATCTGGAGCCCCGCGATGTGCGCGAGTTCGTCGCCGGTGAGCGCGGAGAAGACGACCAGGTCGTCCAGCCGGTTCAGGAACTCCGGCTTGAACGAGGCCCGTACGACCTCCAGCACCCGGTCCTTCTTCGCCTCGGGCTTGAGCAGCGGGTCGACCAGGAACTGGCTGCCGAGGTTGGACGTCAGGATCAGGATGGTGTTGCGGAAGTCCACCGTCCGGCCCTGGCCGTCCGTGAGCCGGCCGTCGTCCAGCACCTGGAGCAGGATGTCGAAGACCTCCGGGTGCGCCTTCTCCACCTCGTCCAGCAGGACGACGCTGTACGGGCGGCGGCGGACCGCCTCCGTCAGCTGGCCGCCCTCCTCGTAACCGACGTAGCCGGGCGGGGCGCCGACGAGCCGGGCGACGCTGTGCTTCTCGCTGTACTCGCTCATGTCGACACGGACCATGGCCCGTTCGTCGTCGAAGAGGAAGTCCGCCAGCGCCTTCGCCAGCTCCGTCTTGCCGACGCCGGTGGGGCCGAGGAAGAGGAACGAGCCGGTGGGACGGTCCGGGTCGGCGATCCCGGCCCGGGTGCGGCGCACCGCGTCCGACACCGCGCGGACGGCCTCGCTCTGGCCGATCAGGCGCTTGCCGAGCTCCTCCTCCATCCGCAGCAGCTTCTGCGTCTCGCCCTCCAGCAGCCGGCCGGCCGGGATGCCCGTCCAGGCGCCGACCACGTCGGCGATGTCGTCGGAGCCGACCTCGTCCTTGACCAGGGTCTCCTTGGGCGTCTCGGCCGCCACCTGCTCTTCCTCGGTGGCCTCCTCCAACTCTCGCTCCAGGCCCGGGATCTCGCCGTAGAGGATCTTGGACGCGGTGTCGAAGTCACCGTCACGCTGGGCGCGTTCGGCCTGGCCGCGCAGGTCGTCGAGGCGTTCCTTCAGCTCGCCGACCCGGTTGAGGCCCTGCTTCTCCTTCTCCCAGCGGGCGGTGAGGCCGCGCAGCTCCTCCTCCTTGTCGGCGAGGTCGCGGCGGAGCTTCTCCAGCCGCTGCCGGGAGGCGGGGTCGGTCTCGTTCTTCAGCGCCAGCTCCTCCATGTGGAGGCGGTCCACGGCGCGTTGGAGCTCGTCGATCTCGACGGGCGAGGAGTCGATCTCCATGCGCAGCCGGGAGGCGGCCTCGTCCACGAGGTCGATCGCCTTGTCCGGGAGGAAGCGGGAGGTGATGTAGCGGTCGGACAGGGTCGCGGCGGCCACCAGCGCGGCATCCGCGATGGAGACCTTGTGGTGCGCCTCGTAACGCCCCTTGAGTCCACGCAGGATCGCGATGGTGTCCTCGACGCTCGGCTCGGCGACCAGCACCTGCTGGAAGCGGCGCTCCAGGGCGGGGTCCTTCTCGATCCGCTCGCGGTACTCGTCGAGCGTGGTCGCGCCGACCATCCGCAGCTCGCCGCGGGCCAGCATGGGCTTGAGCATGTTGCCCGCGTCCATGGCGGAGTCGCCGCCCGCTCCGGCGCCGACGACGGTGTGCAGCTCGTCGATGAAGGTGATGACCTTGCCGTCGCTCTCCTTGATCTCGGAGAGGACGGTCTTCAGCCGCTCCTCGAACTCGCCGCGGTACTTCGCGCCCGCGACCATCGCCCCGAGGTCGAGGGAGACCAGCCGCTTGTCGCGCAGCGACTCGGGCACGTCGCCCTTGACGATGCGCTGGGCGAGCCCTTCGACGACGGCGGTCTTGCCGACGCCGGGTTCGCCGATGAGGACCGGGTTGTTCTTCGTACGGCGCGACAGCACCTGTACGACGCGGCGGATCTCCTGGTCCCGGCCGATGACCGGGTCGAGCTTGCCCTCACGGGCCGCGGCCGTGAAGTCCGTACCGAACTTCTCCAGGGCCTTGTACTGACCCTCCGGGTCGGGTGTGGTCACCCGTCGCCCTCCCCTGCTCTTCTCGAACGCGGCCAGCAGCTTCTTCGCACTGGCCCCCTGAGCTCCGAGGATCTCACCGGCCCGGCCACCCTTCTCCGCCACCGCGATCAGCAGGTGCTCGGTGGAGACGTACTCGTCACCGAGGTCCTTGGCGCGGCGCGCGGCGTCCTCGACGACGGCGAGCAGCTCGCGGTTGGGCTGCGGCGGTGCCACGGTGGAACCGGTGACGCTGGGCAGCGCGCCGAGCAGCCGCTCGGTCTCCGTGCGTACGGCGGCCTGGTCGGCCTCCACGGCGGCCAGCAGATCGATGATGTTCTCGTTGTCCTCACCCGCGAGCAGCGCGAGCAGCAGGTGTGCGGGGGTGAGATCGGGGTGTCCGTCCTTCACGGCCCTGCTGGTGGCCGCGGTGAGGGCGTCCCTGCTCTTGTTCGTCAGCTCGGCGTCCACGTGCGCTGTCTCCTCCTCAACGATCGCGTCTTACCCAGGCTGTCCACCTGGCCCATGCTTCGACCAACGTGCACAAAGTTGAGTCTATTCCACTCAAGGCTGGGATTCGAGCGAACCGGGCCCGGCGAGGGCGCCAGAAGCGCGCCGCGGGGCGGCTCATACGCTTCGGACATGGCCGTCGACGTGCGCAACCCCAGCCCCGAGTACCTCGCCTTCTGGCGCGAGTACCACCTCTGCACCCTGACCACCCTGCGCCCGGACGGCACCCCGCACGTGGTGCCCGTCTGCGTGACGTACGACCCCGGGGCGGGACTGGCCCGCATCATCACCGACGGCGGCAGCCGCAAGGTCGCCCACATCCGGGCGGCGGGGCCCGAGGGGGCGCGGGTCGCGGTCTGCCAGATGCACCGCGCGCGCTGGGCCACGCTGGAGGGCCGCGCGACGATCCGTACGGAGCGGGAGGTCGTCGAGGACGCCGAACGCCGCCACACCGAGCGGTACGGGCGCGAACCGAGGGTCAACCCGACCCGCGTGGTCATCGAGATCGCCCTGGACCGGGCACTGGGCCGCGCCTGACCATGAGCGTCGGACGGGAAAGGCGGGCCCAGGACGGGGCCGGCGAAATGTCCCGGGGCAAGCACAACGGCGCCACCGTGTCAGGTCACGGTGGCGCCGCTGTGTGGGGGACAGCACTTGAGCGATGCTGTACTTCGGGGGAATCGCTCAAGCGCTTCGGGGGGTGGCGGAAATGGTCTCGGGGTCGAACAGTTCATGGTCGCGCTGGTCCAGATTGACGAAGATCATGCCGTACCGGACCGCGCAGCGGACGGGCTGTGGGGCGCCACGTGGCCTGCGCAGACAGCGGTAGGCGCTGATCTCTTCGCCCTCCTCCATCACGACGACCACAGGTTCACCGAGCAGGGTGACCATCAACGAGTCACCCGGGCCCGGCAGAGCGGTGAGCAGGTCGACGAAGTGCCACCCCGAGCGATAGGCCGAAGCCATCTCGCGCCGGAAGATCCGGTCGTCCGGCGGGGTGGTCATGCGTCTGCGGAGGCCGGAAGCGAGTCCCAGCCGATGTCACCCTGGACCTTGTTCAACGAGTCCCAGCCGATGTCGGCCTGGACCGCGGCGAGCGAGTCCCAACCGATGTCGCCCTGGACCTTGTTCAACGAGTCCCAGCCGATGTCACCCTGGCCCTTGCCCGGCACGGGCCAGCCGATGTCCGCCTGGACGGCAGCCAGCGAGTCCCAGCCGATGTCACCCTGGACCTTGTTCAACGAGTCCCAGCCGATGTCACCCTGAGCCTTGGCCAGCGAGTCCCAGCCGATGTCGCCCTGAACCGAGTTCAGCGAGTCCCAGCCGATGTCACCGGGCGTCTTCTGAGCCGTGTTGTCCCAGCCAATGTCCCCCGGGACAGCAGCCGCCTCACCGTCCCAGCCGATGTCGCCCGCGCCCACCAGCCCAAAACCCAAGGCCGCGACGAACGAGGCGGCAAGCACCGAGCGAAGCATTCGCTTATCCATAATCGGCTTCGTCCTCACTTGTGGATTCATCTCCCCCGCTCCTAAGACGATGTCTCACGCGACCCTGTGAACACCACAGAGTCGATGCATCATGTTCTTGCATGTTCAGGAACCTGGGGGGTGGAGAAATGATCACAAGTAACACAAAAACGACACATCCTCACGGGATCACCGAACTGTGTGAGGACGGAAAGCGTCTCTATTCGGGCGCACTGCGCTCCGGACGCATCGCGCGCGACGAGGTCGAACCCGCACCGTGTCTCATGGAGTTCGCCCTGTTGCACGCCGATCCCGACGACCCGGACTGGCTGCGGCCCGTACCGCCGTCCACCGCGCTCGCGCAGCACGTGAACCCCCTGGAGCGCGAGATTCAGGAGCGCAGACGGCACTCGGTCCGGCTCACCCAGTCCTTCCAGCCGTTCATGGAGATCAGCGCCCAGGGGCCGCCCGCCACCCACGCCATCACCGTGCTGGAGGGCGTGAACCGTATCAACGGCGCACTGGACATCGCCACCGCGGAGTGCCGCACCGAGGTCCTCACCATCCAGCCCGGCGGCGGCCGGAACGAGGACCGGCTGGGCAAGGCGCTGGAGCGCGGCCTCTCCGTCGTGGACCGCGGCATCCGGATGCGGACGCTGTACCAGCACACGGTCCGCTACAGCCCCAGCACCCTGGCCTACGCGGAACGCATCGCCGACGTGAACGTGGAGATCAGGACGTCCGAGGAGCTCATCGAGCGGCTCATCATCTTCGACCGCACCGTCGCCTTCATCCCTGCCCAGGACGACCGTCAAGTCGCCCTGGAGCTCCGACACCCGGGGCTGGTCGCCTATCTCGCGTCGGTCTTCGAGAAGTTCTGGACCCGCGCCACCCCGCTGCTGGAGGAGGTTCGGTACGAGCCCACGCCGGACGGCATCAGCGCCGTCCAGCGGTCCATCGCCCACCTCCTCGTCGAGGGGCACGTGGACGACTCGATCGCGCGCCGGCTCGGGATGAACGTACGCACCTGCCGCGCGCACATCGCCAAGCTCGCCGCCACCCTCGGCAGCAGCAGCCGCGCCCAACTCGGCTTCCTGATCGCCCAGTCGGGCATCCTCAACGAGGACGACTGACAGCCGGCACCGCACCGCGGCACCCCCGCACGACGGAAGGGCCCGCACCCCCGCACGACGAAGGGCCCGCCCTCCGGAATCACCGGAAGGCGGGCCCCACGCGCGGGACGGGCGGCACGCGCCCGTCCGGCGTCAGTCCTTCGGCCGCTTGGGCCGCCAGACGACCAGCGCACTGGTCTGCTGCACGTCCTGGTACGGCACGAGGTCGCGCCGGTACGAGGCGTGCACCTGGGCCTCGGCCTGCCGCATGGCGACCGCCGCCCCGTCCACCGCGTCGGCCAGCTCGGCGACGCGCTGCTGGAGCGCGGCGACCTGGTTCTCCAGCTCGATGATGCGCTTGATGCCGGCCAGGTTGATGCCCTCGTCCTGGGACAACTGCTGGACGGTGCGCAGCAGTTCGATGTCACGGGCCGAGTAACGCCGTCCGCGGCCGGCCGTGCGGTCCGGGGAGACCAGGCCGAGGCGGTCGTACTGACGGAGCGTCTGCGGGTGCAGGCCCGAGAGCTGGGCCGCGATCGAGATCACGTACACCGGGGTCTCGTCGGTCAGTTCGTACGGGTTACGTCGGCGGCCGTCCATCTCAAGCTCCCTTCGCGGCCTGGAACAGGTCGGCCCGCGGGTCCTCGATCGCGGTCGCCTTGCGGTAGGCCTCCAGCGCTTCCCTGGCTTCGTCGCCCAGCTCGGTGGGGACCGCGACCTCCACGGTGACGAGCAGGTCGCCCCGGGTGCCGTCCTTGCGCACGGCGCCCTTGCCACGGGCGCGCATCGTACGTCCGTTCGGGGTACCGGCGGGGATCTTGAGGGTGACCGGAGGGCCACCCAGCGTGGGCACCTTCACCTCGCCGCCGAGCGCCGCCTCCGGGAAGGTGACGGGCACGGTGACGGTGAGGTTGTCGCCCTTGCGGCCGAAGACCGGGTGCGCGTCGACGTGGACGGCGACGTAGAGGTCGCCGGCCGGACCGCCGCGCTCGCCCTGGCCGCCCTTGCCGCGCAGCCGGATGCGCTGCCCGTCGGAGACGCCCGCCGGGATGCGGACCTGCATGGTGCGGGCGGACTTGGCGCGACCGCTGCCCTTGCAGACCTCACAGGGGTTCTCGGCGATCAGGCCGCGGCCCTTGCAGTCCACGCACGGGTCGGTGAGCGAGAACCCGCCACCGCTGCCGCGCGAGACCTGCCCCGTACCGACGCAGGTCGGGCAGACCCGCGGGGTGCCGTTCTTGTCACCGGTGCCGGAACACGCCTTGCAGGGTGCCTGGCTGGACATCCGCAGCGGGACCGTGGCCCCGTCGACGGCCTCGGTGAAGCTGAGCGTCACCTCGGTCTCGATGTCCTGGCCCCGGCGCGGCTGCACCCGGGTACCGGCGGCGCCGCCGCGGTTGAACAGCCCGCCGAACACGTCGCCGAGCCCGCCCCCGCCGCCGAATCCGCCGCCGCCCTGGCCCGCACCGCCCTGGGCACCCCCGAAGAGGTCGCCCAGGTCGAAGCCGCCGGGGAAACCGCCCCCGGCACCGGGACCGGGCCGGAACCCGCCGTTGCCGAAGAGGGCGCGCGCCTCGTCGTACTCCTTGCGCCGCTTGGCGTCCCCGAGGACGTCGTTCGCCTCGGAGATCTCCTTGAAGCGCTCCTCGGCCTTCGCGTCGCTCTTGTTGGCGTCCGGGTGGAACTCGCGGGCGAGCTTCCGGTACGCCTTCTTGATCTCGGCGTCGGTGGCGTCCTTCGGGACGCCGAGGACCTTGTAGTAGTCCTTCTCGACGAAGTCCTTCGTGCTCATCGACGTCCCTCCTTCCGGACGATCGGCCGTGGGCCTCTCGCGTACGACATGTCCGGCTCACGGGGAGCGCTGTCGCTCCCCGGTCGACGCCGGTTCCTGGACGAGGCCCTGACGGCCGGCCCTGGGGCCGGCCGTCCGGCCGGTCGGTGTGCGACCGGGTGGTCCGACGTGATGTCAGACCTCCGTAGGTCCACCGCTCTCCTCGTCGTCTGCCTTCTCTTCCTTCGCCGCGGCGGGCGTGGCGCCCGGCTGCGGCTCCGCGACGGCCACCCGCGCGGGGCGGATGGTGCGCTCCCCGAAGCGGTACCCCGGCTGCAGGATCGCCACGCAGGTCGTCTCCGTGACGTCCGGCGCGTAGCTGTGCATCAGGGCTTCGTGGATCGTCGGGTCGAAGGGCTCGCCCTCCTCGCCGAACTGCTGGAGACCCAGCTTGGTGACGATCGACTCCAGGGAGTCGGCCACCGACTTGAAGCCGCCGACGAGCTCACCGTGCTCGCGGGCCCGGCCGACGTCGTCGAGGACGGGGAGGAGCTCGGTCAGGAGGTTCGCCGAGGCGATCTCCTTCACCGTGACCCGGTCCCGCTCGACGCGGCGACGGTAGTTCTGGTACTCGGCCTGAAGCCGCTGGAGGTCCGCGGTGCGCTCGGTGAGCGCCGTGCGTACCTGGTCCAGCTGTGCGGTCAGACCTGCGGTCTGGTCAGCGTCCCCGGCCGGGGCCGCCTCCTCGGAGGCGGCCTTCGGCTCGGCGTCGTCGTCGGTGGCGCCGGAGGGGACGTCGGGCTTCTCCTCGAAGCCCGGGGTCTCCTCCGTCACACCGCACCGCCCTTGCTGTCCTTCTCGTCGTCCACGATCTCGGCGTCGACGACGTCGTCGTCGGCCGGACGGGCCTGCTCGGCACCGGGCTCACCGGCGGCCGCGCCATCGGCCTGGGCGTTGGCGTACATCGCCTGGCCCAGCTTCTGGGAGACGGCGGCGACCTTCTCGGTGGCCGTACGGATCTCGGCGGTGTCCTCGCCCTTGAGCTTCTCCTTCAGCTCGCCGATCGCGGTCTCCACCTCCGTCTTGACGTCGCCGGGGACCTTGTCCTCGTTGTCCTTGAGGAACTTCTCCGTCTGGTAGACGAGCTGCTCGCCCTGGTTGCGCGACTCGGCGGCCTCACGGCGACGGTGGTCCTCGTCGGCGTACTGCTCGGCCTCTTCGCGCATCCGGTTGACCTCGTCCTTCGGCAGCGAGGAGCCACCGGTGACGGTCATCTTCTGCTCCTTGCCGGTGCCGAGGTCCTTGGCTCCGACGTGCATGATGCCGTTGGCGTCGATGTCGAAGGTGACCTCGATCTGCGGCACGCCGCGCGGGGCCGGCGGCAGACCCGTCAGCTCGAACATCCCGAGCTTCTTGTTGTACGCCGCGATCTCGCGCTCGCCCTGGTAGACCTGGATCTGCACGGAGGGCTGGTTGTCCTCGGCGGTGGTGAAGATCTCGGACCGCTTGGTCGGGATCGTCGTGTTCCGCTCGATGAGCTTGGTCATGATGCCGCCCTTGGTCTCGATACCCAGGGACAGCGGGGTGACGTCGAGGAGCAGGACGTCCTTGACCTCACCCTTCAGGACACCGGCCTGGAGCGAGGCGCCGATGGCGACGACCTCGTCCGGGTTCACGCCCTTGTTGGCGTCCTGGCCACCGGTCAGCTCCTTGACGAGCTCGGCGACGGCCGGCATACGGGTCGAGCCACCGACGAGAACGACGTGGTCGATCTCGGAGAGCGCGATGCCCGCGTCCTTGATGACGTTGTGGAACGGGCTCTTGCACCGGTCCAGCAGGTCGGCGGTCAGCTGCTGGAACTGGGAGCGCGTGAGCTTCTCGTCCAGGTGCAGCGGGCCCTCGGCGGACGCCGTGATGTAGGGGAGGTTGATCGTGGTCTCGGTCGAGGACGAGAGCTCGATCTTCGCCTTCTCCGCGGCCTCGCGGAGACGCTGGAGAGCCATCTTGTCCTTGGACAGGTCCACGCCGTGGCCGTTGGCGAACTGCTTCACCAGGTGGTCGACGACACGCTGGTCCCAGTCGTCACCACCGAGGTGGTTGTCACCGTTGGTGGCCTTCACCTCGACGACGCCGTCACCGATCTCCAGGAGCGACACGTCGAAGGTGCCGCCACCGAGGTCGAAGACGAGGATCGTCTGGTCGTCCTTGTCGAGGCCGTACGCCAGCGCGGCGGCGGTCGGCTCGTTGACGATGCGCAGGACGTTGAGGCCCGCGATCTCACCGGCCTCCTTCGTCGCCTGACGCTCGGAGTCGTTGAAGTACGCCGGGACGGTGATGACCGCGTCGGTCACCTTCTCGCCCAGGTACGCCTCGGCGTCGCGCTTCAGCTTCTGCAGGATGAAGGCGCTCATCTGCTGCGGGTTGAAGGACTTGCCGTCGAGGTCGATCTTCCAGTCAGTGCCCATGTGGCGCTTGACGGAGCGGATGGTCCTGTCGACGTTGGTGACGGCCTGACGCTTGGCCACCTCGCCGACGAGCACCTCGCCGTTCTTGGCGAAGGCGACGACGGACGGCGTGGTCCTGGCGCCTTCGGCGTTGGTGATGACGGTGGGCTCGCCGCCTTCGAGAACGCTGACGACGGAGTTAGTCGTGCCCAGGTCGATGCCGACCGCACGTGCCATTTCGATTCCTCCTGAAGAACTACTTGAGCGGATCTGACTCAAGGATGCACGACACCCGCCGAAGAGTCAACAGACCTGAGTCATGCCGACTCAACTTAAGTGCCGATCCCCGGCGCCATACGGTGAACCCCCAGCTCAACACGGGTACGCACCCCTCCCGCACCCCGGGCGAACGCCCCGCGCACACCCCACGTACGCCTCGTGCGCCGCACGACCGGGCCCGCGGGCACCTCACGCACACCCCGTGCGCACCTCCCGCACCACACGATCGGCACGGTCGCCGCCCCCGCCGCACCCTTCGGCGAGACACGCAGAACGCGGCGCGCGCCACTCCCCCCGTCCCACCATCGCACCGTGGGATTGTTCTGTCACAAAATGCCGTGAGCCGGTCAAAACGCACCGGTTCCGGCCCCCACCGAACTCCGAACCCCGGGCGGGCGCGATGCGGAACGCGAGGCAGCGGCGCTACAGACAGAGCGGCGGCGCATGGTGGCAGTCACTCCAGCCGGTCCGGCCCCCTCGGCGGCCCGCACCATGGCGGCGAAGGCCCGCGGCCACCCCGGCGAACGGCGGCGCACGGCCACCGGACCCGACCCTGCCCCCCGCCGACGGGGCCAAACGACTCCTGGACGTGACCCTCGGCTCGGCCCTGCTGCTCCTGGCGGCCCCCGTCCTGCTGGCCGCCGCCCTCGCCCTCGCCGTACGGCACGGCCCCCGCAAGGTGCTCGACGCGCACCCCCGGGCCGGGCTCGGCGGACGCCTGTTCGTCCTGCGCTCGCTGCGCACCCGGCGGCTGAGGCTCGACGCGGCCTCCCGGCTGGTGCACGTCGTACGCGGAGAGCTGTCGCTCGTCGGTCCGGCGCCGCTCGCGCCGGACGACCACCGGCTCCTGGACGGCGGGCCGCGCTGCTGGCGGCTGGAGCTGCGCCCCGGACTGACCGGGCTCGCGCAGGTGCGCGCCCGCTCGGGGATGCCCTGGGACGAGGCGGCCCTGCTCGACCTGCACTACGCCCAGACCCTGGCCCGGAGCCGTAACCAAATCCAGCGAATCGGGCTCGATCTGGCAATCCTGGCGGAATCCGTGCACACTCCTGTGCGCGCGACCCTCCGTGGAATGACCCGGCGGGCCAAGGGCGGCCTGAGCGACACAGATCACCGCCTGCCCGGCTACAGCCCACTGGAATAAGTGGATAGGGTCAGCACAGACTGATTAAGTTACTGCTTAGTAGTGTCAAAATCCCACCCTCGCAGGCCCGAGGAGCCCCTACATGCAACTCGCCGCGATCATCGTGTCGCTGGTGCTGACCGTGGTCGGCGTTGCGCTCATTTCCCGAGCCGTCGCGCAGATCTACCGGTTCGTCCGCCTCGGACAGCCGGTCCCCGCGGGCAGCCGCACCGACAACCCCAAGAACCGCACGATCACCCTGGCCAAGGAGTTCGTCGGCCACACCCGGATGAACCGGTGGGGGATCGTCGGCGTCGCGCACTGGTTCGTCGCCGTCGGCTTCCTGACCCTGGGCCTGACGATCGTCACGGCCTACGGACAGCTGTTCAAGGCCGACTGGGTGCTCCCGGTCCTCGGCGGCTGGCTGCCGTACGAGGCGTACACGGAGTTCATCGCGCTCGCGACCACGGTGGGCATCCTCGTCCTCATCGCGATCCGCCAGCTCAACCTGCCGTCCCGCCCGGGCCGCAAGTCCCGCTTCGCGGGCTCGAAGATGGGCCAGGCGTACTTCGTCGAGGCGGTCATCCTCGTCATCGGCCTCGCGATCATGACCCTGCGCGGACTCGAGGGCGCCCTGCACCACGTGGACGGCTACGAGGCCGCGTACTTCGCCTCGTACCCCCTGGTCGCCGCGTTCAAGGGGCTGAGCCTCTCCACGCTGCAGAACCTCGTCTACCTCACCGCGATGATCAAGCTCGGCGTCACCATGGGCTGGGCGATCACCGTCGGGCTCAACACCAACATGGGTGTCGCCTGGCACCGCTTCCTCGCCTTCCCGAACATCTGGTTCAAGCGGAACGCGGACGGAGCCGTCGCGCTCGGCGAGCTCAAGCCGATGACCAGCGGCGGCAAGGAGATCGACTTCGAGGACCCGGGCGAGGACGACGTCTTCGGTGTCTCCCAGGTCGAGCAGTTCTCCTGGAAGGGCATCCTCGACTTCTCCACCTGCACCGAGTGCGGCCGCTGCCAGTCGCAGTGCCCCGCCTGGAACACCGGCAAGCCGCTCTCCCCGAAGCTCCTCATCATGTCCCTGCGCGACCACGCGCACGCCAAGGCGCCGTACCTGCTGGCCGGCGGCGGCAAGGACATGGAGGGCAACGAGAAGGCGACCGAGGAACAGCTCAAGGACGTCCCGGCCGCGGCTCTCGCCGAGGCCGAGCGCCCGCTGATCGGCACCGCCGAAGAGAACGGTGTCATCGACCCGGACGTCCTCTGGTCCTGCACCACCTGCGGTGCCTGCGTCGAGCAGTGCCCCGTCGACATCGAGCACATCGACCACATCGTCGACATGCGCCGCTACCAGGTGATGATCGAGTCCGCGTTCCCGTCCGAGGCGGGCACGATGCTCAAGAACCTGGAGAAGAAGGGCAACCCCTGGGGGCTCGCCAAGAAGCAGCGCGTCGAGTGGACCAAGGAGGTCGACTTCGAGGTCCCGATCGTCGGCAAGGACGTCGAGGACCTCACCGAGGTCGACTACCTCTACTGGGTCGGCTGCGCCGGCGCCCTGGAGGACCGGGCGAAGAAGACCACCAAGGCCTTCGCCGAGCTGCTCCACATCGCGGGCGTGAAGTTCGCGATCATGGGCGGCGACGAGAAGTGCACCGGTGACTCCGCCCGCCGCCTCGGCAACGAGCCGCTCTTCCAGCAGCTCGGCCAGGAGAACGTCGCGATGCTGAACATGGCGTTCGGGGAGTCCCTGGACGACGAGGGCGCAGTCGATGACTCGACCAAGAAGGCGAAGGCGACGAAGAAGATCGTCGCCACCTGCCCGCACTGCTTCAACACCATCGCCAACGAGTACCCGCAGCTCGGCGGCGAGTACGAGGTCATCCACCACACCCAGCTGCTCCAGCACCTGGTGGACGAGGGCAAGCTCGTCCCGGTGACCCCGGTCGAGGGTCTGATCACGTACCACGACCCCTGCTACCTGGGCCGTCACAACAAGGTCTACACACCGCCGCGCGAGATCATCAAGAGCGTTCCGGGCCTGCGGAACGAGGAGATGCACCGCCACAAGGAGCGCGGCTTCTGCTGCGGCGCCGGCGGCGCGCGGATGTGGATGGAGGAGCGGATCGGCAAGCGCATCAACAACGAGCGTGTCGACGAGGCCCTCTCCCTCAACCCGGACATCGTCTCGACGGCCTGCCCGTTCTGCCTCGTCATGCTGACCGACTCGGTCAACGGCAAGAAGAACGACGGCAAGGCCAAGGAGTCGATCCAGGTCGTCGACGTCTCGCAGCTTCTCCTGGAGTCCGTGAAGAAGCCCGTCGAGCCGGAGCCCGAGCCCCAGCCGGAGCCCGAGCCGGAACCGGCCGCGTAACCACCCCGCACGGGGCCCCGCACAGGGCACCCGGCACAGGGGAGACGCGCCACCCCGCACCACCCGCACAGCGAGAAGCGGTCGGACCTGCCTCGGGGGCAGGACCGGCCGCTTCTCGCGTACCGCCCCGCGATTTCACCCGTGCGTGCGTCCGATTTCACCCGCACCGATGGTCGACTTCACCCGTACGGGGAGGCGTCCGGATACCCGTACGGGATGTCACAGCTCAGCCGCAAAGCCGCCCCGGTCCCCCCGCACCCTCACCGGGCGCCCCGCGGACCAGGTACGTTCGATCACGTGGCTGGATTCAGGATCGGACGCGGCCGGGACAACCGCACCCCGCAACAACCGCAGCAAGCGCGAAACCCGCAGCAGCGGCAGTCGTACGGAGGGCAGGCACCACAGCCCCCGTACGGCGGTCAGCAGTGGCCGCAGGCGGGCGGCAACCCCGCCCCGCCGCAGTACGGCGCGCCGCGCGCGACCCCGTACGGCAACGGCAGCGGCGGTTACACCTCCGCGCCCCGCGGCAACGACGGACGCGGGCAGCAGCCGGGCGGGCACGGTGAGCCGGAGTACTTCGGCGACCCGTACCAGGAGCCCCCGCGCCACGACCCGTACGCGAACAACCCCGGGCACACGCAGGCGTTCAGCATCGGCGACGACCCGTACACCGACGGCGGCACCTACCAGGCGGGCAGCACCCCGGCCCAGCCGGCCGGCCCCCGCCTGGGCTGGAAGGACCTGCTGTCCGGGATCGTGCTGCGGCCGGGCGCGACGTTCTGGCAGATGCGGGACCACCCCGTCTGGGGCCCCGCGCTGATCGTCACCTTCGTCTACGGGCTGCTGGCGCTGTTCGGCTTCGACCAGGCCCGCGAAGAGGCCATCAACGCCACCATCTCCACCGCCGTCCCGTACGTCCTCTTCACCGGCGTCGGCTTCGTCATCGGCGGCCTGGTCCTCGGCGCGGTGACCCACACCCTGGCCCGCCAGCTCGGCGGCGACGGAGCCTGGCAGCCCACCGTGGGCCTCTCCATGCTGATCATGTCGATCACCGACGCCCCGCGGCTGCTCTTCGCCCTCTTCCTGGGCGGCGAGAACTCGTTCGTCCAGATCGTCGGCTGGATCACCCTGCTGGCCGCCGGAGCGCTCTTCACCTCGATGGTGAGCAAGTCCCACGACCTGCCGTGGCCCAAGGCCCTGGGCGCCTCGGCGATCCAGCTGATCGGCCTGCTCTCCATCCTCAAGCTCGGGACCATCTGAGCCGCGTCACGTGTACGACGAAGGGCCCGGACCGCTGCTGAGCGATCCGGGCCCTTCGTCGTACGTGGCGTACGCGGCGACTCCTCAGGAGTCGAGAACCTGCCCCGTACGCCGCACCACGGGCTTCTCGACGCTCCACGGGAAGTTGATCCACCGGTCGGTCTTCTTCCACACGTACTCGCACTTCACGAGCGACTGCGGCTTCTCGTAGATGACCGCGCTGCGGACCTCGGCGACGTGGTCCAGGCAGAAGTCGCGGACCAGCTTCAGCGTCTTGCCGGTGTCGGCGACGTCGTCGGCGATCAGGACCTTCTTGCGCGTGAAGTCCACGACGTTCGGAACCGGCGCCAGCATGACCGGCATCTCCAGGGTGGTGCCGACGCCGGTGTAGAACTCCACGTTCACCAGGTGGATGTTCTTGCAGTCCAGCGCGTACGCCAGACCGCCGGCCACGAACACGCCGCCCCGCGCGATGCTCAGCACCACGTCGGGCTCGTACCCGTCGTCGGCGACCGCCTGGGCGAGCTCGCGCACGGCGAGCCCGAACCCCTCGTAGGTCAGGTTCTCCCGGTCCTCGGCAGTTGCCATGCCCGTCACCTCGGCATCCTTCGTGCGTGTCGGACCTGGGTCCCGCGTGTGAGTCCTACGTCTCAGACCTGGGTCCGGTGGAAGTTCATGAACGAACGCGAGGCCGTCGGGCCGCGCTGCCCCTGATAACGGGAGCCGTACCGCTCCGAACCGTAGGGGAACTCCGACGGCGAGGTCAGCCGGAACATGCACAGCTGCCCGATCTTCATCCCCGGCCACAGCTTTATCGGCAGCGTCGCCAGATTCGACAGCTCCAGCGTCACGTGCCCCGAGAACCCGGGGTCGATGAACCCGGCGGTGGAGTGCGTCACCAGCCCGAGCCGCCCGAGCGAGCTCTTGCCCTCCAGCCGCGAGGCCAGGTCGTCCGGCAGCGTGATGACCTCGTACGTCGACGCGAGCACGAACTCACCGGGATGCAGGATGAACGGCTCGTCCCCCTCCGGCTCGACCGTCCGGGTCAGGTCGGGCTGCTCGACGGCGGGGTCGATGTGGGGGTAGCGGTGGTTCTCGAACACCCGGAAGTAGCGGTCCAGCCGCACATCGATGCTCGAGGGCTGAACCATCGACGGATCGAACGGGTCGATACGGACCCGACCGCTGTCGATCTCGTTCCGGAGGTCTTTGTCAGAGAGAAGCACGATCCGAGGATACGCAGAACGCGCGAGCCCGCCCCAACCGGACCGCACCCGCGCGCCTGCCCTCACCACCGACGACGGCCTCCGCCGCCCCCGCTACCGCCCCGCCGCCACCGCTCCCGCGGTCACCGCAACCACTACCGCTGCGTCGACGCCGCCACCGGCACCGAGCTCCTCAGCCGCGCACACCGCGGGCACCGGATCAGCCGCCCGGGCCCGATCCGGTCCGGCCCGAGCTGCTGCATCGGGAACGACGAGGTGGCGAACACGTGCCCCTCCGCACAACGGACGACGGTGCGCACCACCGACTCCACAGCCTTGAGCGACGACTCCGCCTTCGCCGGTGACTCCACTGCCTTCAACGACTCCATCAAGTCCCTTCCCCAACCAGCTGGCCTCGAACGAGAAAGCCACACATTAGGGGATGAACAGGACCCACTCCACACGCCGCACCACACCCGGTTCCACGGCGGTTCCACACGCGGTTCCACAAGCGCTCCGCTCCAACCTACGCCCCCAACTCCCGCCCACCGCACCCCCGTCACCCCCACGCCCCGGGACCGCCCACCCCACACCCCGACAAGCCCCCCGAAACACCGAAAGGGCCCGCGACGGATTCGCCGGGGCCCTGCCATGAGGTACAGTGTGCGAGCATGCACAGCCGATCATCGGCGCGCTACGCGGGTGTAGTTTAATGGTAGAACATGAGCTTCCCAAGCTCAGAGCGCGAGTTCGATTCTCGTCACCCGCTCCACAGCACGACTGCTCGAAGCCCCAGGCCAACGGCCGGGGCTTTTTTGTATGCGGCACCTTGTCACCGTCCGGTCGACCCAGATGGGCTCCCCCCTGGATAATCGACGTATGGCATCACAGCCCAGCTTTTCCGATCTCCGCCGCGCCAAGTTCGCCCGGCGCGCGCCGGCAGCACTCTCGGAGCTTGCCGGCCCTGAGCACGGCACAGTGAGCCTCCCGCTTCACCTGGCGTGGTCGGGTCTGACCACGTTCGACCTCGACCAGCCCCGGCTTCGGATGAGCTTCTACCGCATCGTGTTGGCCGAAGGCCAGCGCGACGATCTGGTCCGGTTCCTCAATCACGGCCTCCTCGTCAGTCTGTGGCCCACCCTGCGCACACTGATCAGCCGTGATGTCCGTGAAGTCTGGGAACGCTCCTTCGACGAGCTGGCTCACAGCGCCCAGGCTGCTGCGTGAACCTCACCGACCTGCATCGTCGCCTGCTCGCGGACGTGCTCGCGGTAGGCGTCGCATACCCTCTGGCACTGACCGGCGGTTACGCGGTCCAGGCGCACGGCCTGGTCGACCGGCTCAGCCAAGACCTCGACGTCGCGACCGAGAACCCTGATCGCATGGAGGACATTGCTGCTGCCGTGCGCGCCGGCCTGGAACAACACGGGTGGCAGGTCAGCGCTCTGGAAGCAGACCCGCTCTCCGCGCGCCTGATCGTCACCGATCCCGTCAGCCACGAAGAGTGCGAGGTCGACATCCTCAAGGAAGCATTCTGGCGGCCACCCGTCCACACCCAACACGGGTTGGTGTTGTCCCTCGAAGATGTCGTCGGAACCAAGGTCCGCGCGTTGTCCGACCGCGGACTCGCCAGGGACCTCATCGACGTACAGGCAGCCGCGAGCCGCTGGAGCCACGTCGAACTCGAAGAGCTCGGACGGCGCCACGCACGCGACTCCTTCGACCTGAGCGAGCTTCAAGCGCGACTGGGTGGAGCCGACTGGATCGACGACACGGAATTCGCCGCCTACGGGCTCGACGAACAAGCGATCACCGGGCTGCGCCAGTGGGCACAGGGATGGGCCACCGATATCGGCGAGCGACTCCAAGAGATGGAGACTCCAGACGAAGACTGATGGCCGCACGAAGAACGGGCGTGCTCAGCAAGATGCACGTCGGCTACGCAACCCTCAGAGGCCGTGCCCCACCCGTGCCCTTCAGAGCGGACAACAGTGGTCACGTACGGCGTCCAGACACCACACCGGCCATCGCGCTACCCGGCCGAACGTGCAGGTCAAGTCCTCGTTGGTCGCCCAAGAGCCGCTGATTCCCAAGCTCAGAGCGCGAGTTCGATTCTCGTCACCCGCTCCATGAAGAGGCCCCAGGCCAACGGTCGGAGGCTTCTTTGTTGTCTGGACCAGTTCAGGCACCTCGTGCCATATCCATGCCGGATTCCTGGTCATCCGCCGCTTCGGAGGCCGCTTTCTTCCGGACTTGATGACTGCGTTGCTGGTCAAGCAGAGGGCCAAAGGTATCCGTGGCAGGCGGTCCGCGTCATGTTGGTGCGGTCGCGGAGGTTCGGGATGCCGTCGGTGATCGGGTTGTTGGAGAGTCGGAAGGCATCGCTGCTCAGCGCGTGGAGGCCCTGCGGGCCGAGGCGGACCGGGTTCTGGCCGAGTTGCGGGAGGCTGAATTCGACTGGGGAGCGGTTCGTCGTTTCGCGGGAGACCGCGGTGGAGGTTCTCGCAGGTCCGGATGGGGTGAAGGACGTGGCGGCTGGAGGTGTCGGTGCTGCCGCCGGAGTATCAGCGGATCGCGGCGGTGCCGGCGGGCGCCAGGACAGCCTTGACGTGCAAAGCGGCCTCTTACGATCCGTTCCGGATCGGTGACCTGGGGCGAAGGGGCGGATGTGGCCCTGTTGGAGCGGATCGGCGCTCCGTCATCCGGGTAAGGAGCCAGCGGCACCTGCCCGTTGACGCCGAAGACCGCCGGCCGTACCGTCGCCGGGCAGAGATGTGACCATCGTTCATGAACGAGGACATGGGGTGGAGTCGTGGGGCAGCGCAGGGTCGTGGTGTCGGGTGGCGGTACGGGGATCGGGCGGGCGGTGGCCGAGGTCTTCGCGGCGGACGGCGACCACGTCGTCCTCATCGGGCGGCGCGAGGAGCTCCTGGAGAAGGCCGCCGGAGAGCTCGACGCCGCGCATGGTGCGGGGACGGCCTCCTGGGTCGCCGCCGATCTGAGCGATCCCGGCCAGGCCCGCAGAGCCGTGGAGTTCTGCACCGCGGGCGGCGCGCAGGTCGACGTGGTCGTCGCCAACGCCGGCGGCAACGTCGCACCGGCCCACGACGGCACCCTCGAAGGCGTCGCGGACAGCTTCCGCCGCAACTTCGAGGCCAACGTGCTCACCGCCGTGCTGCTCACCGAGGGATTGCTGCCGCACCTCACCCGGCCCGGCGGCCGGATCATCCAGATGTCGTCCATCGCCGCGCTGCGCGGCCCCGGTTCGTACGGCGGCTCCAAAGCCACCGTCAACGCCTACACCGTCGACCTGGCGCAGAAGCTCGGCCCGGAGGGCATCACCGTGAACGCGGTCGCTCCAGGCTTTGTCGCCGACACCGAGTTCTTCGGCGACCGGGCCACACCCGAGTTCGTCGCCGACCGGACCAAGCAGTCACTGACGGGCCAGGCGGGCCGCCCCTCGGACATCGCCGCCGCGGTGCACTATCTGGCGTCACCCGAAGCGGCGTACACGACGGCGCAGATCCTGCATGTGAACGGGGGAGCAGCGCTTGGGCGGTGACGGTCCGTTACGCGTAGGCAGTCGGCGCCCGTGCGCGACCGGCCCGAGTCCACACTCGTTGCGCCGCCATGGGGACTCTCCCGGATGGCCTGCGGGCAGGAGTCGCACGAGGACCGACGCGAGGCGCCCTGATCCACCCTCCACGTCAAGGAGCACGAACCGCGCCCGCCCCTCGTACCCCACTTCGACGGGTACGAGGGGGAACCCCTGCAGTTGCCGTCCATGCCCGAACACACGCCCCAAGCAATTCGGTTGGCGATTCAGGAACACACCGGCTTCGGCCGCCCCGGAGCCGTGGCCCGAGACCTCCAGCGCATGCGTACCTCCCGCAGCGTCCTGCCCGCACTGCGGGGGCAACAGGTCTCGCCAAGGCCCGCCGGTACCCGCTCTCCGCAACGCAAGCCGCTCTCCACGCGCTCGGCCGTCACGCGCTCGGCCGTCACGCGCTCGGCCGTCACGCGCTCAGCCAGCACGCGCTCAGCCAGCACGCCGCGTCGAACCGTCGGCTGCTGCGGCGGCGTCCCTACCCTGGGCGACGGAGACCTCACGGCCACCGAAAAGGGAGAGCATGATCGACCGCATTCGAGCCCTGCTGGACGAAGGCGTCCGGAACAAGGTCTACCCCGGTGCGGTCTGGGCCGTGGGGGACTCCACCGGCACCCTCGCCAGCGGCGCCACGGGCGTCCTCGACCCGGACGAACCGGAACACCGGATGCGCCTGGACACCGTCTTCGACGCCGCCAGCCTCACCAAGATCATCGCCGTCTGGTCGTCCATCGGGGCTCTCTGGGAGGACGGCCGACTCGACCTGGACGACCGGCTGGGTACGTACTGGCCCGACGTCGCGGAGTACGAGCTCGGGCAGGTCACCGCACGGCAGTTGCTGACCCACACCGCTGGCGTCCCCCTCCGGGCCCAGCTGAAGAACCACTACGGCACGGACCACGCCGACATCCGCAGAGGCGTCCTGCGCGAACCACTGCACCGGCCACCGGGCGAAGCCGTCGAGTACACCGACCGTGCGGCGCTAATCCTCGGCTTCCTCGCCGAACACCTCTCGGGCATGCCGCTGGACCAGCTCGCCACCGAACGGACCTGGCGCCCCCTCGGCATGGACACCACCCGCTTCGGCCCGCTGTCCCCGGAACTCGTCGCCCGCAGCGCCCCCACCGAACTGGACCCGCCGGACACCGACACCCACCTCAAGGGCACCGCCCACGACTTCTCGGCCCGCCTGTTGGGAGGGGTCTGCGGCATTGCCGGCGCCTTCACCGTCCTGGACGACCTGGCGGCCTTTCTGCACCACATGCTGGCTCCTGCGACGAACGGCACCACCGTCGGCTTCGGCCCCGACTGGGCCGCCCAGTCGCTCACCCACCAGACTGGCGGCCTCGAACCCGCCCGCGGTCTGTTCTGGCACCCTGCGCCAGGGACGGGCGACACCGACGACGTGTGGGTCCACTACGGCTTCACCGGCACCGGCATGTGGATCTCCCCGGGCGCCAACCGATGGGCCGTACTCCTCACCAACAAGCTCTACTACACGCGCGACCAACCACCACTGGCTGACATCCGCACGAGGTTCCGCGGAGTGGTCTACTCCCGCAATGCCGAACGCATGTGACGAACGCATGTGACGAAGAGAGACGTCCCGGACCGATCCCGGGCGCGCGGGAGGCTCCTACCGCCTGACGGCCCTGCATCCGCGAGGGCTGCGCGGGCGCCGTTACCTGCTGTCCGCGCCGACGGCCGCCGCGACGGCCAAGAAGGTCCAGGTCGACGACCAGGGCCTTTCTTGGTGTCCAGACCACTCACGAGGCGGCGAACCCTCCGCCTACCCCGGCTCGAATCCGTCGGTGTGGTCCCAGGGTCTGACCTGGGACTACACCTGGGACGCACCCGACCGCACCGGCGCAGAGGCCAACCACGACGGCCGCGCACTCAGCCATGTCCACGACGCCGTCCCAGCCGGTATCGGCCGGCTCTGGAACCGCCGACGCGCACTCATTCAACCGCGTGAACAACGCTCCGGGTCAATACACCTGGCCCGCAGGCCAATGTGGGTTCGGCGTGCCGTCATCGCTCATGTGTGCCCGCTGCCAGATCCCCTTCCAGTTGAACGGGATCTCCGGTACGAACCGGTGCCGCTGCCCGCACGGGCATGGCGTCAGCACCCACGCGCACCCACGGCACACCTCCACCCAGCCGTGCCCGGTCGAGGTCGACACAGGTGGCCTCTCGTCCCCGCAGGCGGGGCAGCCGGGGAGATCGGCACCGTCCAGCATCGCGTTCTGTCGCCGGACGTACTCGGGCAGCCGCAGCGACGGATGGCGGAACGGGGTTTCGTACCAGGCGCGGTTCGGGGCCTCCCACCAGCTGCGCAGCCACCACGGTCGCGGGTTCACCACAGTCCGCCGCCCAGCCCGCTTCTCCGCCCGGCGTTGCGCGGCGTACTCCTCCGCCCGCGCGAGCCACGACTCCCGCGCTTCATGAAGTTCCTCCACCGCCCGAACCAGCGCGTCCGGGTCCGCCTCCAGCCGCCGGGGAATCGCGGCGCTGAGCGTGAGGTGGTGGTACGTCGCTCGGAAGCCGTACGGGGCGAAGAGGGTGACGCAGGTCCGCAGCGCACTGTGCCGACGGCGGAGGGAGAGGCGGGCGTCGTGCACGTGCGCCCGGTGGGTCAGGAAACTTGTCATGGTGCGGGGGCCAGGTCCAGTGCTCGTGCCAGGGCGGCAGTGACGGCGGCGGCGTGTGTCGGCAGGTGTTGTTCAGCCCAGGCGCCGGCAAGGCTGAGGAAGTCCCGCACATCCTGCTGGGCGCCCGCGACGAGCCCGCGTATCCGGTCCACCGGCAGCTCGATCACCGGGCTGCCGTCCGCCCCGTAGGCGTCGAGCGTCAACCGGACGACGTCCCCGACGCGTTCGGCCACCGAGGACGGATCGTGGCCGAAGGAGGAGCAGCCGGTGCCGTCGAGCACCTCCAGCCAATCCCGCCAGGTCTCCAGGCCGTTGCAGCAGCCCGGCTCGACGAAGACGGCGCCGGTGGTGGTGTCGGTCACCCGGAACCCTCCTGCGGTGAACAGGTCCGGCATGGTGAGCAGCCCGTGCAGGAATCTGCCGAGCGGGTCGGTCGGGCACGGCCCGTGCTCCTCCTCCGGCTCGACGTCGTTGCAGTCGACGATCTGCATGACCGCCGTGCCTACCTCCGCCGGAGTGAGCTCCCCGTTCAGCACGAGGTAGCCATGTGACGTGTGCTCGCCAACCGGCCAGAGCGCGAAGTCGTCAGCGGCGGGGAAGATCTCCAGAACGGGTTGCATCACCATCACACCGGGATGATGCCGGACCCGCTGCTGCATCGCCACGGGCTTTCGTCTGCTGCATCGGACTCGGAGCGGGCCCCGCCGTCCCAGCTGCCTGGGCAGTTTCGCGGTGCGTTCCGGCAGACGGGGAACTGTGCCGTGAATGGGGCCCATCCACATCTTCATGCGCCGCTACACCGACCCAGGGATCGACGTCGCTGGTCGATGAACTGCCGTCCTTGTCGTTCAGCTCGTTCTCCGTATCGCGCGTTGCCTTCGCACCACCCGTCGGGCTCGCGCATCCATGGAGAAAACGATTCTGTTCGCAGGGGAGGACTACACCGCCCCGCTGGGTGGCACGGTCCGGTCATGAGGGTGATCAACGTGCCGGCCGCTGCTCTCACCCAGCCCCCACGTCCGAATCGGAGCCGCCGGCCATGGCCCCCGCCGTACGGATGCCCGCCCGGGACACGGAATCATGCGGTCATGGTCACCATTCATCTGAAGTACGAGATCGACGCCGACAAGCTCGAGGATTTCGAGGAGTACGGTCGCCGCTGGGTCCGGCTCGTCAACCGGTTCGGCGGGACGCATCACGGTTACTTCCTGCCGAGTGAGGGCGACAGCGACATCGCCTACGCGCTGTTCTCCTTCCCCAGTCTGGCCGCGTACGAGCAGTACCGCTCGGACAGCATGTCCGACCCGGAGTGCCTGCAAGCGTTCGAACTGGCTCGTGAGACCCGCTGCATCAAGCGCTACGAGCGCCGGTTCCTCCGGCCGCTGGACGGCCTGTCCTGAGTCTTGGGTGGCGTGCGGGCCGGTAGCTGCCCTGTTCGCTCTCGTCGGCATCACGGACATCCGCTCCGGGTGGGTACCGGCCGTACGCAGACTGTCCGTACCTCTCCGAGCCGGTGGTACCGCCCGGGCCACCGGGGGCCGTCGGTGCAGATCGGCCTCTCCTCCGTACCGGGAGTGGCGAAAGCCGGCCCTTCCTCGGAACCGATGCCGCTGGGACAGAAGCCGGACATGTCCAGGATCATTCGGAGATCGGCTCGGACCTAGTGTCATCGGTGACAGCAGGAAGCACCGCCACCGAATCGCCGCTGGAGATCATGATGCGTTCGCGCCTCGCCGCACGTTCCACTCGTCTCTTCCTCGCCGCCGCAGCCGTGACGGCTCTCGCCGCCGCCTCCACCGCCTGCAGCCCCGCCGACGTCGAGGTTGCCGCCAGTTCCTCGGCCCCCTCCGCGGAGAGCTCCAGCCCCTCCTCCGGCGCGAGCATCCCCGCGAGCACGTCCGGTTCCAGCGGCTCCGATTCCAGCGCGTCCGGTTCCAGCGGATCCGGTTCCAGTGGCGCCTCCGGCTCAAGCAAGTCCGATGGCGGAACCGCGGCATCCGGCGACGGCACCGGCGACAAGAGCGGCTACGGGCAGTCCTGCGGCACCAACGACCTGGACTTCACGGTCACCGCGAAGACCCAGGCCGGCGGCTACTACCTCGTCACCGCCAAGGCCAAGTCCGGCATCACCTGCTACCTGGACGTCAACACTCCCAGCGTGTCCTTCGGCTCCGGCGTCGACGGCGTCGCCTCCCCTGTGGGACAGGGCGGCGAAGATCCCATCAAGCTCACCGGATCCGCTGTCGCGTACACCGGCATCAGCCCCAAGACCACCGATGGCGATGGTGGCAAGGAGTTCGAGACCGTCATCATCGCCACCACCGACGACGATCCCGATCCCGCCGAGCTCAAGCTCCCCGACACCGCCACCGTGGACAAGCCCATCGTCACCAACTGGTCCACCGACCCGGCCGAGACCGTCCCCGTCATCATCTGACGAACCGGACCGGCGGGCAGGTCCGGGCACGGCTTGGGCCGAGTGGGCGTTCCGGGAACAGCTGGTCCGGTCGGCACGGTTGTGACAGAGGGGCGCGACGGCGAACGGGCGGAAACCCGGCGATCACGAGGCTCTCCGGACCACCGGGGACCGGGCGCCCCGTATCCCGTACGCACGCCGTGCACTCGGACCACCACGTAATTCTGCAGAAGGACTGTTCTTCATGACCGACCGGCCGTTGACGCTCATGGCAGTGCACGCCCACCCCGACGACGAGGCCACGAGCACGGGAGGGGTTCTCGCGCGGTACGCGGCGGAGGGCATCCGCACGGTGCTCGTGACGTGTACCGACGGCGGTTGCGGTGACGGACCGGGCGGCATCAAACCGGGCGATCCCGGGCACGACCCGGCGGCCGTCGCCTCGATGCGCCGCCAGGAACTCGACGCGAGCCGCGAGGTCCTGAAGATCAGCGATCTGGAGACGCTGGACTACGCCGATTCCGGGATGGTCGGCTGGCCGAGCAACGACGCCCCCGGGTCCTTCTGGCAGACCCCCGTCGAGGAAGGCGCTGCCCGGCTCGCGGAGCTCATGCGGCACTACCGGCCCGATGTGGTCGTCACCTACGACGAGAACGGCTTCTACGGTCACCCCGACCACATCCAGGCCCACCGCATCACGATGGCCGCGCTGGAGATGACCGCGCTGACGCCGAAGGTGTACTGGACGACCATGCCGCGCTCGACGATGCAGCGCTTCGGCGAGACCATGCGCGAGTTCCAGGGCGAGGACGCGCCCGAACCGGATCCTGCCGAGGCCGCCGCGCTGGCCGAGATCGGCCTCCCGGACGAAGAGATCACCACGTGGGTGGAGACCACCGCGTTCAGCGGCCAGAAGTTCGACGCGCTGGCCGCGCACGCCAGTCAGGGCGAGAACATCTTCTTCCTCAAGATGGGCAAGGAGAGGTTCGCCGAGCTGATGGGCGTGGAGACCTTTGTACGCGTCAAGGACGCCACCGGCGCGGCCGTACCCGAGAACGATCTCTTCGCCGGATTGCGCTGATCCTGCCGGCCGGGCTGGGCCGGCGCCGCCCCTCCGGACCCGACGGGCCTCTCCCCGTCCCGGTCCCGAGGGGCCTCTCCGTATACGTGGACACCACGTACCCGTCGGCCCGCTCCCCCACTCTCCCGCGTCGGCCAACGCGAGCAGCCTACGTGGCAGGGCCACGAGGTTGTTCTCTCGGGGCGAACCGCAGGCGGGAGGGTCGGTGTTCGCGCCCATATGCCCTCATCGGCGACGACTGCCCACCCGCGCCCGTGGAGCGATCGTGGCACCGGGAGCCGTGGGGCTGGAGCCGCCGAAACGCAGAGCGCCCGAAACACAGAGCGCCCGGCCGGGAGAATCCCAGCCGGGTCGCGTCAGGTCGGATCAACTGGCCGGATCAACCGGTCGGATCAACCGGCCGGATCAGATCAACCGGCCGGATCAGCAGGTCAGATCGTCGGCGTGTCGTCGACGATCTCCTTGTGCGGCTCGACGATGAACTTCCAGCCGTCGCTGGGCTCCAGGAACCGCACGCGGGTGGGGTAGATGTCCAGGGCGCGACGGTCCCGGTTCTGGCCGTTCGAGCCCTTCCGGGCCCGGGCCGGCTCCTCGTACAGGTCGACCTTGACGTCCGGCACCGCGACGGTTTCCTCGCTCCAGCGCTGGACGACACCCGCGCCGAACGCCTCGCGCGCGGAGGCGTAGAGCGAGTCCAGGGACTCCTTGCTCCCGTTGGGCACGAAGAGGGCGAGGTTCAGCAGGACGCCGGCGCTCTGCAGGACCTCGATCGCCTCCCCCGCTTCGTCGGCGGCCCAGATGCCGCCCTCGTCGGCGTTGTCCGGGAGGACGTGGACCTCTTCACCGAAGACCGTCTTCGCGACGAAGGACCCGCCTTCGAAATCCTTGCCCGGCGCCGTCAGGAATGCCGGGGCATAGCAGTCGAGAGAGAGGCCGTCCACCCCTGCCGGAACAAAAATGTTGTCCTGGGGTCCCAGGCCTGAAATCTCGTCAGCCGTAAGACGTCGAGCCGTAACCTTCTCGGTGTTCACGCCATTCCCCTTTTGCTCGCGGCGTTCTGTGAATTCATTAATACTCTACCACGAAAATGATCACCCGAGAGCTGTTCCATAATCCGTGACATACCGGAGCGCGACCCCAAGTGCGTTGCACCGCAAGGCGGAGAGGAGTCCGCCCGCCCTGACTACGCGCACGTCGGACAGGGCGGAGGGACATTGCGGACGACGCCGAACACACACCCCGCAGCGAACGGGGAGGGCCTTTGGCGATGCTTTGGCGACACCATTCGATACGGATTCCGGGAGCCAATGAAACCTACACCTCCCGGACGGTTTTTCCAGGGATACCGACAGCCACCGCGGAATCACCAAAGGAATTCGACATCGCCGGATAAAGCGAAAGAAGAGGGGCGGGAGGCGGGCGGCTCAGCCGATGGTGACGGTACGGGCCCAGGCCGGCGGGGTGTCCGGTACGTAGTCGGGGTCGTCCTCCGTGTCGCGGACGGGGCGGGGGAAGAGGCCGACCACGGTACGGCAGGGCGGAGGCGTGGTCGGCCAGGGTGTCTGGCCGTCCGTCAGGGCGACGATCACGTCCGGTCGGGGCCGGGAGCGGAGCGCCCGGGCGAAGCCGGAGCGGAGATCCGTACCCCCGCCGCCCATCAGCTCGATGCCCTCGGCGCGGCAGAGCGGCACGGCGATGCCGGCCGCCGCGTCGCAGGAAATCACCGAGACGAGGTCCCGCCGCCCGCCCACCGCACGGGAGATCGCCGTCACCTCCAGCAACGCGCTGCCCAGTTCGGCGTCGCTCACCGATCCCGAGGTGTCGATCACGACGCAGACCCGGGGCGGCATCCGGCGGAGACTCGGCAGAATCACTCCGCGGAGGCCGGCCGAGCGCCGGGACGGGCGCCGGTAGCTGTGGTTCTCCCCCACCCCCGGTGCACTCGCCGCGGAGTGGATCGCCGCGCCGAGCAGCCGGCGCCAGGGCTGCGGGGGGTGGAATGCCTCGTCGGCCCACCGGCGCCACCCCTCCGGAGCGCTGCCCGGCCGGCCCCTGATCCCCTCGGCGACCCGGAAACGGACGGCGTCCCGCTGCTGCCTGCTCAGCCCGTGCGCGCCGTCGGGCCCCAGGTCCCACGGCCGCGCCCGGCCGTCGGCACCGCTTCCGCAGTCCAGCCAGGCCAGGTTCCCGGTGAGCCCCGACATCGACGCCGTCCGGAGGTACTCCTCCATCAGCAGCCCGTCGGGCAGTTTCAGCAGCGAGGGCAGCACCACTCCCGTGGGCATCGGCAGGCCGTCGCCGTAGATGTCGTCGTTGATCTCGAAGTCGGCGGCGATGTTGCGCCGCAGCCGTTCGCCCGGCCCGTACTCCTCGTGTTCCCGCCCGTAGCGCTCGCCCCGTTCGTGGTGGTCCCGGAGCAGATGGGAGGCCTCGTGCACCCAGACGCCCGCCAGTTCCTCCACCGGGGTGCGCGCCACGAAGGCGGGAGAGACGTAGACGCGCCAGTGCGCGTCCACTGCCATGGTCGGCACCGACCGGTCCTCCACCACGTGCAGTGCGAAGAGGGCGCTCGCCAGGTAGGGGCGCACCTTCACCGCGTGCAGCCGGCCGGCGAGCAGCTTCTCCATGTCCAGCGGGAGCCCGGGCCCGCCGTGCGGCGTGCCGGACCCGGCGGCCGTCCCGGGTGCGGTGGCCACCACCGGACGCGGCGGGGCGGGCCGGGCCACCGGGCGCGGCGGGGCGGGCCGGGCCACGGGGCGCGGCAGCGGGCGCTCCGTACCCCCCGTCATCGGCGCGCCGACCTGGTGCGCGCGGCGCCGGCCGCCGCCGCGACCCGGCCCACCGACCGGTCCGCCCGCCGGGCGAGGCCGATCACCGCCACCAGCCGCTCCACCGTCTCCGGCACCTCCCAGTCGTCGCGCCGCAGCGAGGCCAGCGCCGTCGCCGGGGCGACCAGCAGGTCCGGGGCCCCGGTCTCCAGGGCTCTGGCCAGCACAGCCCAGCCCGCCTCCCAGCGCTCCCGCTCGGGCCGCGCCCCGATGGCCGCGACCACCGCTTCCAGGGCCGCCTGCCTCAGATCGCCCCGCTCCGGCAGTTCGGCGGAGGGCGGGTCGGCGAGCAGCGCTTCCGGGTCCGGCAGGTCCATCCGGTCCAGATGGGCGAGGAGTTCGAGCCCCGGCCCGTCCCCGACCGTGCCCCGCACCAGCAGCGCCAGCACCTCCCGGGACACGGAGGCCGCCGTACCGAAGGCCAGCAGGGTGAGCGCGGCCTCCCAACTCCGGGGCGAGGGCCAGGCACCGCCGCGCCGGGTCTCCGTACTGGGCAGCCGGTGGATCAGCGTCGGCCGGGCTTCCAGGAATCCGCAGACCGCGCGCCGGGCGAAGGCCACCGCCTCCGGCAGCCGTTCCGGCGCCAGGCGGGGCAGCTCCGCCCGGGGCCAGACGCCACCCAGCCCGCGCACCACCACCTCCCGGTCGTGCGTCCAGTACAGGTGCACGAACCGGTTGGCCAGTGGCGGGCTCAGTTCCCACCCGTCCGCCGCCGAGGCGCTGGGGTTGGCCGCGGCCACGATGCGTACCTCGGCCGGCAGTTGCAGCGCGCCGACCCTCCGCTCCAGGACGACCCGGAGCAGCGCGGCCTGGACGGCCGGTGTCGCGGTGGACAGCTCGTCCAGGAAGAGCAGCCCGCGTCCGGCCCTGACGAGCTCCACCGCCCACTGCGGCGGGGCCATCGGCACTCCCCGTACCTCCGGGTCGTCGCCGACGATGGGCAGGCCGGAGAAGTCGGTCGGCTCGTGGACGCTGGCGATCACGGTCGTCAGCGGCAGGCCGAGGGAGTCGGCGAGCTGGGTCAGGGCAGCGGTCTTGCCGATGCCCGGCTCGCCCCAGAGCAGGACGGGGAGGTCCGCGGAGACGGCCAGGGTGAGGGCTTCGAGTTGTTCGTCCGGGCGCGGCTCGGTGGTGGTCGCCCGCAGGAGGTTCAGGAGGTCGTCGGCGACGGCGAGGCGGGTGGCGGCCGGAGCGGGGGCGGACCCGGACGGGCCGGGGACGGGGGCGTGGGTGGACAGCAGGGTGCTGGGGGTCATGGGCATCACCTCGGGTGGAAGGGGGCGGGAGGACGTACGGGACCGAATGCGCGGTGCCGGCACTCGGGTCGGGCGAGGTGTTCAGGCCATTCCGGTACGGGGCCGGGACCGGCGGCTCAGCTTGGAGCGCACCGCGTGGGGTGTACGGCGGTCGAGCCGAGGGCGGTGGCCCGTCTCCGGGTACCTCGGGTCCGCGGACCTTCCGCCCGCCGCCACCCCGGCCCCCGGGTGTACGGCGACCAGGCCGGACCGGAAGAGACCCTGGTCGACGCGGCGGGCCACGGCCGACTCCAACTCGTCCCGCAGCGGCCCCTCGCGCAGGACCGCACCGGGCCCGAGCAGCCCTTCGACCACGGCCAGCGCGCCGGTGACGTCTCCGTGGCCCAGCCGCTCCCGGACCGCGGGCAGCGCCTCCGGGGCGCGGTGCACCTCGTCGATGGCCCGCAGGCAGGGCAGCGGGGGCCCGCCGAGCGCGACCAGCAGGGCCTCGCGGCGCAGTTGTTCCGCACCGTGGTCGACGGCCGTCAGCACCCCGTCCCGCAGCCCGATCCGGTGGACCTCGCCCCGGCACTCGACCCGGTGCGGATCACCGGCGGGGGATACGGGCACGGCGCCCGGCCCCGTACGGGGCGACGCCACCGGGTCCGACGCCGCCAGCGCGGCGGCGACGAGCGGATGCAGCCGGTCGACGACGATCAGCCCCGCTCGGAGCAGCTCCAGATCCGGCAGGACCCGGGCAGCCGCCTCCGGCAGCAACGGGAGCGCCGCGGCCTCCTGCGGTGGCAGTGTCTCCCGCAGCTCGCGGAACGTCGGGGCGTGGCTGTCGTCGGGGGCGACGAGTTCGAGTACGGCGCGGCTCCGCGTACCGAGCCGCACGGTGAAGGCGCCGCGAGGGAGCCCCTCGGCCCGCAGCAGCAGCTCGGCCTCGGCGGCCCAGTCCGCCACCGCCCACGCACCGTCGGCGGTGGCGGGCAGCTCCGGCACGGCAGGCCGAGCGGATACGGACGGGGCGGGCCCGGCCGGGGACGGTACCCGGTCGGCGCCGCACCGCCGGGCCAGCTCGCCGCTCCGCTCGTGGTCCCAGAGGTGCCGGTGGAGGTCGAGCCGGAAGCGCCGGTCGGGGTGCGGGTGCGGATGGCGCGTGGGCGCGCCGTGCCCCGTCCCCTCCCGGAGGGCGTGTTCCGCCCCCTCCCACAGGGCGTGCCCCGCCCCCTCCCACAGGGCCAGGGACATCCGCTGCCCGAAATCCGCCTGAGCCGGGGGTGTCCGCACCACCAGGTGGAGCGGCGGGGAGTCCTCGCGCCGGTACTGGGCGAGGGAGAGGGTCAGGCCGTCGCGGAGCCGTCCGTCGGGGGCCTTACGGGGCATGTGCCAGCGGAGCAGGTCCGGCGCCAGCCGGCGCAGGTCCGCCCGGATCCGGCGGGCGAGGAAGGTGCCGTG
Organism: Streptomyces sp. NPDC001493; assembly: GCF_053597235.1. NCBI lineage: Bacteria > Bacillati > Actinomycetota > Actinomycetes > Kitasatosporales > Streptomycetaceae > Streptomyces > Streptomyces sp. NPDC001493. The sequence continues at coordinate 219,883 of NZ_JBSFHV010000002.1, forward strand.
GCGGTGGCGCACGGCGCGCAGATCGAGGTCGACGTCGACCCGGGCGGCGGCGCAGGCCCCGGCCCAGTCTCCTGCGGCACGCCGAACGGCCGCGGTCTCGATCATGGACGGTGGCACGGCGTACTCACGCACGCGTTGCCACATCAGCAGGTGGGTCGGAATCGTGTTCGCGGGACGAAGTGCCATCAGCACTCACCTTGCGCGGACGATTCCCCCGATCCGTACGAGGAGTTGTCAGTCATCGTCGGCATCTTAGGCACCGCGGTGGAGTTCTGTCAGGCCCCTTTTTCCGACCGCGCCGTTCACGACGGGACGGCTGGACCGGCGCGCCCCGGCAGGGCACCGCCAGGGCACCGCCGGCTCACCGTACGGGGAAGCCGAAGGTGTACCCCTGCTCCTTGAGCCAGGGCAGCACCTCGCGCAGGGCGTCCACGGTCTCGGCGCGATCGCCGCCGGCGTCGTGGAAGAGGACGGTCGGGCCGTTGGCTATCTCGCTCTTCACGGTCGCGACGATGGTCTCCACCCCGGGGTGCTCGAAGTCCTTGGTGTCGACGTTCCAGCCCAGCGGGCGCATCCCCCGGGAAGCGGCCAGCTGACGGCTGTAGGGGGTGAAGGCGCCGCCCGGAGCCCTGTAGTACATCGGCCGGACGCCCCCGGACGCCTCGGTGATCATCTTCTCGGCGTCGAGGATCTCCTTGGACTGGTAGGCCTCGGACTTCTTGTCCATGGTGGTGTCGTGCGAGATCGTGTGGTCGCAGAGCCGGTGGCCGTCCGCCACGACCGCCTTGACCAGGTCCGGGTAGGCCTTGGCCTGTGTGCCCACCATGCAGAACGTCGCCTTCACGCCGTTCTCCTTGAGCAGTTCCAGCACCTTCGGCGTCCAGGTCGGGTCCGGCCCGTCGTCGATGGTGATGTTGACGCCCTTGGGGCCCTGGTCGGAGGCGTGCACGATGCCCACCGCGACGGGGCTGACGGCGGGGGCCGAGGCGTGCGCCTGCGGCTGCCGCTGGACGGAGGTGTCGGCCTGCGCCGTCCACATGGACGCGGCGACGGCCGCGCCCGTCACTCCGAGCGACAGCGCGAAGATCTTGCCGTGCCATCCCCTTCCCTTGTGCTTCGCCATGTCCGCCCGCCCCTTTTGCCGTGCCCGTCGGTGCCGTGTCCGCCGGTGCCGTGTCCGATGCCGTGCACCCATCTACACATGCGAACAGCTGGGCGAGGAAGGCCGGTTACCGACCACGGACAAAGCTGCAGGGGGGCGGCGACAAACGCAGGAGTTCCGCGACAGGGGCGGAGCGCCTCGCCCCCGCAGGTACCGCGGGGGCGAGGCGGTCGACCCGCGCGGCTACTCGCACGGCAGCCGGGGGGCGACCGCCTTCGCGTACGACTTCACGAAAGCCCGCAGCCCGTCCACGTCGGCCTTGTGCCCGGGGCGATAGACGTTCTCGACCAGCACGGAGTAACTCCCGGCCTTCCAGCGTGCGTTCTTGCAGGGAACAACGACCACGGCGCCCAAGTCCCAGTACGCGATCTTTCCGCCCTCGGCTTCGTACAGGCCACCGCGACCACGGTGGTACGCCCCCGCCTTCAGGGCGGTGAAGTCGCCTTCCCACCACGCGCCCTCGGTCTCGAACATGATCTGCCCGTCGATGCGTACCGAGCAGGTCACTCTCAGCCCCTGCCCGGCGTCGCTCGTCCGCTGCTCGATCTCCTTGCCCGGCGGCAGAAGGGGTTCCAGCAGATCGCTGTCGACAGGAATCCCGCACAGCGACGAGGGCACCGCGTACTCGCGCTCCTCACCGCACCCACCGAGGACGGCCACCAGCGGCACCAGGCCGGCCAGGGCAACCGCACGCACAACCCGTCGGCGCATCATGTCGCATCGCTCGCCTGGTACCACGCGGTTCCCTCACCATGACTGTTGCCGGCCTGGGTCCGTGCCGCGTTCTGCAGCTGGGCGACGGTGTCCGGATCCGTGTACGCACCGCCCTGGTTGCTGAGAATGGCCCTGTTCACGGCCGCCGCGCTGGAGTCCAGAATCGCGTCCCGGCCTGCGGCGTACTTCTCGCCTGCCTCCTTCGACGCATCCTCGGCGGAGTCCTTGGCCACCGATTCGAGAATGCTGCTGGTGACGTCCTCCTGCACCCAGCCCAGCATCTCCCCGGCCACGGGGACGCGTTCAGCGACCCCGCCCATGCCCATGCCCATGCTGAGGATCCGGTTCGCCCACTTCGCCTTCTCTTCCGCCGCCTCGTTGAACTCCGCGTCCTGCGCGGTGTGGTAGTCGGTGACCGCGTCGGCGCGCGCACCGCTCATGATTCCCGCGATGGCGGCGCCGGGTGCCACGGCGGCGCTCACCCGGCCGTCCACCGAACCCGCCGACGTGGTGTCGCCGTTGATCGCCTTGTCCACCAGGTCCGAGGTGTACGCCTGCTGCGCGCTGGTGATCGAGGCGTACGCGTCCGGGTCCTGGCCCACGACGGCGAGGAAATTCATCGCCTTGTCCGTGTCGAACGAAGCAGGCTCACCGAACGGCGGGAAGGTGTCGGCCGACTCCCTGTACATGGTGCGCTGGAAATCTCCCATGTACTCCGCGGTGATGTCGCCCATGCTGTCGCGCATCGCGTGGAGGGGGCCGGTCTTGATCTTGTCCGTGTCGCCGCTCTCGTTGTGAGCCAGAAGCTGGGGGTTCTCACCCAAGTGCGCCACCACGCGCTCCGTCAACCGCCCCATTTCGGCGGTGTGCTTCACCGCGTCGCCGTCGTCGTCGTCATAGGCGCGGCCCGTTGCCGCCGCCTCCAGGGCGTGGCCCAGCGCGTCGGGTCCATGGTCGAATGCGTCCTCCGCATCGCCCCCGACAGGCACCACGAGCGTGTCACTGGGCCACTCGAAGTCTTTTCTGGTGAACTCACCGAGGTAGTCGTAACCCAGCGTCTCGCCCTTCCTGACGCTGCCGTCCTCCGCGTAGACCGTCGGTGTGTGCTCGTCGTCGAAGAACTGCAGCGCGGCCTCCGGGCTGTGGCCCAGTCCTTCGAGGACGCTGCCCAGCGGGTCGTATCCGGCACCGACCGCACCCGACGGGTTGAACCCGTAGTTCTGGTCGCCCAGACCCGAGGGCTTGTCCCGCATGAAGAAGTCGGGGTTTTTGTGGTGCAGTTGGGTGATGTGTTCCGCGATCGGGTTGATGAAGCTCGGATCGTAGTGCCCGTACCGCAGGATGCCTCCGAGAATCTGATAGCCGTACGGCCCGCCCGCCCCGGACCTGTCCACGGTGATCCGCTGCGTGCCCAGCTTGCGGAACTCCGTACCCCAACTGGCGTCCAGATGAGTCTTGTTGTCCGGGTCGGTGGCCGTCGCCAGCGAGACACCCATGTTCCGCTGGAGCTCCTTGGCCAGCGCGAGGCGCGTCTTGTTGTCGCCCTCGGTGCCGTCGAGCGACAGGGTTCCGTAGAACTCGAGGACGTCCTTGGGTCCGCCGAGCCCCTTGAAGAACTCCGTGGTGAACTCCGGGTCCGAGCGGTTGTACCTCATGATGCTGTTGAGCTCGGTGAAGTCCTTGTCGCTGATGTCCGCCCCGGCCCTGGCCAGTTCCAGCGCGCGCTGTGCCTGGGCGTCGTCGAGCGATTCGTACGTCGCGTGGCCGAAGTCGTGCCGGTCCGATCCGTGGGCCTTGGCGAGGGCCCTGGACACCGAAGCGTCGATCTCCGTCGCGTGGGCGACCATTCCGGCCACCCGGTTCGCGAGTGCCTGCGCCGCGTCGATGTCGGACTGCGCGTGCTCGTCGGTGTCACCCCGGCGGTGCGGGAAGAACCAGCGCACCCCGCCGTCCCCGGTGTCCTCCAGAGCCGCGCCGATGGCGGGGGCGTCCGTCTCGACGGCGGTCCGGATGCTCTTCTGTATCCCCACGAGCTCCTGGTGCGCGTCGTCGAGGAGCGCCCAGATGGTGGCGGCCTCCGCGTGGGCGTCGGCGAACTCCTTCGACGTCTTCCTGATGAAGTCGCGGGTCACCCCGGCGTTCACGCCCTCCCAGCGGGCGGAGTCGGACTTCGCCCGCAGCCCCTTCTCGGCGCTGTCGGCCAGCACCTTCAGGTGGTCGACGGTCCGTTTCCAGTCCGCGACGGAAGTACCGAGCCTGCCGAGATCCACCTCGGCGACGTCCCTGAGACCCAGATCGGTCATCTCCGCAGCCCCTACTTGAAGTACTCGTTGAGGCGGGAGACGGGTATCTCCTCGCCATTGCCCTGCCGCAAGGACGCCGCGATCAGGGCGTCGTCGTCGGCGTGCAGCGCCTTGGAGTAGTCCAGGTGGTTGGAGATGTGCGCGCAGGCCTGGAGCAGGGACTTCACCTGTCCGTCCCAGACCGACACGGTCTTCTCCAGAGTGGTTCCCAGGGTGAAGTTGTGGGTCTTGAGCGTCGCCGCGGCCTGCATGGTGGACCCGGCGCCGTCCTTGTCCATTCCCGCGCCGGCTATGTCCGCCTGCTTCCCGAGTTGGCTGTGCAGCACGAACGCCTCGTGGCCGACGGCGCCGAGGTCGTCCTGATGGGCCACGAAGTCACCGGCCCCGCCACCGCCCGCGCTCTGATCGGCAGGCAACTGGTTGAGCCGCATGGCCGTCGAACGCTGTTCTCCGACTTCCGACTTGATCTGTTCCCACTCGTTCCAGGCCATGACCGGACCTTCCCCCGTGACACGTGCGCCCCCTGTGAACCACTCAAGTTAGAAAGGCGGTTCGCAGTCGACAAGAAGGTTTCCGGCCTACTCGTACCCTGTTGGCCTGTGCTGACGGGAAGAATTCAGCCGACCTGAGCCGTTCGGTTCGCGAATGCGTCGATCGGGACCATCGGCTCGCCGGCCGGCTCCGCGTCCATGGAGTACGCGAACGGCCGCCGGCGGATCGCCGACGGCCGTTCGACATGGTGCGGCTCAGCCCCGGCGCCTCGGCTCCGGGCCCTCAGCGCCTCATCCGCGCCCGAACACCGCCTCCCGCGACCCCAGCCGCAGGAACACCGTCTCGCCCGTGGCGTCCGCGAGGCCGTCGTTGTCGGTGACGGCGTACACCTGGCCGTCGGCGCCCACGGTGAGGCCTTCGAGTTTCTCCTGCGTCCAGCCGTCGGAGGCCCGGAGTTCGGGCAGCACGTCCTTGGCGAGGGTCTTCGGAAGGACCTGCAACGCGCCTTCCGTAGCTGGGGCCTTGGGCAGGTCCACCGTGTAGATCCGCTTGACCGTGGCGGCGGGGCCGTTGAGCTTGTCGCGCTCGATGAGGGCCAACTTGTCGCCTACGACCGTGATTTCGGAGAGTCCGATCCAGTCGCCCGGGGTGTTCGTGGTGCCGATCCGGTACCCGTACCAGCTCCAGGTGCCGGCCTGGACGTCGTAGCGGCCGAGGCGGACGACTCCGGTGGGGTCGCCCTTGACCTCGCGTTGCAGGGTGGCCCAGACGATCTCGTGGCCCTGGCGGTCGGTGGTGGCGGTGACGCCTTCGAAGCCCTGCTTCGTCAGCCCGGCGGCGATGTCCGCGGGGAGCGGGACGACCTGGCGGGTGGTGCCGTCGCGGTCGAGGCGGACCAGCTGGTTGCCGGTGCCCGTCGCGCCTTCCACGGCGAGCCAGAATCCGCCCTGGGGGCGGGCGTAGATGCCCTCGGCGTCGTAGCCGACCGGGTTGCCCGCCGCGTCCTTGACCGCGAGGGCGCGGGTGATGACCGCGGGGCGGCGGGCCGTGTCGATGGTCAGGATCCGGGTGAGGGAGTACGCGGCGTCGGTCACGGTGTACAGCTCGTGCGGCTTGCCGGGGGCGGCGGAGAGGGCGCCGAGGGCACCCCAGCCGATCGGGGCGCCGGTGGAGTCCGAGGCGGAGAGGATGCTCGGGAACGCGGGGGTGCCCTCGCCCAGCCGGAAGAGGCTGACGGAGGCCCGTACGTTGACCGAGGCGTCGTCCTCCTCGCTGGAGACCGCGAGGAGGTCCCGCGACGGGATCGGCAGCAGCCCCTCGGGGCCGTTGGTGGTGGGCAGGATCTGGCGGAAGACGGGGGCGGTCGGGCGGGTCAGGTCGTAGACGGCGACGAAGTTGCTCCGCTCGGAGCCGACGAAGGCGTACCGCACCCCGTGGAAGGTGGCGACCACCACCCCCTCGGGTTCGGTGCCCTTCTTCGCCGAGCGGTCCTCGTCGTGGAGGCCGTAGCGGACGGCGAGCCGCTCGAAGGTGTTGCCCGCGTCCCAGGCGACCTTGCCGGTACGGCTGTCGAAGACGGACCAGCCGCGGGTTCCGCCCTTCCAGTCGCCCTCGTTGGCGGTCGCGAGGTAGCGGTCGTCGACCCAGCCGACCGCGTCGGGCTCGCGCGGCACGTCGGTGATCGAGCCGGTCTGGTCGATCACCCCGTCCTTGGCCGTGTCGATCCCGTGCACCGTGTCGGTACCGGCGCTGAAGGCCTTGGTGATCCGGCCGGTCGGCAGGTCGATCAGGGCGACGCCGTTGTTCTCCTGGAGGGTGACGGCGAGCTGGTCGCGGCTGTTGACGGAGACGTACTCCGGCTCCGGGTCGGTGGGCTCGGCGAGGCCGGCGGCGGCCAGTACGGGCAGTGCGCTGCCGTCGGGGCGGGTGAACGGTACCGGCCGGGTCCGCCACTGCTGCGGCGAGGCACCCTTCAGGTCGACGATCTGCACGAAGCCGGCCGGGGCCTGCGGGAGATCGCCCTTCTTGCCCCCGGCCGGGGTCGCCTCCTCGTCGCGCTCGTTCTCGATCGCGACGGCGGCGTACCGCTTGTCCTTGGTGATCGCGATGGAGTCCGGCTGGCCGCCCAGGTCGAAGCTGCCGACCCGGCGGCGGTCGCGCAGCGAGATCACGTCGAGGCGGCCGGAGGGGTGGGCGTGGTCGGGGCTGGTGTTGACGACCACGAGGACGTGACCGCCGACCACGGCCACGGAGGTCGGCTCGTCCTCGGCGTCGCCGAGTTCGGAGAGCGACAGCGTGCCGAGGCCACGCGGCTTGCCGGGGTCGCTGATGTCGAGGAAGCCGATACGGCGGGCCAGGGCGTCGGTGTAGACGAGGGTCCGGCCGTCCTCGCTGGTCGCCGAGATCTCGGCGACGGTGGCCGTGGCCGGGTCCTCGCCGGCCGGGCGGTTCTGGAAGACCGGGTAGGTCGCGGTGCGCTGGAAGGCGAGGGGCCCCCGCGCCTGCTGGTGTGCGCTCGCCGCACCGGTACCGGCCAGCAGGCCACCGGCCACGACCAGGGCTGCGAGTGCTGCGTACGTTCTCTTCGGGGGCATCCGTCCTCCGTTGCGCGGCGGTGCGCGGCGATCCACGACCGGGTCGGCCGCGATGGTCCCAGATCCGGGCGATCGGGAGGAGGCGGAGGCGTGAACTCCGGGCAAATGCCGTCCGCGTGGCGGAATCGACCCACGTCCGGCCCGGCCGACTCCCGTACGTATGAAGGCGGTTGAAGGCCGGGCCGGACGAGCCGGCTCACCGCGCGCAGGTCACCACGCCGACGGCGCCGGGGGTACGACGACGGGCGGGCGGTCGTCGCAGGTGAGGGTGTTGGGCAGTTGCCAGGCGCCGAACCAGGGACCGGTGGTGCCGCCGCCTTCGTTGCCGCCGAGGTCGGTCAGGGTGAACTCCGAGCCGGTGGCAGGGAAGTTGAACGCTCCGCAGTTGTTGATGCCGACCGCGCCGACGTTGCGGGCGTCCACGTTCTCGAAGGTCGCCGATCCGGCGGAGCGGGCGCTGATCACCGAGGTGCCGGTGCCGTCCACCCGTACGTCCTTGAAGTGCACGCCGCTGATCCGGTAGGTGTCCTTCACCGGCCAGTCGGTGACCAGCATGAGGGCGTTGTAGGTCGAGTCGAGGTAGCTGTCACCGGTGACCCGGATGTCCGCGTCGATGTTCCGCTCCAGCGCGTAGAACCAGAGGGCGCCGAGCCCGATGTTCCAGTTCAGCTCGTACGTACCGGCGCGGACCGTGGTGTTGCCGGTGAGGTGGAGGTACCCGGCGAAGGGTTCGGCGCCGAAACGGGAGCCGACGTGCAGGGCGCTGCCCTCGCGGACCGGGTCGGCGACCAGGTTGTGGGAGACGGTGGTGTCCCTACCGCCGTAGATCGCGATGCCGTTGGCGAGCACCGGGGACTGCACGGTGTTGTGGTCGACGGTGTTGCGGGCGTCGGCGCTCTTCTCCGACCAGAGGGCGAGGGCGTCGTCGCCGGAGTTGCGCACGAAGTTGTTCCGGACGACCGAATCGGTCACGCCGGTATGGAAGTTGAGGCCGTCGGCGATCTGGTCGGTGATGGTGTTCCCGATGATCCTCAGGTTCGACATCGGGCCGTCGAACCACATGCCGACCTTGGTGTGGTGGACGTACAGCCCCTCGATCACGGAGTCGCCGAGCGCGCCGCCGACGCCGTTCACCTGATCGGTGTCGATGCGCTCGCGCACGTCGCCCTCGATGGCGAAGCCGGAGAGGCGTACGTGCCGGCTGCCGCCGTCCGCCGCGGCCTTGCCGTAGAACCCGACCCCGGTGTGGACCGAGCCGTCGTCCGCCGGTTCGTCCAGGGCGACTTGGCGTCCCTTGATGATCGTGTACCAGCTTCCGGCGCCCTCGATCGTGACGTCGTCCACGACGATGTGCCGGTTGACCTGGTACGTGCCCGGCGGGATGTAGACGGTGAGGTGCGCGCGCCGGGCGAAGGCGATGGCGCGGTCGATCGCTGCGGCCGACTCCCTCCGGCCGGTCGGGTCCGCGCCGAAGGCGAGTACGTTCGCCGCGAGGGTCCTGATGCGCGGGGGCGCCACCAGCTGCGAGTCGAGGACGTCGATGGTCGTCGGCACCGCCCCGGCGCGTGCGGGGACGGACAGCCGGACGGTGTCGCCCGCCCGGTAGGTACGGCCCAGCGCCAGGCGCTGCTCGTCGTAGAAGTGGCTGGGCCGGAACGGCTTGTCGATCACCGGGGCGGGACTGGTGGCGGCGGGTACGCAGCCGCACTCCGTGATCCACCAGTCGTCGTGCAGCAGACCGGCACCGGGGTCGTTGGAGAACGGATACTGGTTGTACAGCCAGGAGTACTGCGACGTGAGCGTGAGGGTCTTCCTGGTCGTGGGCGTACGCCCTTGCGTATGCCCCTGACCGGCCGCCCCGGTCGCGGTCACGTCGAGCGGGGCGGTGATGCCGCCGCCGCCCGGTGCGTCCGGGATGCTGTACCGCACGGTGACCGCGTTGGCGGCGCTCGGCAGCGTGAACTCGACGTACTGGCCCGGCTCCAGGGTCACCGCCCGCCGCCCGGACGCCTCCGCCGGGAGGGTGTACGCGCGCCGGTCGGGGCCGATGACACGGCCGTCGGTGACGGCGTTCTCCGCCTCCTGCTCGGCCGTCCCGAGGTCCGCGCCGGCCCCTGCGACCAGCGCCGGGTCCAGTGCGGCCCGGGTCACCACGGGGGCCGCCGTTCCGGCCGTACCGGCGCGGGCCGTTCCGGATGAAGCCGTACCGGTATGGGCCGTACCGGACTGGGCCGTACCGGTACGGGCGCCGGGGGCGTCCGCCTGGGCGGCCGTGCCGCCGCCGAGACCGAGGCAGATCCCCGCGGCGGCGGCGACGGCCGCCACGGCTCTCCGTCCCGCCCTTCGTCCACTGCTCCGTGCCATCCGTGCCATCGCCAGCTCGATTCTCGTGTGGTGGGCGCGAACCGCCCTGGACGTTCGAGGCGGTTCGGGCGTCGTGAGGTGAGGCGACAGTAGGGACCCGACGGGGGGCGCCACAAGGCTCGTGCGTGAGGTTTTCCTACCTGTTCTCGTTCAACAGGCACTGTGCCATTGATTTTTTGCAGCACTTTGATGGTTCGTTGCAGATGGCGGGAGCGGGCGGGGGCACCGGAGGGTGAGCCGAGGCGCGCGCCGGGCGCGGGCCGAGGTAGGCCCCGGGCGCGGGCGGAGGCGGGCTCCCGGCGCGGGCGGAGGCGGGCGCCCGGTGCAGGAAAACGCCCCGCCCACCTGTTGACGACGAGTTAACTTAGGCTAACCTTCCTTCGTGGCGAAAACCCCCAGGCTCATGCCGAAGCATCCCGTTCTGTTCCGCGGCGAAGTGGTCCGCAGCGTGCGCTTCTCCCCGTCGATGCAGCGGGTGACGATCACCGGTGCCAACCTCGGCGACTTCCCCTGGCGGGGGTACGACCACTGGTTCCGGCTCTTCCTGCGCCGGCCGCACCAGGAAGAGTTCGTCATGCCGGAGCTCGCCGGTGCGAAGCGCTGGTGGGACCCGTACTACGCCCTCCCCGAGGACGTACGGCCGCACTGCGCCAACTACACCGTGGCCGACTTCCGGCCCGGGGCGGCCGAGATGGACATCGACTTCGTGGTGCACTGCGGCCCCGGGGGCGAGCCCGAGGGCGGCGCGGCGATCTGGGCGTGCGCGGCCCGCCCCGGCGACCCGGTCGCCCTGCTGGACCAGGGCGGCATCTTCGACCGTCCGGACGACGCCACCGAGGTACTGGTGGTCGCGGACGAGAGCGGCCTGCCGTCGACGGCCGGCATCCTCCGTTCGCTCCCGCGCGACACCGTGGGACGGGTCATCCAGGAGATTCCGCTCGCCGAGGACCGCCGCCCGCTCGACGCACCCGTCGGCGTCTCCGTGACCTGGGTCGTCCGCGACGACGCGACCGCGGTGCCCGGCGCCGCCGCCCTGGAGGAGCTCCGCCGCCACGACACCGTGGACGCGGCCGGGTACGCCTTCGTCGTCGGCGAGTCCACCCTCGCCACCGAGGGCCGCCGCCACCTCGTCCGCGCGGGCCTGCCGAAGGACCGGATCACCTTCTCGGGCTTCTGGAAGAGCGAGCGGGCGGAGCGCGTCGCGCGCGTCGCCGCCTGAGCACGGGGAGCAGCACGCGGGCGGGGACCTGCAAGCGGGCAGGAACCGGCACGCGTCCAGGAACCGGCACGCGGGCCGCACGGTGTGATCCGTGCGGCCCGCGCCGCTGCCCGTCCCGGCGGTGGCCGACGTACCCCCACAACGGCGCGCGGAGTTCACATTCATAGACGGTAATCATGTACACGTCTATTGACGTGTACATGGCATCCACTTACTGTCCGATGGAGGCGATTGCTCCGCTTGAACCGGCACCCCGGTCACCCACCGGTTCAGGTACCCGAACCATCGTGCTGCCACACGGCAGCACCGGTTCATCCCTGTTCCTCCCCCCACGGCCCCGCCACTCCCCCATCGCGGCGGGCCGGACACCCTGGAGACGAACCATGCAATGGAAGCCCCTGATCGCAAGCGTCGGCGTGCTCGCCGGGACGGTGGTCGCGCTCTCCGGCCCCACCGCGCAAGGCGCCGCCCTCCCCACCGCCTTACCCCTCGGCGCCGGGGCGAGCACCACCTCCGCCCTCGCCGCCGACGCGCTGTACGTGGCGCCGGGCGGCACCGACGGCGCGGCGGGCACACAGTCGGCCCCCACGACCCTGACCTCGGCCATCTCCCGCGTCACGGCCGGCGGGACCATCTACCTGCGCGGCGGGACCTACACGCCCGCCCAGACGGTCACCATCCCGCAGGGCCACGACGGCACGGCGAGCGCCCTCACCACCCTCGCCGCCTACCCGGGCGAGTCCCCGGTGCTGAACTTCTCCGCACAGACCGAGGACACCACCAACCGGGGCCTCGCGCTGAACGCCTCGTACTGGCACCTCGACGGCATCACGGTCGAACACGCAGGTGACAACGGCATCTTCGTCGGCGGCAGCCACAACGTCGTCGAGCACACCGTGACCCGCTTCAACCGCGACTCGGGGCTCCAGCTCTCCCGGATCGCGTCCGACACCCCCGAGGACGAGTGGCCGTCCGACAACCTGATCCTGAGCGCGGAGTCGCACGACAACGCCGACTCGGACGGCGAGGACGCCGACGGCTTCGCGGCGAAGCTGACGGTCGGCCCCGGCAACGTCTTCCGGTACGCGGTGTCCCACAACAACATCGACGACGGCTGGGACCTCTACACGAAGACCGACACGGGTCCCATCGGCCCGGTGACCATCGAGGACTCGCTCTCGTACGGCAACGGCACCCTCAGCGACGGCACCGTGAACTCGAACGGCGACCGGAACGGGTACAAGCTCGGCGGCAACGACATCCCCGTAGACCACGTCGTCCGGCGCAGCATCGCGTACGACAACGGCAAACACGGGTTCACCTACAACCGGAACCTCGGCACGATCGCGCTCTCCGACAACGTCAGCATCGACAACGGCGAGCGCAACTTCAGCTTCGACGGCGGCACTTCGGTCTTCCGCGGCAACACCTCCTGCCGCAGCGACGACGGGTCGAACGACAAGACCATCGGGGACGCCGACAGCTCGAACCAGTTCTGGTCCGGTACGAACGGCTCCCGGTGCTCCGCGTACAGCGGCGCCCTGGGCTGGTCCCTCGCCTCGGACGGCAGCCTCGTGGTGACCTTCGGCGGCAACCGGGTCACGCCCTGACCGACCCGCCCGGGCGCCCCCGCCCCCACCGACTGTGAAGCGGTGGGGGCGGGGGCGCCGCAGCTCACGGTCGGCGTCGCTGCCACCGTGTCCGTGGCCCCGCCGGTGCCGGTGCAGCGCGGGGGCCGGACGCCGGGGGAGAGCTCCGCCACAAGGGGTGGGACCGGGAAGCGTCAGGGGTGGACGGGTGTTGAGAACGGGGGTACCGACACCCCCGACGAAGAGGACTCGACGTGACCGATGTGAATGCCCTCCCCGGAGCCCACCGCGCGGCGGAAGCCCTCTCGCGCCCGTTCACCGTGCGCGGGCTGACCTCGCGCAACCGGATCGCCATGGCGCCCATGACCCGCTCGTTCTCCCCGGGCGGTGTCCCGGGCCAGGACGTGGCGGAGTACTACGCCCGCCGCGCCGCCGGCGGGGTGGGGCTGATCATCACCGAGGGCACCTACGTCGATCACCCCTCTGCCGGGACCAGCGGCCGGGTGCCGCGCTTCCACGGTGAGGACGCGTTCGCCGGCTGGGCCGATGTCGTCGACGCCGTACACCGCGAGGGCGGCGCGATCGTTCCCCAGCTGTGGCACGTGGGCGTGACCCGCACCGAAGGCGCCCCGCCGTACACCGACGCCGAGCCGGTCGGCCCGTCGGGCATCTCCCTCACGGGCGAGCCCAAGGGGCGCGCCATGACGCAGCAGGACCTCGACGACGTGATCACGGCCTTCGCCGACGCGGCCGCGGCGGCCGAGCGCCTCGGCTTCGACGGTGTCGAGCTGCACGGCGCCCACGGCTACCTCATCGACCAGTTCCTCTGGTCGGGCAGCAACCGCCGTACGGATGCCTACGGCGGCGACCTCGTCGCGCGCACCCGTTTCGCCGCGGAGATCGTGGCGGCCTGCCGGGCGGCCGTCTCCGACTCCTTCCCCCTCATCTTCCGCCTGTCCCAGTGGAAGTCGGACGCGTACGACGCGAAGCTCGCGGAGACCCCCGAGGAACTGGGCGCCCTGATCACGCCGCTGGCCGAGGCTGGGGTGGACGTCTTCCACGCGTCCACCCGCCGCTACTGGCTGCCGGAGTTCGAGGGCTCCGACCTGAACCTCGCCGGCTGGGTGAAGAAGATCAGCGGCCTGCCGACGATCACCGTCGGGTCGGTCGGCCTGGACGGGGAGTTCTTCAACGCCTTCCGGGGCCTGGGCTCTCCGGTCACCGGCATCGAGCAGCTGCTCGACCGGATCGAGCGCGACGAGTTCGACATGGTGGCGGTCGGCCGCGCCCTGATCGCCGACCCCGAGTGGGCGGCGAAGACGCTGGTGGGGCGGACCGAGGACATCGCCCCGTTCAACGCGGAGATGCTGAAGTCGCTGCGCTGACGGTGGGCCGAGGGTGGAGCCGGGGTTGAACTCGGGTGGAGCCGGGGCGTTGACCGTCTCCACCCAGGGGTCTACCCCCGGCTCCACCCGGAGGGCTCCCTCTGTTCCACCCAAGATCCACCCGAGTTCAACCCACGGGCTGAGGGCAATCGCCGGCGTCCGGCGGATAGTCGAACGCATGACATCCTTCGACTCGATCCTCTCGGCCGGCCACGGCATCAGCAGCCGCCCGTCCTCGGTCGCCACGGCAGTGCCGCTCACCACAGTCACGCGCACAGCAGTCACCCGCACAGCACTGCCGCACACAACACTCACGCTCACCCCACTAGTGCGCCCCGCTCCGACGCGCACCCCACCGACGCGCACCCCACCGGTTCACTCACGCCCAACTCCGCCCCGACCGCCGGGCACTGGGCTCTCTCGCGGCCGGGCACCCCGACCACCCGCCGTCCCCGCGCCCCGCACCGGGCGTTGTTCCTTACGTCACCCTCGGGCAATGAAATGCGCCGGAAACCCCCGCGTGCTCCGTACGTAACGCGCGCCCGCGACCCTCTCCTTCGCCGGAACCCCACGCCGCCCCGAGGAGGGCCCCCTGGTGACCCCTGCTCCCCTTGCCGCGGCAGGTCTCGACACGGGCGATACCGCCTGGCTGCTCGCCGCCACCGCACTCGTCCTGCTGATGACTCCTGGGCTCGCCCTGTTCTACGGCGGCATGGTCCGCGCCAAGAGCGTCCTGAACATGCTGATGATGAGCTTCGTGGCGATCGCTCTGGTCACGGTCGTCTGGCTGGTCGCCGGCTACACCCTCGTCTTCGACGGCGACTCCTTCGCCGGGCTCATAGGCGGCTTCGACCACCTGGGGCTCGCCGACATCGGCCCCGACACCCTGACCGGCGGCGTCCCCACCCTGCTGTTCGGCACCTTCCACCTGACCTTCGCGATCCTCGCGGCATCGCTGATCAGCGGGGCGGTCGCGGACCGCATGCGGTTCGCGGCCTGGGTGGTGTTCGTACCTGTATGGGCCCTCCTCGTATACGTTCCGGTCGCGCACTGGGTCTGGGGCCCGGGCGGGTGGATCACGCGGACGCTCGGCGCGCTGGACTTCGCCGGGGGCCTCGTGGTGGAGATCGCCTGCGGGGCTTCGGGGCTGGCGCTCGCGCTGGTGCTGGGACCGCGCATCGGCTTCAAGAAGGAAGCCATGCGCCCGCACAACCTGCCGATGGTGATGCTCGGTGCCGGACTCCTCTGGTTCGGCTGGCTGGGCTTCAACGGCGGTTCGGCCCTGCACGCGGACGGCTTGGCGGCGGCCGCGGTCCTCAACACCCTCGTCGCCGGCTCGACCGGTCTGCTCGGCTGGCTCTTCGTCGAGCAGAAGCGCGACGGTCACCCGACCACCTTCGGTGCGGCGTCGGGGGCGGTCGCCGGGCTGGTGGCGATCACGCCCGCGTCGGGCACGGTCGGGGTGCTGGGCGGTGCGGGGGTCGGCCTGGCGGCGGGCGTGGTGTGTTCGTACGCGGTGGCCTGGAAGTTCCGGTTCGACTTCGACGATTCGCTCGACGTGGTGGGCGTCCACTTCGTCGGGGGCGTCGTCGGCACCCTGCTCATCGGGGTGTTCGCCACCGCCTCGATGACCGGCGGCCCGGAGGGACTTCTCCACGGCGGAGGACTCGCCCTGCTCCTGAAGCAGGCGGTGGCGGTGCTGGTCGTGTCCGCGTACACCTTCCTCATGACGTACGGGGTGGCCAAGGCGATCGACCGGTCGATGGGGCTGCGCGCCTCCGGCGACGACGAACTCGCCGGGCTGGACCGGACGGTGCACGCGGAGAGCGCCTACGATCACGGCGTCCAGGGCCTCGCCTCCCCGCAGGCGCACGTCCCGGGCACCCATCCGCACGGCGCTCACGCGCACGGCGGCCAGTCGCACGGCGGCCACTCGCACGTCGCCCAAGCGCCCGGCGGCCACGCGAACCCGCCCACCAAGGACAGGACTCCGCCCTCATGAAGCTCATCACCGCGGTTGTGAAGCCGCACCGCCTCGACGAGGTGAAGACCGTCCTCCAGGAGCTCGGTGTGCAGGGCCTGACCGTCACGGAGGCCAGCGGGTACGGACGCCAGCGCGGCCACACCGAGGTGTACCGGGGCGCCGAGTACCGCGTGGACCTGGTGCCCAAGATCCGCATCGAGGTCCTCGTGGAGGACGCCGACGCGGACGCGGTCATCGACGCCGTCGTCCGCGCGGCCCGGACCGGCAAGGTCGGCGACGGCAAGGTGTGGGCCGTCCCGGTGGAGACCGTCGTACGCGTCCGTACCGGGGAGCGCGGCCCCGACGCGATATGACCCGCATGAGGTGACCCCGGCGCCGGTGCCCCGCCACGCTCCGTACGCCGGCGCTACGGGTCAGTGGGCCCGAGCCTGCGCGACGACAGGGGCAGCGGGGACACCCGGATCGACGGGCACCACGGTCCCGTCGAGGACGCCGATGAAGGCGGTGACCGTGCGGCTCATCGCCGTGCGGCCGAGACCGAGGTAGCCGCGCGGGTCCACGGCCCGGGGATCGTCGGCGAGGTGGGCCCGGACCGCGCCGGTCATCGCGGTGTTCAGGGCGGTGCCGACGTTGATCTTCGAGATGCCGCCGGTGACGGCCCGACGCAGCTCCGCGTCGGGTACGCCCGAGGAGCCGTGGAGCACCAGCGGGAGGTCCAGCGCCTCGCCCAGCCGCCCCAGCAGACCGTGGTCGAGGCGCGCCGTGCGGACGGTCATGGCGTGGGAGCTGCCGACGGCCACCGCGAGGGCGTCGACACCGGTGGCCGCCACGTACGCGCGCGCCTCGTCCGGGTCCGTCCGGGCGCCCGGGGTATGGGCGTCGAGCGGCGCCTCGCCGTTCTTGCCGCCCACCTGACCGAGCTCCGCCTCCACCCACAGCCCGTTCCGGTGGGCCCAGAGCACGGCGGACCGGGTGGCCGCCACGTTCTCCTCGTACGGCAGCCGGGAGGCGTCGAACATCACCGAGCTGAACCCGCACTCGGCGGCCTGGTGGAGCAGCGGGACGCTGTGGACGTGGTCCAGGTGGAGCGCCACGGGCACCCCGGCCGACCGGGCCGTCTCGGCGGCGGCGCGGGCCAGCGGGACGGGGCGGCCGTGGTGGAACTTCACCGCGTTCTCGCTGATCTGGAGGATGACCGGCGAGCCCGCCCGCTCGGCGCCTTCGACGATCGCCTCGGCGTGTTCCAGGGTGATGACGTTGAAGGCCGCGACGGCCCGGTGCTCGGAGGCGGCTGCGGCGACCAGGTCACCGGTGGCTGCGAGGGTCATGTGCGTGTCTCCAGAACGGTGTCGAACGAGGAGTACGGCAGGGACTGCGGGGAACGGCAAGAACGGCGAGGACTGCGGGCACGACGGGCACGGTGGGTCAGGAGGCACACCGGGCCCACCGGGCAGAGGGAGCGACGCGAGGCCGGAAGGCGCGGGCGCCTGGCCTACACGATTTCCTGGAGGACGACCGAGCGCGTCAGGTGACGCGGCCGGTCGGGGTCGAGGCCGGAGGCGGTCGCGCGGGCGACGGCGAGCCGCTGGACGCGGATCAGGTCGGCCAGCGGGTCCAGGCTGCTCTCCACCCACCGGGCTCCGGTGGCGCGCAGCTGCTCGGCGAGACCGGCGGGCGCGGGTCCGAACATCCAGGTCGCCGTGGTGTCCGTGGCGATGCTGATCGGACCGTGGCGGTACTCCATCGCCGGGTAGGACTCGGTCCAGGCCAGCGAGGCTTCCTTCATCTTCAGCGCGGCCTCGTTGGCGAGGCCCACCGTCCAGCCCCGGCCGAGGAAGGAGAGCTGGGTGGCCTCGACCAGGCCCTCGGGCAGCGGCTCCGAGAGAGCCGTTTCGGCATCGGTCACCACGGCGTCGGTGTGCAGCCCCAGATGGGCGCGGAAGAGGGTGAGCGCGGTGGTGGCGAACCGCGTCTGCACCACGGACTCCTCGTCCGCGAAGCCGAGTTCGACGATGTCGTCGGAGACCGCCCGGACCTCGGCGCTGGGTACGGCCGTGACGACGACGGTACGGGTGGTGCCGTGCAGCCGGCCGAGCAGTTCCAGTACCTCGGTGGTGGTGCCGGAGCGGGTGAGGGCGACGACCCGGTCGTAGCGACGGCCGAAGGGGAACTCGGAGGCGGCGAAGGCGTCCGTCTCGCCGAGTCCGTTGCTCTCGCGCAGCGCCGCGTAAGCCTGCGCCATGTAGTAGGAGGTGCCGCAGCCCACGACGGCGATGCGTTCACCGTGGGCGGGGAGGGCGGCCTTGGCCTGCGTGGACGCCAGCTCGGCGGCTCGGCGCCAGCAGGCGGGCTGACTGGCGATCTCGGCTTCGACGAAGGTCACGGTCACGGAGTGCGCTCCTGACAGAGGGAGGGATGCTCGGCCTGCGGCGGTCCTGCACGCGCCACCCGAGAGGCGGGCACACCCAAGCCCCGCATGCTCGTTCTTGCACGCTAGCGGCTTCTATCGAGCATTTTCAAGCATCCAACCCCATACTTCTTTCATCGTTCGATCATTTCCTCTGCTCGTGTCAGGCTTGCGTCTGTCCGGTTTTCGCCCCCGAGGGCGGCCCGGAACCCGCACGCCCCGCACCACGCACACACCGCACGTCCCGCACCACGCACGCCCCGAACACCACGCACCACGCACGCCATGCACCCCGCACGCCAGACCCCGTACGCCACACACATCCGAGGAGAGCGCCTGTGTCCAGGGACGCCCGGTGGAACGCCCTGCTGGAACTGCTCGCCGCGCACGGCCGGGTGGAGGTGGAGGAGGCCGCGTCGACCCTGGAGGTGTCGGCCGCGACCATCCGCCGGGACCTGGACCAGCTCGCGGAGCAGCAGATGCTCACCCGGACCCGGGGTGGCGCGGTCGCGCACGGGGTCTCGTACGAACTCCCGCTGCGGTACAAGACGGCGCGTCACGCCTCGGAGAAGCAGCGCATCGGCCGCGCCGTGGCCGACCTGGTGCCGGCGGGCGGCGTGGTGGGCCTGACCGGCGGCACGACGGTCACCGAGGTCGCGCGCGGCCTCTCGGTACGTACGGACATCGGCGGCGACAGCGCGGCCGGCAGCAGCGCACCGCCCGCGCTGACCGTGGTGACCAACGCCCTGAACATCGCGAACGAGCTGGTGATCCGGCCGCAGATCAAGATGGTGGTGACCGGCGGAGTCGCGCGCCCCCAGTCGTACGAGCTCACCGGGCCGTTGGCGAGCGGGGTGTTGGAGGAGATCACGCTCGACGTCGCCGTACTGGGCGTCAACGCGATCGACGTCCGGGAGGGCGCGTACGTCCACCACGAGGGCGAGGCGGCCGTCAACCGGCTGCTGGCCGAGCGCGCTCAGCGGGTGATCGTGGCGGCCGACTCCTCGAAGATCGGCCGCCGGGCCTTCGCCCGGGTCTGCGAACTGCGGCGGATCGACGTGCTGGTGACCGATACCGCCATCGACGACGAGACAGCGGCCGGGTTCCGCGAAGCGGGCGTGACCGTCATCGCCGTCTGAACCTCATCCGGCCCGCGCCGAGCCCCGAACGCGCGCGCATCCCGGCACCCCGCCCCGCCGCACGCGGCCCCATAGACCGGCAACACCACCCCACGCAGCCCCGCCTCACCCCACGCGGCCCCGCCTCACCACCCCACACCACCCCGCACCACCCCACGCAGCCCCGCCACACCACCCCACACCACCCCGCACCACCCCACGCGGCCCCGCAACGCCCCAAATCCCCCCGCACCATCCCCGCACCACCCCCGCAAAGCGGCCCGCCGCACGCCCCCATGATCCCCACGGCATCCCCGCACGATCCCCACACTCCACACCACCTCACCGCGCCGCCCCCCGTACCGCCACGCACGCCATCGAATGGCCATCTCCCGCACCCCGCAGCGCAGTCGCGCCGACGCCCGCGCGCCATGGACGCACGTGTCACCACCTCACCGCTCACTGCCGCGAACGGACATCCCCCCGCACTCCGCGCGCATATGACGGTGGATCATAAATGCGCATAATCGGTCGAGACCGCGCAACTGGCGGTCAGCAATTCACACTTACATATGCCACCCATGTAAGATCAACTGACTTCCAGTGGGCTGATGGCGTATAGGGGGCGCTCCGCAAGGGGTGACAACCTCGGCCCCGACTTCGGAGGGGCATTCCCTGCATGGCGCGGTCCAGGGCTCGTTGAGCCAGGGAATGCGGCAGGCACGGGGGCGTCAAGCCGTATCCGTAGCCATGGCACTTGAAGTGAGTCTCATGACATTTCCACAGGACGCTGTCCTCTGGGCACTGATGGTCGTAGCACTGGTCGCCGTTGGCGCCGTGTTGCGGGCTCGTAAAACCAATATCAGGCTGCGCAGGCAGACCAACGAGCTCAGAACCGAGCGCGAGGGCCTGTGGCGGCAGCGTGACGAGTGGCAGGCCGCACAGACCGGCCTCCTGCATCGGCACGCCGCGGAGCTGGCCGATGTCCGCAAGGACGCCGAGGAGGAGACCAAGGCCGTCCTCAAGGCGGCCGTGCGTACCCTCCAGGGCCTCGCCGACCAGCAGCAGGTCGTCATCGAGAAGGCTCAGACGAAGTACGGCGACGACCCGCAGATCCTCGCCGACCTCATGGCGATCGACCACGCCAACAGCCAGTTCGGCCGCCGGGCACAGGGCATCGCCGTGCTCTGCGGTGGCTGGCTCGGCCGCCGCGAGACCGTCGCCTCCGTCTTCGACGTGGCCCGCAGCGCCCAGGGCCGTATCCGGCACTTCGACCGGGTCCGGATCAACGGGCAGGTGAACTTCTCGGTGGTCAGCAAGGCCGTCGAGCCGGTCGCCGTGGTCCTCGCCGAGCTGATGGCCAACGCCACCAACTACTCCGCCCCGGGCACCCCGGTCGAGATCAACATCCAGGCCGTGCCCTCGGGCGTCTGCCTCATCGTGGACGACGCCGGTCTCGGCATGGGCCAGGAGGAGAAGGACCGCGCGGGCGCCCTTCTCGACCCTCGTGCGGAGATCACCGTCTCCAGCCTGGGCATCCCCCCTCAGTTCGGGTTCGCCGTCTCCGGCCTGCTGGCCGCCCGCTACGGGTTCAGGGTTTCGGTGGACTCCGTATCCCCCTACGGAGGTGTACGCGCGGTGGTTCTGCTCCCCGACGAGCTGCTGACCGGCGACGTGCCGCCGATCCCCGTGCCGGTCACCCGGGAGACCTCGGCGCCGTCCGTGCCGTCGCTCCCGGCGCGTACGGCCCCGACCGCCCCGACTCCGCTGTTCCCCGACGCCGTACGGCAGGAGCCCTTCGCGCCCGTCGCGCCGCCGGCCACCACCGCCGGCGGTCTGCCCAAGCGCCGCCGTCAGAGCCCGGTCTCCGTCCTGCCCACGGCGGCGGCCGAACCGGCTCCGATACGCAGCAACCACGAGACGGCCTCCCGGCTCGGCGCGTTCCAGCGGGGCACGCGGTCCGGACGTGACACGACGATGGAAGGAACCGAGAACCAGTGAATCCCGACCTGTCGTGGGTACTCGACGACGTGCTCCAAGTACCCGGCGCCCGACACGCCATCCTCGTGTCCGCCGACGGCCTGCTGCTGGCCAGTTCGGCCGACATCGGCCGTGACGACGCCGAGACGGTCGCCGCCGCCATGAGCTCGATGCAGTCGCTGAGCCGGGCCGTCGCCCCCTTCATCGGCACCCGCGCGCCCGGCCAGTGGCGGCAGACGCTGCTGGAGTACGAGGACGGCTGGATCTTCCTCATAGCCGCCGGCAGCGGCGCCTATCTGGCTGCGGCGGCGGCCGCCGACGTGGACATGGAAGCCATGTCGTTCCGCATGCAGCAGCAGGTCGGAGCGGTCGGGAAGGCGATGAGCACACCTCCTCGCCAGACGGCGGGAAGCGACGCATGACGGCCCGGGGCGAGGAAGAGGCCGTCTCCAGCGGATTCGTCCGCTCGTACGTCATCACCGGCGGGCGCGGTCTGCCCGACGCGGATGCACTCTCCCTCGTCACGCTCGTCACCATCGCCCCGGACCGGGAGATGCCCACGCAGGCGGGTCCCGAGGTCAGGGCGATCTGGGAGCTCTGTTCCGGCGGCTACCTCTCGGTCGCGGAGGTGGCCGGCCACCTCCAGCAGCCCGTAGGGGTGGCCCGGCTGCTGCTCCAGGATTTAGCGGAACAGGGCCACCTGATCCGGCGCAAGGCCCCGCCCGCCGCCCAACTCGTCGACCGGAAGATCCTCGAAGAGGTGTTGCATGGACTCCACGTCCGCTTCGGCTGAGAACATCTATGTGCCGGACGCGGTCCAGCGCGCGGCGAAGATCCTCGTCGTCGGACACTTCGCCGTGGGCAAGACCACGCTCATCGGCACGCTCTCCGAGATCACTCCGCTGCGCACCGAGGAGCGGATGACTCAGGCCGCCGCCCACCTGGACGACCTGCGGAGCGCTCCCGGCAAGGAGACCACGACGGTCGCCCTGGACTTCGGCCGCCTGACGCTCAGCGACGAACTGGTGCTGTACCTGTTCGGCACCCCGGGCCAGCAGCGGTTCGTGCAGCTCTGGGAGGACATGGCGCGCGGGTCGCTCGGCGCTCTGCTGCTGATCGACCCGGGCCGGCTCGCCGACACCTTCCCGGTGATCGACCTGGTCGAACGGTACGGCCTGGAGTACGCGGTCGCCGTGAACAGCTTCGACCCCGCCACGCAGCACAGCGAGGACGAGCTCCGCGAGGCGCTCGACCTGCTGCCGGACACCCCGGTGATCCACTGCGACGCGCGTGACCAGAAGTCGTCCGCACAGGCCCTGATCACGCTGGTGCAGCACCTGCTCGCCCGCGTCGCCTGACCCTTAGCCCCACCCCCCACGGGCCGGTTCCGGCCCGCCTTCACACCGAGGAAGAGACATGGACCCGTCGCCGGGAGCCAACCCGCACGGCGCCCCCTCCGGGTGCCCGATGCACCAGGGGCGGCAGACGTCGCTCTACGGCCCTGAGTTCGCGGCCGATCCGCATCGCGTGTACGAGGCGCTGCGCGCCCACGGAGCCGCGGCACCGATCGAGCTGGCTCCCGGCGTGGAAGCCACCCTGGTGGTCGAGCACGAGGCGGCGCTCCGGGTCCTCCAGAACCCGTCGCTCTTCGCGCGCGACTCACGGCGGTGGACCGCGCTGCGCGAGGGACAGGTCCCGCTCGACAGCCCGGTGCTGCCGATGATGGCGTACCGGCCCAACTGCCTCTTCACGGACGGCACCGAGCACCTGCGGCTGCGCAAGGCCGTCACCGAGAGCCTCGCCCGGCTGAACCCCAGCCGGCTGCGGCGGGACGTGGAGCGCATCGGCGACTACCTGATCGACCAGTTCATCGAGCGGGGCAGCGCCGACCTCCTCGGCGACTACGCGAAGCTGCTGCCGCTGCTGCTCTTCAACCAGCTCTTCGGCTGCCCCGGCGACATCGGTGACCGGCTGACCCGTGACATGTCCGCCATCTTCGACGGTGAGGACGTGCTGAACGCCAACGCCCGCCTGACGGAATGCCTGATGGAGCTCGTCTCCCTCAAGCGGCGTCAGCCCGGCGAGGACATCACCTCCTGGCTCATCCAGCACCCGGCCGGGCTCAGCGACGAGGAGCTCAAGGACCAGCTCGTCGTGCTGATGGGTGCGGGCGTCGAGCCGGAGCGCAACCTGATCGCCAACGCGCTGCTCGCCATGTTGTCGGGCGACGCGGACGGGGGCGGCCACCGCGGCGGCGGGCTCCTCGTGGAGGACGCCATCGACGGGGTGCTCTGGAACAACCCGCCGATCGCCAACTACGCGACGCACTTCCCCGTTCAGGACGTCGACCTGAACGGCATGATCCTCAAGGCGGGTACGCCCGTACTGATCAGCTTCGCCGCCGCCAACAGCGACCCGGACCTCAACGCCGCCCGCGAGACCATGGCGAAGGGCGCCCACCTCGCCTGGGGCGCCGGACCGCACGTGTGCCCGGCGAAGTCCCCGGCCCAGTTGATCGCCCTCACCGCCATCGAGAAGGTGCTCAACTCCGTACCGGACATCGCTCTCGCGGTGCACCCGACGGCCGTCGAGTGGCGGCCGGGGCCGTTCCACCGCGCGCTGGTCTCCCTGCCGGTGGTCTTCACCCCCACCGCGGCCCGACACGGCATGACGCACCATCAGGTCACCGCGTCCGCAAGGACTTCCACCGAGACGCCTCAGGTGACGCCCCGTCACCACGCGGCCGACGCGCCGAAGAAGAACAAGGGTTGGTGGAGCTCCTTCCTCGACGTCTTCCGCGTATGAATTGACCATTCCTGAGGCATATACCTGTGACATGGCCAACAAAGATCGGCGCATGAGCGGGACATGCCCGCGGGTAGGTTCTGGGCGGTAACCGGATGCCCAGGACAAGGAACTCTCCGTGAGTGCGAAAAGTGGCATAACCAAGCCCGTCGTCGACCGCCGGGCCCTGGTCACCCTTCTGCGCACACTCAAATCACCGGACGGGCAGGCGAATCCCTTCTCCCTGCTCGCCGAATTGCGGGCCATGGGTGACGTCGTCCCCGCCCCCTGGGGCGGGTACTTCGTCACCGGCTTCGACTCCGCGAACCAGGTGCTCCGGGGACGCGGCTGGCTGGCGCCCGACTTCGCCTGGCAGGAACGCCAGGAGGACTCCGGGCGCTGGGACGCCGTCGCCACCCAGGAGATGACCAAGACCCTCGCGCGCCTCAACGCCCCGGAACACACCTGCCAGCGGCGCAGTCTCGGCAACCTCTTCGACCGGTCGACGATCGAGCGGCTCACCCCGCAGGTCGAGGAGCACGTCCGAGGGCTGCTCGACGACCTGGCCGGGGCGCTCGAAGGCGGCGGCGAGGCCGACTTCGTCTCCCTGGTGAGCGACCGGCTCCCCATCTCCACCATCGGCGGCTGGCTCGGTATCCCCGCCGAGGATTACGACCACATCCTGGAGATCACCCACAACCAGGTGCACGCCCAGGAGTTGCTGCCGAACCGCAGCGAGCTGGCCATCTCCGCCGACGCCACCGCGCACCTGCGGAAGTACTTCACCCAGCTGGTCCAGGAGCGCCGCGACCACCCCCGCCACGACGTCCTCACCGGGTGGATCCACACCTGGGACGCCATGGAACCGGACCGGGAGACGGCCGACGAGATCCTCTACCGGCTCACCATGTTCGTCACCATCGCCTCCCTGGAGACCACCGCCACCCTGCTCTCCTCCGCCGTGTCCCTGCTGGCCGGCGACCCCGCGCGCTGGGCGGAGCTGCGCGCCCACCCGGAGCTGGTCGACGACGCGCTGGAGGAGGTCCTCCGCTACGACCCGCCGATCGCCATCAACACCCGGGTCGCCGCCGAGGACACCGAGCTGGCGGGCGTCACGATCCCCAAGGACGCCATGGTGCATGTCATGTACGGGGCAGCCAACCATGATCCGCGCCGCAACGAGGACCCTCTCACCTTCGACATCGGGCGCCGGGGCAACCACCTCACCTTCGGCGGCGGCGTCCACTACTGCCTCGGCGCGGCCCTCGCCCGCCTGGAGGCCCGCTCGCTCCTCGTCCAACTCCTCGACCGCTTCCCGGACATCCGGGTCTCCACCCCTGCCACGTACGCCTCACGGATGGTCTTCCGACGCGTGACCTCTCTCGGCGTGACGAATCGAATGTGACGACATGAAACTCCCGCTCTCCGAATTCCTCTCGCCCTACGGCCGCCGCACCGGCACCGTACGCACGCTGCGCGAAGGCCCCGTACTCCGCGTCGAACTGGACCGCGCCGCCGAGGGCAACACGGTCACCGAGGCGATGCTCGACGACCTGCTGACCGTCCTCGCCGTACCGGACCCGGAGGTACGCGTCCTCGTCCTGAGCGGCGCCGGACCCGACTTCAGCCTCGGCGGCGACCGCAACGAGTTCGCGGACTGGCTCGACGAGGACCCCACCGGGAGCGGCATCCGGATCGCCGGCGACAAGGCCCGCCGCGTCTGCGAAGCCCTCACCGGCTGCCCCGCGGTCACCGTCGCCCGCGTCCAGGGCAAGGTCATCGGCGCCGGCCTGGCGCTCGCCCTCGCCTGCGACCTGCGCGTCGGCGCGGACACCACCACCTTCCGCCTCCCCGAACTCGCCCTCGGCCTGCCCACCGCCTGGGGCGGCGTGCTCCCCCGCCTGATCAACGAGATCGGCGCCGCCCGCGCCCGCGAACTGATACTCACCGGCCGCGTCTTCGACGCCCAGGAGGCGTACGAACTCTCGGTCCTCCAGAAGGTCGCGCCCGAGGCCGAACTCGACCGGGCCGTCGCCGAATGGACCAAGCCGATCGTCCGCCGCCCCGAGTCGGCCCTCCGCGTGACCAAGGCCCTCTTCGCCTCCTACGCGGCCCCGACCCGCCTGGCCGACCCGTCCCTCCTGGACGCCGAACTCATGGCCTCGGTCGCCGCCGCCCACCACTACGCCCGCAACAGCGGCTCACGGGAGGCCCGGGCGCGGTAGGCCGTGGCCCAGGCGGTACCAGCCACCCACGGGAGAAATGCTCCCAAGAAGCACCTCGGCCCTACGCACATGGATCTGACCGACACGCTCGGCGCTCCGGTTCGCCACACCCCAGTCCGCCTTCTGCCGTCCATGCGTTTTCCGCCGCACATGTCCGTGGGCGGTGCTCGTCGCGTGAAGACACTTCAGACGGCATACGGGCTGCCGAGCCTCTGGGCATTCACCTCGCAAGACCCGCCAAGCGCGAAGCCCATCTCATGGTCTCAGGAGAGGGCCCTGATGTATGCGAGCGCCTGAAGGCCGAGGCCACACAAGGCAAAGCCCGCGCTTCCCCCACCCACCAGTACGTCCGACAGAGGGCTTCGCGCCCCGTACAGGGCTCCACCGACCACCAAGCCCACGGTGGCGGAACCTAACAGCACTGCGAGAACCTCAAGCGGACGCTGACTGCGAGAAACTGGTACGTCGTTCACTGACACTCGTGACCCCTAACTCAAGTCCGGGCTCGCCCCTGCGGAGGTGTAATCCGACTGGAGGCATTTCACGGACTGGAACGAGAGTGCCCTCACCGTGGGCACGGGCTGGACCTCAACCTGCTTCCCTTAAGGGGCGGCCGAGCTCTGCCATGCGCACAACTGTGCGTTTGCCGAATCTCCACACCCCCACAAAACGATCATTTGCGGCAGACGCTCCCCGCGCGTGCGGCGATGGTCCAGTCTTGGTCTGAGGCAGCGCTCCCCGCGCGTGCGGGGATGGTCCCGGGCGTAGTACCGGGGCAGCTTGCTTTCCGTTGTGCTCCCCGCGCGTGCGGGGATGGTCCCCTGCTTCCCTTGAGGTGCACCTTCTGCCACAAGTGCTCCCCGCACGTGCGGGGATGGTCCCGGGCGTAGTACCGGGGCAGCTCGCTTTCCGTTGTGCTCCCCGCGCGTGCGGGGATGGTCCCGAGGAATCAGGATGGCGAAGACCGAGGAGGATGTGCGTCCCCACACACGAGTGCGGGGACAGACCCGATGCGGAGCGCGGATCCCCGCGCCGAGGCCGACGACTCCGGCGCCGCCGCCCCGTTCCTCGGCGTGGGCGCTCATAAGATCATGGCCGCATGTCACCCACCTCCCGCCGCACCATGCTTGCCGCTCTCGCCGGTGCCGCCGCCTCCGTCCCTCTCGGCACAACGGCTGCCACCGCCTCGCCCAGAACATCGATGCCCGAGGCCGCTGCGCCCACCGAGGCCACGTCGGCCGCGACGGCGGTCGCCGTCTCCCTCACCTCGCCCCGGTCCTCCGTCACCCTCGGCCCGCTCGACCCCGCCTACTACACCGCCGTCTCCCTCGGCACCCTCACCACGAGCGTGCTGCCGGGCACCCCCGAGCGCCTGGAGATCACCTGTGGTTCCCGTCGCGTCGCCGTCCTGACCAAGGGCGCGCGCACCGCCGTCCTCACCGGCCCCGAACGCACCTTCACCGAGAACAAGCGCCCCTTCGTGGACGACTTCCGGCGCACCCTCCCCGACCAGACCCTGCCGGTCGCGGACCGCGCGTACTGGGGAACCTCGCCCGCCGGGGGCAGTTGGTCCACGCTGGGCCCCGTCGACACCGACTACGCGGTCGTCCCGGGCACCGCCACCCTCGCGCTCACCACCGACTACGCGAGCCGCCACGCCACCCTGCGGGACGACGCGGTCACCGACGTCGACGTCCGCGCGACCGCCCGCTTCGACAAGGTGCCCACCGGCCAGGCGTGTTCGTACGCCCTGTCCTTCGGCTACCAGGACACCCACAACAACTACCGCGCCAGGCTGTCCTTCCTGACCACGGGCACCGTCGAACTGCGCGTGGAGAAGGAGGTCGCGGACACGGTCACCCAGCTGGCCACCGCCACCACCCTCGCCACCGGAGTACCGGCCGGCACCGACTGGACGATACGAGTCCTGCGCGAGGGCACCCGCATCCGGGCCAAGGCCTGGCGAACGGCCGCCACCGAGCCCACCGCCTGGACTGCGGACGTCACGGACACCACCTTCACCACGGGCCGGGTGGGTCTGCGCGCCCTGGCCAACCAGGGCTGCACCAACCTCCCCGTTACCCTCGCGGTGAGCCGCTTCCAGATCGACGCCGCGACCTGGCAGCAGCCGCCGACCGTCACCCACGACACCTGGGTACGCGTCCTCCCCGAGCCCTTCGACGGCACCTGGACCCCCGCCCTGGAGCAGACGATCCGCGGCTGGGCGGGCTCCCCCGCCCCCGACGTCCTGGCCCACGCCGCCGCCTTCCTCCCGGGAGCCCCCGCCGTGACCACGGCCACCACCCCGGCGACGGGCAAGCAGGTCATGGGCGAGGCCGGCTACGGCTACCTGGACCCGCAGGGCTACCGCTACGAGGGCGCGGACTTCCACGAGTACATGAACACCGGCTGGACCTTCCCCGACGGCACCTGGACGGGCCCCTCCACGAAGCAGGCCGGCAACCTCGACTGCTCCGGGTACGTACGCATGGTCTACGGCTACCACCTGGGCATCCACCTGGCAGCGGGCGAGGACACCTCCAAAACCCGCATCCCGCGCCAGTCCCGTCACATGGCCGACGACACCCCCGGCACCCGGATCGACCGGACGGACGGCACGAACCCGCCCGCCGCAATCCAGCTCCAGCCCGGCGACCTGCTCCTCTTCAACGCCGACTCCGGCGACGACACGGTGACCGCCACCGTCGACCACGTCGGCATCCACCTCGGTACGGACACCAACGGCAAGCGCCGCTTCCTCTCCAGCCGCAAGACCGCCAACGGCCCCACCATGTCCGACCTGGGCGGCGCCTCCCTCCTCGACGGCACCGGCACCTACGCGACGAAGCTCCACACGGTCCACCGCATCTGACCCGGGCCGGGACCCGCACGGGCTGCGGCGGGACGCCTCAGTCGCCGTACGGGTCCCGGATGGTGTGACGCCGCCGAGCGGCATCGAGAACATCGACCGGGAACCGCTCACCGGCCACGTAATGCCGCCCCTTGGTCTGCCCGACCGCCGCCAGGACGCCTGCCTTGACCAGCGCCTGGATGTCCCGGGTGGCCTGCTGGGAGTTCAGCCCCTCGCTCTGCTCGTAACGGGCACGGCGCACCCGCCCCGCCATCGCCACCTCGTGCAGAGCCCCGACCTGCCTCTCACTGACGCCCAGGCTCCCGGCGTGCCGGTCGAGGAGGATCCAGACATCGGCGGACCGCCGGACACGGTGCCGTACGCGCTGAGCCTGCTCGTGATACGCCCGCAGGTTGAACCTGATCCACGGGCCGGTGTCCCGCTCCGGCGAATGGACGGGCCCTCCAACCTCACGGAGCACCCGGTAGTACTCCCAGGTGTTCTCCGGCATACCGAGCCACTCCTCGATGGACGAGAACTCGGGCGCGAGAACCCGCTCCCGCCCGATGACGAGTGTCTGCAGACTGCGCGACATCCGCCCGTTCCCGTCCACCCACGGATGGATCTTCACCAGGTTCAGGTGCGCAATGGCCGCACGCACCAGGGGATCGGCGTCGAGATCCCCCTCATTGAGCCAGTCGACCAGCTCCCCGGTGAGCCCCGGAAGCAGATCCTCGTGCGGCCCCTCGTACTCGGTACGGAGCGGGTCACCGGCCGCGCTGATCCAGATCGGCTTACGACGCCACTGCCCCGCCGGCCTCTGCGCGGTGTGCCGGTGCCCCTGCAACATCCAGTGCAAGGCGTTGAGCAGCCCCTTGCTGTACGAGAAGTCCTCCACGTCGTGGAGCGACTGGATGTACGTCATCGTCTGCTGGTACGCGAGCGTCTCCGCCTTGTCGTCCTCGCTCGCGTCGATCCCCTCGCGCTCCCCGTCCATGAGGTCGGCCACGTCCCGCACATCGACCCGGAACCCCTCGATGGTGTTGGACGCGGCGATCGCGGAGGCGGTGAGGGCACGGCGGAGGTCGCGGCTCATCCTCGCCGGCGCCTGAAGCACCTCATGACGCAGCTCGGTACGCATGTCGGCGACACCGGCGAGAACCCGCTCGTCGGCCGGGGTGAGCGAAGGGAGCGCGTGCAGCATGAGGCAATGATCGCTACTGACCGTCGTTGGGGCGGTCGCGCCTCCATGGTCAGATCCAGGCTCAGACTCACACGCTGCGGACGGCCGATTCTCGTGTGGCCGCCGCTTCAATCGCATCGCACCGAAGATGTCCGCTGTGCAGGGACACGCCACTCCTCATGGGCGAGACTGGGCAATGCGGTCCGCACTGAGCCAAGTTGAATCGTGGCGCACCCCGTCCGACCCCATGTGAGGAGGGGACGCTGGCGGACGGTTGAGCTGGACACAGAAGGCAGAAATGAGGGAAATGCAGCAAATGCCGGAATCGGTGAAGTTGGTCGAATCCAGCGCGTCGGCGCGGTAAAGCCCCAGGTCAGGAAGAGTGCTCCCCGCGCGTGCGGGGATGGTCCCCGGTGGCGCCTGGCCCCCGAGGGCCTGGCGACGTGCTCCCCGCGCGTGCGGGGATGGTCCCCTGTGGGACTCCAACGCGAAGGCTGGGCACCCGTGCTCCCCGCGCGTGCGGGGATGGTCCCGGAAAGCTCAACAAGGCGCAGGGCAAGCTCGCGTGCTCCCCGCGCGTGCGGGGATGGTCCCTGAGGCTGAAGTGGGGGCGCATTGGCATATGCGTGCTCCCCGCGCGTGCGGGGATGGTCCCGAGGGGATGGTGAGGGTGCTCATGCTGCCTCCGTGCTCCCCGCGCGTGCGGGGGTGGTCCCGTGGACACAGGAGCCGCCGGGGACGCCGAAAGGTGCTCCCCGCGCGTGCGGGGATGGTCCCGACCTGCCGGTGGTCGTCACCACGCAGAGCCTGTGCTCCCCGCGCATGCGGGGACGACCACCACCGCACCAACACCCATCAACTCAGCGCCGCAGCCGCCCCCGAGGAGCCATCGGCTCGGCGTCGAGCGCCCAGTGGAGCAGACCCCGCGCGGCCGTCCGCGCGGTGCAGGCCGGGTCGTCCGGGGCGTGGGCGTACATGTCCTCGCGGGCCCCGGAGGCGCTGAAGCCTTCGGAGGCGACGATGAAGTCGCCCGTGATGGACCGGTCGCAGTCGACGCAGATTCGGGGGAACGTCATCGCCGCACCGCCTTCCAGACACGTCCCAGCCGGACCGAGACGGGGCAGGTGGCGCTGGTTCGACACCGTGCGCACCCTGCCGTATGCAGGAGCCACACCCGGTAAGCCCGGTCGCCGTCGGTGTCCGGCGTGGCGGGTGTACTCATCGGGTGGTCACCCCCTCGGGGAGCAACCCGCACGCCACCGGCGTCTCGCGGTTCGCCGCAGCGGGTGGGAGCGGCAGGCCGCGACGGTACCCTAGGGCCCGTGAGCGCCGTAACCGGGATGGGGTTCTCAATTCTCCTCCTGCGTGCGAAGCTCGGCCCATACCTCTTTGCGCTGCGGGCGTCTGCCCGTGCCCTGGATGTCACAGCCCCAGCGGTCGGCGACGGCGTTGATGAGGAGCAGCCCGCGGCCCGACTCGTCCTCGTCGCCCGCGTGGCCGAGCCTCGGCAGGCGCGACGGTTCCTCGTCCACGATCCCGACCCGTACGCATGACGCCCCCGGTCGTTCGACGACGAGACGGATCTCGGGGCACAGGGTGTGCCGAGAGGCGTTCGCGATCAGCTCCGTGATGATCAGCTCGGCCCGGTCGACGAGGGCGTCGAGATTCCATATGGCGAGGACGTCCCGGACGACCCTGCGGCCGGTATCGGCCGTGGACTGCCGGCACGGAAGAACCTCGCTGTACGTGGCCCGGTCGACGGGCACAACCTCAACGGACCTTTGGGGAAGCGGCAATGGCATGGGCTGGAGCCTTTGTGTGGTCTCGGCGCTCGACTCGCCCACACGTGGCATCTACGGGGCCAGTCAAGCAGTCAACAGCCGCTCGCAAGAGGTGGCCGAACCCAAGGCAACTCCATTGCGCCGCGACACGGTTAGGGCGTTAAAGCCCCGCTCAGCAGACCTGCATAGGGCGTTTTGGCCGCCTCTTTACCTGCCGATGGGATTGTGCGCGGGCTACCGTGCGCCCATGGACGCCATCCGTAACAAAGTCCTTGAGACATGGATGACCGAGCACGGCTACAGCTCCAACGCCCTTGCCGATGCCGTCAACCTGGCCATCGGGCGACTGACCGGCCGCTCGGGCGGGCTCGACGGAGCATCGGTTCGAGCGTGGAAGGCAGGCCGCGTCACCTGGCCGAAGTCAGCAACGCGCAGAGCGCTTGAGGACGTCACTGCATTACCCGCCGTGGCCTTGGGATTCGTACCCCGGGGGCAGCATTCGCCCTCCCCTGCATCACCACGGCAACACGAGAGCGAGCCCGGCGTGAAGCGCCGCAGTCTCGTGGGCGGTATCGCAGCAGTAGCCGTGGCGACAGCCGCGTCCGGCACACCATCACCGCAGCGAATCGGCATGAGCGACGTCAACCGGCTCAATAGGCGCTTCACCGAAATCGTCACGAGTGACCACCGCAACGGCAGTCGACTCGCAACCGAGCATCGAGCCGCTGCGCTCGCCGACGAAGCACTCGCTCTCCAGAAGGTGGGCAGTGCCACCCAGCGGGTACGCAATAGTCTCTACGCTTCCGCGGCCGCCTTCCGTTCGTCGGCGATGTGGGCGGCAATCGACGGTCGGCGTTTCGATGTGGCCAAGGCCCACATGCGCGAGGCTCAGGCTCTCGCCGAGATGTCAGGTGACCAGGCAATCAAGTTCCGCATCTGGAGCCACGCGGGCACCCTGTACCGCCACATGGGCCGCGCGACCGACGCCCTGGCGGCGAACGACGTGGCCCGCAACCTCAACCTCGCACGCCGAGACTCCTTGTTCGCCTGCCTGGGCCACGCCCGCCAGGCATCCACTCTCGGTCTCATCGGCGACTCCGCGGCAGTACGGCACGCTCTCGGCTGCGCTCAGGATGCGCTCGAACGCGCCGATCTGAATCTCGCTCGTCCGATCTGGATGGCCGGCGTTCTCAGCGGAGCCGAACTCGAAACGCTTTCGCTCTCCGCCTACCTACGCCTTGGCGCCTTTGGACAGGCCGAGTCACACGGGCACCGGAGCCTGACCCTGCTCCCCGTCTTTGCCGGGCGGGACCGAGCCATCAACTTCGCACGCCTCGCGCACGCCCAGCTAGGGCAGGGCGCGGCCGACGCCGCTACGGCCAGCGCGATGCAGATCCCCGTCGAGGTGGCCCTCCGTCACCCACGCGTCTCACGCATGCTCCAGAAGTTCGATGCCGCGCTACGTTCAACCGCCCCCCGCAGCACGTCCGCCCAGTCGTGGGCCGAGCACACCGCCGCGTGGAGCGTGGAGGCATTCCCACTGCGCCCGCGATCGAACTGCGCGTCCTCACCACACTCCGCACCGTCCGTGGCCACCACAGCGATCCGGTGAGGCGCCCACACGCGCGGTTCCCCGGCGGAAGTCCGCTCTGTTGAGGTTGACTTGACATTCGCGGTGGATGCTTACACGGAGGGTGAAATGTCCGAGTCGGTGAAGTTGGTCGAATCCGGTGCCTTGCCGAGGTAGAACCGCAGGTCAGGAAGAGTGCTCCCCGCGCGTGCGGGGATGGTCCCTTGACGGCTCCCGGGCTGTTGAAGTCCGGAAGGTGCTCCCCGCGCGTGCGGGGATGGTCCCCGGGGCTCCGAGCGCCGAGAGGGCAACCGTCCGTGCTCCCCGCGCGTGCGGGGATGGTCCCCTGCCCGACACCCGGACGCCCGTCGACCGGTTGTGCTCCCCGCGCGTGCGGGGATGGTCCCGACCTCTTGGCGATGGACCCGAAGGGGCAGGCGTGCTCCCCACGCGTGCGGGGATGGTCCCGACCTCTTGGCGATGGACCCGAAGGGGCAGGCGTGCTCCCCGCGCGTGCGGGGATGGTCCCTCGACCGGGGTCACGGGCGACGCGAAACTGTCGGTGCTCCCCGCGCGTGCGGGGATGGTCCCGCAGGGTCGCCGCCCGCGGCCCGCACGGTCTGGTGCTCCCCGCGCGTGCGGGGATGGTCCCGCCTGCACCATCACCGACGCCGCCGCCGTGCGGTGCTCACCGCGCGTGCGGGGATGGTCCCAGCCTTCCCACCTTGGTCCGGCCCCTGATCGCGTGCTCCCCGCGCGTACGGGGAGCAGGTGGCCGACCATTACGGCGTAATACTGCGGGTGCTCCCGCGCGTGCGGGGATGGTCCCGTGTCTTCGGTCGGCCCCTCCGTTAGCGCGGAATGCTCCCCGCGCGTGCGGGGATGGCCCCTCCATGCCGTACTCGTAGAAGCCGAAGTAGTGGTGCTCCCCCGCACGCCCCCCGCGAACGGATTCATGTCGTCCGGGGATCACCCACCCGATCCGGGCAACCATAGGAACGACCGACCGCCGAACCCGATCCGCCCACTTCCCCGGCACCACCATCTGGCACCGCCACCACGCCACGCACCACCGCCACCACGCCCCGCACCCACCACCAACACCACCACCCCGGGACCCCCATGGCCTTCTTCGGCAACGCCCACACCGTCAACCCCGCCACCGCGCAGCAGGACTACGCCCGCCTCATGGGCCCAGGCGAACAGATCCAGGCGGCGTATCTGCTGATCAGGGACACCATCCTGTTCACCGACCGCCGGCTGCTGCTGGTCGACAAGCAGGGGATCACGGGGAAGAAGGTGGAGTACCACTCCGTCCCGTACCGCAGCATCACGCACTTCTCGGTGGAGACGGCCGGGACGTTCGATCTGGACGCGGAGTTGAAGATCTGGATCTCGGGGATGCCGGCGCCGATCCAGAAGACCTTCACGAAGGGCGTCGACATCTACGAAGTGCAGGCGATTCTCACGCAGTTCGTGGCGCGCTGAGCGGCCGGCCGAACGATCCCCGCACCCGAACCGCACGTAACAAACCCCTGCGCACCGGCCCTCCCCCGTGATCGGGTGAGGCCCATGACTTCTGCGATTCGCCACATCACCGTCGACTGCGCCGATCCGCACGCCCTCGCGAGTTTCTGGGCCGCCGTCCTGGGCGGCAAGCTCGCCGAGGACGACTTTCCGGGGGACCCCGAGGCGTCGGTCGCGGCGGGGCCGCACGCGTTGCTGTTCATCGCGGTCGAGGACCGGAAGTCGGTGAAGAACCGGCTGCACCTCGACCTCCAGCCGCAGGACCGTACCCGGGACGAGGAGGTGGCCCGGTTGATCGGTCTCGGGGCCACGCTCCACGAGGACCACCGGAAGCCGGGCGGTGCGGGGTGGGTGACGTTGCACGATCCGGAGGGCAACGAGCTGTGCGTCGAGCGCAGCGCGGAGGAGCGGGCGAAGAACTGAAAAGACGCGGAGGAGCGGGCGAAGAGCTGAAGGACGCGGAGGAGCGGGCGAAAGGCTGAGAGAAGCAGCAAGTGCCGCTCACCGACCCGCTGTTCGCTTCCGTGTCGCCTGGGTCTTCGCCGGGAGGAGGTCCGCGCTGCCGCTGGCGGCCTTGCGGAGGGCGGCGGTCTTCTCGCGGATTTCGGGGAGTTTGGCGTACAGCGCGTCGCCGGGGCAGTCGGTGCCGTAACTGTCGCGGTGGCCCGAAATGACGTTCAGGTCGGCGGAGTTGCCCTTGGGGTAGAGGCTCTCGCTGTTGGTGGAGACGAGGGTGACCATGCCGCGCGGGTCGGTGCCGGGGCGCAGTTTCCAGGCGGCGATGCGCTCGATGGCGTCCAGCATGGGCTGCGGTACGGGGGTGTTCGGGTCGGTGAAGGTGCCGAGGGCGGCTATGCCTACGGTGTCGGCGTTGAAGCCCTTGGTGTGGGCGCCGCGCACCGAGCGGGTGACGCCGCCCGCGCGGCCTTCGTAGATGGTGCCGCAGCGGTCGACGACGAAGTTGTAGCCGATGTCGTCCCAGCCCTCGTCGTTGACGTGGTCGGACTGCACGGCCCGCAGCATCTCGGGGGCGTCGGCGCAGTCGTACCGGTTGCCGTTGTTCGTGTGGTGGATGAAGACGGCCCGGGCTGCCCCGGTGTACTGCGCCTTCTCCTTCACGATCGTTTCGTCGGCGTGCCAGGCGGCGCGGCTGACGATCCGGGGTTCGGCGGGCACCCGTATCCGCTCCGGGGCGACGGCCGCGGCGCGCTCCGAGGAGGGAGCATGCACCGCGGGACCGTCCCGGAGTATCAGGAAGGCCAGCGTCAGGAGTACGGCTCCTGCGGCCAATCGGCGGGACCACATGGGTCCACCCTGCGTCGCCGCGCCGGACTTCGCAGGAGAGCCGGGCAACCGGGTGAAGTCGCGCACCGGAGTCGGCACCGGAGTCGGCACCGGAGTCGGCAGCGGAGTCGACACAGGGACCGCCCGCCCCCGGTGACCTGCGCGGTTGTACGGGGAACGGGTCGCGAGGCCCACCCCCGCCTCCCTCACCACGCCCCTTCGCCACTCCCCTCGCCACGCCCCTCACCACGCCTCCCCGCCCCGCTCCGCCCGGGCTCCCCCGGCCCCCGCGCCCGGCCCCTCCCTCCGGGCCAGGACCCACGGCGCCAGCAGCGGGAACACCAGGACGGAGACCATCGCGGCGCCGACCAGCGCCGCGCCCTCGCCCGTATCGATCACCTTCTCGTCGAGGCCGATGGTGGTGATCGCGACGACGAGCGGGAGGCAGGTCGCCGCGTACAGGGCGAGCGCGCCGCGCTCCGGGCCCGAGGAGAGGTCGGCCGGGGCGAGCGCGAACACGGGGCCGCCGCGCACCAGCAGGAAGAGGAGCAGGAAGGCGGGGAGGAGGGCCAGGGGGCGTCCGCCGTCGAGGAGGGCCCGCAGGTCGAAGTCGATGCCGGTGACGACGTAGAAGAACGGTACGAGGAATCCGAAGCCGATGGCTTCGATCTTGGAGAGGATCGTCCCGCTGCTCTCGGGCACCGCGCCCGTGAGGATGATCCGGGTCAGCATGCCCGCGGCGAAGGCGCCGAGGAGGGTGTCCAGGCCGAAGAGTTCGGAGAGGCCGAGCATCGCGGCGAGCAGCAGCATCACGTAGCGGACCGCGAACTGGGCGCTGCTGTGCAGGGTTCCGGCGACGAGGCGGCCGAACCAGGGCGGCCGGGGCCGGGACGCCCACCAGACGGCGCCGGCCGTCACCACGGCGAACAGGGCCAGCACCACGCTCGCCGCTCCCGGGCTGCGCCCGCTGAAGAGCAGGGCCATCGCGATGATCGGGCCGAACTCGCCGACCGCGCAGAACCCGGTGACCACCATCCCGAACCGGCCTTCCAGCCGCCCCGAGTCGCGCAGGATCGGCAGGACGGCTCCGAGCGCGGTGCTGGTGAGGGCGGTGCCGATGACCAGGCTCCGGGCGAGGTCGCCGCCGTTGATCGCCAGGGAGATGCCGAGCCCGAGGGCGAGCGAGACCACCCAGGCGCCGCCCGCCCGCCGCAGCACCGGGCCGCCGACGTCCGCGAACCGGATCTCGTACCCGGCCAGGAAGATCAGCATCGACAGGCCCAGGTCGGAGAGGGCGTCGATCACCTGGTCGTGGTGGGCCCAGTCGAGAACGTCCGGGCCGATCAGGATGCCCAGCAGGATCTCGAAGATCACCACGGGTACGGAGAGCAGCCGCGAGACGGAGGCGGCGAGCAGCGGTGCCAGGGCGGCCATGGCCATGATCAGGATGAGGGTGCCGGGGTTGTCCACCGTTCGCATCCTGCAAGAGCCCGCCGCCCGGGCGGGGGACGGACACGCGCCCCGGTAGACCCGTGAGTCCGCGGGTCCGCGGGTCCGCAGGTGCGCCGTCCCCGCCCACGGGAGCCCTTGAGGCCTCAGTCCGCGCAGTACGTGTCCCGCGCCGGTCGCCGTCCCGTGGTGAGGAAGGTGTTCACGGTCCGGTCGCCGCAGGCGTTGCCGTTGCCGAGGTACATCCCGTGGCCGCCGTGCTCGACGGTGACCAGGCGGGCCTTCGCGCCGAGCGCGGCGCGCATCTTCAGGGCGCCGCTGTACGGGGTGGCGGGGTCGCGGAGGCTCTGGATCATCAGGATGTTCGAGGGACCGTCGTGGGTGAGCGCGGCCGGCTCGTCGGCCGGCGGGTTCTGCCAGAACGAGCAGGGGGTGATGTTGGCGGGCATCCCCGCGGTCAGCGGGTACCGCTCCCGGTCGGCGGCGGCTTCCTCGCGGTACGCGTCGGTGTCGGCGGGCCACCGCACGTCGTTGCAGATGACCGCGACCATCAGCGCCGCGTCCTGGTCCGGCAGCGGGTGGACCAGCTCCGGCGGCAGTACGGGGACGGCCGCCGGGTTCTCCACCGACCGCACCAGCGCGGCGAACCCGGCGAACGCGGTGTCGGAGTACAGGGCGTTTTGGAGCGTCTGGCGCAGCCCGTTCCCGGTGAGCGGGGCGCCCGGGACGCTGGACTCCCGGGGGGAGCGGTCCAGGCGGGCGGCGAGGTCCAGGAGCAGCGGGCCGACGTCCTCGGGGCGTTCGGCGAGCCGCAGCCCGTCCGTCTCGCGGGCCGGGTCGGAGGCCCATGCGGCGAAGTCGGGGAAGCGGTCGGCGGCGCCGCGCGCCATGTTCGCCAGCCATCCGCGCTCGACGCGTGCCGGATCGGGGTCGCCGCTGCTGTCGAGCACCAGCCGGTCGACCCGCTCGGGGTGGGCCTGCGCGTACTGGGCCCCGATGTAGGTGCCGTACGAGACGCCCCACGCCGAGACCTTCCGTTCGCCGAGGGCCTGCCGGAACCGGTCGAGGTCGCGGACCTGGTTGGCGCTGGTGAAGCTGCGGAGCACCTCGCCGCCGTTGCGCGCGCAGGCTTCGGCGGTACGCCGGGACCGGGCGATGTTCTCGTCGATCGAGCCGTCGGCGGCGGGCCAGGACCGCAGGGCCGTGAGCATGCGGTCGTCCTCGGCGAGTCCGCAGCCGGCCTTGGTGGAGCCGCCGACCCCGCGCGGGTCGAGGGAGACCAGGTCGTAGCGGCCCTCGGTGGACTCCCGCAGGGCCGCGCCCTTCTGCGTCAGCCGCTGGACGCCCGAGCTGCCGGGCCCGCCGGGGATCACCATCAGCGTGCCGCGCCGGGCGCCGGGCCGGTCGGTGCGCAGGCGGGAGACGGCCAGGGTGAGGGTGGGGCCGTCCGGGCGGGCGTAGTCCAGGGGTACGGGGAGGTCCGCGCACTCCTGTCCGGCGAGCCCGCCGGTGCAGGGCCGCCACTCCAGGGTGGGGGAGGCGGTGCGGGCGGGGCGGGCGGCGGCCTGGGCCGAGGGGGTGACGGCGGCGGTCAGGGTCACCGCGAGGGCGGCGGCGAGGATTGCGGCCGACCGTGCGTTGTTCCGGTAAGTAGCCATGGCAGAAGGGTGGTTGACGGGGCGCCGCACACCCATCCGGCAGCCGGGAGACCCGGGGTGGGGCAAGCCCCCGCCGGGTGGCCCCCCTTACGGTGGCCGAGCGCTCCGGTCGGCCACTGAGCACCGTGGCCGGCCGGAGCCGCGTCGGCTACGCGGTCCTGCGGGCCGATCGGGGCTGGGCGCGCAGAGCGGGCAGGCGGGCGCTGTCGTCCGCTTCGGCCAGGCTCTCTCCCAGGGCCAGCAGGGAGAGGAGCCGCAGTGGCCGCCGGGCCGCGGCGGCGGCCTCGGCCTTGTGGTGGCCGTCGAGGAGGAAGTGGGTCAGGCCCCAGTGAGCGGACGGGTCGTCCGCCAGGCCGAGGGCGGGCCGGCACACGTCCAGCGTGGAGACGGCCACCGCCGTGGGGGTCGTTCCCCGCTCCATGAGCGCGGCGTACTCCTCGACCCGGTCCCTCTCGTTCCAGGTCGGGGGGACCATGGGCACGATGAACTCGTAGAGGTGGGCGTCCTCGTCGACCGGGGTCTCGAAGGTCCGGTAGTACGGGGTGTGCGGGTACTCCGGGAGGCCCCAGAACTGGTCGACGCCCCACGTCGTGACCTGCTCGCCACTGAAGTAGTCACCGTCTCCGCCGGGGATGACCAGCGTGGGTTCCACGTCGAGGAGCAGCGGAAGGTACTCGCCCTCCGGCAGCAGCGCGCCGAACGCGTCGATCACGCCGCCGTCGTCCGGATCGTCCAGTGCGGCCGCGAGCCGCTCCTGCACGCTCTCCAGGGACAGCTTCTCCGTCGCGCCTTCCAGCCGGCGGAACAGCAACGGGCAGGTTCCGCAGTAGAAGCTGAGCTCGAAGGCGGGCTTGTCGTCGACCATCAGCAAGCGGCGGCGCGGCCCGCCGCTGTCGTGCAGTTCCGTCCCGAAGCGCAACCGTGCCTCGGAGGCAGGGACGCCGAGGCTGCGGGTGGCGCTCTTCTTGATCATCACGGACCGACCGTAGATGACGCGCTGAACAGGCTCCACCGAGTAGCCCGCTCCGTCACACTGCGACAGCCCCCGCCCCGCCGTCACCCGTTCCCCCCGCCCCCGCGTGCCTCCCCGTCCGAACACGCATTGAATGAAGCGCCTTGGAGTGCCGTCCAGGAGGCCATCGGGAGGTCCCATGCCGTCGTCACCGGCCGCGAAGTCCGTTCCGGCCCCGCGCCGCGAGGGCGGGGCGCGGCGCCCGACCGGGGGGCTGCGCCGTCTCGGGTCGTGGTGCGCCCGGCACTTCGTGATCGTGCTGGTGGTGTGGGTGGTGGCGCTGGCGGGGCTCCAGGCGCTGGTCCACGCGTACGGCGGTGACTACTCCGACGACTTCTCGCTCCCCGGCACGCAGTCCCAGGACGGGCTGGACGTCCTCAAGGCGCACGCGCCGTCCGCCGGGGGGTACAGCAGCCAGATCGTCCTGCACGACGCGGACAAGCCCCTCACCGACTTCTCCGGCCAGGTCTCCTCGGCGGTCGGCAGTCTCGAAAAGCTGCCGGACGTCCTCTCCGCGCAGAACCCGCTGCCGCCGCCCGGTACCCAGCCGACCCCGCCGCTCACCGGGACGCCGAACACGGGGCCGCTCTCCACGGACGGGAAGACGGCGTACATCACGGTCCGTTTCAGCGTGCAGCCCTCGACGCTCGGTTCGGGTTACCTGCACGGGGTGGACCAGGCGGTGCAGCCGCTGCGTTCGGCCGGGGTGCAGGTGGAGTACGGGGGTCCGCTCGGCGAGCTGGCGCGCCCCGAGGCCGACGACCGCACCAGCGAGGCGATCGGGTTCGGCGTGGCGATCCTCGTCCTCCTGATCGGCTTCGGCAGCCTGCTCGCCGCGCTCCTCCCGCTGGTCACGGCGTTGTTCTGCGCGGTGTGCGGGCTGGCGCTGCTGGGGCTGCTGGCGTCCTTGTGGACGTTCGCCACGGTGTCTCCGACGCTCGCCACGATGATCGGCATCGGGGTCGGCATCGACTACGCGCTCTTCCTGGTGACCCGGCACCGGCAGAACCTCATGGACGGCGAGGATCCGGCCACCGCCGCCGGGAACGCCGCCGCGACCAGCGGGCGGGCGGTGCTGCTCTCCGGGTGCACGGTGATCATCGCGCTCTCCGGGCTCTGGGTGTCCGGCATCGGTTTCATCGGGAAGCTGGGGCTCGCGGCGGCGGTCACCGTGGTCACCGCGGTGATCGGCGCGCTGACCCTCGTACCCGCCCTGCTCGGGCTGATCGGCCGGCACATCGACCGGGTCCGGGTGCGCAGGCCGATCGCCGAGACGGACGCGGCGCCGGGCGAGACCGCGCACGGCGGCTGGCACCGGTACGCGGAGCGGGTGGAGCGGCGGCCGTGGTGGTTCCTGGTGGGCGGGGTGGTGGTGCTGGCGGTGCTGGCGTTCCCGCTGTTCTTCATCCAGTTGGGGCACATCGGCGACGGCGCCGACCCGAAGTCGTTCACCGACCGGCGGGCGTACGACCTGATGTCGTCCGCGTTCGGACCCGGCTCCAACGGCCCGCTGACCCTGGTGATCGACCAGAGCGACGTGTCGCAGGCGGACCGGGCGGCGCTCTCCTCGCAGGCGCAGCAGGCCCTCACCGGGGTGACCGACGCCGCGAAGATCACGCAGCTCACCGCCACCTCGGACGGGGACGTGCTGACCGCGACCGCGTACTCCGTCGCCGCCCCGCAGGACGAGCGGACCACCGCCCTCACCAACGACCTCACCGACACCGTGCTGCCGAAGGCCGTGGCGGGCTACCAGGCGCAGACGTACGTCACCGGCACGACCGCCGCCCAGGTGGACTTCCTGGACATCGTCTCCAGCCGTCTGCCGCTGATCATCCTGGTCGTCGTCGGGCTGGCGTTCCTGGTGATCCTGGTGGTCTTCCGGGGGCTGCTCGTCGCGGTGAAGGCGGCGGTGCTCAACGTGCTGTCGATCGCCGCCTCGTACGGGGTGGTGGTCGCCGTCTTCCAGTGGGGCTGGGGCGGTCCGGCGCTCGGTGTGTCGGGCGACGTGCCGATCGAGAGCTACGTCCCGATGATGATGTTCGCGATCGTCTTCGGGCTGAGCATGGACTACGAGATCTTCCTGCTCTCCCGCATCCACGAGGCCTGGCTGCGCACCGGGGATCCCCGGGGCAGCGTGGCGCACGCGCTGGAGATCACCGCCCGGGTCATCACCTGCGCGGCGCTGATCATGGTGAGCGTCTTCGCGGCGTTCCTGATCAGCGACAACATCGTGGTGAAGATGCTGGGCCTGGGCCTCGCCGCCAGCGTGCTCATCGACGCGACGGTCGTACGGCTGCTGCTGGTGCCCGCCGTGATGACGCTGCTGGGCCGGGCCGCCTGGTGGACGCCCCGGTGGCTGGACCGCCTGCTGCCGCACGTGGACGCGGAGGGCACGGCCACGGACGCGGCGCCCGCCCGGAAGCCCTGACGGCGGTACGTACGACGGCGCCCCCGCCCACCGGTCGCGAAGACCGGGGACGGGGGCGCTTGTCCCGCTGTACGGGTTACGCGGCGCGGTTGGCGCGGCGCACCGCGGCGGCGGCGCGCGCCTCGGGCGTCGGCAGGTCGGTACGGCGGCCCCGGCCGGAGCCCGAGCGGGCACCGGCGCCCGGACCGCGGCCGCGGCC
This sequence comes from Streptomyces sp. NPDC001493, assembly GCF_053597235.1. Taxonomy (NCBI): domain Bacteria; kingdom Bacillati; phylum Actinomycetota; class Actinomycetes; order Kitasatosporales; family Streptomycetaceae; genus Streptomyces; species Streptomyces sp. NPDC001493. The sequence continues at coordinate 263,148 of NZ_JBSFHV010000002.1, forward strand.
CATGAAGGCACCGCCGCGGGACTTGCCGGAGGACTTGGGCCGCTCGGACGGCGGGCTGCTGATGGTGACCGGGACACCGGACGGGGTCCGGGCGCCGGTGATCCGGCTCAGCTCGGCCTCGCCGGACCGGACCTGGGCGACCTGCGGGGTGATGCCGGCGTCCTGCATCAGGCGGGTCATCTCGCGGCGCTGGTTGGGCAGCACCAGCGTGACGACGCTGCCGGACTCGCCGGCGCGCGCGGTACGGCCGCCCCGGTGCAGGTAGTCCTTGTGGTCGCTCGGCGGGTCGACGTTCACCACGAGGTCGAGGTTGTCGACGTGGATGCCGCGCGCCGCGACGTTCGTGGCGACCAGCACGGTGACGTGCCCGGTCTTGAAGCGCTCCAGGGTGCGGGTGCGCTGCGGCTGCGACTTGCCGCCGTGCAGCGCGGCGGCGCGGACACCGCTGGCCAGCAGGTGGTCGGTGAGCCGGTCCACGGCGTGCTTGGTGTCCAGGAACATGATCACGCGGCCTTCGCGGGCGGCGATCTCCGTGGTGGTGGCGTACTTGTCGGCGCCCTGCACGTAGAGCACGTGGTGCTCCATCGTGGTGACGGCACCGGCGGCCGGGTCGACGGAGTGCACGACCGGGTCGTGCAGGTAGCGCCGGACCAGCAGGTCGACGTTCTTGTCGAGGGTCGCCGAGAAGAGCATCCGCTGCCCCTCCGGGTTCACCTGGTCGAGCAGCTCGGTGACCTGCGGCATGAAGCCCATGTCGGCCATCTGGTCGGCCTCGTCGAGGACCGTGATGGTGACCCGGTCCAGCTTGCAGTCGCCGCGCTCGATGAGGTCCTTGAGCCGTCCCGGCGTGGCGACGACGACCTCGGCACCGCCGCGCAGCGCGCTGGCCTGCCGGCCGATCGACATGCCGCCGACGACGGTGGCGAGCCGCAGCTTCAGCGACCGGGCGTACGGGGTGAGCGCGTCGGTCACCTGCTGCGCCAGCTCACGGGTGGGGACGAGGACCAGGGCGAGCGGCCGGCGGGCGTCCGCCCGGCGGCCTTCCGTACGGGCCAGCAGGGCGAGGCCGAAGGCCAGCGTCTTGCCGGAACCGGTGCGGCCGCGGCCGAGGACGTCGCGTCCGGCGAGCGAGTTGGGGAGGGTGGCCGCCTGGATCGGGAACGGCACGGTGACGCCCTCGGCGACGAGGGTCGCCTTCAGGGGCGCGGGCAGCTCCATCGCGTCGAAGGTCTCGACCGCCGGGAGGCCCGGGTTGATCGTGACGGGCAGGGCGAACTCGCTCTTGCCCGCGGGCCTGCGGCTGCCCTGGCCGCCGGAGCGGCGCGGTCCGCCGCCGGAGCCGCCGGGACGGCCCCCGCCGGAATACCTCGGGCCGCCTCCGAAACCGGAGCCGCCGGAGGAGGAACCACCGGATCGGGTGCGGGAAAACCTGTCGTTCGAGCGGGGCGTGCGATCGCGGTTCATGGAGAACCTTTCCTCGATGGGCACGTATCGAGGGATTCTCTGTGAAGAGCGGCGACCGAAAGGGCGCCCAGAATCGCAAGAACGAGCCGATGAACGGGACAAATACGGAAAACAGGAGAACCGGGAGCGGAACTCCTGTCGAAGAACAAGAAACGCCGGATGAACAGGCGAATAAGAAATCCGGCCCCCAGGGACATCATCCCGCACGGCCGGAAACGCCAACGAGCCGGGGCCCGCACCCCAAGGTGCGGGCCCCAGCTGCGTGGAACGTCTGCGCGAGATCAGGCAGGAGTGATGTTCTCGGCCTGCGGGCCCTTCTGGCCCTGGGTGATGTCGAAGTTCACCTTCTGGCCCTCCTGCAGCTCGCGGAAGCCCTGGGCGGCGATGTTCGAGTAGTGGGCGAAGACGTCAGCGCCGCCACCGTCCTGCTCGATGAAGCCGAAGCCCTTTTCCGAGTTGAACCACTTCACGGTTCCAGTAGCCATGTCAGTCTCCTTGGGGGCATAACCCGCGGACACGCACTGTGCGTATCCAACGTCGCCGTGATGATTACCCCGTCCGGGATGAATACCGGAAATACAAAACCGCACCCACCGGTGTACGACCGGCAAGAGCGCGTGAAGTTCTTGGGAACCACAACTGCAACTACAACAACCGTAGCACGATGCAAGCAAAAGAGGGCGGTACGTAATTACGTTCCGCCCGGGGCGCCATAAATTCTCCTCGCGCATTGTCCGTAAATCTGCCTCGGCGGGGGCAGATATTCAGGAGTCGCCGGCACCCTCGGGGCCCTGGGACCCGCCGGGCCCGTCGGGGCGGCGCCCGCCCCGGGCCGCGCGCAGCTCTTCGTTGAGGCGGAGCGCTTCTTCGAGCTGGTCCTCCAGGATCACGATCCGGCAGGCCGCCTCGACCGGTGTTCCGCTGTCCACCAGCTCCCGGGCACGGGCCGCGATGCGGAGCTGATAGCGGGAGTAGCGGCGGTGGCCGCCCTCGGACCGCAGGGGCGTGATCAGCCGGGCGTCTCCGAGCGCCCGCAGGAAGGCGGGTGTCGCGCCGATCATCTCGGCGGCCCTCCCCATCGTGTACGCGGGGTAGTCGTCGTCGTCCAGACGGTCGACGACGTGCTGTGTGGCTTCCGGGGGCATAGCACCTCTTCCGGGACCACCTGGGGCGAGACCCGGGAGGCGGCCTGTCCGCTCCCCGGGGACACCTGCGGGTCCCAGAACACTTGTGTCCAGATCAGTCAGCTCTATCGTAGCCGCGACAGTTTTTCCCGTCTCGTGGAGCGAGGCTTTCTCCGCCGCCCGCGTGCCCCCTGCACGCACCCGTTGGGCCGTACGGGGTTACTCGCGCAACCACCCTCCACGGGCCCCACCGCTCCCGCCCGGCACACCGGACGACCGATCGACCGGTCGAAGTGAGCTGACCTACCGGTCAGTTGTCGCCAAGGGCGGGGCGGGGCCATAATGCACACGTAGCCCTTCACGCATCCCCCGTCGTGAGGGGCTACGTCATGTTCCGGCCCCTAACCCGGCCCCGCCGAGGGCGACTTGACGACCGCCACGCGGCCGGGATCACCGCACGTCAGAGGCGTCCGAGCGCCTGCCACCAGGCCGGAGGCGCACCGGAAGCGGGCGGGGCGGGCTGCGTTTGCGGGCCGTCCGCAAGGCCGGTTACGTGGAACGGGTACGACTCCGGGCCGCGCGCGACGGGTCCGGGCCGGTGCCACAGGAAGGACGCGAGATGTCCGGAAAGAGGTCCCACAAGGCCCTGAAGTCCGGGAAGCACGGCAGCAGGCACGAGCAATCCGACTCCGGCGGCTTCGAGGAGTCCGGGGAGCAGGCGGCGTCGGGTCCGTCGAAGGTGCGCCTGCTGCTCAAGGTCGGTACCGGCAGCCTCGCCGTGGTCCGCGCGGTGAAGCGGGTACGCCGCACCACCGGGCGGGCCGACAAGTTGCTCGCCGCGGACTCCGTGGCGGGTCTGCTGCCGATGATCACCTCGGTGGCCATCGTGGTGCGCCAGCTGCGGCGTAAACCGCCGTCCGCGCACGCCACTCCTTAGGGCAGTTTCCGGGGCGCGTCGGGCTCATCGGGGCCGTAATCCCGCGAAGCCGCCCCGGTGTGCCCGCCCGTCCGGGGTACGACTGGTCCGTGTCCACCTTCGAGATCACCACCGCGAGCGCCGACGACATGCCCACCCTGGCGGCCTGGGCCCACGAGGAGGGCTGGAACCCGGGCCTCGCCGACGAGGGCCCGTTCTTCACCGCCGATCCCTGCGGCTTCCTCATCGGCCGGCTCGACGGGGAGCCCGTCACCTCGGTGTCGGTCGTGCGCTACGGCACCGGCTACGCCTTCCTCGGCTTCTACCTCACCCGCCCCCACCTGCGCGGACAGGGCTACGGGCTGCGCACCTGGCGGGCCGGTACGGCACGCCTGAGCGGGCGCACCATCGGGCTCGACGGGGTGCCCGACCAACAGGCCAACTACCGCAGGTCCGGCTTCCGTACGGAGTGGAGCAACGCGCGGTACGAGGGGTTCCCGGCAGCCGGGGCGCGGCTTCCGCCGGGGCTGCGGCTGGTGGATGCCCGCTCGGTGCCGTTCGACCGGCTGGCGGCGTACGACCGGCGGTTCTTCCCGGCGCCGCGTGACGCCTTCCTCGCGGCGTGGATCACCGCGCCGCGTCGCACCGCGCTCGCGGTGGTGCGGGAGGAGGACGGCGCGGTCGAGGGGTTCGGGGTGGTGCGGGCGTGCCGTGCCGCCGCCCGGGTCGGTCCGCTCTACGCGCCTTCGCCGGACGTGGCGGCGGCGCTGCTCGGCGCCCTCGCGGCCACCGTGCCCGGGGTGCCGGTGGCGGTGGACGTGCCCGACATCAACCCGGTGGGGGTGCGGCTCGCGGAGCAGCTGGGGCTGCGGCCTGCGTTCGGGACGTCCCGGATGTACGCGGGGCCGGTTCCGGAGTTCGACCGGGGCGGGGTCTACGGGCTCACCAGTCTGGAGCTGGGCTGACCGGTGTCCCGCTTCAGGGAGTGCCGCCGCCCTGGATCAGGCGGGGTCCGGAGGGAGGGCGGGGGCCGTCCATGAGGTGGTCGATGCCGACGTCCTCCCGGATGCGGGAGGCGAGCACGGCGATGTCGTCGTCGGCGTCCGCCCCGAACCGGTCCAGGACCTGGTCGAGCAGGTCCTCCAGATCCCCGCTCTCCGGCATGGTCAGGGTGGTGAGCCGCTGGAGGGAGACGTCGATGTCCTCGCCCCGGCGCTCCACCAGCCCGTCGGTGTACATGAAGAGGACCGTTCCGGGGCGGCAGGGCACCACCTGGGTGCGGTAGCCGCCGAAGCCCATGCCGAGCGGTGGGCCGGGCCGCACGGGGATCACTCGGGACCGCTGTGCGTCCGGGTCGATGAAGACGGGCGGCAGATGGCCCGCGCTCGCCACTTCGCACCACCCGTTGTAGCGGTCGACGACGGCGAGCAGGCAGGTGGCGGCCCGGTCCACGCCGGAGCGCTGCACCATCGCGTCGAGCTGTTCCAGGATGCGGTGCGGGGGCAGGTCCTCCCCCGCGAGCATCCGCAGCAGCGAGCGGTAGTGGCTCATCGCGACGGCCGCCTCGACGCCGTGGCCCATGACGTCGCCCATGGCCTTGAGGTGGCGGCCGTCGCGCAGCGGTACGACGTCGAACCAGTCGCCGCCGACCACCGCGCCCCGGTCGGCGGGCAGGTAGCGGGTGGCGACCTCCACGTGCGGGTGGGCGCCCCGGGGTTCGGAGAGCAGGGACGCCTGGAGCTCCCGGGCGATGGTGTGCTCGCGGTCGTAGCGGCGGGCGTGGTCGAGGTCGGTCGCGGCCCGGTTGGCGAGTTCGCTCGCGACGAGGATGTCCTCGTCGTCGAAGGGGCTCGACCGTTCCGACCGGACCAGGCTCAGCACCCCGACCGACACCCCCCGGGAGGCCAGCGGGACGGCCAGGGCGGAGCGCAGTCCGGAGGCCCGGTAGGCGGCGATCATCTCGGCGGTGGCCCCGGCGCGGCCGTACTCGTTGGCGTCGCCCAGATCCCTGGCGAGGGGACGGCCGGTCGCCAGGCACTGGGAGACGACCGCGTCCTCCTCGAAGTCGATGTACTCACCCGCGTGGGTGAAGAGCGCCGCCCCCTCTTCGTGGGGAGGGGCGGCGGCGTACCCGGCGCGCCGCATCCGCAGGATCCCGGCCGGTGCCTGCCGGACGGTGTGCCCGACCTCGGGCGGGAAGACGTCCACGGCCGCGAAGTCGGCGAGGGCGGGGACGACGAACCGGGCGAGTTCCTGGCAGGTGGTGTCCATGTCGAGCGTGGTGCCGATGTTGACGGCGGCGGTCGCGAGGAGGCTGAGGTGCCTACGGGCTCGGGCCAGCTGCCGCTCCTCGTTCTTGACCTCGCTCATCTCCAGCAGGATCGCGACGACCCCGACCGGTTCGCCGTTCTGCTCCAGCCGGTGGTACGCGGCCTGCCAGTAGCGCTCGTCGTGGAGGGAGATGCCCCAGGACTGGCCCTGGGTGACGGAGACGCGGGGCACTCCGTCGAGGAGCACCAGCCGCATGACGTGGTCACGCGCATCGAGGTGGGGCAGCACTTCCTGGACCGTACGGCCGAGGTGGGCGGCGGCGGGGAGGCCGTTGAACTCCTCCAGCGCCGGGTTCACGTAGACGTACCGCAGGCGGGTGTCGAAGGCGGCGATCCCGGCGGGGGAGCCGTCGGCGAAGGCGGCGACGGCTGCCAGGTCGACCGGGGGGACGGCGGCACCGGCGCCGGGAGCTGAAGCGTCCGGGCGCACGGGCGGCGGTTCCTCGTCGGATCTGCCCTGCACCGGAACCTCCCGCCGTCGCCGTCGTCGCCCTGGTCGGCCCGCCCGCTCGCTCGTGACCTGCCGGAACCCCATCCTCTGCCGCGCCCGGGGGCCCCGCATCCGGGGGACGGACGGCACCCCGGGGGGGTTCAGCGTGCGGGGAGCCCGTCGAAGTCCAGCGTTCCGGCTGTCGCCTCCGCGCCTGCGGGGAGCCGCAGCACCTCGGCGACCGGCCAGGGCACCGGGGTCAGCCCGAGCAGGCCGGTGACGAGCTCGGTCGTGGTGCGGTGCCAGGCGGAGGCGCGGCGGATCATCGCGTGGTCGCTGTTCCGCATGGTGATCAGGCAGGTACGGGCTCCGGCGCGACGGGCACGGGTGACGAGGGACTGGGTCGCCTGCGGGCTGGTGACGCCGTCGCGGGTGCTGTGCAGCAGCACCACGTCACGGCCGGACAGCTGGGTGACCGGGTCGCCGGGCGGGCACCAGGGGGCGAGGCCGACGACCCCGCGTACCAGCGGGTGTCCGCCGGCGCGCAGGGCGGCGCGGGCGCCCATGGAGTGGCCGAGCAGGATCACCGGCAGGTCCCCGGCCTCGTCCTGGAGCACGTCGAGGGCGTGCACCGCGTCGTGGAAGGCGTCGTCGCGCTCGCCGTTCCACCCCCGGTGGCCGTACCGCACGCCGCGTACGAGTACGGGGCCCGCCGCTCCCCCGGTCCCGTGGTCGACCGTCGCCCGGACGAGGGACCGGATGAACGGCCACATCCGGAGGCCGGGCAGGTTGAGCAGACCGGGCGGGGGCGGTCCGGTCCCCTGGGCCCGGCCGCCGTGCAGGACGAGCACCGCCGCCGAGGGCATCTGCGGGGCCACGCACACCTCCTGGGTCGCGGACCGGTCGTGTACCGGTTCGTGGGCTGGTCGTGGACTGGTCGTGGACTGGTCGTGGAACGGTTCGCCCTTACGAGGAGCATGCTCGTGCCGAGCACCTGGGCACATTCTCGTAGGAACGTCCTCCTGGCGGGCACCTCGCCGGGAACATTCCCCGAACGAAGGAGACATCATGGCATCAGGCCCTCAGATCGGCGCCCCCGCACCGGAGTTCACTCTTTCCGGCGGCGCGCTCGTGGGTGAGGAGTTCGTACGGCGCGACTACGTCCGGGCGGACGCGCCGGGGCGCGCCCTGATCCTGGCCTTCTACCCGGGCGACAACACGACCGTCTGCACCCGGCAGCTCTGCTCGTACTCCTCGGGCCTGGAGGTCTTCGAGGGGCTCGGGGCGGACGTCTGGGGAATCAGTCCACAGGGTGTGGACAGTCACGAGAACTTCGCCCGGGTCCGGGGGCTGCGGATGCCGCTGCTGGTCGACGCGGACCGGGCGGTGGCCCGGCAGTACGGGGTGGCAGCACCCGGTATCGGGGTGCGCCGCTCGGTGTTCCTCATCGGACCCGACGGCGTACTGCGGTGGAAGCACGTGGCGTTGGTCGGCGCGACCTTCCAGTCCGTCGACACCCTGGCCGCCCAGCTCGCCGAGATCGCCCCCGTCTGAGGTCCTTGGGGACTCCCGGACACCGTCCAGCCACGGCCGCGGCTTCCTCCGGGTGGCGGACCACCGACATGCGGGTGACGCGGCCGTCGGCGACGGCGGCCGCGTACGCGGCGACGCGCGTGCCGCCGGGAGCGTCCCGGCGCGGAACCAGCCGTGCGGCGCGGTCGTCCACCCCAACGGACGGCAGTTTCCGGCATCAAGATCGTCCGAAGTCTGCCGGTTCCCGGCAGTGACGGTGGGCCCCGGCCCATGAGACCCTCCGGTCGGTTCGCCGGCCGGTTCCAGCCGTCCGGTTCGCCATGGAGCGGGGCCGGGGGGCCCGAACAGCTCAAGGGGGTACGACGTGACGCTTCTCCTCGCACTCGGTGCGGCGGGACTCGCCCTGCTCGCCCTGTCGTTGCTCTTCGACGGCATCCTGGAAGGCATCTTCGGCGGCCTCTTCGGGGGCCTGCTCAACGGCCTCTTCGACGGCCTGCTCTCGCTCCCCGTGATCGCCGGATTCCTCTCGATGCTCGGCTTCGGCGGGGCGATCGTGCAGGGGACCACCGACGTGGGCCTGGCCGTGGCCCTCGCGAGCGGGGGCCTGGCGGGACTGGTCGCGGCCTGGCTGACCCTGAGGTTCAGCCGGGCGCTGATGCAGGACCGGACGGACCCCGCGCCGCGCGGCGACGACCTGATCGGCACCACCGGTTCCGTCGTCACCGCGATCCCGGCGGACGGCTACGGCGAGGTGCTGGTGCGCCTCGCCGGGCACACCGTGAAGTACGCGGCGAAAAGCGCCGCACCCGTCGCGCAGGGCACCGAGATCTGGGTCGAGGCCACCTTGTCCTCCTCCTCGGTCACCGTGCGCCCGGTGGAACGACCTTAAAACATACGGTCGTTGAACAATCCGCCGCCCACGCGGGCAGCGGTCCAGGGGGGCATCACCGCATGAGTCCAGTGGTCATAGCCGTCATCGGCATCGTCGTACTGTTCGTTCTTCTCGGCCTCGCCGTCGTGACCCGCTACAAGGTCGCGGGTCCCAGCGAGGCGTTCATCATCACCGGCCGCCGGGGCAAGAAGCACACGGACCCGGTCACCGGCCAGACAAGCATCGACAACACCGGCCAGAAGGTCGTGGTCGGCGGCGGCGTCTTCGTGGTGCCGTTCGTGCAGCAGCGGTACACCCTCGACCTCTCCAGCCGGCAGATCCCGGTCAAGGTGCGCGGGGCCGTCACCCTGCGCGGGGTGAAGGCCAACCTCGAAGGCGTCGCGATCGTCAAGGTCGGCGGCAGCGAGGACGCGATCCGCGCCTCCGCCCAGCGGTTCCTGCGCCAGCAGGCGGGGATCGCGGGCTTCACGCAGGAGGTCCTGTCGGGTTCGCTGCGCGCGATCGTCGGCCGGATGTCGGTCGAGGACATCATCCGCGACCGGGCCGCCTTCGCCAGTCAGGTCGCCGAGGAGGCCGAGGCCAGCCTCTCCGGCCAGGGGCTGATCCTGGACGCGTTCCAGATCCACGACATCACCACCGAGGGCACCTACCTGGAGGACCTGGGCCGGCCGGAGGCCGCCCGCGCCAAGCAGGAGGCGGACATCGCCGAGGCGAACTCGCGGCGGACCTCCGAGCAGGCCCGGCTGAAGGCGGCCGAGGACGTCGCCATCGCCGAGCGGACGTTCTACCTGAAGCAGGCGGAGATCCGGGTGGAGACCGAGGTGGCGGCCGCCAAGGCCAACGCGGCGGGCCCGCTCGCCGAGGCCGCCCGTCAGCAGGAGGTGCTCCAGGAGCAGGAGAAGGTCGCCGCGCGCCAGGCGGCGCTGACCGACCGCGAGCTCGACACCCGCGTCCGCAAGCCCGCCGACGCCGCCCGGTACCAGGCCGAGCAGGAGGCCGAGGCCCGCCGCATCGCCCAGGTCAAGGAGGCGGAAGCCACCGCCGACCGCGCCCGGCTCACCGGTGAGGGCGAGAAGCTCCAGCGTTCGGCGCTCGCCGCGGCGGTACGCATCGAGGGCGAGGCCCAGGCCGCCGCCATCGCCGCCCGTGGTGCGGCGGAGGCCGAGGCCATGCAGAAGAAGGCCGACGCCTTCGCGCAGTACGGCGACGCGGCCGTCCTCCAGATGCTGGTGGAGGTCCTGCCCCAAGTCGTCGCCAAGGCGGCCGAGCCGCTCAGCGCGATCGACAAACTGACGGTCATCTCCACGGACGGCGCAAGCCAGTTGGCCCGTACCGTCACCGACAACGTCGCGCAGGGCATGGAGTTGCTCACCTCCACCACCGGCGTCGACCTGGGCTCGCTGCTCAAGAGCCTCACCGCCTCGCGGACGAGCGCCCCCGCCGCGTCCGCCGAGGTCGCCACTCCCGCCGCTCCCGCCGCCGAGGGCGCACCGACGACGGCGAAGATCGACGGGAAGATCGAGGTCACCGACTGAGGCAGCCTGCTTCTGCTTCCCGAAGCCCGGGGCCGTCCACGCCGAGTGCGTGGGCGGCCTCACGGCGTACGGGGGCGGGGGCGGGGCGGGCCGGGTTCAGCCGACGGAATCGGGAGCGGCGGCAGCCTGTCGGCCCGTCTCCGCGCCTGGCTCCGCGCCCGGCTGCGCGGCCGCCTGCGCGGCCTCCTGCGCGGCCTCTTCCTCCTGTTCGGCGGCGATGGCGGCGAGGCGGTCGCGCCAGCCGCCCTTGCCGTCCCCGGTCAGCACCTCGCCCCGGTCCCGCGCCGCCGTCGCCTGCTTGGCCGCCCACAGCCGGAACGCCTCGTCCTGTCGGCAGTCACCGCACTTCGTGTGGTTCTCGTGCGCGCGGAACATGTGCACGTCTCCGGGCCCCTCGCACTCCACCAGCGGCACCTGCGCGACCGCCTCCCGGGACAGGTCCGCGATCCGGTCGAGGTCCGCGGTCCGGTTGAGGTCCACGTACGCGGTGCCGTCCACACCGGTCCGGTCCACCCCCTGGGGGCGCGAAGCACCCGGCTCGACCGCCGTCACGGCGCGCCTGCGGCCCGGTTCCGGCGGCATCCCCTCCACCAGTCGGTTCCACAGGAACCCGACGGGCGTCCTCACCCCCTTCACCGGCAGCCGCGAACTCAGCACGTACCGCATGTCGGCGGCCGACACACCGCGCCGCAGCCACTCCGCCGCCTTGTCCACCAGCCTGCGCGCCTCGGGCACCCCGAGACGCAGCTGCCTCGACTCCTTGCCCAAGGAGAGCAGCACCTCCTCGGCCAGCACCATGTGGGAGGTCCAGCCCATCTCCGGCTCCTCCCCCGCGTCCGTCGCGACGGACGCGGCGGCGGGAACGGGACCGGTGACGGGAACGGTGGCGTTGACGGGAACGGGAACGGGAACGCGTTCGGGTACGCGGCCGCTTTCGGGTACGGGACGGCCAGCGGGTACGGAACCGCCAGCGGGTACGGGACAGGCAGTGGGGTCCGCAGCGGGACCGGCAACCGGCGGAGTCGCCCGGGTGCCCACCGGGTCCTGCTCGACCAGCCACTCCGGCGGCTCCGCCCAGAAGCCACTGTCGTCCTCGTCCGCCAGCAGCGGGCCCCATTCGAACTGGACCTCGAACGCCGCTCGTTCGCTGTTCGAAACCTCACCTACGCAGGTAGGTAGGTGGGATGAGTGCGCCGTAAGTTGTCCGTCAGGTAGGTAGCCGCCGTCCCGCCGCCCTCCCCGCCGACCGACGGCCGGACCTACGTCACTCGGCGCGACCTGCGGCGATGCACCCCAGGGCGCCACGTCCCCGGCCGGTCCCCAGCCCGGTCCCCAGCTCGACCGCCTGCCCGGCCCACGGTGCGAGCCGCCGCCCGCCCCGTCCCACGGTCCCTCTCCGGACCAGACCGTCTCCTGCTCCCGGCTCGCCCAGACCGCCTTCGCCTCCTGCGAAGTGATCGGCGCGTTCGACAGGAGCTGCGCGGTCGCCCACCGTCCGGGGCCGAACTGGTAGGACCACTGGTGGAGATGACCCTCGCGCTGCAGGAACTTCTTGGCCTTCTTGTACGGACCGGTCTCGACTCCCGCCGCACGCGCGTAGTCCCAGAGCGGGCCCATCAACCCGGTGAGCTGCTCGGCCGGGAGGCTCTCCACGTACAACAGGATGATCTTCGCGTCACTGTTCATGCGGCGCGAGCGCACCAGTGCCTTCGAACGTCGCTCGGTGTCCGACACCGGAGAGATAGCATGCCAAAGCATCGCCGTGGACTTCCTTCCACTCGTGGTGAAGGCCCTCGGCATCGGTGCTGTCACACCACCGGGGGCCGCCCCACGCGTACGGAGGCGCACGGAGCGTGATGACGCGATCACGGTACAACGCCCGAAACATGCCTCTGCACATGAATGCGGGAGTACCACCCGTGCGCGTCCATACACCCCAACTGCCGCTTGGTATGCGGTATCGGACGGCTCATCAGTTCGAGCTATCACCCCTCTTCGTGAGCGTGACGCGCACGTGCCGCGCACGCCTCGCGAACGCATCGCGAACGCACCCTGAACCAGGCGCGTTTCAGCCTCCGGACGCGGTCCTGGTGGGCGTCACCGTCGAGTTCGGCACGGCGGACGCTCCCGACGGGACGGAGGTCGGCGTCGGCCCGGCCGCGGAGGCGGACGGGACGGCCCGCGCCGCACCGGAACCGCCCGCACCGGAGCCGCCCGCCCCGGAGACGTCCGACGGCACCGGGGCCGTGGGCTCGGGCACAGCCGTGGAAGGGGCCTCGGTCGCAGGCTCGGGAGCGCCCGACTCCCCGGTCACGGCCGGTCCGGTCGGCGCCGGGGACGGCACCTCCTGCGGGACGCCCGTCGCCCCGGGGGTCGGCGACGCGGCGGGCCCCGGTCCGGTCGACCCGGAACCCGTCGACCCGGAACCCGTCGACGCGGGGGCCACCGGGGACGCGGGCATCGCCGGTGCGCCCGGCCCGGCCGCGAGCCGGAACGGCAGCACCGCGAGTCCGGCCACCGCGCAGGCCATGCCGACCACGGCGGCGCCCCTGCGGTACCTCCGGCCGGCGGCGCCCCGGCGGAGCTCCTCGTACCGGCCCGGGGGCGGGGCGAGGCGGTCGTGGCCGGGCCGCAGGATGACGGCGAGCGGGTCGTCGGCGCCGAACTCCGGCTCCTCGTCAGCGCGAGTGGTCAAGGCTTCTCCTCAGGTGGGCGCGGAGCAGTTCACGGGCCGCGTGGAGATCGGCCTTGACGGTCCCTTCCTTCCGCCCGGTCAGCGCGGACACCTCCCGGATCGGCATGTCCGCGTAGTAATGCAACAGGATCGGCACGCGCAGGCGTTCGGGCAACGACTGCACCAGCATCCGCACCGAGGGGTCGGCCGGCTCGGCATGCCCGCCGACGACCTCCTCGGTCACCACCCGCCGTACGGCCCGGCGCTCACGCTCCAGCGAACGCCAGTGGTCCCGTACGAGGTTGGCCGCGGTGACGTACAGGTACCCGCGCGGCTCCTCGACCTTCGTCCAGCGCGCCCAGAGCCGCGTGAACGCCTCCGAGGCGATCTCGTGCGCCGTCCCGTCGTCGTCCACGAGACGGCGGCACCACCCGGCGAGGGCCGGGTAGAGCACGGCGAACAGCTCGGACGCCGCCTGCGCCTGCCGGCCTCGCCGGTCGCTTCTCTCGCGGGCCCGCTTCACCGATCTCCCGAGTCGGACGTTTCCTGGACCTTCGGCACCAGGGCGGCGAAGACGATCACGTTGTCCTGGTAGCCGCCGTCGCTGTCACGGCCCCCGCCGCAGGTGATGAGCCGCAGCTCGGGGCGGTCCACATTGCCGTAGACCTCCTCGGTGGGGAACGCCGTCTTCGCCACCGTACGGGTGGCGAAGACGGCGAACTCCGCAGCCGTCGAATCCTCCAGGCGCACCACGACCCGGTCCCCCGCGCGGAGTCGCGCGAGGTGCCGGAAGACCCCGTCACCGTACGACCCGACCGTCACATGCCCCAGCAGCACGGCCGGGCCGGTCTGGCCGGGGGTCGGGCCGTGCTCGTACCAGCCCGCCCGGTCGTGCGCGGTGATCGCGGGAACCTCCACGGTGCCGTCCGCCGCGAGCCCGAGCCGTACGACCGGGGTGTCCACCCCGATCGCCGGAACCTCGAGCCGCAGCGGCACCGAACGCGCCAACGGGGTTGCGGTGGAGGCCGGTTCGGACCGACGGGCAGGCGCCGCCGCGGGGGCGGACGCCTCCGGCCGCCCGGTCTCTCCGCCCCTGCCCCCACCCCCGTCCTCGCGCCCGTTCCCGTCCTCGCTCCCGACGCCGCAACCGGCGAGCAGCGAGGCCAGCACGGCGGCGCCGAAGGCCCGCCTGGAGTACGAGGTCACGCCCCGGTCGCCCCATTCGCCCCGGCGCCCCGGCGGCGCACGAGGAACACGGCCGCGCCCGCCCCGAGGACCACGGCGGCGATGCCCCCGCCCGCCAGCGCCCCGTTCCCGCCGCCCGACTGCGCGGCGGCGGAGGCGACTCCGGTGTTCGGCGCCCCGGACGGTACGGCGGAGACCTGCGCCCCCTCGCCCGAACCCGCCGTCCCGGCCTCCGAGGGCACCGGCTGGGCCGCTGCAGTCGGCGCGGCCTCGGCCACCTCGGCGGGCACCGCGCTGGGCGCCGCGCTGGGGGCCTCGGTCGGAGGCTGCGTCGGAGCCGGGGCGGCGCTGGGCGCCTCGGTCCCGGCCGCGACCGGCGCAGCGGCGGGGGCGGCGGCCGGGGCAGCGGCCGGGGCTGCGACCGGGGCAGCGGTGTCCGCGAAGGCGGGGCTCGCGCCGGTAGCGAGTACGGCGGCGCAGGCAAGCGTCAGCAGACTGATGGTGGTTCGGCGCATGAACTGCTCTCCTTCGTCATCGGCCCGCCGGAAGGGGCGGGCCGGGAAACGGAACGTGCGGAGAGACGAGGCAGCGGCACCCCGGGTTGTAAAGCAATGGCAAAGTCGTTCGACGCCTTCCGGGCGGGCCGCCGCGGCCGGCCGGCCTTCCGTCGGACAGAACGGTCAGCCGGCCGGTCAGCGGAGCGCTCAGAAGGCCGCTCAGCGGCCCGGCCAGCAGGTCGGGCCCGGTCAGCAAGCCCCCGAATCCAGGTCGGTCGGGGCCATGTGGCGTGCCGCCGCCGCGTACCGCGCGAGGTGGTCCACCGCCTTCGCCAGCAACCGGAGGTTGACCGCCGGATCCTGCCCCGGATCCTGCGCGACGGCCCACGCGTGGCAGACCATGTGCGTCACGATCTCCCGCGCCCGGGAGTCCGCGAGCTGGGCGGCGTACGCGTCGGCCAGCGGGGCGTACGCGACGATGGCGCGGCGCAGCCGGGCCCGCAGCGCATCCGCCGCCTCGCCCGTCGCCCGCCCCCGCGCGAGGTCGAGCGCCAGCTGAACATCGGCCGCCAGGTCCGCCCGGCTGACCGGAACACCCGTGTTCGACGGACCGCCGACGTACAGGGGGACGCTGTACGTCACCCCGCCGTACCCGGCTCCCCCGGCCGCACTCCCGCCCGAACTCCCGTACGCAGTACCACCGTACGATCCGCACGCCCCGGGCGGCGCGCAATGCCCCGGAGCCGCACCGGGACTGCCGGCGCCGCCCGACCCACCGCTGCCACTGCCACTGCCACTCGCCGTGCAGTTGGCGCCGGCTCCACTCGTCCCGTTGTTTCCGCTCGTTCCGCTGGCTGAGCTCATTGCGGACTCACCTCTTTCGGTGCGAAGGGTGGATCTGAACTCCCGGAGGGATGGCGTTCAGTGAACTCCTGAACACGCACAGTGAGGAGATGCCAGGCTGTGGGCCACATGTAGTCCCGCGTAGGCCAGGCCGGGAGGACCGCCCTGGTGAAGGAGTGAGCACAAGGTGCCCGAATCCCAGGAGATCGGCGAGCTGATCCGCCAGGCGTGCGCGGCACGTGGCTGGGGGCCGTCCAAACTCGCCCGGGAGTTGGGAATCGCCGAGGGGCGCGGCCCGAACGGCCTCGACCGCCAGTCGGTCCGGCGATGGATGGCCGGCCGCCGGAAACCCGACTACTGGCTCCCGTACATCGCCGACGTACTCGGCCTGGACACGAACCCGCCGCTCCAGGCACCCGGTGGTCCGGCCGCCCCCGCCGCCCCCGCCGCCCCCGCCGCACTGGCCGCACCTGCCCTGCCCGTTACCCCCGGCGTCCCCGCTCAACGATCCGCCTCCCGCCCCCTTGCGGGCCTCGATACCGTGGCGTCAGTCGTCGAGTTGGGGAGGAACGACGTGCTTCGGCGAAACTTCCTGGCCGCCTCGGGCGCCCACGCACTGGCTGCCCTCAACCTGCCCGACCCGGAGAGCGTCACCCGCCGGACCAGCCGCGTCGGCGGCGTACGCGTCGGCACCGGCGAGGTGGCCGCCGTACGCCAGATGACCCGCGCCCTCGGCGACACCGCCGCCGAACTCGGCGGCGGCCACGCCCGCCACCTCGCCGTCCGCTACCTCACCGAGGACGTCGCCCCCTGGCTGGACGGCACCTACACCGAGGAGATCGGCAGGCAGTTGTACGCCGCCACCTCCCAACTCGTCCACCTGGCAGGCTGGATGGCACAGGACGAGGGCAACCAGGGCATGGCCCAGCAGTACTACGCCCACGCCTACGGACTCGCCGTCGCCGCCGACGAAGCCGAGCTCTCGGCAACCGCCCTGCGCGGCCTCGCCGTTCAGGCCATCGACCTCGGCCCCCGGTACGGTGCCATGGCTCTGCGCCTCTCCGAACGCTGCGTCGACAGCGCGAAGTCCCTGGACGACCCGCGCGCGGTCTCGTACTTCCAGACCACCCTCGCCGACGCCGCCGCCCTCGACGGCGACCACCGCCTCGCCACCCGGGCCCTCACCGCCGCCCAGACCGCCATCGAACAGACCCCCGACGCCGCCCCGGGCGAATCCTGGGCCTCCCACTTCAGCATCGGCCGCTGGGCCCACCACTCCGGCATGATCCTCGCCCGCCTCGGCGACCTCGACAGCGCCACCGGCCACCTCCACGAGTCCCTGGAGATCCACGGCATCGACCGCCGCCGCAGCCGCGCCATCATCCTCGCCGACCTCGGCCAGATCCACCTCCGCCGAGGCCACCTCGACGCCGCCCTCGCCACCTGGACCGACTTCCTCGACTGCGCCGACGGCATCCGCTCCGTCAAGGTCACCGAAGCGACCGAGGACATGCGCACCCGCCTGGACAAGTACCGCAAGGTCCCGGGCGTGGAGGAGCTACGGACCCGCGCGGAGAACCACGTGATGACGGGGGCGGGGGCGGGGCCGGGGGTGTCGGTGTCGGCAGGAGCGGGAGCGTCGGCCGGGAGCGAGGGCGGGGCCTCTGGCGGGACGGCGGGGGGCGGGTGACGGGGGCCTGGTGGGTTGGTCCGTGAGCGGGTGGTGGTCCCGGGCGGGTGATCCCTGGGCGGGTGGGCCGTGGCGGCGGGCCACGGTCGAGCGCGTTACTGACGGGGGACCGTCCCTACGGGGCGTGGGGAGCGCAGGCCCGTCGACTTCGCCGATGGTGACAGGCTGGGGCCATCCCTGCGCTCGGGAAGCACGAATCAACGGCAAGTTCGGCAACCATCTTGGCGGAACCATCCCCGCGCGCGGGGAGCACGAGTACACCGCCATGGTGAACACCTTCGGAACGGGACCATCCCCGCGCGCGCCGGGAGCACGGAGGCGGGATACCCGCGTGGCCGAACCAGCTGAGACCATCCCCGCGCGCGGGGAGCACTTCACGGACGCGGCGCGCATCGTCATCAACACGGGACCATCCCGGCGCGCGCGGGGAGCACTGCGTCTGGACTTCCGACGCGGTGTACTCCTGAGGACCATCCCCGCGCGCGGGGATGGTCCTCAGGACATCCCCGCGCGCGGGGAGCACTCCTCCGGCGTGGACTGGCCGCGCATCCTCCCGGGACCACCCCCGCGCGCGCGGGGAGCACCTGCACGTTGACGTTGCCGTCCATGTCGATCTCGGGACCATCCCCGCGCGCGGGGAGCACGTACTGCGCGGGACGGACGCGACGGCCACGGCGGGACCATCCCCGCCCGCGCGGGGAGCACCAGACGATAGCAATGGCCAACGTGATCATCGCGGGACCATCCCCGCACGCGCGAGGAGCCCCCTTCTCGCAACTCCTGCGCCCGCCAACGCCCCACGGGACTCCTCGGCGGACACACGGTAAACCGACTTCTCGTTCACTTACGCCGCACTGTTCCTGCTGCCCTCTCCGGACAGCGGAGGCGCAAAGGGGTCTGGACAGCGCTTGAGCGGTCGGCCGCCGAGCCCTGCAGGAGGCGAGCACCGCACGCGGGGAGCGCCGCTAAAGTCGCGGCATGGGGGTCTCGTTCGAACTGGTGAGGGAACCGCCGGTCTGCCGGTGGTGCAGACGGCCCGTAGCGTCACGCCAGTGGTGGCTGCCGCGTCCGTTCTGCAATCACTGGCACCAGGTGAAGTACCGGATGGTGTCGTTCGTCGCCCGGATACTCGACTTCCTCTGTTGACCTCTGCCTGCCGTACCAACGCCCCGCAAGACATGGGGACATGGGCACAGCACCCCATCGAGCGAGGCAGCGGTGCAGATCAGCCAGGCGACTGAGGCGGGCACCGAGCCGGCGGCCACACTTCTCGGCGAGATCGAGAGCCACTACGGCGACGGCGATGCTCCGGCCGACAAGAGACTCAGCGCTCCTGGCAGCAGGGTGCGAAGGGTCTCCCCTCCGACGCCGCGAGAGGTGACGCTGCCGGCTGCACCGGCCGTCCCATTCCTCGGGCGCCTGACACCCAGCCGAGCCCGCCCGGCCCGACCATGGGTGAGCGTCTGCGATCCGTGTCTCATTGGGTTCAGGTGTCTCTCCGATTGGGTTCAGGTGTCTCGCCGAAGACTCGGTAGACCATGCCCGGTCGGCGAAAAGATGGCGCAATCCGACTCCGCACATCCCGTGTCATTGCGTCCATCCCCCGCAGGTGGGACGGCATATCAGGCCAACATGCCCGCGGCTGGCTGGTCCGGTGTTCAGGGGCGCCAGGAGAGATCAGTGTCAAACGTCCATTTCCGGATCATTTTGTTTGACCAGTCCTAGTATTGGCCCATTTGGCGGACCTAATCTCAAGCTCGCACTGAAGGCGGCACGAGCAAGTGGAACGAGGTCGACATGGCTCATTGGAAGAAGATCGCGGGTGGTCTGACGGGGATCTCCGCAGGGTCGCGCTCCAATGTCTGGGGCGTCAACGCGGACGCGAGGATCTACCGGTTCACCAACGACGACGCCACGCCGTGGCACAACGTCCCCGGCGGCCTGACCGACATCAGCGCGGCCGCCGACGGCACCGTCTGGGGCGTCAACGCCAACGCCGAGATCTACCGCTACATCGGTGACCAGGGCACCACCGGCCACTGGAAGAAGATCGCCGGCGGCCTGGTGAAGATCTCTGCGGGGTCGCGTTCCAACGTCTGGGGCGTCAACTCGGAGGGGCGGATCTACCGGTTCACCAACGACGACGCCACACCCTGGCACAACGTCCCCGGCGGCCTGACCGACATCAGCGCGGCCGCCGACGGCACCGTCTGGGGCGTCAACGCCAACGCCGAGATCTACCGCTACATCGGTGACCAGGGCACCACCGGCCACTGGAAGAAGATCGCCGGCGGCCTGGTGAAGATCTCCGCGGGCTCGCGTTCCAACGTCTGGGGCGTCAACTCGGAAGGGAAGATCTACCGGTTCACCAACGACGACGCCACACCCTGGCACAACGTCCCCGGCGGCCTGACCGACATCAGCGCGGCCGCC
Source organism: Streptomyces sp. NPDC001493 (assembly GCF_053597235.1). NCBI lineage: Bacteria > Bacillati > Actinomycetota > Actinomycetes > Kitasatosporales > Streptomycetaceae > Streptomyces > Streptomyces sp. NPDC001493. Next base: position 282,694 of record NZ_JBSFHV010000002.1, read on the forward strand.
GACGGCACCGTCTGGGGCGTCAACGCCAACGCCGAGATCTACCGCTACACCGGCGACCAGCCGTGAGGTGAGTCGCCCCCAGCCTGTGCGCCCCGTCACCGGACCCGGTGACGGGGCGCAGCTGTTTCACTCCGGATACCTGGCGAAGCCGTCGACCACACCTACCGCCAGGCCCGCCGGCACCGGCGCGGCCGCATGACCAGCGACAAGCCGCACCCGCCACGAACGTCTGTTACTCGCCTCCACTTCACAGCACTGCGAAGCCAAGGAAGCCAGCCGCTTGAGGCCTGCTGGTACACGTAGCAGCCATGCCCTCGCACGCGCGGGGAGCACCTTCCCGACCTGCGGGTTCATCCAGCATCAGCAAGCCTCCGGGCCAACTTCGCCGATTCCGGCATAACAGACAAACCGCACAAACGACCCAACACCCCAACGCCCAACCCCGGTCCACCACACCCGGGACACCCGCACCCCATACCACCCCACCTCCTCCCCCGACCCCCCACGACGCGTATGGATCGCGTTAAGGTGTTGAAAGGTAAAGAGATCACCAAGAGCTGACAAGGGGCGCCGCACGCACCGGCGCTCCACTCGGGAGGAAGCCATGGGAACCCGCCGCACCACGCTGCCCGGAGTCGGGGCTCAGTACGACTTCATCACCGAGTCCGGCCAGCACATCTCCGTCGTCGTCCACCACGACGGGCGGCGGTTCATCGGGTTCTACGAGCAGGACGACCCAGATTCGTGCCGGCTGACCGTCCCCCTGACGACGCACGAGGCGACCGCGCTCGCCCACCTCATCGATCCCGCGCCGATCGACGCCGTACGGACCGAGGGCATCGACCTGGTCACCGAGCACATCCCGCTCGGGTCCCGATCGCCGTACGGCGGGCGGGTGTTGGGGGACACGCAGGCGCGGACCCGGACGGGGGCATCGATCGTGGCGGTGCTGCGGACGCACAGTGCGCATCCGTCGCCGGGACCCGACTTCCGGCTGGCCATCGGTGACACGCTCGTCGTCGTCGGTACCCGTGAGGGCGTCGACGCGCTCTCCGAGATCATTGCGGAGGGCTGATCGTGCACGACATGACCGCACTGCTGGTGGAGCTCGGCTCCGTCATTCTCGGGCTGGGGATCATCGGGCGGTTCGCCGGCCGGATAGGCCTCTCGCCGATCCCCCTCTACCTCCTGGCGGGTCTGGCGTTCGGCGAGGGCGGGCTGCTGCCGCTCGGTGCCAGTGAGGAGTTCACCGCGGTCGGCGCCGAGATAGGCGTGATCCTGCTGCTGCTTCTCCTCGGGCTCGAATACAGCGCCTCCGAACTGGTCACGAGCCTCAAGACCCAGTACCCCTCCGGCCTCGTCGACTTCGTCCTCAACGCGACCCCCGGCGCCGTCGCCGCGCTGATACTCGGCTGGGGTCCCGCCGGGGCCGTGGCGCTGGCCGGAGTCACCTGGATCTCCTCGTCCGGGGTGATCGCCAAGGTGATGACGGACCTCGGACGCCTCGGCAACCGGGAAACCCCGGTCATCCTCGGCGTCCTCGTCATCGAGGACCTGGCGATGGCGGTGTACCTGCCGCTGCTCACCGCCATGGTCGCCGGAGTCGGTCTCGCCGGGGGCAGCATCGCGCTGCTGATCGCGCTCGGAACGGTCGGGTTCGTCCTCTACCTGGCGCTGCGCCACGGCCGGATCATCAGCCGGGCCGTCTCCTCCGACAACCCGGAGATGCTGCTCCTCGTCGTCCTCGGCCTGACCGTGCTCGTCGCCGGGCTGGCGCAGGAGCTCCAGGTGTCGGCGGCCGTCGGCGCGTTCCTCGTGGGCATCGCGCTCTCCGGCGAGGTCGCCGAGGGCGCGCGCAAGCTGCTGACCCCGCTGCGGGACCTCTTCGCGGCGGTGTTCTTCGTCTTCTTCGGCCTCTCGACCAACCCGGCCGACATTCCGCCGGTCCTGCTCCCGGCCGCGCTGCTCGCCGTCGTCACCATGCTGACCAAGATCTTCACCGGCTGGTACGCGGCCCGTCGCGCCGGCATCAAGTCGCGCGGCAGGTGGCGGGCGGGCGGCACGCTCGTGGCGCGCGGCGAGTTCTCCATCGTCATCGCCGGTCTGGCCGTGGCGACCGAGCCCCGCATCGGGCCCATCGCCACCGCGTACGTACTGATCCTGGTCATCCTCGGCCCGCTCACCGCCCGCTGGACCGAACCGGCCGTCACCCGGATCAAGGCACTGCGCGGCACCCGTACGGGTACGGGTACGGGTACCAGCGCCGGGGCCGGGACGCGCGCCCGCGCGAGCAAGGCCGCCCCGGCCACCACCACCCGGCCCACGCACGACGACCTCACGCCGGAGCCCGTCGGCGAGGGCCGCGACTGAGACCCTCGCCCCCACCCCTCGCACGAAGAACTCCCCGTCCGCAGCCAATGGCTGTCTCCGGACGGGGAGTTCTTCGTGCGAGATCGTTCTGCGTGCGGCGGGCCCGCGTGCGGTGATCCGCGTCAGCTGTGGTCGTCGACGATGCTCTTGGCGATGCCGTTCGCGACGACGACCTCGGCGTCCACGCCGTCGCCCTTGGTCGCGGCCTCCAGCATCTCCTCGCTGCACGGCATGGCGGCCTGGCCGTCCTCCGTACCGCAGATGTCGCCGGTGCCCTCGATGTCCGTGTCCTCCGAGACGAAGAACTGCTGGTCGGTGCCGTCCGAGCCGGTCACCGTGTACTTGCCGGGGGCGAGGAAACGCACCTTGCCGTTCCAGGTGCCGTTGACGCCCTTGCCCTGGTCGATGCCCTCGATGGCCGTCTCCCGGTCGCCGGAGCCGTCCGAAGCGTCCCCGCCCGAGCCGGTGCTGCCACCGCCGGTGCTGTCGGCGGTGGCGGAGGCGGACGGGGCTTCCTGCGCCGCAGGGGTCTCGGCCGGAAGCGTGGCGGCGGCGCTGCTGCTCGTGTCCTTCGCGCCGGTGTCGGAGCCTCCGTCGGAGTCGTCCCCCTGGCAGCCGGTCAGCAGCAGGGTGCCCGCGACTGCGGCGGCGACGAGGACGGCGGTCTTGGTGCGGAGGGCCGAAGCCATGGTGTTGCTCCCGTGGGAAGGGCGTCCACGGAGAGGCGTCTCTCCACGGCCTGCCGTGATCTGGTGGGTGACCTGCGGTGCGACACGCAGTGCGACATGCGGTGCGACATGTGGGTGTGCCCTGCGGTGCGACCTGCTGTGTGATCACTATGAGCCATCCGGGGAACCCCGCGGCCGGATGTCCTGGACCCACGACACCACTGTCACCGTTCCCGTACAGAGCAACAGTCGTGTACCGCACGCGGCGCGCCGGTTTCCCCCCTGACCTGCTGACCTGCTGGCCTGCGGAGTTCCCCGGCGAGGCCGGCCTACAGCGGGGTCGCCTCGTGCAGGATGCGGACCAGCGTGACCGTGGCGTTCACCGACGACAGCGCGGAGGCCACCGTACCCACCGTCGCCGTCAGCGCGGCGAGGAGCAGGTGTGCCGACGCCGGCGGCCAGAAACGGGCGGCCGGGGCGGGGTCGAGAAGGGCGGCGACCCGGAGCGGTACGGGCCCCGCCGCCGCGAACCCCGCCAGCCCCACGAACGGCGAACGGGCCGATACCAAGGCCGCCTTGCCGACCGCCCGCGCCACCACATGGCGGCTGCCGACCGCCTGTGCGGCCTCCTCGTCGGCCCAGCGCTCGGTGGTGTACGCCACCGCCGTACGGAGTGGCACCAGGAACGGGTTGGCGCGCGCGGCCAGTTGTGTCAGCAGCAGGTAACGGTGGTGGCGCCCCGCCAGATGCGCCCGCTCGTGGGCGAACAGCGCCCGCTGCTCGGCCGGTTCGAGGCAGTCGAGCAGGGCGCTGGAGACGACGACCCGGCCCGCGCCTGCCGTACCGCGCGTCCGGCCGCCCGTCAGGCCGCCGGGGAGCGCGTACGCGTACGGAGCGGGCGACTCCACCACACGCACCCCTGAACCGGCGCCGGAACCGGCCCCCGAACCGGGAGCGGAAGCGGCAGCCCGGCCCGCCCCCTCCGCTCCCGCCGCCCCCAGTGCGCGGGATGCGGCGACCCGGGTACGTACATGGCGTACGAGCGTCGTCGCACAGCCGGCCACCACCGCGCCCAGCACCCCGATGGCCACCAGTCCCGTCCGGTCCTCGTAGGGCAGCGCGGCCCTGACCTCGGGGTCCGACCAGCCGTCCGGCAACGGGTTGCCGGGGAGCTGGGCCGTACCGATCACCATCAGCAGGGCGAGGCAGAGGGTGCTGCACAGCGCGAGCGTCGTACCGGCGACGGCCAGCAGCCGGGTCGCGGTGCGCGGGTGCAGATGGTGCGCGGCCAGCCGCGCGACGGGCAGCGCGGTCAGCGGCAGGACGAGTGGCAGGTAGACGAAGATGCCCATCGCTCCCCCAACGCCCCTGTCGTCGTCATCGGTTCCCCGGCGCGTGGCCGGGGGCATCGGGCCGCGAGGGCCCGGCGGGGTCGCTCGCGTCCGAATCCGGCGGACCCGGCGAATCCTGCGAACCCACCGGGCCGGTCCGGGACAGCAGGGCCCGCAGGCGTTCCTCGTCGCCGGGGCTGAGCGCGGAGACGAAGCGGGCGAGGACGGCCTCGCGGTCCCGTTCGCCGTCGAGCACCCGGCGCATCCGCAGGGCGGCGAGACCGGCCTCGTCGGAGGCGTTCGTCCAGGCGTAGGAACGGCCCGCACGGGTGCGGGTGACCGCGTTCTTCGCATGGAGGCGGGAGAGGATCGTGATGACCGTCGTCAGGGCGAGGCCGTCGTCGAGGCGTTCCCGCACCCAGCCCGCCGTCACCGGTCCTCCGCCCGAGCGCACCGCGGCGAGCACCTGGGCCTCCAGCTCGCCCTGCCCCCGCCGGCGCGGCCGACCGCCCGCGCCGGGAGATACGTCGGCCCCCGGGGACGCGTCGGCCCCCGGAGGAACGTCAGGAACGTCTTCGTACCTTCCCGCGTTTCCCATGCGGTGTCCGCCCTTCGCGCAAGCTCTCGCAGTCGCGGCGGGGCGGCCCCGGGCACTGCTCAGCGATCGCCGCATCCTACTGAGCCGCCATTCCGTGGCAAAGCCTGCCGGGTCGAGCAGCGAGTTCTACACGTCTGTAGAGTTCCACTCGGTTCAGCCAACGCACCGCAAAGCAACGTATGGAGACGTCATGGCCCTTTGGGATCGGATCAAGGAATCCGCCTCGACGATGCAGACGCAGCTGGAGGCGAAGAAGAACGACCTGAAGAGCGGGGCGTTCCGCGACGCGAGCATGGCGATGTGCGCCCTGGTCTCGGCGGCCGACGGCTCCATCGACCCGTCGGAGCGGCAGCGTGTCGCCCAGCTGATCATGAGCAACGACGTGCTCCAGAACTTCCCCGCGGAAGACCTCCAGCGCCGCTTCAACGCGTACGTCGACAAGCTCACCGCCGACTTCGCGTTCGGCAAGGTCACCGTGCTCCAGGAGATCGCCAAGGCGAAGAAGAAGCCGGCCGAGGCGCGCGCGGTCATCCAGATCGGCATCGTCATCGGTGGCGCCGACGGCGACTTCGACAAGTCGGAGCAGGCCGTGGTCCGGGAGGCGTGCTTCGCCCTCGACCTGCCGCCGCACGAGTTCGACCTCTGATCCCGGCCTCCGCGCCGACGCGCTGAAACCTCCGAGCTCGGCCTCCGCGCCGACGCGCTGGAGCCTCCGAGGCTCGGACCCTGCGCGCCGAGCCCGCCGCACCGCACTCCGGCATGCCCCGGTCCTGACGACCGGGGCATGTCGCGTTCCCGGGGCGCACCGCGCCCCGACGCTCTCGCGCACCGCGCCCCGGAAGGGTCGCCCGCACCCGTACTCGCCGGACTCCGCATCAGGGTCGCGTCAAGGTGACCCGGGTCCGGCGTCAAGTACCCGTCAGGGCCCGGACTCCGACCGCGCCGCCCCCTGCCTGCGGACTTAGCGTCGAAGACGAACCGCCGGGTCGCGTCCGCGACCCGTGCCGACGTCTGGAGGCACCATGGAAAGCGCGCTGCCGGATTCCGACCCCCTCGAACCCGTCCCGGCCGGACCCCCGATCGCATCCGTCCCGGCCGGGCCGCTGTTCGTACCCGTCCGCGCGGGCTCCGCCCGCTGCCCGTCGAGCGTCCAGGCACGGTTCTTCCGTACACCGCTCGGCGCGCGCACCGCCGTCGCGTTCACCTCGGAACGCCGGCTCGTCGCCACCCTGGGCGCCGGACAGCAGTGGGTACGCCTCTGCGAACCGGCCCTGCGCGACCTCGCCGCTCCTCTCGGCGTCCGCACCCTCACCGTCGACCCGCTGCTCTCCGCGCCGCGCGCCGCCGACCCGCACCCCTCGGTGCCCCACACCGCCGCGCACGCGGCCCCCACCGCGTCCACCGCGCCTGCCCGGCAGGCGGCCCCCGCCGTACCCGTCGTCCCCACGACGGACACGGCTCCTCCCGCGCCGGCCGTCCCCGACGCCCCCGCGCTCGTCCGCCACGGACGCTGAAGGGAGCGCGCCATGACCACCACCCACCTCGCCCCCGTCCCCACCCCCGCACCGGCCGGGTCCCCAAGCCCCGCCGGCGCCCCCTCTCCGGCCGGGTCCCCCGACCCGGCCGGGGAGCTCACCGCCTCCCCCACCTCCCGCGCCGCCCTCACCCCGTGTGCCTCCCCGGCCCGGCAGACGTATCCGAAGGACGTGTGGCCCGCGTCGACGCGCCCCGGCCCGCACGGGGACATGACGGTGGGCGGGGTCTCCCTGACCGAGGCCGCCGAACGGTTCGGCACCCCGGTGTACGTACTCGACGAGGGCGAGGTCCGCGACCGCTGCCGGACCTACCGCGCCGCGTTCCCGCCGGAAGAGGCGGACGTGGTCTACGCGGCGAAGGCCTTCCTGAGCCGGGCCGTCGTCCGCTGGGTACGGGAGGAGGGGCTCGGGCTCGACGTCTGCTCGGCCGGTGAACTCCTCCTCGCGATCAGCGCCGGTTTCCCCGCCGACCGGATCGTGCTGCACGGCAACGCCAAGAGCCCGGAGGACCTGAGCACCGCCGTGCGGCTCGGCGTCGGCAGGATCGTGCTCGACTCCACCTCCGAGATCGCCCGCCTCGCCGCCCTGGTGCCGCACGGCACCCGCCAGCCCGTCATGATCCGTGTGGTACCCGGGATTTCGGCCGGCGGACACGCCGCGGTCCGTACCGGCACCGAGGACCAGAAGTTCGGCCTCTCCCTCATGGACGGCTCGGCGCAGCACGCCATCGACCGGGTCCTCGGCCAGCCGGGACTCGAACTCGTGGGCCTGCACTGCCACATCGGCTCGCAGATCACCTCGGTCACGCCGTACGTCTCCGCGCTCCGCCGGATGGTGGGGCTCCTCGCCCGCACCCGCGACAAGCACGGGGTCGTGCTGCCCGAGCTGGACATGGGCGGCGGGCACGGCATCGCGTACCGGGCGGGCGAACCGGCGCTCGACATCCCCACCCTCGCCGCGCGCATCCGTGCCGAACTCGCCGCCGGATGCGCGCGGGCCATGCTGCCGGTCCCCCGGCTGACCGTCGAACCCGGACGGGCGGTCATCGGCCCGGCGGGCGTGGCCGTGTACCGGGTGCTCTCCGTCAAGCGGACCGGCACCCGCACCTTCGTCGCCGTCGACGGCGGCATGAGCGACAACCCGCGCCCGGCTCTGTACGGCGTGCGGTACGCGCCCCGGATGGTCGGCCGGGCCTCCACCGCCCCCGGGCGGATGGTGACCGTGGTGGGCCGGCACTGCGAGGCCGGGGACATCCTGGCCGACGCGGTGGAACTCCCCGAGGACGTGCACCCGGGCGATCTGCTGGCCGTCCCGGCGGCGGGGGCGTACCACCTGTCGATGGCCTCCGGCTACAACCTCGTGGGCCGGCCGCCGGTGGTCGCCGTGACGGACGGCACCGTACGGCTGCTCGTACGCCGCGAGTCCCTCGAAGACCTCCGGCGCAGGGACGTGGGGGCCTGATGACATGAGCGGGTGAAGCCGCGCGGGCCCGATGACGTGAGGGCCCGACGGCATCGCGGTCCCGAGGGCGACCGCACACAGGGAGGGCCGGGCACACAGGTGTCCGGCCCTCCTCGCGCGAGACCGTCGCGCGGGCTCTCCCGTGCGCGGCCCTCCCGTGCGCGGCCTCAGATCTCCTTCGCGGGCCAGTCCAGCAGCCGGGCGCCGATGACCGCCGTCTGCAGGGTGTAGCGGTGCACCGGGTCGGAGAGGTCGGCGCCGGTCAGCTGGTGGATGCGCTCCAGCCGGTAGGTCAGCGCCCGGACGCTCAGCGACAGCCGGCGGGCCGTCTCCGCCGCCACGCACCCCGAGTCGAAGTACGCCTGGAGGGTCCGCAGCAGCGGTTCGGCGCCGCCCCGGGCCTTCTGGAGCGGGCCCAGCCGGCTGCGCACCAGGTCCACCATGGCCTGCCGGTCCCGGGTCAGCACGGGATAGACCAGCAGGTCCGCCGCGTGCAGCACCGGTTCGTCGAGCGCCAGCCGCTCGGCGAGCTCATGGGTCTCCAGAGCCTCGTCGTAGGACTGCACCACACCGCCCGGCCCGTGGTGCGGCCGGCCGATGGCCGCCCGCCCGCCGCCGGTCGCCGCGTGGGACTGCTGGGCGAAGTGGAGCAGGACGTCCGGCCGGCTGCCCGGCGCGATGCAGATCAAGCGGCCGTCCTTCGTCGTCAGCAGGATCTCCCGCCCCCCGAACCGGGCCAGCATGGCCGCCTCCACGCTGCGCGGCACCGCGTCCGTCTCGGTGTACGCTTCCGGGCCCACGGCCACCGCGACCGCGTGCGCCCGCGACAGATGCAGCCCGAACCGGGAGGACCGCTCCGCGAGGTGGCCGAGGTCGCTGCGCCCGTAGAGCAGGTCGTCGATGAACTCGCGGCGGGCCGCCTCCTCGCGGCGCACCGTCATCCGCTGGGCCCCCTCGAAGCCTTCGGTGAACGCGTCCACGGCCTGTTCCACCGCGTGGAGCACGGCGTCCGTCGAGCCGGCGCCGCCCCGGGCCGCCGTGCACGGCCAGTGCACCCGGGTCCGCGCGAGGTGGAGGGTGATCAGCCCGCGCAGCTGGAGCCCGGACTCCGCGGCCTCCCGGCCCAGTTCGCGGCGGTCCTCAAGTTCCTTGTGCGTCAACCGCCTGCCCGTCGCGGCCACTTCCTCCAGGACGTGGACGTAGTTTCCCAGCGCCTCGATGGGTATGCGCGATTCCGCCATCACCCTTCCCCTCCCCATGTTCCGGTACGTATATGTAGCGCACAACCGTCCGTGCCGCGTCCCGGCAACCCCCTGGCTCCAGGACTGCCGGGATCCGGCAGTGCGCGAAGACCTTTCCGGATGGCACGATCCGTACAGCACCGCACGGGGGAACGACCGTTCCATTGACGGTGCGTTGATGGAGTCCTGACGGGGGATTGACGGGACTGCACGGGGGAATCGGGGGGACGGCCCGGCGACGGGTCCCGGCGACGGGGCTCGTACCGGGTTCCCCGACCCGGCCGCATCCCCCTCCGCCTCCGCCCCCGGCCCCGAGTTCGGCACACGGATCACCGAGTCCCGTACCGACCCGACAGGAGCAAGGCATGCTGGGTTTCGTGTCCTCTCTCCCCCAGCAGCCGCAGCGCCCCCAACGCCCCCCGGTCTCCGGCCACATGGTCGTCTGCGGGGACGACGCGCTCGCCCGGCGGCTCGCCGTGGAACTGCGGTACGTCTACGGGGAACGCGTCACCCTGATCCTCCCGCCCGGTCCCGACGCCGCGCAGCCGGACCTCCCGCTGAACCAGCGGGCCCGCGCCTCCGCCCTGTTCGGCCGGATGTCCGCGGCGATGAGCCGCACCGGTCCCGCACCCCTGGACGGCGTCGGATCCGGCGACAGCGACACCAACGCCGGGGTGGAGCCCGTCGTCATCATGGAATCGGCGGAACCCTCCGACGACATCCTGGAAGAGGCAGGCGTCGACCGGGCCGCCGCCCTCGCCCTCGTCTACGAGGACGACGAGCGCAACATCCGGGCCGCGCTGACCGCCCGCCGGCTCAACCCCCGTCTGCGCCTGGTGATCCGCCTCTACAACCGCAAGCTCGGCGTCCACCTGGAGACCCTCCTCGACCAGGCGGCGGCCTTCGCCGTGCCCGGACTCGACCCGGCCGCGCTGGACGCCAGCACCACGGTCCTCTCCGACGCCGACACCGTCGCCCCGGCCCTGGCCGCCACCGCGCTGACCGGCAGCAGCAAGGTCGTCGAGGCGGAGGGGCTGCTGCTGCGCGCGGCCGAACGCACCCCGCCCGGCCCCGGCGAACGGGCCGACCCGGGGCTCTGCACCCTCGCGCTCCTCTCCTCCACCACCGTCGACCCCGCCGGGGCCGAGGGCTCCGACAGCAGCGGCGACGAAGGACCGCGGCTGCTGCCCGACGAACGCTCCGTGGCGGCGGCGACCGGGCGCGGCACCATCGTCCTGGAGACCGTCAGCCGCTCGGCCCCGGACCGGCCCGCCGTCCGGATGGGCGGCAGGGGCGCCCCGCTGAGCCAGGTGTTCTCGCGGCGGCTGCGCTGGTCGGCCCTGGGCGTCGCGGCGGCCGTGGTCGCCCTGGCGGTGGCCTCGGTCCGGACGACCGGCGACAGCGCCCCGCACTCGGTCTACCTGACCCTGCTCGACCTGTTCGCCATGGGGGACCCGGCGGAGGACACCGCACCCTCCGCCCGCAAGATCATCCAACTGCTGTCGGGGGTGGCCGGACTCCTGCTGCTGCCGCTGCTGATCGCGGCGGTCCTAGAGGCCTTCGGCACCCTGCGCACCGCCTCCTCGCTGCGCCGCCCGCCGCGCGGCCTCTCCGGCCACGTGGTGCTGCTCGGCCTCGGCAAGATCGGCACCCGGGTCCTCGTACGCCTCCGCGAGCTCGGCATCCCCGTGGTCGTCGTCGAGGAGGACCCGAACGCCCGGGGCATCCCGCTGGCCCGCTCCCTGCACGTGCCGACCGTCATCGGCGACGTCACCCAGGAAGGCGTCCTGGAAGCGGCGAAGGTCGGCCGGGCCCGCGCGCTGCTCGCCCTGACCAGCAGCGACACCACCAACCTCGAAGCGACCCTCTACGCCCGGTCGATCAAGCCCGACCTGCGGGTGGCTCTCCGGCTCTACGACGACGACTTCGCGACCGTCGTCTACCGCACCCTGCGCACCGCCCACCCGGGGGCCACCACCCGCTCCCGGTCGGTGACCCATCTGGCCGCCCCCTCGTTCGCCGTGGCGATGATGGGCCGGCAGATCCTCGGCGCCGTCCCCGTCGAGCGGAAGGTGATGCTCTTCGCCGCCCTGGTGGTGGGCGGACACCCCCAGCTGGAGGGCCACACCGTCGCCCAGGCGTTCCGGGCCGGCGCCTGGCGCGTACTGGCCCTGGACACCACCCCGCCCGGCGACCGGGTACCCGATTCCGCTGCCGCCCCCCTCTACGGCGCCGGGGGCAGGCAGCGCACCTCGGGGCTGATCTGGGACCTGCCGGACGGGTACGTGCTCAAGGCCGAGGACCGCGTGGTGATCGCTGCCACCCGGCGCGGACTCGCCGAGCTGCTGCGCAGGCAGCGCGCGGCCTCCGGGCGGCGCTGAGGCAGCGGCCGGGGCAGCGGTGGGCACGGCGTGGAGCGTTTCACGTGAAACGCTCCACGCCGAGCGTCGCCCCGTAACGCGCCCGCCCTCACCCGTTCGGCCCAAGAACGCTCCCCGTCGCATTCCCTCCCATGCCGTAATGGGCCGTGTTGTCCACCACTCGGCAGGACCGCAGGAGAGGGAGAAGCACATGCCCGTCTGCACCACGCGCGACGGAGTCGAGATCTTCTACAAGGACTGGGGGCAGGGGCGCCCCGTGGTCTTCATCCACGGGTGGCCGCTCAACGGTGACGCCTGGCAGGACCAGCTCAAGGCCGTCGCGGACGCCGGCTACCGCGGCATCGCCCACGACCGCCGGGGCCACGGCCGGTCCACCCCCGTGTGGGACGGCTACGACTTCGACACCTTCGCCGACGACCTCGACGACCTGATCACCCAGCTCGACCTGCGGGACGTCACCCTGGTCGCGCACTCCATGGGAGGAGGCGAGCTGGCCCGGTACATCGGCCGGCACGGCACGGAGCGGATCAGGTCCGCCGTCCTGCTCTCCGCGATCCCACCCCTGATGCTCCAGGGACCGGACAACCCGGAGGGCGTGCCGCAGAGCGTCTTCGACGACATCAAGAAGGGCATCCTGACGGAACGTTCGCAGTTCTGGAAGGACACCGCGGTCGGCTTCCACTCCGCCAACCGCGAGGGCACCAAGGCCACCCAGGGCAACAAGGACGCGTTCTGGTACATGGCCATGGCCGAGACCATCGAGGGCGGGGTCGCCTGCGTCGACGCCTTCGCCTCCACGGACTTCCACGAGGACCTGAAGAAGTTCGACGTCCCCACCCTTGTCGTGCACGGCGACGACGACCAGGTCGTCCCGATCGACGCCACCGGCCGCAAGACCGCGAAGCTGGTGAAGGACGCCACGCTGAAGGTCTACGAGGGCGGCTCGCACGGCATCGCTCTGGTGCCGGGCGACAAGGAGAAGTTCAACAAGGACCTGCTGGACTTCCTCAAGAAGTGACCACCGGAGAAGTGGCCACGAGGTGACCGGTGCCGGGCGGCGCCGCGCCCCCGCCGCACCGCCCGGCACCGAGGCCCCTGCCGCAGCTCCCCTACCGCAGCGTCCCCATGGCCTCCCGGACCTCGTCCAGGGTGCGTTCGGCGATCTCGTTCGCGCGAGCGTTCCCGGCGTGCAGCACGGAGCGTACGTACCCCAGATCCCGCGCGTACTCCGCACGGCGGGCCCGGACGGGCGCCAGCCGGGTGTTGACGGCCTCCGTCACGGTCCGCTTGAGCACGGCGGCCCCGCCGTCCCCGATCGCCTCGGCGACCTCGTACGGGTCGCGGTCCTGGCAGAGCGCGGCGAGCAGCACGAGGTTGGAGACCGCGGGCCGGTGCTCGGGGTCGTAGGAGATGCGCCGGTCGGCGTCGGTCTTCGCACCCTTGATCAGCCGGGCGGTCTCGTCGGCGGTCGCGCCGAGGGCGATGGCGTTGCCACGGCTCTTGCTCATCTTGCCGCCGTCGGTGCCGAGCAGCAGCGGGGCGGCGGAGAGCAGCGCCTCGGGCTGCGGGAAGACCGGTGCGTAGCGCTCGTTGAAACGGCGGGCGACGGTCCGCGTCAGCTCCAGGTGCGGCAGCTGGTCCTGGCCCACCGGGACGAGGTTGCCCTTGCAGAAGAGGATGTCGGCGGCCTGGTGGACCGGGTAGGTGTACATCAGACCGCTGACGGACGCCTGGCGGGAGTGCGCGATCTCGTCCTTGACCGTGGGGTTGCGGCCCAGTTCGGCCACCGAGACCAGGCTGAGGAAGGGCAGCAGCAACTGGTTCAGGGCGGGCACCGCGCTGTGGTTGAAGATCGTCGAACGCGACGGGTCGATGCCGATGGCGAGGTAGTCGAGGAGCAGCCCCTCCATCGTCTCCGCGAGCCGGTCGACGACGTCCCGGTCGGTGAGCGCCTGGTAGTCGGGGATCAGCACGAAGACCTCCACGCCCAGGTCCTGGAGCCGGACCCGGTTGTGGAGGGTGCCGAAGTAGTGCCCGAGGTGGAGGGGGCCGGTCGGCCGGTCCCCGGTCATCACCCGGAAGCTGCCCGGCTCCGCGGCGAGCTCCCGCTCCAGCTCGGCGCTGCGCCTACGGGCGGCTGCGACGGTGGACGCGGCGAGCGGGGACGCGCCGGTGAGGGTGGACGCGGCCAGCGGGGACGCGTCGGCGAGCGGGCCGGTGCCCGGGGCGGGAGTGGTGAGCGGCGGAATCGTGGTCATGGGATCTCTCCTCGCGAGGTGGTCTGCGTGGAGGACGGCCCCGCCGTGGAGCTGATCCGTGTCCGTCTCCCCGTCGCGCGCCTCGGGCGCCGTACGCGGGAACGGAGAAGGGCCGTCCGTGTCGAACGGCCCTGGTTCCGTGCGGAAGGGGTGCCGCTCCTAGGAGGAGCGCCACCAGTTCCGGCACGGTACGGAGGTCATGGGGCGAGTGTACTGCGCAGCCGTCCGCCCGCCCCGGGATCGGCAGCCGCCCGCCCGCTCCCGGAAAACCGGTGGCGGCGCGCGCACCCGCCCCTCCAACAATGGCCGTATGACCAGGACTTCGCAGGCCCGCTCGTTCGATCTCGCCGCCGCCGCGTACGCCGCGAACCGCCCCTCCTACCCTCCGGCGCTGCTGGACGCGGTCGAGGAGCTCGGCGGCCGCCCGATCGAGGGCGCCGCCGTCGCCGACGTCGGGGCCGGTACCGGGCTGGCGACGGCGCTCCTGCGGGACAGGGGCGCGCGGGTCCTCGCGGTCGAGCCCGGCGCCGGGATGGCGTCGGAGTTCCGCCGCCGGCTGCCCGGGGTCCCACTGGTGCGCGGGGACGGCGACCGGCTGCCCCTGGCCGACGCCTCCGTCGACTTCCTCACCTACGCCCAGTCCTGGCACTGGACCGATCCGCGGGCCTCCGTCCCGGAAGCGCTGCGCGTGCTGCGCCCCGGCGGCACCCTCGCGCTCTGGTGGAACGACTCGGACGCCACCGTCCCGTGGATCGCCGCCCAGGACGCCCGGCTGCGCCGTCTCTTCGGCGCCGCGGACCGCCCTCACGACCCCCGGGCCCGCTTCCGCGGGCTGCCGGCCGGGATCGGCTTCGTCCACCGGCAGATCGCCTGGTCCCGGAGGGTTCCCCTCGGCACGCATCTGGCCAACCTCGCCAGCTACTCCGACTTCCTGGTCCTCGGCGCGGAGGGGACGGCCGCCTTCCTCGCCGAGGAGCGCGGCCTGCTGTCCGCCGCCCTCCCGGACGGGACGGCCGAGGAGCGGCAGGTCGAGCAGCGGCACGCCGGGGAGCAGTACGTCGAGGAGCGGTACGTGGTCAGCCTGGCCGTCGCCCGCCGCTGACGCGGGAGCCGCCCGCCTTCGCGGGCCGGGCCCTACTTGTGGGCGTGGTTTCCCACGTAGAACAGCAGGTAGACGAAGCCCGCGAAGGCGTGGGTGGCGAAGACGTACACGAAGACGCGCAGCGCGACGCCGCGCTCCTTCCAGTTCTCGCTCTCGCTCACGGCCGTTCCCCCTCGTCCCGCACCCGCTCGGACGCGCCCCGTCGGCCCCGACGGCTCCGGGCCTGCTCCGGGCCTGCTCCGGGCCTGCTCCGGTCACAGCGCGTTCTCCCCAGAGTACGCACCCGGCCGCCGCCCGCCCGGTGGGCCCGAAAGCCCCTGCGGACCGCCCGCACCACCCCCGCACCACCCTCGCGCCGCCACCCGCGCCACCGCGTTTCCCCCTCGTTCCCTCAGGGGCAACGGGTGGTGCGCGGACGGAATAGCCAGTGGGGGGTCCCCGTTGTAGGGTGGGACCAGTTAGTTCAAGCTTCAACAACATTGAAGCGGCCACAGCACAGGAGGCGGACGTCATGCAGTTCGGGATCTTCACCGTCGGGGACGTCACCACCGACCCGACGAACGGCCGGACGCCGTCCGAGAACGAGCGGATCAAGGCCACCCTCGCCATCGCGCAGAAGGCCGAAGAGGTCGGCCTGGACGTCTTCGCGACCGGCGAGCACCACAACCCGCCGTTCGTCCCGTCGTCGCCGACCACGACGCTCGCCTACATCGCCGCCCGCACCGAGAAGCTCATCCTCTCGACCTCCACCACGCTGATCACGACGAACGACCCGGTGAAGATCGCCGAGGACTACGCCACGCTCCAGCACCTCGCGGACGGCCGTGTCGACCTGATGATGGGCCGCGGCAACACCGGCCCGGTCTACCCGTGGTTCGGCAAGGACATCCGCCAGGGCGTCCCGCTCGCCATCGAGAACTACGCCCTGCTGCACAAGCTGTGGCGCGAGGACGTCGTGGACTGGGAGGGGAAGTTCCGCACACCGCTGCAGTCCTTCACCGCCACCCCGCGCCCGCTCGACGGCGTGCCGCCGTTCGTCTGGCACGGCTCGATCCGCTCCCCCGAGATCGCCGAGCAGGCCGCGTACTACGGCGACGGCTTCTTCCACAACAACATCTTCTGGCCGATGTCCCACACCAAGAAGATGGTGGAGCTGTACCGGCAGCGGTACGCGCACTACGGCCACGGCACCCCCGACCAGGCCATCGTCGGACTCGGCGGCCAGGTGTTCATGGCCAAGAACTCGCAGGACGCCGTCAAGCAGTTCCGCCCGTACTTCGACAACGCCCCGGTCTACGGCCACGGCCCGACGCTGGAGGACTTCACCCGCGAGACGCCGCTGACCGTCGGCTCCCCGCAGGAGGTCATCGAGCGCACCCTGTCGTTCCGTGACGCCGTCGGCGACTACCAGCGCCAGCTGTTCCTGATGGACCACGCCGGACTCCCGCTCAAGACGGTCCTGGAGCAGCTCGACATCCTCGGCGAGGAGGTCGTCCCGGTGCTCCGCAAGGAGTTCGCCGCCCTGCGCCCCGCCGGGGTGCCGGAATCCGCCCCCGTCCACCCGGCCGTCACCGCCGCCCGCACCGCCTCGAAGGAGGTCTGACCGTCATGACAGCACCCGTGGGCGCCATCGGCCTCACCACCGCCCCGCTCAGGATCGTCGCCGTGTCGGCCGGGCTGAGCCAGCCGTCCTCGACCCGGATGCTGGCCGACCGGCTGGCGACGGCCACCCGGGAGCAGCTGGAGACCGTACAGGACCGTCGGGTCGAGGTCCGCGCGATCGACCTGCGCGACCTGGCCGTCGACATCGCGAAGAACCTGATCACCGGGTTCCCGTCGGCCGGCCTGCAGGACGCCATCGACGCGGTGGCGGGGGCGGACGGGCTGATCGCGGTGACCCCGGTCTTCAGCGCCTCGTACAGCGGTCTGTTCAAGTCCTTCTTCGACCTGATCGAGAACACCGCGCTGACCGGGAAGCCGGTCGTGATCGCCGCGACCGGCGGTTCGGCCCGGCACTCGCTGGTCCTGGAGCACGCCATGCGCCCGCTCTTCGCGTACCTGCGGGCCGTGACCGTACCGACGTCCGTGTACGCGGCGTCGGAGGACTGGGGCTCGTCCGGCGACGAGTACACCGACGGCCTGCCGTCCCGCGTCCGGCGGGCCGGCGGTGAGCTGGCCTCGGCGGTCCTGGGGCGTACGGTCTCCGGCGCCTCCCGGACGCTGGGCCTGGACGACGGGCTGGACGCGATCGTGCCGTTCGCGCAGCAGCTCTCCGACCTGCGGCTCGACTGACCGGCGCCCGCGCCGTACGGACACGCGCGGCGGGACGACTCGACCCAGATGCCTGAAATGTCCGGTCTACTTGGAGTGGACCGGACAGTGGACCGGACATCGGATCGAGCGGGACCGAGCGATCGAGCGGGCCCCGGCGGGAGGCAGAACATGGGCAGGATCGTCGTAGGCGTGGACGGCTCGGCGTCGTCGATCAAGGCACTGCACTGGGCGGTGCGCCAGGGCGAGCTCACCGGCGACACCGTCGAGGCCGTCAACAGCTGGGAGTACCCCGCCACCAGCTGGGCCTCGATGATGCCGGGCATGCCGGAGGACTTCGACCCGCAGGCCCTGGCGACCGTCTCCCTCACCGAGGCCCTGGAAGAAGCCCTCGGCGCGGAGCGCGCGGCGGGGATCAGCAAGGTCGTGGTGATCGGCAACCCGGCGCAGAACCTCATCGACCGCGCCGAGGGAGCGAACCTGCTGGTGGTCGGCGCACGAGGGTACAGCGGCTTCAAGGCGACCCTGCTGGGATCGGTCAGCCTCCACGTCACCCAGAACGCCCCCTGCCCGGTGACGGTCGTACGCGACTGAGTCGGCGGTACGCGACGGGACGGCCACCCGGCCGGGCGGTCTTCCGCGACCGGGCGCCCGACGGCGGTGAGCGCGCGGTTCCCACAGGGACCCGCGCTCACCGCCGTCGGCGCGTTCCCGCCCCGCTCACCTCCGGTCGGCCCCGCTCACTTCCGGTTGTAGAGCCGCATCGTGACCGGGCCGAACACCGCCACCAGCAGCGCCGACCACCCCAGCGACCAGAGGACGGCCGTCGCGGGCCAGCCGCCCGCCATCAGCTCCCGTACGGCGGTCGCCACGTGGGTCACCGGATTGTTGTTCACGAAGGCCTGGAGCCAGCCCGGCATCGTGCTCGGATCGACGAACACATTGCTGAGGAAGGTCAGCGGGAAGATCACCATCATGCTGACGCCCATCACCGACTTCTCGGTGCGCAGCAGCAGGCCGAACATCGTCCACACCCACGAGAAGGCGAAGGCGAACACCAGCACCAGCGCGACCCCCGCGAGCACGCCGGGCACGCCGCCGTCCGGCCGGTAGCCGATGATCACGCCGACCGTGAGCATCACCGCCGAGGCCAGCAGATAGCGCAGCACGTCGCCCAGCAGATAGCCGACCATCGGCGCGGGACGCCAGATCGGCAGGGTGCGGAACCGGTCGAAGACGCCCTTGACGATGTCGGTGTTGACCGAGACCCCGGTGTACATCGTGATCATCACGACGCTCATCACCAGGATGCCCGGCAGCAGGAACTGGATGTACGCCCCGGTCGACCCGGCGAGCGCCCCGCCGAAGAGGTACGTGTACATCAGCACCAGCATGATCGGGAACGCCGTCACGTCGAAGAGCTGCTCCGGCACGTGCTTGATCTTCAGGACCGCGCGCCACCCGAAGGTGAGGGAGACGGAGAGCGCGCCCGGGCGGGGCGGGCGCTCCCCGGAGACCAGCAGCGCCGCGAGCCGCTCCGCGTCCGGTACGGAGAACGCGTCGGCGTCGGCGCCTTCGGCGCCCGGCCCGGTGGTCGTCGGAGTCGTGGTGGCCGTCACGCCGCCGTTCCCTTCCGGTCCGTGAGGGCGAGGAAGACCTCGTCGAGGCTGGGCTGGCCCAGCGCGAAGTTGTCCACGGTGACGCCGGCCCGGGCCAGCTCCGCCAGGGCCCGCGCGGCCCGCTCGGCCGCCCCCCGCTCGGAGCCCGAACCGTCGACCCGGGCGGTCAGCGCCACCGGGTCGGGGTCCGGCTGCACCACGGCGCCCAGCGTGCGGACCAGCACCCGCTCGGCCTCCGGCCGCTGCGCGGGGTCCCGCAGCCGCAGATGGACCGTCCCCGAGCCCACCGACGCCTTCAGCTCCCCCTTGGTGCCCTCGGCGATCACCCGGCCGTGGTCGATCACCGCGATGCGGGACGCCAGCCGGTCGGCCTCGTCCAGATACTGCGTCGTCAGCATCACGGTGGTGCCCTGGGCGACGACCGCCCGGACGATGTCCCACACCTGGTTGCGGCTGCGCGGATCGAGACCGGTGGTCGGTTCGTCGAGGAAGAGCAGGCGCGGGGTGTTGAGGATGGACGCGGCGATGTCGATCCGGCGCCGCATCCCGCCCGAGTAGTTCTTGACCTGCTTCCCGGCGGCCGGACCCAGCCCGAAGCCTTCGAGCAGGTGCGCGGCGCGCGAGCGGGCGGCGGACCGGGAGTGGCCGAGCAGCCGGGCGAGGAGCACCAGGTTCTCCGTACCGGTGAGGTCCTCGTCGACCGAGGCGTACTGCCCGGTGAGGCTGACCAGGCCGCGTACCGCGTCGGCCTCCCGCACCACGTCGTGGCCGAAGACCCGCGCGCTGCCGCCGTCCGGTCGCAGCAGGGTCGCCAGCATCCGGACGGCGGTGGTCTTCCCGGCGCCGTTGGGGCCGAGGATTCCGTAGACGGTTCCGGTGGGGACGGCGAGATCGATGCCGTCCACGGCCCGGTTCTCACCGAAGACCTTCACCCAGACCGGTCGTTTCGACGGCCGGTTCGGCGCTCACCCTCACCTCCCCCGGGCAGCGGCCGGTCGGTGATCCGGTGGGCGGTCCTGTCCGTCGCCCGGTAGATCGTCCCGCCGGTGGTCCGGTCGTCGGTCCGTTCCTCCGGCCAGTCCTCCCGCGAGTAGAAGAAGTAGTACGTGGCGAGCGCCACCGGAACGCCGACCGCCAGGCCGAGGATGGTCGAGCGCAGCACGCTGGTGTCGGTCAGACTCACCAGGAACCCGATCGCGCACGCCGTCAGCGCCCCGTAGGCCGCCGCCCGCGCCTCGCGCGGGATCGCGTACTCGAACCGGGCCAGTGCGTAGCAGAGCACGGCGAACGCCACACCGGCGGCGAAGCCCAGCGCCACCTGACCGCCCGTGCTCGGGCCGCCGTCCCGCCGGATGAAGGCGGCGTAGAAGCCGTAGATGACGCCGAGGAGCAGGGGCACCGCCCACACCATCGAGGTGTGCCGGTGGACCGGCGTCCTGGCCTGCGATGCCCGGGACCTCGACCCGGGCATGGCTGCGTGTGTGGCCATGGTGGAGAGCTCCTTCCGTCGCCCCCGTCCACTCCAGCGCACACCCGGCCGCGCCGCCCGGCAACTCGAATGGACGACGGCTCGGGGCGCGACCACGGCCGCCGGGATTCCCTGAGGAGATGCGGACCTCTCTCTCGGTGCCCCTGTCGGCCGTGCTGCTCGTCGTGCTCGCCGTCCTGGTGCCGCTGAGCGCGCTCTCCGCCTGGGTCGACCTGGAGGTCGACGACACCGACCGGTACGTGGCCGCCGTCTCCCCGCTCTCCTCCGACCCCGCCGTGCGCGAGACCGTCGCCGACCTGATCACCGACGAGGCGATGCGGCGGATCGACCTCGGCGGGCTCCAGGAGACGATGCGGGACTTCCTGCACCAGGGCGTCCTGTCGTTCACGACGACGGACGCGTTCCGTGCCGCGTGGGACGCGGCGAACCGCACCGCCCACACCTCGATCACGGCCGCGCTCGACGGAGACTCCGGCGAGTCCGTGACCATCGACCTGGCGCCGGTGATCGAGCAGGTGAAGAGGGAGCTGGAGGTGAGCGGCGTGCCCTTCGCCGACCAGATACCGGTCGAGCGCACCGAACTCACCATCCTCTCCGGGGACCGGGCCGACCATGTGCGCGAGACGTTCGGATGGCTGAGGTACGCCAGCGTCTGGCCGGCCGTGGCGACCGTGGTCCTCCTCGTGCTGGTGGTGGGGCTGTCGACGGTCCGGGGCGGGCGGCGGGCCGGGCTCTTCGCCACCGCGGTCGTGGGCGCCGGACTCGTCCTGGGCGCGGTCGTGCTCCGGGTGCTCCTCGCCATCGGCCGCGCGCAGATGCTGGACGCGGTGCCGATGGGCGACCGGGACGGTGCGGCGGCGATCTCCGACGCGCTGACCGCCTCGCTGCGCACCACGGTCTGGTGGCTCCTGGGGGTGGGCGCCGTCCTGCTGGTGGCCGGTGTCGTCGCCCGGTACCTGCTGACCGCGCCCCGGCCGGGCTGACGCCGGAGGGGCGGGGCGGCCGGGGCGGCACGGCGGCGCGGCATCGCGGGGCAGCCGGGCCCGGTCGAGCCGCCTCCGACGTGCGGCGCGGAACGGGCCGGGCGAGAGTGGGAGCGTGAACGCCGGGGGCGACTGGAGGTTGCCGTATGCGAGCCATCGCCGTCACCGCGCTCCACGGGGAGCCCGCACTCACCGAACTCCCCAAGCCCGATCCGGAGCCGGGCGAGGTGCGGGTGCGGATCGAGTACGCGGCCCTCAACCCGTACGACTGGCAGCGCGCCGACGACCCGGCGGCCGGTACGGCACCCGGGAGCCTCCCGCACATCCTCGGTGTGGACTTCGCCGGGCGGGTGGACATGATCGGCCGGGGCCCCAGCCGGTTCCGGGTGGGCGACCCGGTGTTCGGCATGGTCACCGCCCCGCTGCCCGGCGGGGGCGCCTACGCCGAGTACGTCTCGGTGCACCAGGACTCGGCGATCGCCCCGGTCCCCACCGGTCTGTCGCTGAAGGCCGCCGCCGCACTGCCGACCGCCGCGACCGCCGCCTGCCAGATCCTGGCCGCCACCGGGGCCGGTGAGGGCGAGTCCCTGCTGATCGTCGGGGCGGCGGGCGGCGTCGGCAGCTACCTCACCCAGCTCGCCTCCGCCCGGGGCGTCCGGGTACTGGCCGCCGTACGCGGCGACGAGAACCGCAGGATGACCATCCTCGGGGCCGCCCGCACCCTCGACGTCTCCGCCGGACCGGAAGCACTCCCCGCCGCCGTGCGGGAGCTCTGCCCGCACGGGGTGAACGCCCTCGCCGACCTCGTCTCCGAGACCCCGGACGCCTTCGCCGAGCACGCCGCCCTCGTCCGGGACGGCGGCATCGCACTGACCACCCGGGGCGCCGGCGGCACCCGTACCCCGCACACCGGACCGCTCCCCGTCGGCTTCCGGCTCGCGCCGACCGCACTGCTGCTCGACGCGCTCGCGACGGCGGTGACCAGCGGGGCGTTCGTCGTCCCCATCGACCTCGAACTCCCCCTGGAGAAGGCCCCCGAGGCGCTCGCGCAGAACCGGGCGGGCGGCGCCCGGGGCAAGACGGTCTTCGCCCTGAGGCACCACGCCCCGTGACCCACCCCGCCCGGCTGCCACTGCCCCTGCCTCTGCGTCTGCGTCTGCCTCAATGGAAGGAACTCCCATGTCCGACAGCGACATCCTCACGAACATCGACGAACTCGTCGCCGAAGAACGGTCCCTGCGCGACCGGTCCACCGCAGCCCTCGGCCTGTCCGCCGAGGAGAAGGCCAGGCTGCGTACGGTGGAGGTCCAACTGGACCAGTGCTGGGACCTGCTGAGGCAGCGCCGCGCGCTGAGCGAGTACGGCGAGGACCCCTCGTCGGCCCGGGTCCGCCCGGCCGACGAAGTGGAGGGGTACCAGGGCTGAAGCCGCTCTCAGGCAGCATCCGGCGGACCCCGCGAGGAGAGTGAGCCGTGGCCACGGCCGACATGGGCACCGGAAGGCGACGCGTGACGCCGCCGCCCTGGCTGATGAACGGACTCCGCCCGCAGTCCACCCCCATCCCCTGGGCGGCCGTGCTGCGCGCCTCCGTCGCCATGGCCGCACCGATCGCCGTCGGCTTCGCCGTCGACCGCCCCGCCTACGGTGCGCTGGTCTCCATGGGGGCCCTCTCCGGGGTCATCGGCGACACCGCCGACGCCTACCGGATGCGCATCTACAACATCGCCGTGCCGCAGCTCTTCGGCGCCGTCGGCGTCACCCTCGGCTCGCTCGTGTACGGAACCGGCTGGGCCTCCGTGGGTGTGCTCACCGCCGTCGCGCTGGTCTCCGGAATGATGTCGACGATCGGCGCCGTGGCCTCCGTCTCCGGCCTGCTGCTCCTGCTCAACTCCGTGGTCGGCGCGGGACTCCCGATGCCCGACCCCTGGTGGGTAGCCCCGCTGCTGCTCGCGTTCGGCGGTCTGGTGGTGCTGGCGCTCGCCCTGCTCTCGTGGCCGTTCCGCCGCCGGCTCCCCGAACGCTCCGCGGTCGCCCGCACCTACCGCGCGGTCGCCGCCCTGCTCGACGCCGCCGGAACCCCCGCGTACGAACTGCACCGCCAGGACGTCACCGAACGCCTCAACACCTCCTACGACCTGATCCTCGCCCGCCGGGCCCGCTACCACGGCCGCAGCCCCGCCATGGTGCGGACGCTCGCCCAGCTCAACGTGGTGATCCCACTGGTCGAGGCCGCGCCCGCCGCGCACGGGGAGGGGCGCCGACTGCCCGAGGCCGTCCCGGCAGCCGTACGCGCACTCGCCGACGACGTCGAACGCGGCCGCACCGGACGCCCCACCCCCGACCTGCCCCCGCCCGACTCGCCCGCCACCCACGCCGTGGACACCGCACTGCGCCACACCGCCACCGTCGTGCACGGGGGCGACCCCGCCCCGTACAACGTAGACGACCGGCTCGGCCGGCCCGCCGCCCTGCGCGTCCGCGTCCGGCGCTCCCTGCGGTCCGTACTGCTCTCCGAGGCATCCTGGCGCTACGGGCTGCGCCTCGCCCTCTGCATCGGACTGGCCCAGGCACTGACCTCGCTGATCCCGGTGGAACGCTCGTACTGGGTGGCGCTCACCGTGACCTTCGTCCTCAAGCCCGACTACGGCTCGGTGTTCTCCCGCGCCGTACTGCGGGCCGTGGGCACCACCGCCGGGCTGCTCGTCGCCGCTCCCGTACTGGCCGAGGTTCCGTCCGGCTGGTGGTTCGTCCCGGCGATGGCGGTCCTCGCCGCGCTGATCCCGGCGCTGACGGCGAAGGGGTACGCGTTCCAGACCGCCGCCGTCACGCCGCCCATCCTGCTGCTCTCCGACCTCCTCAACCACCAGGGCGTGAACCTGGTCCAGCCGCGCTTCCTCGACAGCCTGCTCGGCTGCGCGATCGTGCTGGTGGCCGGCTATCTGCTCTGGCCGGAGAGCTGGCACACCCGCGTCGGCGACCGGCTCGCGGACGCGGTGGAGGACACCGCCGACTACATCGCCTACGCCTTCGACCTCACCAGCGACCACGACCGGGCCGAGCGGGTCCGCGCACGCCGGAAGCTCTACCGCGACCTGTCGGCGGTGCGCTCCGAGTTCCAGCGCGCCCTCACCGAACCACCGCCCGTGGGCACCCGCGCCGCGGCCTGGTGGCCGCTGGTCGTCGCCGTCGAGCGGATCGTCGACGCGGCAACAGCCGCCCGGGTGCGGCTGAATTACGGAGCACCCCCGCCCGAGCCCGGCGAAGCCATCATGATCGAGGGCCAGTTGCGGGAGCTCGCGGCCGGAATCCGGTCCAGCGAGACGCTGGTGGGGGTACGGGCCGACCTCACCGGCATCGAGGAGAGCGTCCTCGGCCCCCTCAGCCAGGAAGTCGCGGCCGCCCGCGCCATCGCCTCACCGCAGCCATGACGGTGTTTCACGTGAAACACGGAGCGTGAGCGGCAGTTACACACCGCTGCCGCGCTGCTCAGCTCGGACCGCTCAGCGCGGACCGGTCTCCCGGCCGGTCTCCCGGCCACCCTGGAGGCGCTCCATCTCGCGCCGGTCGCGCTTGGTGGGACGGCCGGCTCCCCGGTCGCGGACCGGCACCTGGAGAGCCAGTTCACGCGGCGGCGGGGGCGGGCTGTCGTCGACGAAGCACTCCACCGCCACCGGTGCGCCGACGCGCTTCTTCACGATCTTCGACACGGTGACGATCCGGTCCCGGCCCTCGTGGCGCAGCCGCACCTCGTCACCGACCCGTACGGCCTGCGCGGGCTTGGCGCGTTCACCCGCGACCTTGACGTGTCCCGCCCGGCAGGCGGCCGCCGCCTGCGCCCGGGTCTTCGTCAGCCGCACCGACCAGATCCACACATCGACCCGGACGCTGCCTGTCGCCTGCGGAGCCTCACCGGAAACCGAAACCATGGTCCGACTGTAACGGGGGAGCCCCCGGCGCGGAGACCGCCGCCGGGACGGACCACCGTGCACCCGACGCGGGGGCGGATTTGGCCGATCGTATGCGCACCGTGACGGGGTACGTCCGTCCGGGTGTTGAGGAACAGGTCCGTCAACCAGCCGCGAAGTACGCCTGACCGCCGAACTCTTGGGTTCTCACAAGGAAACGGTTGCGCGTCGGTTCACCCGCGTGCGGGCCGGACCGCCGAACGGCCTGATCCGGCCGCTAACCTTACGTATCCGTCCTGGCCAGGGATGATTTTCCACGGGTCGGACATTTCCCGCACCCAACTCACGCGAAAGGCCTCGCCCATGGGCATTCGGAGCTTGCTGCGCAAGGTGTTCGGCCGGGAGCAGGACGAGCCGACCACGGCCACCGTTCCTCCTCAGGGTGAGCGCGCCCGATCGACGGAGCCGGAATCGGACACGGTGGTCCCGGAGAGCGCTCCGGCCGCCGAGCCGAAGGTGACCGTTCCCGCCCCCGCCGCCTCCCCCCTCTCCTCCGCCTCGCGCTCCTCGTCGGACGCGGGTACGGGCGGGTCGGACAGCGCGGACCGGTCGGACCAGTCGGACCAGGGGAACGCGGCCGCGCTGGTCGCCGCCGCCTTCGACCAGCCGTCCGCCGCCCCGCAGCCGACGGTGCCCGCGCAGAACACGGGCCCCAAGCCCGCGTCCGAAGCGAAGCCCGAGCCGGTCGCCGAAGCCGAGCCTGCCGCTGAGGCCGAGCCGGTCTCCCTGCCCGAGCAGGCTGCCGCGCCGGCCTCCGAGGTGGACGAGCGGCCCGCGGCCCCGGAGACCGCCGAGACCCCCGAGCCCGCGAAGGCCGAGGCCGAGACCCTCGAGGCCGAGGTCACGGCCGAGGAGCCGGCGGTCGTCGAGCCCGAGACCCTCGCGGCCGCCATCACCATCGACATGGACCCGGAGCCCGAGCCGGAGGCCGCCCCCGCCCCGGAAGCCGCCCCGGAGCCCGCACCGGCACAGGCCGAGACCGCCGAACCGCAGGCCGAAGCCGACGAGGCCGCCGAGACAACCGCGGCCGCGAACACCGAGGCGAAGACGGCCGAAGCGGAGACGGCCGAGGCCCCCGAGAAGGCCACCGAGGCGGCTCTCGACGCGATCATCATCGACTACGAGCCCGAGCCGGCCCCCGAAGCGGCAGCCCCCGAGACGCCCGCCCCCGAAGCGGCAGCCCCCGTGGCAGCGGCCCCGGCCGCCCCCGAGGCGCCCTCCGCCACTGCCGCCGCCCCGGCCGCGCCCGCCGCCAAGCCCGCCACCTCACTCGCCCGGGTGAAGTCGCGCGCCCCCGGTCTGGTCGCCCCCTACAAGTCCGCGCAGGCGGCGCTCAAGGCGCAGGGGCTGACCGGTTTCCGGGCCTCCGTCTACCTGGTGCTCGACCGCTCGGGCTCCATGCGGCCGTTCTACAAGGACGGCAGCGCCCAGCACCTGGGCGACCGCACGCTGGCCCTCGCCGCGCACCTGGACGAGAACGCCTCGGTCGAGGTGGTCTTCTTCTCCACGGACATCGACGGCACGGGGACGGTCGGCCTCGAAGGCCACGAGGGCCGCATCGACGAGCTGAACGCCGGTCTGGGGCGCCTGGGGCGGACCCACTACCACCGGGCCGTCGAAGAGGTCGTCTCCCACTACGAGAAGTCCGGCTCCACCGGCCCGGCGCTGGTCGTCTTCCAGACGGACGGCCCGCCGGACGCCAAGGTCGCGGCCAAGCAGGCGCTGGCCGAGGCCGCCCGGCTGCCGCTCTTCTTCCAGTTCGTCGCGTTCGGCGACCACGACGCCAAGGGCTTCGACTTCCTGCGGAAGCTGGACGCCGAGCACGCCGGGTTCTTCCACGCGGGCCCCGCGCCCGCCACGATCCCGGACGCCACGTTCTACCGGGAGATCCTCGCCGGTCTCCCCTCCTGGATCACGGCCCGGTCCGGCGGCTCCGCCGACTGACCCGCGCACTCGGGCGGATCACGCCAACCGCTCCACCGCACGTCACGGCGGGCCCGGTCACCGGGCCCGCCGTCCGCGTCCCTGGACCCTGCCGCGGACCGTTAGGATTTTGACCATGGCGGCCACTGGATCCGAGAAGCAGGGAGAGACGTCGTTCTACGTCTCCACCCCCATTTACTACGTCAACGACGCTCCTCACCTGGGCCACGCCTACACGACCGTCGCAGGCGACGTGCTCACGCGCTGGCACCGCCAGCGCGGCGAGAAGGTGTGGTACCTCACCGGCACGGACGAGCACGGTCAGAAGATCATGCGCACGGCCGATCAGCACGGCGTCACCCCGCAGGCCTGGTGCGACAAGCTCGTCGAAGAGGCGTGGAAGCCCCTCTGGGAGCACCTGAACATCGCGAACGACGACTTCATCCGCACCACGGAGAAGCGTCACACCGACCGGGTGCAGGAGTTCGTCCAGGACCTGTACGACAAGGACGAGATCTACAAGGGCGGGTACGAAGGCCCGTACTGCGTGGGCTGCGAGGAGTACAAGCTCCCCGGGGACCTCATCGAGGCCGAGGACGGCACTCCGCTGTGCCCGATCCACAAGAAGCCGGTGGAGATCCTCAAGGAGGAGAACTACTTCTTCAAGCTGAGCCAGTACGGCCCGAAGCTGCTGGAGTTCTACGAGGCCAACCCCGGCTTCATCCAGCCGGAGTCCGCCCGCAACGAGGTCGTCAACTTCGTCAAGCAGGGCCTCCAGGACCTCTCGATCTCCCGCTCGACCTTCGACTGGGGCGTCCCGGTGCCGTGGGACGAGAAGCACGTCATCTACGTGTGGGTCGACGCCCTGCTGAACTACGCGACGGCGGTCGGCTACGGCGCCAACCAGGAGAAGTTCGACGGGACCTTCCCCGCCAACGTCCACCTGGTCGGCAAGGACATCCTCCGCTTCCACGCGGTGATCTGGCCCGCGATGCTGATGGCCCAGGGCCTTCCGCTGCCGGGCAAGGTCGCGGCCAACGGCTGGCTGATGGTCGGCGGCGAGAAGATGTCGAAGTCGAACCTGACCGGCATCAAGCCGCAGGACCTGACCTCGCACTTCGGCGTGGACGCGTACCGCTGGTACTTCCTGCGCGCCATCGCCTTCGGCAGTGACGGCTCCTTCTCGTGGGAGGACTTCACCGCCCGCTACACCTCCGAGCTCGCCAACGACTACGGCAACCTCGCCTCCCGCGTGGCCGCCATGATCGGCAAGTACTTCGGTGGCACGCTGCCGGAGGCGACCGCCGCCGGTGACGCCGAGCAGGCGGTCCAGGACGGTCTGGCGAAGGCCGTCGCCACGGCGGACCTGAAGATCGGCGAGGAGCTCGACTTCCAGGCCGGCATCCTGGCGATCTTCGACTTCGTGAAGCAGGTCAACGGCTACATCACGGAGCAGGAGCCGTGGAAGGTCGCCAAGGACACCTCGCCGGAGGGCCAGGCCCGTCTCGCGACGATCCTGTACACGGCGTCCGAGGCCCTGCGCGGTGTCGCGGTGCTGCTGAACCCGGTGATGCCGGAGACCTCGCAGAAGCTGTGGGAGTCGCTCGGCGCCGAGCCCTCCCTGGGTGCCCTGGCCGACCAGCGCGTCCAGGACGCGGGCACCTGGGGCCGCCTGGCCGCCGGCGCCACGGTCACCAAGGGTGCGGTGCTCTTCCCGCGCCTGGAGGAGAAGCCGGCCGCGTAACGCGATCCGTACGTGAGAAGGGCGGGGCCCCCGTGGCCCCGCCCTTCTCCGTACCCGCCCCGTTCTCGGGCGGGAGACCTCGTCAGCGGGCCAGCGAGGCCTTGTCGCCCATCACGATGACCGGCTTCTTCGCCGGGTCGAGCGTGAGCAGCAGCTCCTTCATCCGCTCCTCCGAGACCGACACGCAGCCCTGGGTCGGCCCGCCGTGGTCCACGTGGATCCAGATGCCGCCGCCCCGGTCCTCGCCGAGCGGGCGCTCGTGGTCGATCGGGCTGACGCCCTCGACGCGGTTGTAGTTGATGGCCACGACGTAGTCGAACGAGCCCTCCAGGGGTTCGCCGAAGAATCCGTCGCCCTCCACCGCGAAGTACTCCTCCTCGTCGTAGGGGAGCAGAGCGCCCGGGTCGGGCAGCTTGCCGCCCGCGTCGGTGAGGCCGAACACGCCGACGGGGGACCTGAGGTCCCCGGTGTAGTGCTCGTCGGTCCACCCCTCCATGCCGTTGTGGGCGGCCCAGGGTTCGAAGGCGGGCGTCCAGCTCCGGTCCGGGGCGTCCCGGACGTAGAGGACGGCGGTGGATTCGTTGGAGTCCGCGCCCTTGCCGGTCACCACGAACGCCTGCCGGGCGTCGACCGGGATCTCCGCCCGGGTCTCCGGCCCCAGCCCGGGGATCTCCAGCGGTGGTACGGGCTGCGCGGGCGGGGCGGAAGCGGCGGGGGCACCGGCGGGCCCCCGGCTGCCCTCGTCGTCCGACCGGGCCACGGCCACGTCCTTCGGCGGCGCCCCCGAGGAGGTGGGGGTACCGCAGCCGGTGAGCACCGGGAGCAGCGCCAGAAGCAGCGCGAGGACCGGAGCGGCGAGCGGGTACGGGCGACGGCGGGGGGCTGTTCCCGGGACGGCACGGGCGGGTGTGCGGAGGGAGACGGACACGGGGCGGGCTCCTGAGTGGTTCTGGCTGACTGCCTCTCAGAAGCCACTCTTCGCCGCGCCCGGCCCTCGCGAATCCGGGCGGGGGCCATCCGGCGGTACACCCGCCCACCCGTTACCACGACGGATGCCGGCCAAGGGCGCGACAGCACCCCCGCACGACGCAACAGCCCCCGATCGGTCGATCGGGGGCTGTTTCACGTGAAACGTACGGAACGGAACGACGGGGAGCGCGACGCCAGGGCGGCGGCTCCCCCCGCCCGCTACTTCTCGGTCTTCTCCGCGGCGGCGGTCTCGGCCTTGGCGGCCTCGCCCTTCGACACGGCGGCCGGCTTGCGGAGCTGGATGTTCAGCTCGCGCAGACGGGCCTCGTCGAGCACGGTCGGGGCGCCCATCATCAGGTCCTGGGCGTTGCCGTTGAGCGGGAAGGCGATCGTCTCGCGGATGTTCGGCTCGTCGGCGAGGAGCATCACGATGCGGTCGACGCCCGGGGCGATGCCACCGTGCGGCGGGGCGCCGAGGCGGAAGGCGCGGAGCATGCCCGCGAACTCCTGCTCGACGGTCTCGCGGTCGTAGCCGGCGATCTCGAAGGCCTTGAGCATCAGCTCGGGCTCGTGGTTCCGGATCGCGCCGGAGGAGAGCTCGATGCCGTTGCAGACGATGTCGTACTGCCAGGCGAGGATGTCCAGCGGGTCCTTCGTCTCCAGGTCCTCCAGGCCGCCCTGGGGCATCGAGAAGGGGTTGTGCGAGAAGTCGATCTTGCCGGTCTCCTCGTCCTTCTCGTACATCGGGAAGTCGACGATCCAGCAGAACCGGAAGACGCCCTCCTCGAAGTTGCCGGAGCGCTTGGCGGCCTCGACACGGACGGCCGACATGATCTTGGAGACCTCGTCGAACTCGCCGGCGCCGAAGAAGACCGCGTGGCCCGGGGCGAGCGAGAGGCGCTCGGTGAGCGTCTTGACGTCCGTCTCGGTGAGGAACTTGGCGATCGGACCGGCCAGCGTGCCGTCCTCGCCGACGCGGACCCAGGCGAGGCCCTTGGCGCCGTGCTCGACGGCGTACTCACCGAGGCCGTCGAAGAACTTGCGGGACTGGCCGGCGGTGTCCGGGACGGGCAGCGCGCGGACGTGCTTGCCGGCGAACGCCTTGAACCCGGAGTCGGCGAAGACGTCCGAGATGTCGACGAGCTCCAGCTTGGCGCGGAGGTCCGGCTTGTCGTTGCCGTACTTCAGCATCGACTCGCGGAACGGGATGCGCGGGAACGGCGAGGTGACCTCGCGGCCGTTGCCGAACTCGGTGAAGAGCTCGGTCATCAGCTTCTCGATCGGCTGGAAGACGTCCTCCTGCTCGACGAACGACATCTCGACGTCGAGCTGGTAGAACTCGCCCGGCGAGCGGTCGGCGCGGGCGTCCTCGTCGCGGAAGCAGGGCGCGATCTGGAAGTAGCGGTCGAAGCCGGAGATCATCAGCAGCTGCTTGAACTGCTGGGGGGCCTGCGGCAGCGCGTAGAACTTGCCGGGGTTGAGACGCGACGGCACGACGAAGTCACGGGCGCCCTCGGGGGAGGTCGCGGTGAGGATCGGGGTCGCCATCTCGTTGAAGCCGAGGGCCACCATCTTCGAGCGGATGGAGGCGATCACGGCCGAGCGCAGCATGATGTTGCGGTGCATGCGCTCGCGGCGCAGGTCGAGGAAGCGGTACTCCAGACGGCGCTCCTCGTTCACACCGTCCTCGGTGTTGATCATGAAGGGCAGCGGGGCCGCCTCGCCGAGCACCTCGACCTCGGTGACCTCGATCTCGATCTCGCCGGTCGGGAGCTCCGGGTTCACGTTCTCGGCACCGCGCGCGGAGACCTTGCCGTCGATCCGGACGACGGTCTCCTTGGTCAGCTTCGAGAGCGCCTCGTTCCCCGGGGTGCCGGGGCGGGCGACGAGCTGGACCAGGCCGTAGTGGTCGCGGAGATCGATGAAGAGGATGCCGCCCAGGTCTCGGCGATTGTGCAGCCAGCCGCTCAGCCGGACGTCGGTGCCGACGTCAGAGGCGCGGAGCTCGCCGCAGGTGTGGGACCTGTACCGATGCATCGTCGTTCATCCAGTCTTCGCGGTTGGGGTCTGTGAGCCTCCCCAGGCTACCGCCCGGAGCCGGGCCACTTCATTGCCATAACCACTTCAAGATCATCCGCAGGCGCGCCCACGGCCGCCGCACACCCGTCGGGACCGCCTCCGCAGGGCCTCCGAGGCACGCCGCAGGGCCGGGGCAACGGTGGCGTCCGGGGAACGCATCTTCCTAAAGTGGGGCAATGCGTACCGAGGACATCCTGGCGGCCATCGAGACGGGGCTCTGGCGCTGGGACACCGCGGACGGGACGGTCACGATCGACGCGGAGGCCGCCCGTCTCCTCGGGCTGCCCGAGGCCGGTACGTACCGGGAGGCCACCGTACGCGCCTGCTACCACCAGGCCGACTGGAACGAGGTCCGCTCGGTGGTCGGCCTGGCGGTGGCCGAGGACACCCTCGCGGAGTCACGGCTCCGGATCGTCGACGAGCACGGCACGGTCGTCCGCGTCGTACGGACCCGGTCCAGGCCCTACGTGCCCGAGGGCAAGACCGTCGAGCAGGTCATGCTCCGGGGCACCCTCCAGGAGGTCGCGGAGCCCATCCCCGGCACCTCCGTGCAGACTCCCGTCACCGGCGACTGGCGGCGCTCCCGCGAGGCGTTCCTGCTGGACGCGGGGCGGGCCCTGGCCGAGGCCCGGTCCACGGAGGAGGTGCTGCGGGTCGCCGGCTCGCTCTCGATGCCGGGCTTCTCCCCGGACGGGCTCGCGGTCTTCGGCGTGGAGGGCGACCGGCTGACCCTCGTCGGACACCACGGGCACACCGTCGGCGAGGAGGAGCCCTTCGTCGACATGCCGCTCCAGACGGAGTACCCGGCCGCCGAGGTCGCCCGTACCGGCCAGGCGATCTATCTGCCGACCCCCGAGGAGTACGCCCGCCGCTTCCCGATGTTCTGGCCGCTCGCCCGCACGTTCGGCCGCAGCTCCTGGGCCTTCCTGCCGCTGATCGTCTCCGGCCGCACCATGGGCGCCTGGATGGCGGGATTCCGCAATCCGGTGGGGTTCTCCCCCGACGAGCGGGCGGTGCTCACCACCGTGGCCAGGATGCTCGCCCAGGCCCTCGCGCGCGCCGGGGCGGCCGAGACCGAGCGGGAGCTCTCGCTGGGGCTCCAGCGGGCGATGATGCCCTCCCTGGGCAAGAGCCCCCCGGGCATCACCGTGGCGGCCCGCTACATCCCCACCGGCGGCGGCCTCCAGGTCGGCGGCGACTGGTACGACATGATCCCGCTGCCCAACGGCCGGGTCGCGCTCATCATCGGCGACGTCCAAGGCCACGACGTGCGCGCGGCCGGGCTGATGGGCCAGCTCCGCATCGCCCTGCGCGCGTACGCCTCCGAGGGGCACCGCCCGGACGCCGTGCTGGCCCGGGCCTCCCGCTTCCTGGCCGGGCTGACGGACGGGTACGAGCACGCGGGCGGCGAGGACGACGAATCCACCGCCCCGCGCTTCGCGACCTGCCTGTACGCCGAGGTGGACCCGGCCGACGGCTCCCTCGACATCGCCCGCGCGGGCCACCCCGACCCCGTGGTGATCAGCGTCGACGGCACCGCCGTCATCCGGCAGACGGCGGGCGGGCTGCCCCTGGGCATCGAGACCGACGCCGACTATCCGACGACCCAGGTGGTACTGGAACCCGGCGAGACGATCATGCTCTGCACCGACGGGCTCATCGAGACCGGCGGACACGACCTCGCGACCGGCTGGGAGCGGCTGCGCCCGGTCATGGAGACCCCTGGAGCCGACCCGGAGAGCCTTGCCGAGGCGCTCGTGGAGACGGTCCACGGCCCCACCTCGCACTACACGACGGGCCCCCTGGCGGAGCGGCACGAGGACGACATCGCGCTGGTGCTGCTCCGCCGCGACACCCCCATGACCCTGTCGAAGGCCCCGCCGCGCCGGGCCGCCGTCGCCATCGCGCAGGCCGAACCGGAGCGGATCTCCGTCGCGCGGCAGTTGCTCCGCGAGCTGCTGCACGACTGGGCGGACCCGGAGCAGGTCGACTCGGCCGTGCTGATGCTCTCCGAGATGGCCACCAACGTGCTGGTCCACACGGACGGCAACGCGCTGATGGTCGCGGAGGTGACCGGCGAGCGCGGCGAGCGGCGGCTGCGGGTCGAGGTCGCGGACAACAGCGACGAACTCCCGCACCGACGGAGCCCCGGCGAGATGGCCTCCAGCGGACGCGGACTGGTCCTGATGGAGATGCTGGCCGACGACTGGGGGGTCGATCCGCGCGGCGCGGGCAAGTCGATCTGGTACGAGCTGTACGAGTCCTCCGAGCCCGCGGAACTCACCGCGGGGTCGATCCCGTTCGAACAGATCTGACCGGCGGGTCCCGGCGGGGCTGTCCGGCGGGTCCCGGCGGTCGGGGACGGGCCTCAGACCAGCACGGCCGAGAAGCTGTCCAGGGCGATCCAGGTGATGCTGCTGGCGGCCGTACCGCCGAACACCGTGACGTGGCCCGCCGTGTTGATCTCCACCCGGCAGGCGTTGACACCGGCCTTGTTGTTGCGCGGGCAGACCGCCCGGGTGGTCTTGGGCACCGCCAGGGAGGCGGGGATCGTGCCCAGCGCGGAGTCTCCGGTGAAGGCGCAGTCGACGCCTCCGCGCAGCTGGAGGAAATCCGTACCGGCGATCCTGATCACGCGGGCGGCCGGGGCGTCGGCGGCGGCGGTGACGCCGGACGCCAGGACGAGCGCCGTCCAGTCGTGGACGACCTCGACGCCCCCGGTGGTGGCCGCTGCGGCGGGGGTGGCGAGCAGGGGTGCGCCGACCGCCGCCGCCGGGACGGTGACGGCCGCGGTCAGCAGGGCGCGGCGGCTGGGGGTTCTCTGCGGCATGACTCGCATGACTGGTCCTCGGGGTGCGTGGGAGACGGGCGGGAGGCGGGAAGGGGCTGGGTCGCGGCGGGGGCGTACGTCAGCGCCAGGCCACCGAACAGGCGTCCAGGTCGACCCAGGTGACGGTGTTGTCCGAGGTCGGCCCGTACACCGTGACGGCGCCCTCGGGCGAGATCTCCAGCCGGCAGACGCAGCGACCGCCCCGGTTGTTGCGGGAGACCTCCGCCCGGAGGGTGCGGCTGGGCGTCAGCGTCGGCGGGAGCGTGGCGATCCGGGTGTCCTTCGCGAGGGTCCCCTCGAAGACCCCGCGCAGCTGGAGGAAGGTGGTCCCGGCGATGTCCACCAGACGTCCGCGCGGGGCCCGGACCCCGGTCTGCGCGGTGATCCCGGCGGCGGGGGTCAGCGCGGTCCAGTCGGCCAGCACCTTCACCCCCTGCACGGGCGCGTCCGTGGAGAGGAAGCAGACGGTGACCTCGCGCGGCGTGGTGTCGCTGCCGCTGAACCCGAAGAGCAGCCGCGCCTCCGCGCCGGTCAGCTCGATGGCCAGCCCCTCGGGCTCCCTGCGCTCCAGCCCCGGCACGGCGGTCATGAGCCGGGGCCCGGCGATGACGGAGCCGTCCGTCCAGGAGAGGGCGGTGATGTGGGTGTCGTCCACGTCCGGGTTGCCGGTGTACAGGTAGAGGTGGTCGCCGAGCGAGGCGAAGCCCTGGAAGGTGTCGGCCAGGCGCGGTACCTGCGCCGCCGGGGGGTGCGCCACCGTGCGCAGGGGGGTCCACACGACGTCACCGGTCGACGGGTCGATCGGGTACTGGGTGAACAGATAGCCCTGCGCGGTCAGATAACGGACCGTGAGGCGCTGGAACACCGGATCGACGCTGGGCGCGATGAACTTGGCGTCCGGCACCGGGCTGAACGGCTCCGACAGCACGGAGGAGGTCATCGTGACCACCTGCCCCGGGAGGTACGGGAACCGGGCGATCCGGGTGCCGAACTGCTCGTACAGCGGCCCGCATTCGGTCCACAGGTAGGTCGTGCCGCCGATGTGCTGCGCACCGATCTGGTAGCCGTGGCCGAAGCCGTCGAGGTGCATGTGGTCGAGCGCCTGCCCGGTGGCCCGGTCCATGCGGTAGACGCAGAGGTTGCCGTACTCCAGCGCGTCACGGATCTGCACGACGAAGAGGTCGTGCGTCACCGGGTCGACGGCGATCGACTGGGGCGCCCGGGTGTGCTTCTCGTGGTTCAGCGGCGTCCCGCTGAGGACACGGCCCCAGGGGCCGGCCAGGTCGATGAGATCCGTAACCGCCACGGACAGATTCCCCTCCCCGCGGTCCGCCGTGGACCGCGCGCGGAGATCGTACGTTCTCCGGCCCGCCACACCCCGGCGGCCCGCCGGACATTCCGGCGGGCCTCGCCTTTCACCTGCGGTTTCAGGCCCGGTCGTCGTCCGCCGGAGGCGGTGCCGAGGGGCCGGTGTTCCTCAGCCGCAGCTCCTCGACCACCCCGAAGGCGGCCGCGCAGAGCGGGACGGCGAGCAGCATGCCGAGGATCCCGGCGACGCTCGCTCCGGCGGTCAGCACGATGAGGATGACGGCCGGATGCATCCGCACGGTGCGGCTCTGGATCATCGGCTGGAGCACGTGGCCCTCCAGCACCTGGACGGCGAGGACCACGCCGAGCGCCCAGAGCGCGATGACGAACCCGCGGTCGGCGAGGGCGACCAGGACGGCGACGGCGCCGGAGAGGAAGGCGCCCAGGTACGGGATGTAGGCGCCGACGAAGACCAGCGCGCCCAGCCCCACCGCGCCGGGCA
The DNA here is from genome assembly GCF_053597235.1 of Streptomyces sp. NPDC001493. Taxonomy (NCBI): domain Bacteria; kingdom Bacillati; phylum Actinomycetota; class Actinomycetes; order Kitasatosporales; family Streptomycetaceae; genus Streptomyces; species Streptomyces sp. NPDC001493. Next base: position 319,321 of record NZ_JBSFHV010000002.1, read on the forward strand.
CCCGCAGGATCAGCAGGCCGACGGTGATGCAGAGGGCGTCGATCAAGGCGATGAAGGTGGTGCCGCGCATGAACCCCTCGACCGCCTCGAAGGCCCGGCGCCCCATCGCCTCGACCAGGTCGCCGGAGCCGTGCGGGGCGAGCGAGTGGGCGAGCCGTACGGCCCGGTCGGAGTCGCGCAGGAAGAAGAAGGTGAGCAGCAGGGCGAGGACGGCGGTCGCGATCAGGGTGCCGATCAGGCTCAGCCCGGTGATGACCCCGCCGGCCGCGGTGGCGCCGAACTTCTCGACGAGGTTCTTGGCGTTGCCCGCGAGGTTGTCCACGGACGTCTGGCCGGCCAGGTCGAAGTGGTCGATCACCCACTGACCGGCGTCCTTGAGCGAGTCCACGATCTGGCCGCCGGTGTCGATGAGCGCGGTGACGACGATGTACCCGGCCCCGCCGACGACCGCGACCAGCGCGGCGCAGGTCAGCCCGGCGGAGAGCGAACGCTGCACGTGGTGGGCGGTCAGCCAGCGGTGGACCGGGCCGAGCAGTGCCGTACCGAGCAGCGCGAGGAGTACGGGGGTGACGGCGGTCTTGAGGTAGACGGACAGCCACACGAGGACCGCCGCGACGGCGGCGACGAGGAGCAGGACGCCGCACCAGGCGGCCGTCCGCCGTGCGGCGTCGGGCAGGAGGGGCTTCTGGTTCGGCACTCCCCCACCCGACCACGGGGCGGACACGGTGTCCCGCCCCGTGGGGCGTGCGGGTGACGGACCGTCACCCGCACCCCGGAGGAATCACATGCCGTGGACCGCCGGGACGGTGCCGAGGCGGCCGGCCTGGAAGTCCTCGAAGGCCTTCTTCAGTTCGGCCTGGCTGTTCATCACGAACGGCCCGTAGTGCGCCATCGGCTCGCGGATCGGGCGCCCGCCGAGGAGCACGACCTCCAGGTCGGGGGTGTGCCCGTCCTGCTGCTCGTCCGCACGGACGGTCAGCGAGGAACCGGCGCCGAAGACGGCGGTCTGCCCCATGTGGACGGGGCGGCGCTCGGCGCCCGCGGTGCCGCGGCCGGCGAGGACGTACGCGAGGCCGTTGAAGTCCTCGCGCCACGGCAGGGTCACCTCGGCGCCCGGCCGGACGGTCGCGTGGATCATCGTGATCGGGGTGTGGGTGATGCCGGGGCCCTCGTGGCCGTCGAGCTCTCCGGCGATGACGCGGAGCAGCGCGCCGCCGTCCGGGGAGGCGAGGAGCTGGACCTGGCCGCCGCGGATGTCCTGGTAGCGGGGGTCCATCATCTTGTGGCTCTTGGGCAGGTTCACCCAGAGCTGGAGGCCGTGGAAGAGGCCGCCGGACATGACCAGCGACTCCGGCGGGGCCTCGATGTGCAGCAGGCCGGAGCCCGCCGTCATCCACTGGGTGTCACCGTTCTCGATGGTGCCGCCGCCACCGTTGGAGTCCTGGTGGATGAAGCTGCCGTCGATCAGGTAGGTCACCGTCTCGAAGCCGCGGTGCGGGTGCCAGGGGGTTCCCTTGGGCTCTCCGGCGGCGTACTCCACCTCGCCCATCTGGTCCATCATGATGAACGGGTCGAGGTACTTGTAGTTGATCCCGGCGAACGCGCGGCGCACCGGGAAGCCCTCGCCCTCGAAGCCCGTCGGCGCGGTGGTGACCGCGAGCACGGGGCGGGCTACGGCGTCGCCCGAGGCGGCCACCTTGGGCAGGGTCAGCGGGTTTTCTACGGTCACTGCGGGCATGGGAGCCACCTCCGGGCGGGATCTGCTTCCAATTTAGTTGAACAGTGAACATCTTGCAAGGTGTCGTTCATTCCCGGGGCGGCGCGGCGGGGCGGAAACGGGGCGCGACCGGCGCACGGAAAAGGCCCGCACCACAGCGGGTACGGGCCTCGGCGGGCCAGGGGGAGGGCGGCGTCAGCCGTACATGCGCCGCATCGCGAAGTCGACCATCTGCTCGACCGCCTTCGCGTCGAAGACCATCCGGTGGTCGCCCTCCATGTCCAGGACGAAGCCGTATCCGGTCGGGAGCAGGTCGATCACCTCGGCGCCGGTGATCACGAAGTACTTCGACTCCTTGCCGGCGTACCGCCGCAGCTCCTTGAGCGTGGTGAACATCGGGATCACCGGCTGCTGGGTGTTGTGCAGCGCGAGGAAGCCCGGGCCGTCGCCGCGCGGGCAGTAGACCTTCGAGGTCGCAAAGATCTGCTGGAAGTCCTCCGCCGCGAGGGTGCCGGTGGTGAAGGCCCGTACCGCGTCCGCCAGGGAGGGCGGCGAAGGCTCGGGGTACAACGGCTGCTCGGCGTAGCCGCCGCCCATCTGCCCCATCTGACCCATCTGCTGCTGTGCACCCGGGTTCTGGTCGTAGCCGTACATGCCCCAAAGAGTAATCGGACACATCTCCGGCTCCAGGGGTTGCGCCTTATTACTCGCGGGTAGCATCATCGGAGAGGTCGACTGATACGCGTCATGCAGCCGGCCGGCCTTCCGCACAGCCCGTCGCCCGACCGCATCACTCCCCGGGGCGCTGCGCGTCACTGCTATTGATTACGGAGCCTTCCCATGGGGCACTACAAGTCGAATCTCCGCGACATCGAGTTCAACCTCTTCGAGGTGCTCGGGCGCGACAAGCTGTACGGCACCGGCCCGTTCGCGGAGATGGACGTCGAGACCGCGAAGAGCATCCTCGACGAGGTCACCCGCCTCGCGGAGAACGAGCTCGCCGACTCCTACACCGACGCCGACCGCAACCCGCCGGTCTTCGACCCCGCGACCAACACCGCCCCGGTCCCGGAGACCTTCAAGCGGTCGTACCAGGCGTTCATGGACTCCGAGTACTGGCGCCTCGGCCTGCCGGAGGAGATCGGCGGCACCACCTCCCCGCGCTCCCTGATCTGGGCCTACGCGGAGCTGCTGCTCGGCGCGAACCCGGCCATCTGGATGTACTCCTCGGGCCCCGCGTTCGCCGGCATCCTCTTCGCCGAGGGCAACGACGCGCAGAAGAAGGTCGCCGAGATCGCCGTCGAGAAGCAGTGGGGCTCGACGATGGTGCTGACCGAGCCGGACGCCGGTTCGGACGTCGGCGCCGGGCGCACCAAGGCCGTGCAGCAGGAGGACGGCTCCTGGCACATCGAGGGCGTGAAGCGCTTCATCACGTCCGGTGAGCACGACATGTCGGAGAACATCCTCCACTACGTGCTGGCCCGCCCCGAGGGCGCCGGACCGGGCACCAAGGGCCTGTCGCTCTTCCTCGTCCCGAAGTACCACTTCGACTGGGAGACCGGCGAGCTGGGCGAGCGCAACGGCGTCTACGCCACGAACGTCGAGCACAAGATGGGCCTCAAGGCCTCCAACACCTGCGAGATGACCTTCGGCGACCAGCACCCCGCCAAGGGGTGGCTGATCGGCGACAAGCACGACGGCATCCGCCAGATGTTCATGATCATCGAGTTCGCCCGGATGATGGTCGGCACGAAGGCCATCGCCACCCTCTCCACCGGCTACCTCAACGCGCTGGAGTACGCCAAGGAGCGCGTCCAGGGCTCGGACCTGTCGCAGTTCATGGACAAGACCGCCCCCAAGGTCACCATCACGCACCACCCCGACGTGCGCCGCTCCCTCATGACGCAGAAGGCGTACGCCGAGGGCATGCGCTCCCTCGTGCTCTACACCGCCTCCGTCCAGGACGCGATCCAGGTCAAGGAGGCCGCGGGCGAGGACTCCAAGGCGCTGCACGGCCTCAACGACCTGCTGCTGCCGATCGTGAAGGGCTACGGCTCCGAGCGCTCCTACGAGCAGCTGGCGCAGTCGCTCCAGACCTTCGGCGGCTCCGGGTACCTCCAGGAGTACCCGATCGAGCAGTACATCCGCGACGCCAAGATCGACACCCTGTACGAGGGCACCACGGCCATCCAGGGCCAGGACTTCTTCTTCCGGAAGATCGTCCGCGACCAGGGCGCCTCGCTCAACGCGCTCTCCGAGGAGATCAAGAAGTTCCTCGCCGGCGCCCAGGGCAACGAGGAGCTCGCCCCCGCGCTGGACTCCCTCGCCAAGGCCGCCGTGGACCTGGAGGCGATCGTCGGCACGATGATCACCGACCTCACCGCGACCGGCGAGGACGTGAAGAGCATCTACAAGGTGGGCCTCAACACCACCCGCCTGCTGCTCTCCTCCGGTGACGTCGTCGTCGGCTACCTCCTCCTCAAGGGCGCCGTCGTCGCCGCGGAGAAGCTGGCGACCGCCTCCGCCAAGGACGTCGCCTTCTACCAGGGCAAGATCGCGGCCGCGAAGTTCTTCGCCGCCAACGTCCTGCCCGGCGTCTCGACGGAGCGCGCGCTCGCCGAGTCCGTCGACAACTCCCTGATGGAGCTGGACGAGGCCGCGTTCTAGCCTGGTCGTACTCCGTCAGCGGCGACGGCCCGCCCCCACCACGGCGCATACCGGGGGGCGGGCCGTCGCCGTGTGCGGGCCGTCGTAGTGTGCGGGCCAGGCCCCCCGCCACCCGATCGTGAATGGTTCGCAACACGCGTCGATACAGTGAAGAGCATGAGTTCCTCCCACGCTTTCGACAGGTCCCACACCGATGACCTGATGTCCTTCCTCGCCGCCAGCCCCTCCCCGTACCACGCCGTGGCCAACACCGCCGCCCGTCTGGAGAAGGCAGGGTTCCGGCAGGTCGAGGAGACCGCGGCCTGGGACGCGACGAGCGGCGGGAAGTACGTCCTGCGCGGCGGCGCCATCATCGCCTGGTACGTCCCCGAAGGCGCGTCCCCCCACACCCCGTTCCGTATCGTCGGCGCCCACACCGACTCGCCCAACCTGCGGGTCAAGCCGCTGCCCGACACCGGCGCGCACGGCTGGCGCCAGGTCGCCGTGGAGATCTACGGCGGGACCCTGCTCAACACCTGGCTCGACCGGGACCTCGGCATCGCGGGCCGGCTCTCGCTGCGCGACGGCACCGACGTGCTGGCCTCGGTCGACCGCCCGCTGCTGCGCGTCCCGCAGCTCGCCGTCCACCTCGACCGCTCGGCCAACGAGGGCCTCAAGCTCGACCGCCAGAAGCACATGCAGCCGATCTGGGGCCTGGGCAAGGTGGAGGAGGGCGACCTCATCCGGTTCGTCGCCGAGGAGGCGGGCGTCGACCCGGAGGACGTCACCGGCTGGGACCTGATGGCGCACGCCGTCGAGAAGCCCTCCTACCTGGGCCGTGACGAGGAGCTCGTGGCCGGCCCCCGGATGGACAACCTGATCTCCGTGCACGCCGGCGCCGCGGCCCTGGCCGCCGTCGCCCAGCGGCACGCCGCCGAGGGCACCGAGCTCCCGTACATCCCGGTGCTCGCCGCCTTCGACCACGAGGAGAACGGCTCCCAGTCCGACACCGGCGCCGACGGCCCGCTGCTCGGCAACGTCATGGAGCGCTCGGTGTACGCCCGGGGCGGCCGCTACGAGGACCGGGCCCGCGCGTTCGCCGGAACCATCTGCGTCTCCTCCGACACCGGCCACGCGATCCACCCCAACTACGCTGAGCGCCACGACCCGACGCACCACCCGGTCGTCAACGGCGGCCCGATCCTGAAGGTCAACGTCAACATGCGGTACGCGACCGACGGCAACGGCCGGTCCGTGTTCGCCACCGCGTGCGAGCGGGCGGGCGTGCCGATGCAGACGTTCGTCTCCAACAACTCGGTGTCGTGCGGCACCACGATCGGCCCGATCACCGCCGCCCGCCACGGAATCCAGACCGTCGACATCGGCGTGGCGATCCTGTCGATGCACAGCGCCCGCGAACTCTGCGGCGCCGACGACCCGTTCCTGCTGGCCAACGCCCTGACCGAGTTCCTGGCGGGCTGACACCGAGTCACCGGCCGCCGCTGCGGCATGGTTGACGCCGGGCCGGGTACGCGATCCGTACACCGGCCCGGAGTCACCGGGTCGTCGAGGAGGCGGGAATCATGGGACTCGGAGGATGCATTCTCCTGATCGGTGCCGGGGCGGTACTGGCGTTCGCCACCGACTGGCAGATCGACACGGTCAACGTCGACCTGGTCGGCTGGATCATGATGCTCGTCGGCCTCGTCGGGGTCTTCGCCTACATGAGCATCGCGCGGCGCCGCCGCATGATCGTGCCGCCCACCACCACGGTCGTCTCGGAGGACGAGCGCCGCTACCAGTGACCTGACGGAGGCCCGGCCCCGCACGCATACGCGGCGGCCGGGCCCCGTGCTCCAGGCTTGCCCGCGAGCCCGTTCGGGACGTACGGCACAGCCCACACGGGACGTACGGGACGAGGCCGCGGGGCGGCCCGGCGGGCCCGATATCCTGGCCTCCGGTCCGGGGCGCGTCCCGGGTGTGGTCCGCCCGGAAGGAAGCCGCTCGTGGAGTTCCGGCTGCTCGGCACGGTCTCCGTCGACACCCACAGGGGTCCCCTGCCGCTCGGCCCCGCGAAACGGCGCAGCCTGCTCGCCGCCCTCCTGCTCTCCGTCAACACCCCTGTCTCCGTCGCCCGGCTGACGGAGTCCCTGTGGGACGACATACCCCCGCCGCAGGCCCGCAGCGTCATCCAGGGACACGTCTCACGCCTCCGCGCCCTGCTGGTGGACGCGGAGGCGTCGGCGTACGGCGTGGAACTGCTCACCCTCGGCGACGCCTACGTCCTGCGCGCCTCCGAAACCCTGCTGGACTCCCAGCGGTTCGAGGAGCTCCTGATGCTGGCGCGGCAGCAGCGCAGCACCACCGACTCCGTCCTCATGCTCAAGGACGCCCTCTCGCTGTGGCAGGGCCCCGCCCTCAGCGGGGCGCTCGCCGGTCCTCCACTGCAGGCCGCGGCGCACACGCTGGAGGAATCGCGGCTGGCCACGGTGGAAGAACTGGCCCGCGCCTACGGGCAACTGGGCGAGCACCACCGGGCTGCCGCCGTTCTGCGGGCGGAAGCCTCGGCACAGCCGTTGCGGGAGTCCCTCTCGGCGGCCCTGATCCTGGCGCTGTACCGGGCGGGGCGCCAGTCCGAGGCCCTGGACTGGTTCCACCGCACGAGGCGGCTGCTCGCCGACGAGCTGGGCATCGACCCGGGCCGCGAGCTGGCCGACGCGTACGCGCTGATCCTGCGCGGCGATCCCGGGCCCGCCACGCTCCCGGACCGTCACGAAGCATCGGACCGTCACGAGGCGCCGGGCCGTCACGAGGCGTCGGAACCGGCCGGTGCCACGGGTACGGAACCGGATGCTCCGGGGGCCCCGGAGACCGGCGCGACGGCGGTCGGCGCGCTCCCCGCACCACCTCCGGCCCCGGCGCCCGGACCGCACCCTCCCGTCGCGCCGCACCTCACCGTCCCGCACGCCGTCGATCTGCTGCCGCGCGCCCCCCGCGGCTTCCACGGACGCACCGCCGAACTGGCCGCGCTCACCCGGGCCGCCGCGGGCGAGGCGCCGGTGTGCCTGGTCACCGGCCCGGCCGGGGTGGGCAAGACCTCGCTGGCCGTCCAGTGGGCGCACCACAACCCCGCCGCGTTCCCGGACGGGCGGCTCTTCGCCGATCTGCGCGGGTTCAGCGAGACGGGCGAGCCCGCACCGGTCGACGTGCTCCGCGAGTTCCTGCTCGCCCTCGGCGTGGCACCCCGTCGCGTCCCGGAGTCCGTCACCGCGGCGGCCGCGCTCTTCCGCGCCCTGACCGAGCGGCGCCGGCTGCTCGTGATCCTCGACAACGCCCGCGATTCCCCCACCGTCCGCGCCCTGCTCCCCGGTGGGACCGACTGCGTCACGGTCGTCACCAGCCGCAACCGGCTGGAGGGCCTCATCGCCTCGGACGCGGCCCGGCCCGTACCGCTCGACACCCTCGAACCCCGGGACGGCACGGCCCTGCTCGCCGGTGTCCTCGGTGAGGAGAGGGTCCGCGCCGAACCCGTGGCCGCCCGCCGCCTGGCCGAACTCTGCGGAGGGCTTCCGCTCGCCCTGCGGGTCACGGCCGCCCGGCTGGCGGGCCGGCCGCAGCGAACCCTCGCCGGAATGGCCGAGGAACTGGCCGACGAACGCGGCCGGCTGGCCCGCCTCGACGTGGACGACATCGGAGTCTCGGCCGCTCTCCGACTGACCGTCCAGCAACTGCCAGCCGACGCCGCCCACTTGCTGGCCAGGCTCGGCCACCACCCCGGCGGCCACTTCGACCCGTACACCTGCGCGGCGCTCGCCGGCACCGGTCCCACCGCCGCGTCGGCCGCCCTGGAACGGCTCGGCTCCGCGCACCTCGTGACCGAGACCGCGCCGGAGCACTGGGTGCTGCACGACCTGGTGCGCCTGTACGCCCGGGATCTCGACCCGGCGGCCGGGGCCGAAGCCCTGACCGCCGTCCTCGACCACTGCATCGCCACCGCTCTCGCCGCCTCCGAGGCCGCAGAGCCCGGCGGCGAGCCCTGTTTCGTCCTGCCGGAGGACTACCACCGCCCGGCCGCCGTACGGGACTTCGCCGACCGGGCGGCGGCGATGCGCTGGCTGGCCGCCGAGCGGGACGACCTGGCACGGGCCGCCGTCGCCGCGAGGGAGGCCGGTCTGCACGACCGCGCCTGGCGGATCATCCTGCTCCAGTGGCCGCAGGTGGTGTGGCGGGTACGGGACAGCTGGGCACCCCTGCTGGAGCTGGCGCTGGACTCCGCGCGGACGCTGCGGGACCCGTACGCCGAGTCGCGGGTGCTCAGCCTGCTGGGCTGGGTACTGGTGGAGGAGGGCAGGACCGCCGAGGCGGCCGTCCTCCTGGAACGCTCGCCGGGACTCGCGCGGCAGGCCGGTGACCGGCTGGGCGAGGCGACGGCGCTGATCAACCTGGCGGTCGTCCTGGCCGGCCGGGGCGAGACCGGGACGGCCCTGGAGGGCTGCGAGCGGGCCGTCGCGCTGGCCCGGGAGGAGGGCGACCGGCACACGGAGACGCTCGCGCTGCAGCATCTCGCCCGGTTGCAGCTCGTGGCCGACCGGCCGGCCGCCGCCCTGGCGACCGCACGCGCGGCACTGGACCTGGGCCCGGAACAGCAGGAGGCCGCCCGCCGCTCGCTGCTGCTCGCCGTCGCCGGCGAGGCCCGTCTGGCGCTCGGCGAGGAGGACGGCGGCATCCTGCTGCTGGACCGGGCGGCCGAGGAAGCGGAACGCGTCGGATACGACGAGGGCGCGGTGCGCGCCCTGGAGGTCCTGCTGCGGGTCTCGGCGCGGGCGGACCACCGGATCCGCCACGAAATGGCCCTGCGCAGGCTCACCGACACGGGCTGAAGCCCGCGCTCCACGGGGCCACCGACCACCCCCGCAAAGGCGGCGGCCCGTGGGCGCGGAGCATCAGCAGGACGTCAGCGGGACACCAGCGGAACGTCAGCGACGGGGCCCAGACTCGGAGATGTCAGCAGCTCACAGCGTTACGGCCGCCGCCGGCGCACCGTCGTCACACCGCTCCCCGGGGGAATCTCCATGCGTACGTCCACCTACCGCACCCGCACCACCGTCCTCGCCGCCGCGGCCGCCGCCGCGCTCTCCCTGGCCCTCACCGCCTGCGACGACACCGGCACCGACACGAAGTCCGCCGGTACGGAGTCCGCCGGTACGGTGCTGAGCGGCTCGGCGACGCCCGCCGCCTCGGCGACCCCCGCGTCGGACCCGGGCTCCGCACAGAGCGCCGGCACGACGGAGAGCGCCGGTACGGCTCAGGCCGCAGGCACCGCGACGACCACGGGTGGCGGAACCGGAACCTCCGCCGGCACCCCCGCCTGCACCACCGAGACCCTCGCGATCAGTGCCGCGGTTCAGGACGGCCCGCCCTACACCCACATCGTGCTGACCGCGAAGAACACCTCGGGACACAGCTGCCTGATGCCGGGCTTCCCGGAGATCCGGTTCCTGGAGAACGCCCTCGGCGCCGTTCCGGCAGTCGCCAAGAGCAAGCCCGCCGAAGCGGTCGTCCTCACCGCCGGTGCTCCCGCCTACGCGGTGGTGCGGCTGTCGGACGGCGGAACGGACGACGACGTCAGGACGGCGGAGGACTTCACCATCACCTTCCCGGCCGGCGCGGGCATGGCCACCGTGAAGGCCCCCGGCTCCGGCGGCATCGCCGTCGACCCCGCGAAGTGGGCGACCGGCTACTGGACGCCCGAACTGCGCAACGGCGCCGACGAGTTCTGAGATCCCGCCGACGAGAATCCGCTTCCGAGAGCCGACTTCCGGGAGCCGGCTTCCCAGAACCCGGCCGGGGGAAGGCCGATCGGCGGGCTCCGGGTCGCCGGAGCCCGCCGATCGGGCCGTACGTACCGGTACCGGTCAGGCGTCGTCCATGCCCGCGAGCACCAGGGGCAGCCGGGCCACGCCGTCCGCCGTCACCACGACCGGTACGCCCCAGTCCTGCTGGTGGACGTGGCAGGCCGGGTACTCGTTCGCCGGGTCGTCGTCGCAGGACGCCGCCATCGCCGAGACATGCAGGATGCCCTCGGTGACCCCGTCCGCGAGCACCAGGTCACGGAAGAGGTCCGTACCCGCGCCCGAACCCTCGGCCAGCAGCTCCGGCGGGGTCGAGGAGACCAGCAGCCGGGTGGAGGGGCCGTAGCGGAGGTCGAGCTTCTGACCGGCCGGCGCCTGGAAGATCACGTCCAGCCGGAGGTTCCCGGCGGCGACCTCGGTGGCCGCCCGCTGGGTGCGGTGCGCGCCGCCGTCGACCCGCAGCGCCTCCTCGGGCAGCCGCAGCCGGGTCAGCCGGTGCCGCGCCGACTCCACGACCACCAGGTCGCCGTCGACCAGCACCGCGTCGCTCGGCTCCCGCAGATCGGTCGCGAGCGTCGTCACCTCGCCGCTCGCCGGGTCGAAGCGGCGCAGCGCGTTGTTGTACGTGTCCGAGACCGCCACCGACCCGTCGGGCAGCGCGGTGACGCCCAGCGGGTGCTGGAACAGCGCCTGGTCGGCCGCCCCGTCGCGGTGCCCGAAGTCGAAGAGACCGGTGCCCACGGCCGTGGTCACCACGCCCGCGCGGTCCACGAAGCGCAGCGCCGAGGTCTCGGAGTCGGCGATCCACAGCCGCTCGCCGTCGGCGGAGGCCGCGAGCCCGGACGGCTGCGCGAACCACGCCTCGGCCGCCGGACCGTCGACGAGGCCCTCATTGGTGGTGCCCGCCGCGACCTCGACGGTCCCGGCCCCGGGGTCGTACGTCCACAGCTGGTGCACGCCCGCCATGGCGATCCAGAGGCGGTCGCCGAACCAGGCGATGTCCCACGGCGAGGAGAGGTCCACCTCGCGCGCCGGACCGGACGTCGTGGAGCCCTGCCACCACTGGTTGCCCGTACCGGCCAGCGTCACCGTGCGGCCGGTGGTGAGGTCCAGGGCACGCAGCGCGTGGTTGACGGTGTCCGCGACGGCGATCCGGCCGTCCGGCAGCACCGCGAGGCCCTGCGGCTCGCTGAACCGCACCTCGTCCCGGCCGCCGTCGACGAAGCCGCGCTCGCCGGTGCCGTAGTGGCCGCGTACGGTCTCGCCGTCCGCCTCCAGCTCGACCAGGCGGTGCCGGGTGGTGTCCGAGACCAGGAAGCCGCCGTCCGGCAGCAGCAGCGCCTTGCCGGGGAACCGCAGGTGCGTGGCGACCGGCTCGGGCGCCACGTACGGGCCGTCCCCGCGCCGCAGGGTGCCCTTCGCCTCGTGCTCGGCCTCCAGCTCGTCCACCAGCTTCGCGATGGCGTGGGCGTGGCCCTCACCGGCGTGCTGGGCGACGACGTACCCCTCGGGGTCGATGACCACGAGCGTCGGCCAGGCGCGGACCGCGTACTGCTTCCACGTCGCGAGCTCCGGGTCGTCGAGCACCGGGTGGTGCACCTCGTACCGCTCCACGGCGTCCACGACGGCCTGGTGCTCCGCCTCGTGCACGAACTTCGGCGAGTGCACGCCGATGATCACCACGGTGTCGCGGTGCTTCTCCTCCAGCTCGCGCAGCTCGTCGAGGACGTGCAGGCAGTTCACGCAGCAGAAGGTCCAGAAGTCGAGGACGACAATGCGTCCTCGCAGGTCGGCGAGGGTGTACTGCTGGCCACCCGTGTTGAGCCAGCCGCCCTTGCCGATGAGCTCGGGGGCGCGGACACGGGCACGGTGGGGCGCGGGGACGGGCGCCGGGGCGGCATCATTCATGCCTCAAGGGTGCCACTCGCGGCGCGGTTGCCGATCACGGGTGCGGGGGTGCTGTGCGGGGTGCTGTGCGGGGTGCTCTGCCGGACGCCTCCGGCACCTCGCGCGCCCCCATGCATTCCGTGTCCGCCTCCGGGAACCTGTGCTCCATGAGACTTCTCGTACGCGAGCGACTGTTCGCCATCGGCGACGACTACTGGATCGAGGACACCGAGGGCCGCAAGGTGTTCCTCGTCGACGGCAAGGCCATGCGGGTACGCGACACCTTCGAGCTGAAGGACGCGAACGGCCGGGTCCTCGTGGAGCTGCGGCAGAAGCTGATCAGCATCCGCGACACGATGATCGTCGAGCGCGACGGCGAAGAGCTGGCCCGGGTGAAGAAGAAGCACCTGTCGCTGCTCCGCAACCACTACCGCGTGACCATGGCGGACGGCACCGAACTCGACGTCAGCGGCAAGATCCTCGACCGCGAGTTCGCCGTCGACTACGACGGTGAGCTGCTGGCCCAGATCTCCCGACGGTGGCTGAGCATCCGCGACACGTACGGCATCGACATCGTCCGCGAGGACGCCGACGCCTCGCTGCTGATCGCGGTCGCGATGTGCGTGATCGTCCTCGCGGAGAAGGAGCACGACAAGGGGGACGACTGAGGGACGGTGGGGCGGGGCGGGCGGACGCGGCGCACCGACGACGGATCGGGCCGGGACCGCCCCCGAAGGCGGTCCCGGCCCGATCGGCGACACCGGATGATCAGGCTTTCGCCACCTGCAGTCCGAACGTGCCGTACACCGGGCTGCCCGGCACGATCAGCACCGTGTAGTTCCCCGCCGGCAACGCCGGCATCGTGTACAGCGATCCGCTGTTTCCACAGCTGAGGACTCCGCTCTTGAGCAGGGCGCCTGCGGGGTCGTACAGGTAGAAGTGCACGGACGAAGACCCGCAGTCACCTCCGGTGATCACCGACGAGCCCGTCAACGCCACGTTCTGCGCGGTGGAGTTCGTGAAGCCGATCGACACGGCCTGTGCCGCGACCGTCGTCTTCGCCGTCACCTGGGCACCGCCCATCGTGGCTGTGGCGGATGACGTGCCCGCCGCGAAGACCTGAGCGCTGTACTTTCCGGTGACCGGGCCGGGCGGCACGATCAGCACCGTGTAGGGCCCTGCCGCGAGAGTCGCGGTGAAGAGTGAACCCGCACTGCCGCAGGTGAGGCTGAAGGTCTTCACCTGCTTACCGGAGTGGTCGTACAGGTAGTAGCGCATGGTCGAATACCCGCAGTCACCACCGGTGATCACCGATGAGCCGGTGATCGTGACGGCTCCGTCGGCCGGGACCACGAAGCCGATCGCCACGGACTGCGAGGCGATCGTGGTGGTGGAGGATGCGGGGGTGCCGTTCGAAGCCGCCGTCGCCGACGCCGCGTCGGCGCCGAAGACCTGGACGCCGAAGGTACCGGTCTGCGCGCTCGGAGGCACGATCACCATGGTGTAGTCGCCGGCGGCGAGCGTCGGAGAGTACAGAACGCCCGCGTTCCCGCACGTGAGGCTCCCGCTGTTCAGCTGGGTGCCCGTGTGGTCGTAGAGGGAGTACCGCACCGCAGAGTAGGCGCAGTCGCCGGTGGCTATCGTCGAGAAGCCCGTGATCGTCACGGCCTGGCTCGACGGGACGGTGAACCCGATCCCCACCGACCCGGAAGCGACGGTGGTGGTCACCGACTTCGGCGTCCCGTCCAACGCGGCCGTCACCGGCGCCGTCGCCCCGAAGACCTGGACCGCGTAGGTGCCGGTCACCGGACCCGGCGGAACCGCGAGCAGCGTGTAGGACCCCGCCGCCAGTGTCGCGCCGAACAAGGCGCCTGCCGTGCCGCAGGTGACGCTCTGACTCTTCACCTGGGCGCCCGAGCTGTCGTAGAGGGAGAACTTCACCGGCGAGTAGGCGCAGTCGCCGGTGATGGCCGATGAGCCGGTGATCGTCACCGCCTGGCCGCTCGGGACGGTGAACCGGAACGCGGCCGACTGCGAGTCGTGCGTGGTGGTCACCACCTTCGGAGTGCCGTCCAACGTGGCGACCACAGGGATGTTCGCGCCGAAGACCTGGACCCCGTAGGTGCCGGTCACCGGACCCGGCGGTACCGCGAGCACCGTGTAGGAACCGGCTTTCAGGGCTTTGCCGTACAGCACGCCGGACGAGCCGCAGGTGAGGCTTCCGCTGTTCAGCTGCGCTCCGGAGTGGTCGTAGAGGTAGAACTTCACGGACGAGTAGTGGCAGTCGCCGGTGATGACGGACGAACCGGTGACGGTCACCGCCTGGTCCGCCGGAACGGTGAACCCGAACGCGACCGACTGCGAGGCGGCTGTCGTCGTCACCGACGCGGGAGCGCCGTCCAGGTCCGTGGTCGCCGTCGACGCGTCGGCTCCGAAGAACTGGACGCCGTAGGTACCCGTCACCGGTCCCGGCGGCGCGATCAGCATCGTGTAGGACCCCGCTGCCAGCGTCGGCGAGAACAGCACGCCGGACGTGTCGCAGCTCAGGCTCCCGCTCTTCACCTGGGTACCCGCGTGGTCGTACAGGTAGAACTTCACCGGGTTGTAGGCGCAGTCACCCGTGGCGATCGCCGAGGAACCGGTGATCGCCACCGCTTGGTCGGTCGGATTGGTGAAACCGGCCATCACCGACTGGGAGTCGGCGGTGGTCGTCGCGGACGCGGGCGTGCCGTCCAGCGTCGCCGTCAATGCCGACGTGGACGCTCCGAAGAGCTGCACGCCCAATTTCCCGGTCACCGGCGCCGGCGGGACGATGACCACCGTGTAGGAACCGGCGGGCAGGACCGGCGAGTAGAGCATCCCCGCACCGCCGCACGGGAGGCCGCCGTGTTTCACCTCCGTGCCGGTGCCGTCGTACAGGTGGAAAACCAGCGAGGAGTAGTCGCAGTCGCCCGAGACGAGCGTGGAGGACCCCGTCACCGCCACGGTCTGGCTCGTCGGGTTCACGAACCCGACGGCCACCGACTGGGCCGCGACGGTCGTGGTCACCACGTCCGGTGTGCCGTCCAGCGTCGCCGCCGGCGTCCCCCCGCCACCGGCCGTGGCGAACAGGCTGTAGGTCCCGGCCAGTCCGCCCGAGTCGACGGCCAGCCGATAACTGCCGGAGGCCAGGACTCCGAGGCTGGAAACGCCGCACCGCCCGTGGGCGATCGCCGCCCCGGAACCGTCGAGAAGCCGCCAGACCAGCGAGGTGCTGTAGCTCACGGTGGGACACGAGGCGACGTTCAGGAGCACCGGCGAGCCGTCGGAGGGCGCGGTGAGCGCGTACACGTCCTGCGACGCCGCCGTCTCGAACCGGCCCGCGCCCGTCGCCGTCTCGGCGTTGAGCCGGTCCGGCGACACGGCCAGCGGGAAGGCCGCGGTGAACGACTGCGGCGCCTCAAGGTTCAGTGTGTACCCACCGGCCAAGCCCCCGGCGCTGACCACCAGTCGGTACGCGCCGGCGGCCAGCGGGTCCAGGTTCGTGTACGAGCAGCCGCCGTTGGCCAGGACCGTGCCCGTCGCCGCGCTGAGCAGTTTCCAGTGCAGTGGCGTCGAATAGCTCGCCGTCGGGCACGCCGAGACGCCGAGGTTCAGCACCCGGCCGTCGTCCGGCACCGTGAACGTGTAGATGTCCTGGGAGGCGCCGGTCTCGAAGGCGCCCGCACCGGGTACGGAGGCACCGTTCAGCGTGTTCGCACGGGCCGTCAGCGGGAGGGCCGTCGCGAACGACTGCGGGGAGAGGAGGTCGAGCGTGTACGGACCGGCCGTGCCGTTGGCCGCGACGTCCAGTTGGTAGGAGCCGGCCGCGAGCGTGCCGAAGTCCCCGTACGAACAACCGCCGTACCCGGACCCGACCACGGACTGCGTCGCGGCGTCGCGCAGGGTCCAGGTGCCGGAGGAGTAGGTGTTCGATACCGGGCACGACCTGAGGCTGAGCGCGAGCGGCAGACCGCCCGCCGGAACGGTGAACGTGTAACTGTCCTGTGAAGCACCGTCCTCGAACACACCGGCTCCGACGGTGCCGGTTCCATTGAGGGTGTTCTCCGTCACCGACAGCGGCACCGTCGTCGCGAACGACTGCGGGGCCTCCAGGTCGAGCGCGTAGGACCCCACGACACCTGGGCCGCGGACCGTCAGCGTGTACTCCCCCGCCGCCACGAGGCCGAGCGCGGCGTCGTCGCAGATCCCCGACGCGGCGGTGCGGCCCGCCGACGTCCGGAGGGTCCAGCGGACGCCGTCCGACTGACCGGCGGCCGGGCACGAACGAAGGTCGAGGTTGAGGCGCTCACCGCCGGCCGGAACGGTGAACGCGTACACGTCCGCCGAACCGGTGTTCTCCAGCTTTCCGGCCCCCGCCTCCGTGGAGCCGTCGACGGTCCCGGAGGAGACCGACAACGGCAGCGCGGCGGAGAACGTCTGAGCCGGTACGAGACTGGCGCTCACCGAGATGTCGTCGACGGCGAGGCTGGTGCCGATGATGCCCCGGAAGCCCGAGGGTTTCAGTTGCACGCTCAATTGGTCGCTGTACTGCGGCGTGGACAACGTGATCCGATACCGCTGGTAAGCCGTTCCCTGGGCGGTCTGGCCCTGGCCCAGCGCGCTGATCGTCGCAGGCCCCGAGGAGACGCTCGCCGTAGTCGAGGTGAACGCGACCGCCGACGAGGTCGCCGGTTCACCCACCGTCACGGTCAGCCCCTGGTCCTGGGCGTCGGCACTGGTGAGGCCGACCGTGTAGACGTCGAACGCGACCGTGGCGCCGGAATGGTTCGGCACGGACGGGACGGTGAAGCTGTACCCGCTGCCGTCGAAGACGGGCCCGGCCACGGTGTCTCCACCGATCGACTCGGTGCTGTCGGGGCGGAAGTTGGGGCCGATCGCGGCTTCGAAGTCCTCGGTCACGGCGCCGTCGGCGTCGACCGTGTGCGCTCCCGCATCCTGAAGCACATCGGTGACCGCAGCGGCGGCCTTGGCGTAGTTCGCGTCACCGGTCTGGGCGACGTCGAGCATGCAGGCGTCGAACTGCGGACCCGCCGGTACGGCCTGGGCGTTGCACGTCTGACGGGCGAGGTCCTGGTCGGACTGTGCGAAGTCGACGAGGGTCACCACGTTCGAGGGGAACGTCAGGTCCGTGTAGGACGCCGTGGTGTTCTCGTCCGGGTAGGTGAAGTCGGACTGGTTGTCGGTGAGCCGCCAGGAGTTGGCGTACGGACCGTCGAGCACGGAGGCGGTGGCGGAGGAGACCGGCGTGCCGTCGGACATCACCAGGTCGTTGGCCGGGATGCCGTCGTTGTCGCCGAGCAGGCCGGTCGTCGGTACGCCGGGCGCGATGTCGAAGCCGACGTTGCCCGCGCTGAACGCCAGCCGTGCTTTGGCCGCGCCGAAGGTCGCCACGAACTTGCTGCCGCTGCGGACCAGCATCGCGCCCCCACCGAAGTCCGTCAGCTTCTGCGAGGCCGGGATCTGCACCCCGTTCACGAAGGCGTCGCCGTTCTGGTGCAGTTCGACGTACGCCCCGTTGATCGAGAACGCGAGCGCGTCCACGGTAGTGAACGTCCCCGATGTGCCCTGCGGCACGAATCTGGCTTGGAGGTCGAGATCCAGACTGGGGACGTGGACGACCTCGAACTCCCCTGCGGCCTGCAGGTCGTAGGCCAGTCCATCGAGTGTCGTCATGTGCGGATCGCCGAACAGGTGCCAGTGCATGACCGCCCAGATCGCCACGACCACCGCCACCGCGATGACCGGGAGCAGGAGCGCGGTACTGAGGGTGACGAAACCGGCGTCGAGCGCTGCTTCCGCCAGTAACAGCTCCGCCCCGTCCAGCCCGAGCGCTGCCGCGTCGCCGGCCAGGATGTCGGCCGAGGCCTCGGCCACCACCTCGGGCATGCTGTCCACGAAGGCCGCCCACTCCGCGTCGATGGCGTCCGCGCCGGCGCCCTCCATGGCCTCCTCGATCGCCATGATGGCGTCCCGGTTCAGCGACACGAAGACCGGCTTGGGCAGCGCGTGGAACGAGGGGACCTTGATGGGGCCGTGCGAGAACTGCAGATCCGGGCGCTCCTGGATGTTGTCGTAGAAGTCATCGGTGCCGTTGTTGTCGGCGTCGGCGCCCAGAGTCCCTTCGTAGGTCTGCTTCTTCTCGTCCTCGTCGTTCTGCTTCTGGCGCTCGGGGCACTCCTGGAAAGTCCGGGATATCCGGATCACACCGTCGTTGACCGGGTCGCTGTAGGTGTGGAAGAGCCAGGCGGAGTGCTTGGTCGGATCCGCTTTGCACGGCGGGTCCAGCTCGACCTTGAAGTCGTCGCTGAAGGGCTTGGTGAAGTGGTACGGGTCCACGGTGTGCCCAGCGCGTGGCCATACGTCCGCGTACTCGTTGACTTCGTCCACCGGGTTGGCGCTACTCCAGGTGCCCTTCATCTCCACCAGCCCGACGGGGCCCGTATTGCTGGTGTGGTCGTACAGGACGAGGTCCGGTCGCAGGCCGCCAGGGGTGATTTGCGTCTCCCACTGAATGTTGGGTGTGATGCCTGTCGCCGATCTGTCGCCGTAGACACCGGCCGCGTTGAGTTGAGCGATGACGCGCGTCTGCGCGAGGTTCTCTGCCTCCATCCTCCTCGGCTTGCAGTCCTGGATCTTGTAGACGGCGTTGGGCTTCAGTGCGCGCGGGTCGAGGACGCAGGGGACTGAGGTGTAGCTCTTGGTGGCCGGACTCCACGCGTAGCCGAGGAGCCCCCGGGTGGACATCAGGTTCCCTGCCACGCAGCGAACGCCGCCCGAGTCCGGGACCGAGGCGTCATCGCTGTTCGGCGGGCACGTGGAAACAGCGGCGTCGGACTCGACGCCGGTCGTCCGGGATGCGGTGTCGGTGTACGACGACGGCATGCTCGCGGCGGGACTCGCGTAGGTTGTCGGCGGTAGTTGAGCCGAGAAGGCCGAAGGGTCCGTGGAGTTCGCCGGATGTTTCGGCGTGGTCGGGGTCGGCGTGGTCGCCCCGGGCGCCACCGGGTTCCCCGTCGTCTTGGAGGGCGCCTGACTCGACGCACGCGTCGCGGTGGCTGTCGGTGGCGGCTCCGCATGCGCCACTGTTCCCACGGGACCGCCGGTGGCTAAGAGCGCCCCCGCGACGATGGTTGCCAGCAGACTCGCTAAACGACGAATGCGCACCGCAAGACCCCCCGAATACATACACGCATGAGTTCGAAACTCGAAAAGTCTGTCAGCGTGCTGATGGGGCGGTCAACGAAGTAACGATCAGGGTTCAGCGCGACAAGCGGCGTTACCGGACATCCTCGGCAGAGACCAGAGCTCGGCCGAAGTCGGCACGCGCACGGTCGAGGACCGAGGGTGCAGGTCCGGCGGGGCGGAGCCACTCGGCCAGATCGGGGGACTCGACGAGCGCCCGCCCAGGAGTGACATACGTCACGGTCCACTGCGACAGGTCCGCGACCCTCGCCAGATGCTCGTCGGTGAGCAACTGCATGCAGTGGACGTCGGGGACGAACCGGCTCCACAGGCCTGCGTTCATGCGGAGTGCGACGGCGGAGACCTCCGGCCGCAGCGGCGGCAGCGCTCGGCCACGTTTGTCCCAGAGGTATGCGGGGTACCGCGTCGGTGCCACGAACGCGTAGTGCGCGCGCTCCGCTTCGGCGAGGATCGCCGCGCGGGCCCGGCCGGCCCGGGCCTCCGGGGAGGCGGACGCGTCATGGAACTGGTACGTCGCCTGGCCGCTCCTGCCGATGTGGGCGAAGGCGGCCCGCGAGGCCCGCGCGTCCGCGTACAGCAGCGAGCCGGACGAAGCCACGAGCAGTGTCGAGGCCAGGTGGGCCGCCACGTCGCCGGCAGTGTCCAGCTGACTCATCCCGCCGCTGGAGACGTAGGCGTCACCTCCCGCCTCGGCCGCCCAGCGCGCGGCCCGCTCGGCCCAGCCCGCCGCACCGGCATCGCCCGGCGCGGCCAGCGCGACGTACGCCGTCATCATCGGATCATCCAGCTGCGCGACCCACTCCGGCAGTCTGATGGTTTTCGTGGCCCGCAGCGCACCCGACAGCCCACCCGCCCGCAGCTCACCGGCGAAGGCGTCGAGCCATCTGAGCAGCGCCTCATCGCTCCACGGCGACCCGATCTTCACGGAGACACCCGCGAAACTCGCCGTCAGGAACGACCCCCAGGCGGAGTCCGGCGCCGCCTTGTCGGCCGCGTCATTGGCCGCCACGAGCCCCCGGTGCGCCACTTCGGCGATCACCGCGATGGCGACTTGGCCGTCCGGGGCGAACTCCACCCGGACCTCGTCGGAGCCATTGGCTTCCAACTCCCGCATAATGCCGTCGAGTTCGATACGCAAGCCCTCACGGTTCGTCATGCCGTCAGCGTAGCGAGGGGCGAGCGCGCACCCCTGGCCGCTTGGACCATCCCCGCACCCGCGGGAAGCACTCCGAGGGGGGAAGCCGGCCCGCGTACGCCTGGGGACCATCCCCGCACGCGCGGGGAGCACTCTTCCCGACCCGGTCCGTTACCCGGCCCTGCCCCCTCGAACCGGCCAACTTCACCGACTCGGATATTTCGCCCTCACCCCTCCCGAATCGGCCGCCCCCCACCCGCCTCCGCTCCCTCACCCCACCGCCCCCGGCCGCTCCACCCCCAGCCGACGGTCCTTCAGGGCCGGGAACTGCGCCCGGGTCTTCTCCACCTTCGCCGGGTCGAACTCCACCCGCAGGATCTCCTCGTCCGGCCCCGCCTCGGCGAGGATCTCGCCCCACGGGTCGACCGCGATGGTGTGGCCCGCCTGGGGGACGTCGGCGTGGGTGCCGGCGGTGCCGACGGCGAGGACGTACGCCTGGTTCTCGACGGCGCGGGCCTGGGCGAGGAGGGTCCAGTGGGCGCGGCGGCGGGCGGGCCAGCCGGCGGGGATGACGAGGGTCTGGGCGCCGGCGTCGACGAGGCCGCGGAAGAGTTCGGGGAAGCGGAGGTCGTAGCAGGTGGCGAGGCCCAGGGTGGTTTCCGGGAGGGGGACGGTGACGAGGTGTTCGCCGGCGCCCATCAGGGTCGCTTCGCCCTGGTCGAAGCCGAAGCGGTGGATCTTGCGGTAGGTGGCGACGCGTTCGCCCCGGGGGTCGAGGACGAGGGAGGTGTTGTAGAGGGTGCCGTCCTCGGCGCGTTCGACGAAGGATCCGGCGTGCAGCCAGACGCCCGCTTCGGCCGCCGCGCGGGACATCACCTCGTGGGTGGGCCCTTCGAGGGGCTCGGCCTCGTCGGCGAACCGGGTGAAGGCGAAGGCGCCCACCGGCCAGAGTTCGGGGAGGACCACCAGGTCGGCCGGATTCGGACCTGACGCCTCGCCGACCACGAGCGAAGCCGCCCTCGCCCTGCGGTGATTGACGGGTTCGTCCGGGTTTACCGCGATCTGGATCAGAGAGGCGCGCACAGTACCACCGTCCTGGCATTCGAGCCGTCAACACCGGCCTACGATCGTCACACGAAAGCACTGCCGGGGTGCCTGCTCGCAGCGTAACTTGGAACTTTCCGAAGGAACGAACCTCCCACGCAGCTCGCAGACAGCGCCGTCAGTGCCAGCCCACCCGCCCGCACTCCCTGCTCTCCAGCCCACGCACCGAAGAACCGCACGAGGGGTCCCGTGACCGTCCATCCCAGCCTCCAGACCTACGCCGACGCCTGGACCCACTCCATCGAGGCGATAACGGAGCTGGTGCTGCCGCTCGCCGAGGGGGACTGGAACCTCCGTACGCCGTGCCCCGCCTGGTCGGTGCGCGACATCGTGTCGCACATCATCGGCGTGGAGTGCGAGCAGCTCGGCGACCCGCGGCCCATCCACACGCTGCCGCGCGACCTCTACCACGTGCAGAGCGACCACGCCCGGTACATGGAGATGCAGGTCGACGTACGGCGCCACCACACCTCGCCCGAGATGACCTCGGAGCTGGAGTACACGATCATCCGCCGCTCCCGGCAGCTGCGGAACGAGTCGCGCGCCCCCGAGACGATGGTCCGGGCACCCCTGGGTGCCGAGCAGACCCTCGAAGTCGCCCTGCACATGCGGGCCTTCGACGTGTGGGTGCACGAGCAGGACCTGCGTACGGCGCTCGGGCAGCCCGGCAACCTCGACTCCCCGGGCGCCCACATCGTCCGCGACACCCTGCTGGAGGCGCTGCCGAAGGTCGTCGCCAAGGACGCGGGCGCCCCGGCGAACTCGGCCGTTGTGCTCGACGTCCAGGGGCCGCTGGAGTTCCTCCGTACGGTCCGGGTGGACGCGGAAGGGCACGGCTCGATCGACGGTTCGCCGTCGCTGGGCCCCGCCGTGACGCTGGCGATGGACTGGGAGACGTACTACCGGCTGGCCTGCGGGCGGGTGCGCCCGTCGAGCGTCGCGGACCGGATCAAGGTCGAGGGCGACGAGGACCTGGCGGCGGCGATCCTGCACCGGTTCGCGGTGACCCCGTGACTCCGTAAGTCCACAGAACCGTACGAGGGGCGTCAGCGGACCAGGGGCAGGAAGACCGTGTCGACGATCTCTTCGAGCACGTCGTCCGGCACGGGGGCGAAGGTCGTGAGGAGTTCGTGGCGCAGCAGGTCGAAGGGGAGTGACCTGATGCGGTCGGTGAGGCGTTCCGGCCGGACCTCGCCGCGCCGGACGGCCCGGTCGTAGAGCACGTCGACGGCTTCCTTGCGCCCGCTGGTGAGGGGGGCGTGCGGGGCGTCGGGGCCGGCGGCCCGGTGGTAGTCGGCGAGCTGCACGCTCATGACGGTGACGAGTTCGATGCGGGTGGCGTTGATCTCGCGCATGAGGGTGAGGACGTCCCCGCGCAGGCTCCCCGTGTCGGGGACGTCGAGGAGGGCCCCCTTCATGACGTGCTGGAGGGTGGCCCGGACGAGGGCGTCGCGGTCTGACCAGCGGCGGTAGAGGACGGGCGGGCTGGTGCCCGCGCGCTGGACCACGGCGTCCATGGTGAACCGGGCGTAGCCGTTGGCCGTCAGTTCTTCCCACGCCGCGTCGAGGAGTGCCTTCTCCAGCGCCGGTCCGCGTCTCCGCTCGGCCATCACGTCTCCTTGAGGATCATCTCTGGCGCCTAGGTGCCCTGGTGCCCTGTGCCTGACACCGGGGCCGCTTAGATAGATTTGCCTATCTTATTTCGGAGCCCTACTCTGAGCTCCGTAAGATAGGACTCTATATCTTAGGCGGTCGTCGTCCTTGCGTACGCACCACGAGCCCGGGACCGGGACCGGGACCGTACCCCCGTGACAGCCCCTTCCCCCCGCTCCCTCCGCGAGGCATGGGTGGCGCTGGCCGGGCTGTCGGCGGTGTTCCTCTTCGAGATGCTGGACAACTCGATCCTCAACGTCGCGCTCCCCACGATCGGGCGCCAGACGCACGCCTCGACCACCGCTCTCCAGTGGGTGACCGGGGTGTACGCGGTCGTGTTCGGCGGGCTGATGCTCGCGTTCGGGGCGGTGGCCGACCGGTTCGGGCGGCGGCGGGTGATGCTCACCGGGCTGGTGCTGCTGGGCGTCGCGAGCCTGGCGACCGTGTTCGTCACCACCCCGGGGCAGCTGATCGCGGTCCGCGCGGTGACGGGCGTCGCGGCGGCGATGACCACGCCGGGCTCGATGGCGCTGGCCTTCCGGCTGTTCGACGAGGACGGGCTGCGCGTACGGGCGACCACCCTGATCTCCACGGTGGGCCTGGTGGGGCTCGCGGTCGGGCCGGCGGCGGGCGGTTTCGTACTCGCGGTCGCGCCGTGGCAGGTGCTGCTGCTGGTGAACGTACCCGTCGCCGCGCTCGCGTTCCTGGGGATACGCCGGGGCATCGGACCCGACGGGGCGGCGGAGCTCCACCGCGATCCGGTGGACGTGGCCGGAGCGGTGCTGGGTACGGCGACGATCGTGGCGGCGCTCCTCGCGCCGACGTTCTTCGTGGAGCGGGGCGCCGGCTCCTGGGCACCGTGGGCGGTCCTGGCGGCGGTCGCGGCGGGGGCGGTGCTGTTCGTCCTGCGCGAGCGGTCGGCGCGCCACCCGCTCCTCGACCTCCGGCTCCTCGCCGCCCCGCTGGTGTCGAGCGGCCTGGCGTTCAAGGCCGCGGCCGGGCTGGCGACCGCCGGTCTCGGCTATCTGGTGACGCTGCGGCTCCAGCTCGACTGGGGGTGGTCGCCCGGGCAGGCCGCCCTCGGGATGCTGCCGCAGGTAGTCGTACTGGTCGCCGGCGGCGCGTTCGTCCGGCCGTTCGTGGAGCGGGCCGGGCTCGTACGGGCCGCCTGGCTCAGCGCCTCGGCGGTCGTCGCCGGGCTCGCCGTCCACTCCCTGCTGGGCGGGTACGGCTACGGGTGGGTCGCGCTCGCCCTGGTGCTGGTGGCCGCCGGGATGCGGGTGGTCGGGGTCGTCGCCGGGGTCAACGTGCTCCGGGGGCTGCCCGAGAGACGGACGACGACCGGCGCGGCGCTCGTCGACACCGCGTCCGAGGTCAGCTCCGGCACGGCCGTCGCGGTCGCCGGTACGGTCCTCGCCGCACTGTTCACCGGCAGCGTCGCCGACGCGCACTGGAGCGCCCGGCAGACCGCGGAGTTCCAGCGGGCCGCCACGGTCGCGGGCCTCGCGCTCACCGTCCTCGCCGCCGCGCTCGTCGCCTGGGGCTTCGCCCGAGCCCGCGCCCAGCAGGCCACCCGCGAAACCGGGTGACCCCGCCCACCAAGCCACCGGCGCGACCGGGTGACCCGCCCACCGGGCCACCCGGGCCACCGGCGCGACCGGGTGACCCCGACGCCACCCGCCCACCGGCCACCAGTGCCCACGAGCCCTCACACCGGTACGTGCACCGCCTCCACCCGGCTGACCACGTGGTGCTCGCGCTCCCGGGCCGCCGCGCGCTTCCGCAGCCGCAGGATCTGTACGAGGCCGAGCGCCTCCAGGAGGAACACCGAGGAGAACGCGATCGTGTAGTCGTCGCCGGTCGCGTCGAGCAGCACCCCGACCAGGAACAGCGTGGTCATCGAGGCGATGAAGCCGCCCATGTTGACGATGCCTGAGGCGGTGCCCTGGCGCTCGGGCGGGTTGGCGGGCCGGCCGAAGTCGAAGCCGATCATCGACGCGGGGCCGCAGGCGCCCAGCACCACGCACAACACGATCAGCAGCCACATCGGCGCGTGGCCCGGGTGGAAGATGGTGGCCGCCCAGAGCACCGCCGTCGCCCCGACCGTGGAGAGGGCGAGCGGGAGCCGGGCCGCGTGGTGGCGGGCGATGACCTGCCCGTAGACGAGGCCCACCGACATGTTCGCCAGCACCACCAGGGTGAGCAGGCTGCCGGCGGTGCCCCGGCTCAGCCCCTGGTCCTCCACGAGGAACGGCAGCCCCCACAGCAGCAGGAAGACCATCGCCGGGAACTGCGTGGTGAAGTGGACCCACATCCCGAGCCGGGTGCCGGGTTCACGCCAGCACGCGGCGATCTGGCGGCGTACGTACGCGGCGCCCGCGTGCTCCACGGGCGGCGGTTCGTGGCCCTCGGGGTGGTCCTTCAGGAAGAGCAGCATCAGGACGAGCACCAGCACACCGGCCAGCGAGCTGCCGACGAACGTCTTCGTCCAGCCGAAGCCGTGCAGGGCGCGGGCGATGAAGAGGGTGGAGACGAGGTTGCCCGCCATCCCGAAGAGGGCGGCGATCTGCCCGATCAGCGGTCCGCGCCGGGCCGGGAACCACCGGCTGCCGAGCCGCAGCACGCTGATGAACGTCATGGCGTCGCCGCAGCCGAGCAGCGCGCGCGAGGCGAGCGCGGTGCCGTACGACGGGGAGAGCGCGAAGCCGAGCTGGCCCGCGGTGAAGAGGATCGCCCCCAGGGCGAGGACCTTCTTGGTGCCGAGCCGGTCGACCATCAGGCCGACGGGTATCTGCATCCCCGCGTACACGAGCAGCTGGAGGATGGAGAAGGTCGACAGGGCGGAGGCGTTGACGTCGAAGCGTGTCGCGGCGTCGAGTCCGGCGACCCCGAGGCTCGTACGGAAGATGATCGCGACGAAGTAGACGGCGACCCCGATGCCCCAGATCCACACGGCCCGCCGGCCGCCGGGCGGGTCTCCGGGCAGCGAGAGGGTGGGCGCGGCGGCCGAACTCATCGGTCCTCACCCCGCACCAGCACCTTGACCCGGCCGACGTGCTGCCGGACGACCCCCGCGGCCGCCTCCGCATCACCCGATCGAATGGCTTCCAACAGATCCGTGTGCTCGGCGATGTTGGCGGCGATCCGGCCGGGGTGCGCCTCCATCACGGCGACGCCCATCCTCAACTGCCGGTCGCGGAGCTGGTCGTAGAGGCGGGAGAGGATCTGGTTGCCCGCGTTGCGCACGATCTCGGCGTGGAAGCAGCGGTCGGCGACGGAGACCGCGGCCAGGTCCCCGGCCCGCGCGAGGGTGCTCTGCTCGGCGAGCAGCTCTTCGAGCCTGCCGATCAGCTGCGGGGAGGCGGGCACCGCCTTGCGGGCGGCGAACTCCTCGACCAGCAGCCGGGTTTCGATGACGTCGGCGATCTCCTGCGCGGAGACCGCGAGGACGAGCGCGCCCTTCTTCGGGTAGAGCTTGATCAGCCCTTCCACTTCGAGGCGGAGCAGCGCCTCGCGCACGGGGGTCCGGGAGACGCCGACCGCTTCGGCGAGGTCCCCCTCGGTGAGGAGCGTCCCGCCCTCGTAACGGCGGTCGAGAACCGCCTCCTTGACGTGGGAGTAGACGCGTTCGGCGGCGGGAGGCGGTTTGGGTTCCGCCCGGTGGGCAGCAGGGGATGCGGGAGGTGCGGCAGGCATGCACACAGCATAGATACAACATGGACGCATGAGGGAAGCCGTCCGTGATCCGGACGCCACGGTGAACCCGTGGGCCCCTCCCGTACCAGGAAGAACGCCCGCCTCAGGGGTGACCGGGCTGTCGCCCACGCGCGTTACGATGCGCAGCGCTCCGCACGCCGTTCAAACGCGCCCCGGCGCCAGCACATCCAAGCGGCCGTCTCAGGAGTCTCACCATCAGCGGCTCCCATGCAGTCGCATTCCAGTGGCATTTGGAGCATTTATCTTGAAGATCCGCATGAGGGGCATTCGTCGCACGTCCGTCGCGGCGACCGTAACCCTGACGGCCGGTGCCGTCATCGCCGGTGGGGCGCTCGCCACCACCGCGCAGGCGGCCACGGTTCCGACGCCCACCGTCGTCGCGCCCGGCGGGTTCGTGATGAACAACGCCAGCGCCGCGACCCTCTACTCCAAGGGCGCCGACACCCGTCGCCCCACCGGGTCCACCACCAAGATCATGACCGCCAAGGTGGTGCTGGCGCAGAAGAACCTCAACCTGAACAGCACCGTCACGATCCAGAAGGCGTACAGCGACTACATCGTCGCCAAGGGCGCCTCCTCGGCGCACCTGATCGTCGGCGACAAGGTCACCGTGCGCCAGCTGCTGTACGGCCTGATGCTGCCGTCCGGCTGCGACGCGGCCTACGCGCTGGCCGACAAGTTCGGTACCGGCACGACCCGCGCGGCCCGGGTGAAGTCCTTCCTCGGCAAGATGAACGCCGACGCGAAGGCCCTCGGCCTGAAGAACACGCACTTCGACTCGTTCGACGGCATAAGCAATGGCTCGAACTACTCGACCCCGCGCGACCTGACGAAGATCGCCAGCAGCGCCATGAAGAACTCGACCTTCCGCGCCCTCGTCAAGACGAAGTCGACGAAGCAGAAGGTCACCACGAAGAGCGGCGGCTACCGCTACATGTCGTGGACCAACACCAACAAGCTGCTGAGCAGCTACAGCGGCATGATCGGCATCAAGACCGGCTCCGGCAGCAACGCCAAGTACTGCCTGGTCTTCGCCGCGACCCGCAACGGCAAGACGGTGATCGGCGCCGTCCTGGCCTCCTCGACCGAGGCCACCCGCACGACCGACGTCAAGAAGCTCCTGGACTACGGCTTCAAGAAGTAGTCCCCGGCACCACCGGTGCCACGGGAGGGGTCCGGACCGCGCGCGCTCCGCGCACCGGGCCCCTCCCCCCGTGCTCCACTCCCGTCGTGCTCGACGACCCTTGTCCGAAAGGGCCTCCCCACGTGATACCTCGTTCCCGCGTACGGCTCCGCTCCGTCGCGGCCCTCTCCGTCGCGGCGACCTCCTGCACGCTGCTCTCGGCCATCGGCGCCACTCCGGCGGCGGCGGCCACGGTGGTCTGCAAGACGAACTACTTCACGCGCACCTTCTACGCGAACACCACGTTCGCCGGTACGCCGAAGAAGACCGACTGCGACAACGCGATGGACCAGAACTGGGGCAACAACGCACCCCTGGCCGGTCTGCCGAAGGACAACTTCGCCGTCCGCTACTCCGTCACCCGCGACTTCGGCGGCGGCGGCCCCTTCACCTTCGCCGCCTCCGCGCGCGACGGCGTGCGGGTCTACCTCGACGGCGTACGGAAGATCGACATCTGGAAGAACGGCTCGGCCACCGTGTCGAAGTCGGTCAACGTCACCATCCCGTCCGGCAAGCACACCCTGCGCGTGGACTACGTGAACTGGACGGGCGCCGCCAACGTCAAGTTCGGCTACGCCCCCCGCACGTCGAAGACGGTCGACAAGGTCAAGCCCCGCACCCCGACCGGGGTGAAGGTCGTCCACGACACCGCGTCCGGCAAGGTCAAAATGACCTATCCGGCGAGCGTGGAGATGGACCTCGCCGGGTACCGGATCTACCGCCGCCTGGCCGGAACCACCACGTACACCCAGGTCGCCGCGGGCGGGGCCACCAGCTACACCGGCCTCAACCCCCTTCCCGGCAAGACCTATTACTACGAGGTCCGCGCCGTCGACAAGGCGGGGAACGTCTCCACCGGCTCGGCCGACGTCCCCGTGGTGTCGCCGCTCATGACCACGCCCACCGGCCTCACCGCCACGGGCACCGACACCGGCATCACGGTCACCTGGAAGCCGGTGGCGGGCGCGACCCGCTATCTGCTGAACCGCAGCGGTGCCGGTACCGCCACCACCGTGTCGGTGACCGGAACCACCCTCAACGACACCGCTGTCGCCCGGTCCGCGCAGTGGCAGTACCGGGTGGCCGCCGTGGACGGCGCCGGGCGCACCTCCGCCTACACCCCCGCGACGTACACGGCCGCTTCCGCCCACCGGACCGTCGCCGCCCCGCACAGCCTGACGGCGGTCCCGGCCAAGAGTTCGGTCACGCTCTCCTGGATCCGGGCGACGACGGACGGCTCCGTCGCCGGCTACCACGTCTACCGCTCCAAGGCCCTGCCCGTCGACACCAAGGCCGCTCCCGCCGCCGACGTCGTCGCCTCCACCCTGCTCACGGACGGCAGCCGCAGTTTCACCTGGACGGACGACTATCCGGTGGGGAGCACCACGTACCACTACGTGGTCAAGGCGTTCGACGCCACCGGCAAGGAGTCCGCGGCCTCGGCGAGCGTCACCACCACGACGCTGTACGAGGACCTGACGCCCCCGGCACCGGTCACCGGCCTGTCCGCCGAGGCGACCGACTACGGCGTCGAGCTGAGCTGGAAGAACGGTGGCGAGGCCGACATCGCGCGCCAGCGGGTCCTCATCGGCGAGCTGGTCACCGACGAGGAGGAGGGCACCTCGGTCTGCTACGCGGTGAGCTCCGCGTACGTGGGCGCCACCGCCACCTCGTACACCGATGTCCGGCTGCCCGACGGTGAGGAGCGGTGCTACTTCATCGACGTGCAGGACACCTCCGGCAACAACAGCATGCGCGACCCCGAGATCAACCCCGTCGTGACCGTCACCGAGCGGGACCTGACTCCCACGGTCGCGACCCCGGAGGGCTCCCCGGTCACCGTCACCGCCGACGAAGCCTCCACCGGCGGCGTGCAGCTCACCTGGCAGCCGGTCACGGACGCCACGGGCTACACGGTCGAGCGCTGGAACCCGGCCACCGAGGCTTACGAGACGATCGCGGCGGCCCCCTCGCCGTACTCGGGCACCAGCGTCACCGACAAGTCCGCCGCCCCGGGCACCACGCACTTCTACCGCGTGACCGCCCTCTACGCCGACGGCACCGCCTCGGTCCCCGGCACCGCCTACGTGGTGCTGGCCCCGGCCGCGTGAGCTGATCACCGGACGGTACGGACACCCCGAAGGGCTCCGCGCGGAGGATCGCGCGGGGCCCTTCGGCCGAGGGGGCGCGCACAGGGGCGCGCTCGGCGGACGCGGCTCAGCGCACGCAGCTCAGCGCACGCGGCTCAGCCGGAGGCGAGCAGGTACGCGCAGACGACGGCGGCGGCCGAACCCACGGTCACCCACACCAGGCCGAGGTAACGCGAGAGAGCGGCAGCCCGGCGACCCGGACGATCTCCCGGCGACTCCGGCCGACCTCGGCCATCCGCTGCCGCCGGCGCTCATACCCGCGGAGCATCCACGCCGCTCCCCGGGGCGTGAGCAGGAAAGCCCCCGCGCAGGCGAACCCCACTCCCATGACCAGCACCATCGTCGGGACAACCGGATCGGAGATCATCCGGCGAATCTCCCGCACCCCGTCGACGCGGGTCAATCCCCGGGCGCACGTTCCTGTCGGAACGCTGACGCACCCCCGGCGGCCCCGGCACCGGTGGCGTCAACTCCCGCCATGCGGGCGGCGCGTCGGAGCGCGCCCGCGTGTCCGGTTCCCCGGGTGGGCTGCCCCGGTCGCGTCTGCCAGGGTCGGACCTCATGGACTGTGTCTTCTGCGCTCTCATCCAGGCGGACTCGGCCCGGTGGGTCACTCGTGGGCCGGTAGCCTCCGCCTTCGCCCCGCTCACGCCGATCGCCCCCGGCCACACCCTGGTCGTCCCGACCTCGCACTTCGCCGACCTCTTCGACACCCCGCCGGAGGTCCTCGCGGAGACCATGGCTCTGGTGCGGCTGGTCGCCGACAGGATGCGGTCCGCGCTCCGGGCCGACGGGGTCAACGTCCTCAACGCCAGCGGCCCAGGCTCGGAGCAGTCCGTGCCCCACCTGCACTTCCACGTGATCCCCCGGTGGAGCGGCGACGGCTTCTCGACCTGGCCCGGCGGACGTTCGCAGCACCGGGTCCACGGCGACCCGATCGCGCGGCTCGCCTCGGCCGTCGCCGGGTGACCGCCGTCCGTCACCCTCCGGGTCAGAAGATCACCAGCGGCCTGCGAGAACCGCACCTCACTCCGGCAGGCAGGAGCGAAACCGGCGCAGCAGTTCCTGTGCGGCAGGGCTCTCCCCGTCGAAGTTCTGGGCTCGTTGCCCAGCAGGAAGATCCGGCCCCCACATGCGGGCACCGTGGCAGCGGAAGCAGAACGCGATCTCGAAGAGCTGATCGGCCGAGTCGTAGGCACGGATACCCCAGCCCGGGAGGAAGCAGCGGTGCAGCTCACCGCCCGGCAGGCCGGCGATCAGGGACAGGACCTGCTGGGCCTGGTCGCCCTCCCAGAAGGCGGCACTGTCGCCCGCCAGGTCTTTGGAAGTGAGGTGCCTGGCGGGATCGGTGATACGGACGACCTCGACGAATTCGGTCTTCCCCTGGGTGAGCGGCAGCAGCATCCCCGGACTCTCCGATCACGGCCCTTCGATCACGCCTGAAACAGACCCTGAGGATCAAGTCCCATTCTACCGAGAGTGGTTGCGATGAAGATGCCGGTCGAGAACCTGGGTTCGCGGAATGCCAGCCTGCCAGGAGCTCCCCACGACGCTCACGGGCGACGGACGGCGGGGGTCGACAGCTCGCCCGTCCCCGCTTGCGGTCGTGCTCTAATCGCCCGGTGACGAACATCGAATCAGAGCTGATACGACGCTGGCTGAACGGCTGGTCCGTGGCGCGCTCCCTGCCCGAGGCCGAGCCGGTCGAGTCCGCCGGGGACGACAACGGCCTGCGGTCCGAGTGCGGCCTGCCCAGCCGCGCCGTCGAGATAGTCGCACTGCGTGCGGACGTAGAGCCCGAGTCCCTGACGCGGCTGGCGGACATCGTCGCCGCCGCGCGACAGCCCACCTGGCTCACGGTACCCACGCTGCACCCGGACGCCGTCGAAGCCGTCTTCGCCACCGCCGGACTGGAGGTGCTCCACCGGGCGGAGTGGCTCATGACCACCGACCTGACCGCGCACCCGCAGCACGCACCCGCCGCACCGTACGAGCGCGAGGTCCGCACGGAGGGGCCCGTCACGGTCGTCACCCTCCGCACCCCCTCCGGCGAGGTGGCGGCGAACGGCACCATCGCCGTGGTCGGCACCGACGCGATCGCCGATCGCATCGAGACGTACGCGGCACACCAGCGACGCGGCCTGGGCAGCGCCGTGATGAGCGCGCTGGCGGAAACCGCCGTGGCCCAGGGCGCCCGTACCGGACTTCTCATCGCCAGCAAGGAAGGCCAGTTGCTCTACTCGTCGCTCGGCTGGCGCCACGAGGCCGACGTGCTGATCGCCCAGGGGCCGGTGGCTCCCGCCGACCGGTAGGACCACTCCGCGCCGGGCCATCCGTACCCGCGTACGACGCCACGCCCAGCGCTTCAAGCAGTACTGGGCAGCAGGTCAATCACGAGGCGGAGGTCTCCGAGCGGCACAACTCGGCTCCGAAGGCTGCCCAGGCGGCATGCGCGACGACGATCACGGGGCCCTGGGGGCGCTTGGAGTCGCGCACGGCTACGGAGCCGGGGACGTTGCGGGCGACCTCGACGCAATCGCTGTTCATAGTGCTGTGGCTGGACTTGGCGAACTGATAGTCCATCGCTGACCGCCCTCCCCGTTCGGTTCCTTCGGAGACGCCAGCGCGGCATGACCATCGCTCGGCAACTGAAGTCTCCCCTCGGAACCGCATCCTCACCCTCGCCCGCCCCCCAGCTACCGACACCCCATCAGGAAGACGCCCCGCACCTCTCAGGACCAGCCACCCAAACACCCCCGCTGGCGGCCGCGAATACGAGCACACGGCCGCAGGGCCGCTTGGAGTCGCGTACGGCAACGGCGCCATGAATGTTGCGGACGATCTTGACCCACTTCTGGCCGTGGTTGTCACTGGAGATCGTAAAACCCTGAACTGGCAGTTCCCCGAAATCAGTTCATGTCCATACAGCGGGCAGCGGCCCGGAACGAGCTCCATGCAGAAGGATTCACGACAAGTACCGGGCCGTCAGGACACTTTGAGTCACGAACCGCGACGGCACCCGGGACGTTGCGGGCCACTTCGACGCACTCGCCATCTCCACTGCTGTAGCTGGACTTGACGAACTCGAAGTGGCGCACAGCTACAACTCCTTGCGAATACGCTCTATCAGAGCGATGGAATCGCGGGGAGCGAGTCCGCTTCTGGCAATGCGGCCGAACGTGACGTTGTGACGCGCGGCGTCCGTCTCGCTCTCCAACCACAGCGTAGACGACGTGGTGTCCATGTAAACCACGTCGAGCGCCCCCGGCTCGGCGAAGGAAACGACGCTGAACGCGCTGGTCATCCCGGGATGGGACCCCGCAAGGAACGGGACAACCTGCACCGTGACATTTGGCTCCATGGATGCTGCCGCAAGGCGTGCGAGCTGCGTACGCATCACCTCGCGTCCACCGACCAACTGCCGCAGCGCTCCCTCCCCGATGATCGCCCACAGCGCGAGCGGCTCGTCATCCGAGAGACGGGCCTGGCGCGCCACCTTCGCTTCGACGAATCGCTCGATCTCCTCAGGTTCACGCCACTCCGCGTTGCCCACAGCGAGAGCCCGCGCGTAGTCCGGAGTCTGGAGCAGGCCAGGAACGAACGCGCCTTGCCACGTACGGATTCCGGTGGCGATGTCCTCCAACGCCACGTACTCGACCAGCGATCGCAGCTCCGGATACTGGTTCCACCAGCCCTTCGCCTTGCGGCGCTCCCGGTCCAGTCCGGCCAAGTCCAGCAGGCGGCCGATGAGCTTCGAATCGTCGGTGCCGTAGAACTCGCAGAGCGTGCGGATGTCCGGGTCCCGCATCGGGACCCACCCTCGCTCCATTTTCACGATCTTCGAATTGGTGGCGCTGATCGTCTGCGCGGCCTGCTGCTGCGTCTTCCCCGACGCGTCCCGCAGACGGAGCAGTTCGCTACCGAGCCTGCGGCCCAGCACCGTCGACGTCCGATTCCCAAGTTGGGTTGCTCGATTCACAGGGTCAGTGTCGCGTTCGGGCCGCGTGGGCGTCGAGCACCTTCACCCGTTGGAGACACTTGTCTCCGTTTCACTTGTGCCCAGGTTCGAGGGATCGCTACGTTCAGTACTCCACCGCTCGCACAGCGAGGCCACCGGCGGAAGTGCACCGTCCTGCCCCGCGCCGGAGACGTACCGGCTCAGGCCCCGGCACGGCATCGCCACCGCCCGTTTCCACGGAGGTACGTGTCCATGACGCCCGCCCAGGAAATCCCCGCCCCCGAACCCGTTCTCCACGAGGACGTGCTCAGCTACACGCCCACGCCCGGCAGCGTCAGGCTCAGCCGGCGCCGGGCCGCGCGACTCGTCGCGGAGTGGGGGCATGAACACCTGGCCGACGACGTGGCGCTGCTGGTCAGCGAGTTGACCACCAACGCGGTGCTGCACGGCGGAGTACAGGGCCGCCTCTTCCGCGTACGCCTCCTGCTCACCGCGACCACTCTGCGGATCGAGGTCAGCGACGCGCGGGCGGAACGGCTGCCCGACACCCGCAAGCCCGTGGACACCGACTGTTTCGGACGGGGGCTGCTGATCGTGGCGAACCTCGCCGACAAGTGGGGCATCGAGCGCCGCACGGTCGGCAAGACGGTGTTCGCCGAGATGTCCCTCGCGGGAAAGACCGGGCCCCTCTTCCTCCCGTAACTCCGCCTCCCGCCCCCGGAAACGGGAGGTGGGCCCGCACGCTGCCGCGCGCGGGCCCACCTCGTAAGCCGTCCGGGCCGTCAGGCCCAGGTGATCAGGCGCTTCGGCTGCTCCAGGATCGCGGCGACGTCCGCCAGGAACCTCGACCCCAGCTCGCCGTCGATCAGGCGGTGGTCGAACGACAGCGCCAGCGTGGTGACCTGACGGGGCTTCACCTTGCCCTTGTGGACCCACGGCTGGAGCTTGATCGAACCGACCGCGAGGATCGCGGACTCGCCCGGGTTGAGGATGGGCGTGCCGGTGTCGACGCCGAAGACACCCACGTTGGTGATGGTGAGCGTGCCGCCCGCCATCGCCGCCGGAGAGGTCTTGCCCTCGCGGGCCGTGGTGACCAACTCGCCGAGCGCACCGGCCAGTTCGGGTAGGGTCTTCTCCTGCGCGTCCTTGATGTTCGGCACGATCAGTCCGCGCGGGGTGGCGGCGGCGATGCCCAGGTTCACGTAGTGCTTCTGGACGATCTCCTGATTCGCCTCGTCCCAGGCGGCGTTGACGCCCGGGTTCCGCCTGACCGCGACGAGCAGGGCCTTCGCGATGAGGAGCAGCGGGTTGACCCGGACCCCGGCGAGGTCCTTGTCCTCCTTCAGCTCCGCGACCAGCTTCATCGTGCGGGTGATGTCGACCGTGACGAACTCGGTGACGTGCGGTGCGGTGAAGGCGCTGGTGACCATCGCCTGCGCGATGGCCTTCCGTACCCCCTTGACCGGAATACGGGTCTCCCGCGCACCCGGCACCGCGGCCACCGGCTGCGGCGCCTCGGCCGGAGCGGTGTCGTACGGTCCGGTCTCGTACGCCACGGTCTCGTCGGGCGACTGGGCCACGGCGGCCGTGCCCTCGGCGACGGCGGCGGCCGGTGCGGTGACCGCGGGCGCCGGAACGGCGGCGGCGTGCACGTCGTCGCGGGTGATGACACCGTCCGGGCCGGTCGGGGTGACCGCCGCCAGATCGATGCCGAGGTCCTTCGCGAGCTTGCGGACCGGAGGCTTGGCGAGCGGACGGCTCTTCGCCACCGCCTGCGCGGCACCGGCGCCCCGGCCGTTCAGCTCACCCTGGACCGCCTGCACCGCGGCGGCCGCCGGCTGCTCGGCGCCCTTGCGGGGGCGGCGCTTGGTGGAGCTCTCGGAGACGCCGTAACCGACCAGTACGGACTGGCGGCCCTTGGGCGCCTCCTCCGCGGCGGCGGCCTCGGGCTCCGCCGGTGCGGAGACCGGAGCGGCCTGCACGGGGACGTCGGCGGGCGAACCGGGCGCCACGTCCACCGCGATGATCACCTGGCCCACGTCGACCGTGGTGCCCTCGGGGAAGCGCAGCTCGTGCACCACCCCGTCGAACGGGATCGGCAGCTCCACGGCGGCCTTGGCGGTCTCGACCTCGCAGACGACCTGGCCGTCGGTGACGGTGTCGCCGGGCTGGACGAACCACTTGAGGATCTCCGCCTCGGTGAGCCCCTCGCCCACGTCGGGCATCTTGAACTCACGGAAACGGACCGATGTGTCGGTCATCGTCACGACCCCTCTCCTCAGTACGCCAGCGAGCGGTCGACGGCGTCGAGCACCCGGTCGAGACCCGGCAGGTACTCGTCCTCCAGCCGGGCCGGCGGGTACGGCACGTGGTAACCGCCGACACGCAGGACCGGCGCTTCGAGATGGTAGAAGCTGCGCTCGGTGATCCGGGCCGCGATCTCCGCGCCGGAGCCGTAGAAGACCGGGGCCTCGTGCACGACGACCAGCCGGCCGGTCTTCTCGACCGAGGCCTGGATGGCGTCGAAGTCGATCGGGGACATCGACCGCAGGTCCAGGACCTCGACCGACTTGCCCTCCTCCTCGGCCGCCGCGGCGGCCTCCAGGCAGACCTTCACCATCGGCCCGTACGCGACGAGCGTGAGGTCGCTGCCCTCGCGGACCGTGACGGCGCGGTGCAGCGGGACCGGGATGGCCTCGGTGTCGACCTCACCCTTGTCCCAGTAACGCCGCTTGGGCTCGAAGAAGATGATCGGATCGTCGCTCTGGAGCGCCTGCTGCATCATCCAGTAGGCGTCGTGCGCGTTCGACGGCGAGACGACCTTCAGACCGGAGACGTGCGCGAACAGCGCCTCGGGCGACTCGCTGTGGTGCTCGACCGCGCCGATGCCGCCGCCGTAGGGGATGCGGATGACGACGGGCAGCTTGATCTTGCCGAGCGAACGGGCGCGCATCTTCGCGAGCTGCGTGACGATCTGGTCGTACGCGGGGAACACGAAGCCGTCGAACTGGATCTCGACGACGGGACGGTAACCGCGCAGGGCCAGACCGATCGCCGTGCCGACGATGCCGGACTCGGCGAGCGGGGTGTCGATCACCCGGCCCTCGCCGAAGTCCTTCTGGAGCCCGTCGGTGATCCGGAAGACGCCGCCGAGCTTGCCGACGTCCTCACCCATGATCAGGACCTTGGGGTCGGTGTCGAGGGCATGGCGCAGCGACTCGTTGAGCGCCTTCGCGATGGACATCTTTTCCGCGGCCATGGTCAGTTCCCCTCCTCGACGAACGATGCCTGGTAGGCGATGAACTCGGCCCGCTCCTCGTCGACGAGCGAGGAGCCGTCGGCGTAGACGTGGTCGAACATCGCCATGGAACCCGGGTCCGGCATGGCGCGGACAGCCTCACGCACGCCCTTGCCGAGCGCCTCGCTCTCCGCCTCCAGGGCGGTGAAGAAGGCCTCGTCCGCGAACTTCTGCTTCTCCATGTACGTGCGCAGCCGCAGGATCGGGTCCTTCGCCTCCCACGCGGCGCGCTCCTCGTCGGCCCGGTACTTCGTCGGGTCGTCGGAGGTGGTGTGCGCGCCCATGCGGTAGGTGAACGCCTCCACGAGGGTGGGGCCCTCACCGCTGCGGGCCCGCTCCAGCGAAGCCTTGGTCACCGCGAGGCAGGCGAGCACGTCGTTGCCGTCGACCCGGACGCCGGGGAAGCCGTAGCCCTGGGCGCGCTGGTAGAGCGGCACCCGGGTCTGGCGCGCGGTGGGCTCGGAGATCGCCCACTGGTTGTTCTGGCAGAAGAACACGACGGGGGCGTTGTAGACCGCGGCGTAGGTGAACGCCTCGGCCACGTCGCCCTGGCTGGTGGCGCCGTCACCGAAGTACGCGACCACGGCGGAGTCACCGCCGTCCTTGGCGACACCCATGGCATAGCCGGTGGCGTGCAGCGTCTGCGAGCCGATGACCAGCGTGTACAGGTGGAAGTTGTTGCTGGC
Source organism: Streptomyces sp. NPDC001493 (assembly GCF_053597235.1). Classification (NCBI taxonomy): domain Bacteria; kingdom Bacillati; phylum Actinomycetota; class Actinomycetes; order Kitasatosporales; family Streptomycetaceae; genus Streptomyces; species Streptomyces sp. NPDC001493. The sequence continues at coordinate 357,552 of NZ_JBSFHV010000002.1, forward strand.
CGGGTCCCAGCCGCCGTGGTTCACACCACGGAACAGGCCGAGCAGGTTCGTCGGGTCCACGCCACGGCACCAGGCAACGCCGTGCTCGCGGTAGGTGGGGAAGACGTAGTCGTCGTCGCGCAGCGCCCGGCCGGAGCCGATCTGCGCGGCCTCCTGGCCCAGCAGCGAGGCCCACAGGCCCAGCTCGCCCTGGCGCTGCAGGGCGGTCGCCTCGGAGTCGAACCGACGGGTCAGCACCATGTCCCGGTACAGCGCACGCAGCTCCTCGGGGGAGAGGTCGATGCTGTAGTCCGGGTGCTCCACCCGCTCGCCCTCGGGCGTCAGGAGCTGTACGAGCTGCGGCTCGGAACTCTGCGGTGCCTTCGCGGCGCTGGTGCGCCTGCTGCTGCTACTGCGTCGCGGCTTACGCGCGGCAGTGCTCTCCACGGTCACGTGCGTGCTCCTCCGTCGGTCCGGACCCCGGGGTCTGCCGGGATACCAGTGCGGCTCGCCTGTGTCCGGACCCGTGCACGGGGTGGGTGCCGCTCGGCCGGGAACAGGCGTGACAGGTGCCCCGGCGAGCGCCCTGTCACAGGCACGTTACCCAGTGGGTCGCATATACGCGAAACCCTCTCTGACCTGCGATTTTGCTTGGATTTCCAAGTAAATCGCGAAAAACCCGAACTCTCGCTGGTCACAGCACTGGTAACAGCCTCGCAGGCGGCCGGAACAACGGCACGTTATCCCGGGGGACCGGCGCAGGGAAGGGCGGAGCGGAGCGGAGTGTGTGAGACTGCGAATGTGTCCGAAGATGGAAAAATCACCGTATTTCTACTCGACGACCATGAGGTAGTACGTCGGGGCGTCCACGACCTGCTCGCGGTGGAGGACGACATCGAGGTCGTCGGCGAGGCCGGGACCGCCGCCGACGCCCTGGTCCGCATCCCCGCCACCCGCCCGGACGTGGCCGTGCTGGACGTGCGCCTGCCGGACGGCAGCGGGGTGGAGGTGTGCCGGGAGATCCGCTCCCAGAACGAGAACATCAAGTGCCTGATGCTGACCTCGTACGCCGACGACGAGGCCCTGTTCGACGCGATCATGGCCGGTGCCTCGGGGTACGTACTGAAGGCGATCCGCGGCAACGAGCTGCTCAGCGCGGTACGCGACGTGGCGGCCGGCAAGTCGCTGCTGGACCCCGCGGCCACCGCCCGCGTGCTGGCCCGGCTCCGCGACGGCAAGGACAGCAAGGGCGACGACAAGCTCGCCAACCTCACCGATCAGGAGCGCAAGATCCTCGACCTGATCGGCGAGGGGCTCACCAACCGGGTCATCGGCGAGCGCCTGCACCTCGCGGAGAAGACGATCAAGAACTACGTCTCCAGCCTCCTGTCGAAGCTCGGCATGGAGCGCCGCTCGCAGGCCGCCGCGTACGTCGCCCGGATCCAGGCCGAGGGCGAGCGCTGAGAGACCGGCGCCGAGGAACCGGTGCCGGGAGAGCCGCGCCGGGAGACCGGCGCTGGGAAGCGGTCCCCGGCCTGACCGGGGACCTTGGTCCCGGTGCGCCCGGGGCCCCGGACCCTTACGGACGGACCGGGCCGCGTCGGACAGTGGAGGAATGTCTCCAGAGGTATCGCGCGCCATCGAGCTGCTGCACCGGGTCCCGTACGGCCGGCTGGCGACCAGCAGGCGTGCGCTCCCGCTGCTGGCCCTCGCCCGCCACATCGTGGACGACGGGCACCTCGTGCTGCGCATGCACGGCGGACTCGGCCACCACGAGGCCTGCGACGGCAGCGTCGTCGCCTACGGGGCCGACAACCTGAACACCGCCGCCCCGGGCGACCAGGACCTGTGGGCCGTGCAGTTCACCGGCACCGCCGAGCTCCTCGAACCCTCCCGCGCCCAGCGCGCCCGCTTCGGCGCCCTGCCCGCCGAGGTCAACGGCGAGACCTTCGCTCCGGTCTACCTCCGACTGCACCCTCAGTTCACCTCTGTGCACACTCTGGGCTGGAAATCAAGTCCGCATCCGGGGCACGTCGTGTGATCTACCATCTGGTAAGTGCCGCGCTCATATGTAACCCACCCTCCCCAGCCTCCGGTCGGCGAGGTCATGCGCCGCTATCCCGCGGTCGGTGAACCGCTCGCCTGCGAGCCGATCACCAAGGGACTTCTCAACCACGGATACCGCGTCTCCACCACGCGCGGCGCGTACTTCCTCAAGCACCACCTCGACAAGCAGCACCTGGACGACGCCACCGGCGAGCGCTCCCTCATCGCCCGCCAGCACCGGGCCACCATGCGCCTCCAGTCGATCGGCGTCCCCGTCGCACCACCGCTGGCCGACGCCGACGGCGAGACCGTCACCGTCATCGACGGCCACTGCTTCGCCCTGCACCCCTGGGTCGACGGCCGCCACCGCATCGGCGCCCAGCTGACCCCCGACCAGTCCCAGCGTCTCGGGGCGCTCCTCGGAGCCGTACACACCGGTCTCGAACAGGTCATGGGCCCCGGCGGCGGTACGCCGACCACGCGACGCGGCCACGGCAGCCCGGACCCGGCCGACACCTTCGCCCTCATCGACGAACTGCTCGACGCCGCCCGCGGCGTACGCCCCCGCGACACCCCGCTGGACGCCTTCGACGAGCTCGCCGTACACCGCCTCGTCGAACGCAGGGCCCTGCTGGAACGCCACGCCCACCGCCGGCCGCCCACCCCCGTGGGCCCCGCCCACGGCTGGGTGCACGGCGACTTCCACCCGCTGAACCTGCTCTACCGGGGCAGCGACCCCGTCGCGATCGTCGACTGGGACCGGCTCGGCGTCCAGCCCCGCGCGGAGGAGGCGGTACGCGCCGCGGCGATCTTCTTCGTCCAGCCGGCCGGAAAACTCGAACTCGACAAGGTCAAGGCGTACGCCCGCGCCTACCGCGAGGCCGCCGGAGCCGGCTCGGCCGAGCTCGCCGCCGCGGTCCACCGGGTCTGGTGGGAGCGGCTCAACGACTTCTGGATACTGCGCTGGCGCTACGCCCTGGGAGACCGAAGGGCCGACCCGCAGTTCCCTGCGGTGTCGGCCCTGGTGGTGTGGTGGACCCGGGAGTACGAGGCCGTGAACGAGGCGTTCACGGGGTGAGCGCCCCGCACCGGGTGGGCGGGGCGCTCAACGGGGTCGCGGGGTCAGTTGGCGCGAGCCGGTCCCGTAGTCGGTCGGCGCGAGCCGGTCAGGGGATGAGTCCCTCCGCGCCCGCGGACTCGGTGGAGCCGGTGGGCTCGGCGGTGGCACCGGTGTCGCCCGTGCCGCCCGCCGGGTCTCCGCCCGCGCCGTCGTCCGTCGGGTCCGTGGTCGGCTCCGTGGACGTGTCGCCCGTGGGCTCCCCGGCGCCCCCGCCGTTCGACGTGGCGGGCGCCTCCGTGGTCTGGGTCGGCTTCGGGGTGTACGACTGCTGCGTTTCGGTCGGCGTCGGCGTCCACGTCGGGTCCTCGGACCACTGCGACTTCCCGCCGGAGGAATCCTCGGGCGCCTGCGACTCCTCGGTCGGCTCGTCGCTCGGCTCGGCCGACGTCTCGTCCGGGGACGGCGAGGACGACGTGGGCGGGTCAACCCGGCCCTTGTCGGTGTCGCCGCTGCCCGCCGCGTTGACGGCGATCGCGACCCCGACGCCGATCGCGACCAGCGCCAGCACCACGAAGAGCCACATCTTGCTCTTGCCGCCGCCATTGCCCTGGCCGCCGTCGTAACCGCCGTTGCCGTAACCGCCGTAGCCGCCGTCGTCCGGGTTCATCGGCGGCAGGATCGGCCCCTGCGAGGTGTCCCCGTGCGCCGCGTAGCCGCCGGCCCCCATCACCTGGGTGGACCCCGCGAAACCCTGCGCCGGGGTGTGACCGCCGTCGTACCCGACGACAGGCCCGGTGTTCCACGTACCGGTGTGGCCGCCCTGCACCTGGAGCATCTGCAGGCCGTACTGGACCAGCCCGCGCATCTCCTCCGCGCTCTGGAACCGGTCGTCCGGCTCCTTCGCGAGCGAACGCATCACCAGACCGTCCAGCTCCGGCGGCACCCCGTCCGAGACCTCGGACGGCGGGACCGGGATGTCCTGGACGTGCTGGTACACCACGGAGAGCGGCGTCTCACCGGTGAACGGGGGCCGCAGCGCCAGCAGTTCGTACAGCAGACAGCCGGTCGCGTACAGGTCGGAGCGGTGGTCGACGGCCTTGCCGAGCGCCTGCTCCGGAGAGAGGTACTGCGGAGTGCCCATGACCATGCCGGTCTGCGTCATCGTCGACTGCGCGCCGTGCAGCGCGCGGGCGATGCCGAAGTCCATGACCTTGACCGCGCCGGAGTCCGTGATGATGACGTTCGCGGGCTTGATGTCCCGGTGCACGATGCCGTGCTGGTGCGAGTAGGCCAGCGCCTCCAGCACACCCGAGACGATGATGAGCGCCTGCTCGGGCGGCGGTGCCTCCGCACTGATCAGCAGGTCACGGATGGTGCGGCCCTCGACCAGCTCCATCACGATGTAGGGGACGGTCTGACCGCCCACGACGTCCTCGCCGGAGTCGTACACGGCGACGATCGCGTGGTGGTTGAGCCCGGCCACCGACTGTGCCTCGCGGGTGAACCGCGCCTTGGACACCGGGTCCTCGGCGAGATCGGAGCGGAGCAGCTTCACCGCGACGGTACGTCCCAGACGGACGTCCTCCGCGGCGTAGACCTCCGCCATTCCGCCCCTGCCGAGGCGGTGGGTCATCCGGTAACGGCCGTCCCCGACGACGCCGCCGACGCCCCAGGAGTCGGTGCCATCCGAGACTCCGCCGCCGTTTGCTTCGGAATCGGGTGCCATCAGTCCTCGCCGTCGTATCTGTCCGCGCGTCCGCGGGTCCTCACGGTGCCTGGTTCCTGCATCAGCCGCATGGACGGCTGTACTGCCACGCCACGCTACAGCCTCCACCGCGCCCCTCGGTCCGGAGCGAAACCGGTCATCCGATCGGCCCGCGTGGCGCACGCGCACATTCTGGGCAGTTCCTGTAACGCTTCCGAGACGGTTCGTGTGGTCAGGGTCACGGAACCGGCACCTGGCTTGACGTGTCCCACCCCTCGGGCAGACTTGGGACCCAGTACGGATCTTCGCGGATTCCGGGGGCCCGGGGCCTCTGTTCACCGAAGTTTCTCGTCACCGAAGCTTCGGAACAATTTCCGCGATTCCCGCGACATCGGGGTGAGGCGCCAACGACGCGCCGAGGGGGAGCACGTCATGAGCCAGGACGGTTCGCAGGGCCGCTATGCGGGCGGAGCCGTCGCCGGCGGCCGGTACCAGCTCCGTGACCTGCTCGGCGAAGGCGGCATGGCCTCCGTCTACCTCGCCTACGACGCGGCGCTCGACCGCCAGGTGGCCATCAAGACGCTGCACACCGAACTCGGACGGGAACAGTCCTTCCGCGAACGGTTCCGCCGCGAGGCCCAGGCCGTCGCGAAGCTCCAGCACACCAACATCGTCTCCGTCTTCGACACCGGCGAGGACGAACTCGGCGGCGCCCTGATGCCGTACATCGTCATGGAGTACGTGGAGGGTCTGCCGCTCGGCTCGGTGCTGCGCCAGGACATCGCCGCCCAGGGCGCGATGCCCGCCGACAAGGCCCTCAAGGTGACCGCCGACGTGCTGGCCGCCCTGGAGACCAGCCACGAGATGGGGCTCGTCCACCGCGACATCAAGCCCGGCAACGTCATGATCACCAAGCGCGGCGTCGTCAAGGTCATGGACTTCGGCATCGCCCGCGCCATGCAGTCCGGCGTCACCTCGATGACCCAGACCGGCATGGTGGTCGGCACACCCCAGTACCTCTCCCCCGAGCAGGCCCTCGGCCGCGGCGTGGACGCCCGCTCCGACCTCTACTCGGTCGGCATCATGCTCTTCCAGCTGCTCACCGGGCGCCTCCCCTTCGACGCGGAGTCCCCGCTCGCCATCGCCTACGCGCACGTGCAGGAGCAGCCGCCCGTCCCGTCCACGATCAACCGGGCGGTCACCCCCGCGGTGGACGCCCTCGTCGCCCGCGCGCTCCGGAAGAACCCGAACGAACGCTTCCCCAGCGCCGCCGCGATGCGCGACGAGATCTTCCGGGTACTGAACGCCTCGGGCCAGGCCGCCGCCCCGGTGATCGTCGCCGGAGGTCCCACCAACAGCGGTTCGGGCGTCGGCGCGACGGTCTTCCCGCCGGTCGACCAGCAGGCCGCGCCCGGCCCGTACGGTGTCCAGACCCCGTACCCGGCGCACCCGCACCACCAGCAGCCCGGCCCGTACGGAGCCCCGACCCCGGCACCGAGCTACGGCTACCCGCAGGCCGCCCCCCAGGCGTACCAGCAGACCCCGCCGCCGTACGCGGTGGCGCAGACCCCGCCCGCCGCCGGACAGCTGGGCCACGGCGGCACGGGCGCCGGGGGTACGGGCATCGGGGGTACGGGCACCGGGGGCGGCAACGGCAGGTCCCGGCGGAACCCGGTGGTCCTGGGCTCGGTCGCCGTCGCCGGCATCGTCGTCCTCGGCGTGGTGGCGACACTCCTGCTCAGCGGTGGCGGCGACGACAACCCGACGACCGGGCCCACCGACGCCTCCGGCAGCAGCGCACCGGCGGTCGCCGGGGAACACAAGGGCCCCGAGCGCAACCGGACCATGGACACCCAGGACTGCACGGACCCGAACACGGACGTCCGCGACACCGAGAAGGTCGCCGTGCCGGACTTCGTCTACAAGGACCTGCTCTCCGCGAAGGCCTGCGCCGACGCCGCCGGATGGACCCTCAAGGTGATCGAGGAGCCCGGCAACACCTACGCCGAGGACCAGGTCGTCAAGCAGTTCCCGACCGCCGGTACGGCCATCGATCCGGTCAACGCCCACATCGAGCTGAGCGTCTCCACGGGGGACCCGTCCTGAGGCCCGCCCTGAGCTGAAGCGGGCCGGGCCGGGCCGGGTCGGGCCGGCCGACCGCTTCGGGCTTCGCCGTTCGGCCTTTCCGGTTCTTCCGGCTCTCTTCTGGCCGGGCCGGATCGTCCGTTCGTGCGTGGACCGGATCGGCCGTTCGGGTGGGAGGTGGGTCCGCCGTCACCATGGCGGATGACATCCGTCGATCCGGGATGCCGGGAATGTGCGGGCGTGTGACGCTGAACCCATGGCTCCAGGTCCTCCTCCCCCGCGGTCTCCGTGGACGTCGAGGTCGGTCGTCTCCCTCCTGCTCGCCATGACCGCCACGCTGGGCCCGACGGCCTGCGCGGCCGCCTCCCCGTCTCCCCGTACGACCACCGCCGCCTCTCCCTCGGCCACCCCGTCCCGGGCGGCGGGGCCCGCCTTCTCCGGCATGCCCGGTACACGCCTCCCCCACCGGGCCCCGCGCCCGACGGGAGCGTCGCCGTCGCCGTTCTCCCCGTCCCATCCAGGGGCCTCGCCATCCGCCCCTGTGGCCTCACCGTCCACCCCTGCGGCCGCCGCCGTCGCCCCTGCTCCGGCAGGACAGGCCGGGTTCACGCTTCCGGCCACCACTCCGCCCGTCGCCCCGCCGCCCCTCACTCCGTCTCTCACCCCGCCCCTCACCCCGACCGCCACGCCGTCCCAGGGGGAGCAACCGTTCGCCGGGCGGCCCGCGGGGGAGGGCCGGGTGCGCCCCGGCCGGTCGCTGTCGCCCCAGGAGCTCGCCGAGGCCATCGCCGCCCTGGAGGACGAGGCCACCCCGGAGCCCCCGTCCGCCTCCGCAGCGCCGCCGTTCCCGTCCTCGGAGCCCGTACCGACGACGCGTCCGCACGCGCTGGGCACCCACGCCACCGGAGGTCTCCGCCACCTCTCCCTGGGCAGCGGAATCGCCCTGGTCGGCCTCGGACTGGCCTTCCTCGGCGCCCGGATGCGCCGCGCGGACTGACGGGACAGACGGTACGTACGGGACGGAACGGAATCCGCGTCCGGCTCGGCGCCCGAAGATCCGGGGACATCCAAGGGACATCCGGGGGGACCGATCACGCATTCAGGTACGTAGGGGACGGTGGATCAAGCCCAAGAAGGGGCACCACCCTTCTGTACGGCGCATGTGCGAGACAATGGCGGCATGGAGATGCCGAGGAATGACCGGTCGCAGGAGCACCCCCAGGTCCTCGTAGTGGGACAGGACGGAATGGCTGTCGGCGGCGGTGCCAGTGGCGACGAGTCCCGCGAGGTCCCAGTGACGGAGATGGTCGAACAGCCCGCGAAGGTCATGCGCATCGGCAGCATGATCAAGCAGCTCCTTGAGGAGGTCAGAGCGGCACCTCTCGACGAGGCGAGCCGCGTCCGGCTCAAGGAGATCCACGCCAGCTCCGTGAAGGAGCTGGAGGACGGTCTCGCGCCCGAGCTGGTGGAGGAGCTGGAACGCCTCTCGCTGCCCTTCACGGAGGAGTCGGTCCCCTCGGAGGCCGAGCTGCGGATCGCGCAGGCCCAGCTGGTGGGCTGGCTGGAGGGCCTGTTCCACGGCATCCAGACCGCCCTGTTCGCCCAGCAGATGGCGGCCCGCGCCCAGCTGGAGCAGATGCGGCGCGCCCTGCCCCCCGGCTCCGGCGACGACGAGGGGTCGGCCGGAGACCCGCACGGCGCGATCCGCTCCGGCCCGTACCTGTAGGCCGGACCGCACCGAACAGCACGACCACGCGCAGAACCCGGAAGAGCCCGGCCCCCCACACCATCCGGTGTACGGGCCGGGCTCTCGTCATGAGCTCCGGGCTTCCCGGTCCCACGGTCGGGCGCGCTCGCTCGGTCGGGCCCGGTTCGCGTGATCAACCTGCTTGCGCGGTCGGGCCCGGTTCGCGCGGTCAGGCCTGGTTCGCGGCGGGTGCCAGCAGCAGGACCTTGCCGATGTGGGCGCTGGACTCCATCACCCGGTGCGCCTCGGCGGCCTCGGCCATCGGCACCGTACGGTCCACGATCGGGCGGACCACTCCGGCCTCGATCAGCGGCCAGACGTGCTCACGCACCGCCGCCACAATCGCGGCCTTCTCGGCGAGCGGGCGGCCCCGGAGCGAGGTCGCGGTGACCGCGGCCCGCTTGGTCAGCAGGGCGCCCAGGTTCAGTTCGGCCTTCGCGCCGCCCTGGAGACCGATGACGGCGAGCCGCCCGTTGGTCGCGAGAGCCTCGACGTTCTGTGCCAGGTACTTCGCGCCGACGATGTCGAGGATGACGTCCGCGCCCGCCCCGTCCGTCGCCTTGCGGATCTCCTCCACGAAGTCCTGCTCGCGGTAGTTGATCAGGATGTCCGCGCCGAGTTCCGCGCAGCTCGCCAGCTTCTCCGCGCTGCCCGCCGTCACCGCGACCCGGGCGCCGACCGCCTTGGCCAGCTGGATCGCCATGGTGCCGATGCCGCTGGAACCGCCGTGCACGAGCAGGGTCTCGCCGGGGCGCAGGTGGGCCACCATGAAGACGTTGGACCAGACCGTCGACGTCACCTCGGGAAGCGCCGCCGCCGACACCACGTCGAGCCCCGCGGGCACCGGCAGCAGCTGCCCGGACGGCACCGCGACCTTCTCCGCGTACCCGCCGCCGGCGAGGAGCGCGCAGACCTCGTCGCCCACCGCCCAGCCGCTCACCCCGGGGCCCAGCGCGGCGATCCGCCCCGCGCATTCGAGCCCCGGGTACACGGGGGCGCCGGGCGGCGGGTCGTAGAACCCCTGGCGCTGCATGACGTCGGCGCGGTTCACCGCGCTGGAGAGCACCTCCACGAGGACTTCGCCCTCGCCGGGTACGGGATCTGGCGCCTCGGTCCAGACGAGCGCGTCGGGGCCACCGGGTTCCGGGATCGTGATCGCATACATGGCCGCGAGGCTACTCCGTACCCGCTCTCCGAAGCCGCTACAGCGGTTACAGCCGCTGTGGGCCCTGGGGCGGCCGGTTCGGGATCAGCGGGGAGGGCAGCGGGGAGGCGCGCACGACCACGACCACCCGGTCCGTCATCTGCAAGGGGCTCGCGGCGGGATCGTCGTAACTGATCATCCGGTGTCCCCGCACCACGTTCACCACCAGGTCGTCGGTCTCCCGGACGCCCCGTCCCACCTCGCTCTTCATGACCGGCCGCTCGATGAGATCCAGGCCGCTGCCGTGCTGGATGAGGTCTTCCAGCACCGTGCCCGCGCTGGGACTGAGCGCCGAGAGACCCAGCAGACGGCCGGCCGCGCTGGCGCTGGTGATGACGGCGTCCGCACCGGACTGCCGGAGCAGCGGGGCGTTCTCCTCCTCGCGCACCGCAGCGACGATCTTCGCGCTCTGGTTCAACTGCCGTGCCGTCAGCGTCACCAGGACGGCCGTGTCGTCGCGCTGGGTGGCGATGATGATCTGACGCGCCTTCTGGACCTCGGCCCGCAGCAGCACCTCGCTGCGCGTGGCGTCACCCTGCACCCCGGTGAACCCCTGGGCATTGACCGCGTCGACCACCTTGCCGGACGGATCGACGATGACGATCCGGTCCTTCCGCTGGCCGGTCGCGCAGAGCGTCTGCACGGCCGAACGGCCCTTCGTACCGAAACCGACGACCACACTGTGATCACGCACGTTGCTTCTCCAGCGATTCAGCGATTCAGGAACTCGGGGTCCGGGTGCTCGGGAATCCGGGGGTCCGGGTGCTCGGCGGGCGGCCCTGGCCGGTGGGCCGCGCGGTACGGCGCAGCTCTCAGGGTACGGAAGGACGAGGGACGGAACGGCCGCACGGAACCCCTTACGCTTCTCTCCGCCGGTGACGGTGCACGGCTGGTGGAGACACGGCACGTGCGACGCACTTCGGCCACCGTCCCCGTCGTCGATCCACGACCATGGGCCACGACGTGACCACCTGCCCGCCGCCGCCAGAGGACATGCCTTGAAGGACGAGAACCAACCAGCAGCCAGGATGGGCAGGTTCTCCATCCTGCGGACCCTCTGGCACCGCTCGCGCTCGGACGCGCGGGAGGACGCCGAGGCCAGCCGGGCCATCACCATGCCGACGCAGGGCGCACTGCCGCCGCTCCAGCAGGTGCTCCGGCGACTGGCGATGGCACTGCTCGTACTGGCGGTCACGGTGGTGATCGTCTGGTCCGACCGCTCCGGCTACAACGACACCTCCGACAGCAGCGTCGACCTGCTCGACGCGGTCTACTACGCGACCGTCACCCTCTCCACCACCGGATACGGCGACATCACCCCGGTCAGCGACGGCGCCCGCCTCATCAACGTCCTGGTCATCACACCCCTTCGAGTGCTCTTCCTGATCATCCTGGTCGGGACCACCCTCGAAGTCCTCACCGAGCGGACCCGCCAGCAGGTACGCATCCACCGGTGGCGTTCCCGCACCCGCGACCACGTCGTGGTGGTCGGTTACGGCACCAAGGGCCGTCACGCGATCGAGTCGTTGATCTCCACGGGCATCACCAAGGACAAGATCGTCGTGGTGGACCCGCAGCAGAAGGCCGCACACGCGGCCGGTGACGACGGGCTGGTGGCCGTCGTCGGCGACGCCACGCGCTCCGAGACGCTGCTCAAGGCCGAGGTACCGACCGCCAGCCGGGTCATCATCGCCCCCCAGCGCGACGAGACCGCCACCCTGATCACCCTGACCGCCCGCCAGCTCAACAAGCACGCCACCATCGTCGTCGCGGTCCGCGAGGACGAGAACGTCCCGCTGCTCAAACAGAGCGGCGCGGACACCGTGGTCACCAGCTCCAGTTCGGCCGGCCGCCTGCTCGGGGTCTCCATGGCCAGCCCACCGGTCGCCAGGACCCTGGAGGACCTGATGACCCACGGCAGCGGACTGGACCTCGGGGAACGCGCGGTGACCGAGGAGGAGATCGGCCGCCCGCCGCGCGACTGCGCCGACCTGATCGTCGCGGTGCTCCGCAACAGGAGGCTGCTCGACTACACGGACCCCACGCTCACCAGCCTCCAGCGCGAGGACCGTCTCATCACCATCAGCCGTTCGGGTCCGGCCCGCTGAGACCCTGTCCGGTCCCGTGAAGGGGCCCGCGTGTTTCACGTGAAACACCCGAACGGCGCCGAGCCGCTGCTGTTTCACGTGAAACGGTCGGGGGACGGGCCCCGGGTCGCGTACGTACCCCGGGACGTACCCGGATCGCGGGGCGTACCCCGGGGCGGGCCCCGGGGTCGCGGGACTCACCCCGGGACGGGCCTCAAGCCCAGGGCAGATCCAGGATCTCCACCTCGGTACCGGGCCTCACTCCGCCCGGCGGCACGACCGCCATACCGTCGGCGGTGGCGATCCCCCGCAGCATCGCGGGGCCGTTGTAGCGCAGCGGCACGGCGTGGTCCCGGATCGCTCCGTGCCCGGCCCGATGCACCACGGGCACGAGCCTGGTGTCGTGCGGGTGCCCCTGCACCGCCTCCTGTACGGGTGCCCGGTACGGCTCCTGCTCGACGCGCCCCGCGAGCCCGCCGAGCAGCGGAAGGGCGAGTGTGAGAAGCCCGGAGACCGCGGCGAGCGGGTTGCCCGGCAGTCCCACCAGCCACGGCCCGTCCGGCGCCAGTCTGGCCAGCAGCATGGGGTGCCCCGGGCGTACCGCCACTCCGTCCACCACCAGTTCGGCGCCGATCTCCGCGAGGATCGGGTGCACATGGTCGACCGGACCGGCCGCCGTGCCGCCGGTCGTCAGCACCAGGTCCGCGTCGGTGGTGGTGAGCGCCTGCCGCAAGGCCTCCGGGTCGTCGCCCAGCCGGCGCGGCTCGGCGACATCGGCGCCCGCGGCGTTCAGCCACGGGCCGAGCATGGGCCCGAGCGCGTCCCGGATACGCCCGCCCTGCGGGAGCCCCGAGGTGAGCAGCTCGTCACCGAGCACCAGCACCTCCACCCGGGGACGCGGTACGACGACGAGCGCGTCGTACCCTGCGGCGGCGGCCAGGCCGAGCACCGCGGGGGTCACCAGCGTTCCGGGCGCCAGCAGTTGCTCGCCCGTCCGGCACTCCTGGGCGCGCGGCCGGATGTCCTGGCCCGGAACGACCGCGCGCCGGGCGTGCAGCATCCCCTTGGCCTCGTCCACCTCCGCGTGCTCCGAGCGGATGACCGCCGTCGCCTCCACGGGCATGCGGGCCCCGGTGGCGATCCGTACCGCCTCGCCGTCCGGCAGCCGGTCGAGGCCGCCGTCCCCGGCGAGGAGCCCGGAGCCACCGTGGAAGTGCCAGGGGCCCGGTCCGGTGACGGCCCAGCCGTCCATGGCCGAGGTGTCGAAGGACGGCAGATCGGTCAACGCCGTCAGCCCCGAGGCCAGTACGTGGCCCAGCGAGCGGCCGAGCGGCAGCCGGATCGCCGGGTGCCCGCCCCTGCGTCCTGCCCGCACGGCCAGCGCCCGGGCCTGCTCCCAGGTCGCGGCGGGGGAGCGGTGCACGGGCGTGCCCGGGGGCGGTGCGTCCTTCGCGCGTGCGTCCTTCGCGGATCCGCCCGCCGGGATTCCGGACGGCTCAGGAGCCACCGGGGCCGAGGAGCCGTGGCGCGAGGGCTCGTAGGGCTCGTAGGGCTCCTGCGGGGAGACCCGGTTGGCCAGGGCCAGGGCCTGTTCCACGGCCCGTTCGTCCTCCGCCGAGGAGGTCTTCCGCACGGGCACCGGGCAGTCGTCCAGCTCCGGAAGCACGAAGAAGTCCCCGGGGTCTCCCATGCCGGAGAGCCGCACGGTCGGGGCCTCCGCCGCCGGGAGCGGCTCCCGGCCGCTCACGAGGCTCCGGCTCCCTTGGCATCGCCCGATTCCGCTTCCCAACGCAGGGCGAGCGCGGTCGCCTTGCGGGTCGCCTCGGCCACGGCCCGGGGGCCGTCGCCGGGTTCGGCGTTCGCGCTCGCCAGACCCGCCGCGTATCCGACGAGGAAGGTGGTGAGCGGGGCGGCGGGCCGCGCGACTCCGTGCGCGGCGTCGCGCGCCAGGTCGAGCAGAACATCGGTGTCGACGTCGAGTTCGAGGCCGAGTTCGGTCTTGACTGCGGTGATCCATTCGTCCAGCACGGCCTCATGCTCCCTGATGTGTGCCCTTGCCACCCTGATGTCGTCCCAAGTGTCGCAGTCGAAGGAGGCGAGGCCCGGTGTGGCCACGGCGGCCAGATCGAGCTCGGCCGTCAGCAGGCGCAGCGGGAGTCCGGCGAGGCCGCCGTGCTCCGTCGCGAGCAGGGCGAGCTCGCGCCGCAGGGGTTCGGCACGGTAGACGGCGACCAGCGGCTGCCGTCGCCCGTCGGGGTCCGTACACAGGGCGCCCTCCCGGCCGCCCTCCTCGGCGGCGGCCAGCAACGTACCGACGGTGGCGGCCCCGAGGAACGGCAGATCCGCCGAGAGCACCACGAGCCAGGGCGATGCGGTCTCCCGCACGCCCGCGCCCAGCGCGGCCACCGGGCCACCTCCGGCAGGCGTTTCGCGGGTCCAGATCACCGGCCGGACCGTGGGTCTGCGGGGCCCCACCACCACAGTGCTCGCGGCACCGGCGCACGCCGCGAGCACCCGGTCGAGCAGCGCCCGGCCGCCGACACCGATCCCGGGCTTGTCGGCTCCCCCGAGCCGTCGGGCGGCCCCTCCGGCGAGGACGATGGCGTCATAGGCGGTCATGCGACGAGTATGGGCGCCCGCCTCGGACGCGGGACCGCCGGGCGGGCCGGGCGGGCCGGGCGATCAGTGGTCCCGCGTCCGGACCGGGCCTACAGGGTCCGCAGCAGGACGGCCGGATGCTCCACGCAGTCGGCGACGTACCGCAGGAAGCCTCCCGCCGTGCCGCCGTCGCAGACCCGGTGGTCGAAGGTGAGCGAAAGCTGCACCACCTGACGTACCGCCAGTTCACCCCCGTGCACCCAGGGGCGGAGGAGGATGCGGCCGACTCCGAGCATGGCTGCCTCAGGGTGGTTGATGATCGGCGTGGAGCCGTCCACCCCGAACACGCCGTAGTTGTTCAGGGTGAAGGTGCCGCCCGTCAGCTCCGCCGGGGTCAGCTTCCCGTCCCGGGCCACCTCGGTGAGCCGGGCGAGTTCGGCCGCCAGCGAGTCCACGGACCGCGCGTGCGCGTCGCGGACCACCGGTACGACCAGCCCCCGGTCCGTCTGCGCGGCGAACCCGAGGTGGACGGACGGCAACCGGACGATCTCCCGGGCGGCGGTGTCCACGGTGGAGTTCAGCTCGGGGTACTTCGCCAGCGCCGCCGCACAGATCCGGGCCAGCAGGGCGAGGACCGAGACCTTCGGACCCGCCGCCCTGTTCATCGCCGCGCGGGCCGCCATCAGTTCGGTCGCGTCCGCGTCCACCCAGCAGGTCGCGTCGGGGATCTCGGTCCGGCTGCGCGCCATCTTGTCGGCGACCGCGCCCCGTACCCCGCGCAACGCGATCCGCTCGCCGGTCACGGCACGTCCCTGCGGGGACGCGGCAGCCCCCACCGCACCGACGGCCCCCGCCTCGCCGACAGTGTGCTCACCGCCCGCCGCGGACGCCCGCTCGATCACCGCCTCGACGTCGCACCGCAGGATCAGCCCCTCCGGACCCGATCCGACCAGCTCCCGGAGGTCCAGTCCGTGCTGCCGGGCCAGTCGGCGGACGAGCGGAGAGATGACCGCGACCGGAGCGGCGGAACCAGCCGGAGCGGCCTCCACGACCGGAGCTGCCGGAGCTACCGGAGCAACCGGGAAGACCGGAGCCACCGGACCGGCGCCACCGCTGCCACCGGCGCCACCGCCGGCAGCGGCCGGCGCCGACGTGGGGCGGACCCGCCGCCGCCGCGCTGCCGGGGCGGCGGTGCCGTACCCGACCAGTACGTTCCCCGAAGCCTCCGACGACACCGGAGCGGACACCGGTGCGGACGCCGGAGCCGACACCGGAGCGGCCGGGGCGGAAACCGGAGCCGGGGCGGAACCCGATGCCGGGCCCGGTGCGACCGCGACCGTCATCAGCGGCGCGCCGACCGGGAGTTCGGCCCCCTCCTCACCGAAGCGGGCCGTCACCACGCCCCCGTACGGGCACGGCACCTCCACCAGGGCCTTGGCCGTCTCGACCTCGACCACCGGCTGGTCCACGGCGACGACCTCGCCGATCTCCACCAGCCACCGCACGATCAACGCCTCGGTCAGCCCCTCGCCGAGGTCCGGCAGCTTGAACTCGAGCACCGTGGGCATCAGCGCGTCGCCTCCCACTGGAGCCGGGCGACCGCGTCGAGCACCCGGTCCACCCCCGGCAGATGGTGCCGCTCCTGCATCGGAGGCGGATACGGGATGTCGAAGCCGGCGACCCGCAGCACCGGCGCCTCCAGGTGGTGGAAGCACCGCTCGGTCACCCGCGCGGCGATCTCGCCCCCCGGCCCGCCGAACCCGGCGGACTCGTGGACGATCACCGCGCGCCCGGTCCGCCGCACGGACGCGGCGACCGTCCCGTCGTCGAACGGCACCAGCGACCGCAGATCGACGACCTCCAGGTCCCAGCCCTCCGCCACCGCCGCCTCGGCCGCCTCCAGACAGACCGGCAGGGACGGGCCGTAGGTGATCAGCGTGGCGCTCGTCCCCGGCCTGCGGACCACCGCCCGGCCGATGGGTCCGACCTCCGCCGGGGCCTCCCGCGACCAGTCGGACTTCGACCAGTACAGCCGCTTCGGCTCCAGGAACACCACCGGATCGTCCGAGGCGATCGAGGCCCGCAGCAGCCCGTAGGCGTCCTCCACGGTGGCCGGGGTGACGACGTGGAGCCCCGGGGTGGCCATGTAGTACGCCTCCGAGGAGTCGCTGTGGTGCTCGACCCCGCCGATCCCGCCGCCGTACGGAATCCGCACGGTCAGGGGCATCGGCAGGGCGCCCCCGGTGCGGTTCCGCATCCGGGCCACATGGCTGACGAGCTGCTCGAACGCCGGATAGGCGAACGCGTCGAACTGCATCTCCACCACCGGCCGCAGGCCGTACATCGCCATCCCGACCGCGGCGCCGAGAATCCCCGCCTCCGCGAGCGGCGTGTCCGTGCACCGCTCGTCGCCGAACTCCGCCGCCAGCCCGTCGGTGACCCGGAAGACGCCCCCGAGCGTGCCGACGTCCTCTCCGAGGACGTGCACCGACGGGTCCTCCGCCATCGCGTCCCGCAGCGCCCGCCCCAGCGCCTGAGCCATCGTGACCGGGCCCGTACGACCCGCCCCCGCCCGCACCGCCGTGGTCATCGCCCGCCCTCCGTGCCCCGCTCGTGGCCGTCCTGCTGTCCTTCCGCGTCCGTGCCCGCGTACGCGCTCTCCGCCTCCAGCTCGGCGCGGAGCGCGGCCTCCTGCTCGCGCAGCGGCCCGGTCCGGTCCGCGTAGACGTGTGCGAACAGGTCCATCGGGTCGAGCACCGGATCGGCGTTCATCCGCTCCCGCAGCGCCGCGGCCATCCGCTCCGCCGCCTCGCGCACCGCGTCGGCGGTGGCCTCGTCCAGCAGGCCGCGCCCGGTCAGCTCACGCTCCATGAGGAGCACCGGGTCGTGGTCCCGCCAGGACTCCACCTCGTCCCCGGAGCGGTAGCGGGTCGCGTCGTCGGCGTTGGTATGGGCGTCCATGCGGTAGGTCACCGCCTCCACCAGCGTCGGCCCGCCACCACCGCGGGCGCGCGCCACCGCGTCGGCGAGCACCTCGTGCACCGCGGCGGCGTCGTTGCCGTCGACCAGCCGGCCGGGCATGCCGTAACCGACCGCCTTGTGGGCGAGGGACGGTGCCGCCGTCTGCTTGGCCAGCGGCACCGAGATGGCGAAGCCGTTGTTCTGCACGAGGAAGACGACCGGGGCCCGCCACACGGCCGCGAAGTTCAGCGCCTCGTGGAAATCGCCCTCGCTGGTACCGCCGTCCCCGACCATCGCCAGCGCCACCACGTCGTCGCCCCTGAGCCGCGCCGCGTGCGCCAGCCCCACCGCGTGCGGCAGATGCGTGGCCAGCGGGGTGCAGAGCGGCGCGATCCGGTGCTCGCGGGGGTCGTAACCGGTGTGCCGGTCGCCCCGCAGCAGCGTCAGCGCGTCGACCGGATCGAGCCCCCGGGCCACCGCGGCGAGGGTGTCCCGGTAGCTCGGAAAGAGCCAGTCCCGCTCCTCCAGCACCAGCGCTGCGGCCACCTGGCAGGCCTCCTGGCCGGTGCTGGACGGGTACACGGCGAGGCGCCCCTGCTTGGTGAGCGCCGTCGCCTGCGCGTTGTAGCGGCGGCCCCGCACCAGCTCGGCGTGGAGTCTCAGCAGCAGCCGCGGGTCCACTCCGGCCGCCGCGTCCGTGCCCAGCACCCGGTACGGCTCCGGGTCCGGGAGCAGCGGGGCGGGGTCGGTGAGCGGCTTCCAGGCCGGGGGCGGCACCGGCCGGTAGCCCGCGCCGGGCAGCTCTTGGACCGTCATGAGAGGCACCTCCTTGGCAACGAGGCGGACACACGGGCCGGCGGAAGAACGGAATCCCACCGGGCCCCGGGCCCTACGTCGGGGTGTACGTCGGAGTCGGAGCGGTCGCACGCGGACGCGGCCCGGGGCGAGCCCGGGTGACGTGTCTCACCTACCGATTGTTCGGTCGTGGACGCATTCTGGCTACAGCCCCCCTCGCCCTGTGGACAAACGGTTGTCCACAGCCTGGGATGGAGGCAGCTCGTCCACAACAGGGAGGCGCGGGGGCATGGCAGCTGAACGAATGGCCGAGGGGCCCGGGCCGACACCGCCGGCCCGCCCCCTGGACGCCGTCGACCGGGACATCCTGCGCATCCTCCGCACCGACGGCCGGGCCTCGATACGCGCCGTCGCCGAACAGGTGCACGTGTCGCGGGCCAACGCCTACGCCCGCATCAACCGGCTGGTCGAGGACGGGGTCATCCGCGGGTTCAGCGCCCGGATCGACCACGAGCGGGCCGGGCAGGGGGCGTCCGCCTACATCACGCTCAAGATCGTGCAGAACTCATGGCGGACCGTGCGCGAGGAGCTCCAGGCACTCCCGGGCGCCACCCACATCGCGCTGGTCAGCGGCGATTTCGACGTACTGCTCCTGGTGCACACACCGGACAACCGGGCCCTGCGCGAGCTCGTCCTCACCCGCATTCAGGCCATTCCCGAGGTGCTCTCCACCCGCACCCTGCTGGTGTTCGAGGAGACCGAACTCGGCCACGGCCGGACCAACCGCCCCACCGCCGCCGGCTGACGGCCGACCTTCACCCGAACCGTCACACGAATTGTCACCGGCCGGCGGAGCGCATCCCGTCGAAAGCCAGCCGTACGACGGTCCCCGGCAGGTCGTCCGCCCCGGGGACCCCGTCCGGGGCGCCACCGGTGCCTCCGCCGGCTCCCTCGGGCTGCGGGCGGTACCACTCGACGAGCGAGTTCACCATGCCGAACAGCAGCCGGGTGGCCAGCCGTATGTCCACGTCGGCCCGGAGGTCCCCGTCCGCGACGGCCGCCTTCAGCAGGGCCGCCACCCGCTGGTCGAACTCGCGGCGCCGCTCCAGCGCCCACCGCTCGGTCTTCGTGTTGCCCCGGACGCGCAACAGCAGAGTGACGTACGGCAGCTCGGCCATCAGCACCTCGACCGTGCGGCGGGTGACGTACTCGACCCGTTCGACCGCGCGCCCCCGGTCCGCGCCCGGCTCGTCGAGAATCCGGAAGAGCCCGTCGATCGCCCGGCTCACCGCGCGGCGCAGGAGCTCCTCCTTGCCCGCCACATGGTGGTAGATCGACGACTTCGAGATGCCCGCCGCCCGGGAGAGGTGCTCCATGGACGTGCCGTCGTATCCGCGCTCGTTGAACACCCGCACGGCGACGGCCAGCAGCGTCTCCGGGGTGTACGTGTCCCGCTTGGCCGTGGTCATGAACGCGATCCTCCCCCATGAGTTGTCCACAGGTTGTCCGGGCCCCCTTGTCCCGACCGATCGTTCGGTTACTCTAACTCCGTCAGCACGTCCCCGCCCGGCTCGATGAGGAGTTGGTCCGCCATGGCCGCCGCGCTCTCCCTCCAGAAGCTGTCCGAGACCCACCGGCCCACGCTCGACCAGGCCCTCGACGCCATCCGGACCCGCGCCTACTGGTCGCCCCACCCGGAGCACCCCAAGGCGTACGGCGAGGGCGGGGCGCCCGGCAGCCTCGGCATGGCCGAGGGCAAGGCGGCGTTCGACGCACTCCTGCACACCCGCTTCGACCTCGGCCAGCCCGGCACCGACGGCTGGACGGGCGCCGAGATCTCCCCGTACGGCCCCGAGCTGGGCATCGAGTACCCACACGCCGACCCCGACGTCCTGCTGCCCGCGATGCGCGCCGCCACGACAGCCTGGCGGGACGCCGGCCCCGAGGCGCGGGCGCTGGTCTGCCTGGAGATCCTGGCGCGCGTCGCCGCCCGCACGCACGAGGTGGCGCAGGCCGTCATGCACACCAGCGGACAGGCCTTCCTGATGGCGTTCCAGGCGGGCGGCCCGCACGCCCAGGACCGCGGCCTCGAGGCGGTGGCGTACGCGTACGAGGAGCAGTTCCGTACCCCCGCCGAGGCCGACTGGTCCAAGCCGCAGGGCAAACGCGACCCGCTCCGGCTGCGCAAGTCGTTCACCGCGGTGGGGCGCGGCGTCTCACTGCTGATCGGCTGCAACACCTTCCCCACCTGGAACAGCTACCCGGGCCTCTTCGCCTCGCTCGCCACCGGCAACCCCGTCCTCGTCAAACCGCACCCGCGCGCCGTGCTGCCGCTCGCGCTCACCGTCCGGATCGCGCGCGAGGTGCTCGCCGAGACCGGATTCGACCCGAACCTCGTCGCGCTGACGGCCGAGCGCCCCGGCGAGGGCATCGCCAAGGAGCTGGCGGTGCGCCCGGAGGTCCGGATCATCGACTACACCGGCTCCACCGCCTTCGGGGACTGGCTGGAGACCCACGCCCGCCAGGCCCAGGTCTACACCGAGAAGGCCGGGGTCAACACGGTGGTGATCGACTCCACCGACGACTACGCCGGAATGCTCGCCAACCTCGCGTTCTCGCTCTCCCTCTACAGCGGCCAGATGTGCACCACCCCGCAGAACCTCCTCGTCCCCCGCGACGGCATCAGCACCGACCAGGGTCCCCGGACGTACGACGAGGTGGTCGCCGACCTGGCGGCGGCGGTCGACGGGCTCCTCGGCGACGACGCACGCGCCACGGCTCTCCTCGGCGCCCTGGTCAACCCGGACGTACGGAGCCGGCTCGAAGCCGCCCCGGACCTCGGCGACGTGGCCCTCGCCTCACGCGCGGTACCTCACCCGGAGTTCCCCGACGCGGTGGTGCGCACGCCGGTCGTCGTCAAGGTCCTCGCCAAGGAGCCCGGCCCGGACGGCGGCGACCCCGTCCACCTCTCCGAGTGCTTCGGCCCGGTGTCCTTCGCCGTCTCGGTGGACTCCGTCGCCGACGCGGTGGACCTGCTGCGCCGCACGATCCGGGAGAAGGGCGCGATGACGGTCGGCGCCTACACCACCTCGCCCGAGGTGGAGCGCGCGATCGAGGAGGTCTGCCTGGAGGAATCCGCCCAGCTGTCGCTGAACCTGACCGGCGGGGTCTACGTCAACCAGACGGCGGCCTTCTCCGACTTCCACGGCTCGGGCGGCAACCCGGCGGCCAACGCGGCCCTCTGCGACGGCGCCTTCGTCTCGGGCCGCTTCCGCACCATCGAGGTACGCCGCCAGGCCTGAGGCCACCGGGCCCGAGGCCACCGGGCCCGGGTCTCCTCGTACGGTGCCGGGCGTCAGGCCGCGGGGTCCGGCACGTCCGCGTACCGCTGGATCCACGCGTGCATGGCGACGGCGGCGGCCGCCCCCGCGTTGATCGACCGCGTCGAACCGAACTGCGCGATCGAGCAGACCATCGAGGCGTGGGCCCTGGCCTCCTCCGTGAGCCCCGGACCCTCCTGGCCGAAGAGCAGCACACAGCGCCGGGGCAGCACGGTCCGCTCCAGCGGTACGGCCCCGGGGAGGTTGTCGATCCCGATGATCGGCAGCTCCTCCGCCGCCGCCCAGGCGGTCAGGTCGGCGGTGTCGGGGTGGTGGCGCACATGCTGGTAGCGGTCGGTGACCATGGCGCCACGACGGTTCCAGCGCCGACGGCCGACGATGTGGATCTCCTTCGCGAGGAAGGCGTTCGCGGTGCGGACGACCGAGCCGATGTTGAAGTCGTGGCCCCAGTTCTCCACCGCCACGTGGAAGTCGTGACGCCGCAGGTCCAGGTCGGCGACGATCGCCTCGCGGGTCCAGTAGCGGTACTCGTCCACCACGTTGCGCCGGTCGCCGCCCGCCAGCAGCTCGGGGTCGTACCGCTCGTCCTCCGGCCAGGGGGACGGGTGCGGTCCGACACCGATCCCGTCCCCGAACCCGTCGTCGTACTGCGCCGGTTCCGCGGCCGGATCGGGCCCCTC
Source organism: Streptomyces sp. NPDC001493 (assembly GCF_053597235.1). Classification (NCBI taxonomy): domain Bacteria; kingdom Bacillati; phylum Actinomycetota; class Actinomycetes; order Kitasatosporales; family Streptomycetaceae; genus Streptomyces; species Streptomyces sp. NPDC001493. The sequence continues at coordinate 379,840 of NZ_JBSFHV010000002.1, forward strand.
GGCCACGAAGGGCACGAATTCCTCTGTACTGCCGGTCTCACTGCTCACCCGACGAGCGTATGGCCCCCGTCGGCGGGACGCCGCGGGGCCTCCCCGCCCGGTCCGTCCGGCCCCCGCGGGCCGGGCACGCGGGCCGCGCCCGTACGGCTGCCGACCCGGGCCAGCAGCCGGTCCCGGCCCGCGCCGACCCGGCCGCCCAGCCACACCAGGAAGACGGTGGGCAGGAAGACGGCGTCCGCCGAGATCATCGCCATCGAGAAGAAGGGCAGGCCCAGCAGGACCGCGATCCCCGCGTGCTCGCCCATCATCAGGACCAGCAGGACGTTCTTGACCCGCCGGTTGAAGAGCGTGAACGGGAACGCCACCTGCACGATCACCGTCGCGTACGTCACCACCATCACCATCACCGCGCTGCCCGCGAGCAGGTTCGAGAGCTGGGGCCACGGGGTGAAGTAGTCCAGATGGAGCGGGTAGTACAGCGCGGTGCCGTCCTGCCAGCGCGAACCCTGGATCTTGTACCAGCCGGCGGTGGCGTAAACCAGGCAGACCTCGGCCATGATCACCACGAGGGCCGCGTTGTGGGCGAGGTTGGCCACCACGTCGAGCAGCACCCGGTGCTCCCCGTCCGGTGCCTTCCGGTCCGTGATCCGCTGGGCGGCGGCCCCCAGCCAGAGCACCCACAGCAGCGCCGGCAGCCACCGGGTGCCGCCGAGACCGTCCTGCACCGTGGCGACCACCAGTACCGGTCCGAGCACCGACCAGAGCACCGGACCGACGACGTCCCGGGCCGGCCGCAGTCCCTGCGCCCGCCGCGCCGCGTTCCGTGCGGCCCGCCGCGCGTCGAGCGACCAGACCTGGGCGCAGCGGGTCAGCACGAGGTAGATCGCCATCAGATGGACGACGTTGTCGCCGCCGTCGCCCATGAAGACGTTGCGGTTCTGGATCGAGAGGACCCCGACCATGAACAGGACGGACATCGTCCGGGTGCGCCACCCGATCATCGTGCAGAACGCCGCCACGAGGGTGAGCGCGTAGACCGCCTCGAACCACGCGGAACTGTCCGACCACATCAGGACGGTGAAGGCGTGGTTGTCGGATATCAGCCGGTGCGCCAGCTCCCACTGCCAGGGGGAGTCCGGCCCGTAGAGCTCCTGCCGGTACGGCAGTTCGCGCAACAGGAACAGCAGATACGTGGCGGTGAACCCGATCCGGATCACGGCGCTCTGGTACGGGCCGAGAGCGGACGCGGTGATCCGCTGGACGGAACGGCGGATCCGATCCTCGATCGGACGGGGGTCGACGGCAGGCGCCGTGGGGGCGGTGCTCACTGGTCGGCCTCCTCGCCGGACGTCGCTGCCGCCCGGGCCGCCGCGCTGCCTTCGGGCAGATCGTCGGTGGACACGTTCCACCACCCGAGCTCGCGGTAGACCGGACGGGTGCTGATCTTCTCGGTGCTCCACGGGGGTGCCGCGACCCGGCGCGACGACGAACGCAGCTGGATGCGTTCGACTTTCCCGCCGTAGTCGTGCCCGTCCAGGCGCCGCATCACGATGCGCCGCAGATAGGACTCGGCGAGCACTCCGCGCGTTCCGGTCGAACGGTTCTTGTCGTCATGGCTGTTGACGTAGAAGTCCCATCCTCTGCGCAACTCGTTCTGAGCGGCATGGCTGGGCAGCGGGTTGCTCCGTATCGCCTCGGCGTCCTCCGCGGTGAGACTCATCCAGGGGGTGGTACGGCGATCCCCGTCGGCGCTGACGACCTCCGCCCGGACATGCACGGAGATGTTCTGCTGGAGCGGATTCGGAGCGAAAAGCTTCCAGTTCTGCTCGAACTCCGGATAGATCCACTTGTTGACGCTCTCCGCGTGTTCCTTGGAGAGCGTGTTCGACGGTGCGACGTGCAGGAAGACCATGCCCAGGTGGACGCAGGCGAGCAGGCCGATCCCGACCATCACCAGCCCCGCGACGACCCGGTATCCGGTCGACAGCCCGGCCATCCCGACGCGCGCCGGGCCCGGGGCCGCGCCGGACGGCGCCCCGGACGCGGTACCGGGTCCGCCCGCACCGTCGTCACCGCCCTCACGCCCGGCACCCACCGCACCGTGCCGGTCGTCCCCCTCGCCCGGGGAGTGCGCCGCGGCACCGGAAGCGGCGGTGTCCCCGTCGTGGTCACGGCCCGCGTCGAGCTCTTCGGGCCCCGGCGCGGGCTCGTGCCCGTCCGTCCCGGGAGGCCAGGACGCGGAGACCCCGGCGGTGGCCTGTTCGCCACCGATCACCTCACCAGCGGTTTCCTCGGCGTCGGCGGTTTCTTCCGCTTCGGCCTCGCCCCCAGCGGCCGCTTCACCACCGGCTCGCTCCGGTATGCGCCCCTCGGCGGCGAACTCCTCGGCGGGCGACCCACCCGGCTCACCCGGCGGCCCGTCGGGCCGTACCGCGCGTTCCGTGGAGAGCCCCGACGCCTCCTGGGGTGCCGCGTCCGCGCGTACCTCGTCCGATCCCTCGCCCTCGTCGGCCGGCCGACGCCCCGGGCGCCCCCTGTGATCCGATTGCATACCGCCCCGATCGTCGTCGATCATCCCTCGGCCATCCACAGGGTTGACACCCTACGGTCCGCCGACCGACCATTGAAGTCGATGGACCGAACGATCGGTCGGGACGGAGTGGTCATGGCGACAGTGACCGCGGGTCGGCAGACACCGGACGGTGCGGATGCCGCAGCAGCGGGGACGGACGGCCGTACGGCGGCGTTCGACGCCACCGTGGCGTCGGACGAGCGGATCGAGCCCCGCGACTGGATGCCGGACGCGTACCGCGCCTCGCTGGTCCGCCAGATGGCCCAGCACGCGCACTCCGAGATCATCGGGATGCAGCCCGAGGCCAACTGGATCACCCGGGCCCCCTCCCTGCGCCGCAAGGCCATCCTGATGGCCAAGGTGCAGGACGAGGCGGGCCACGGCCTGTACCTCTACAGCGCCGCGGAGACCCTGGGCACCAGCCGGGCGGAGCTGCTCGACAAGCTGCACGCGGGCCGCCAGCGCTATTCGTCGATCTTCAACTACCCGACGCTGACCTGGGCTGACGTGGGCGCGATCGGCTGGCTGGTGGACGGCGCCGCCATCACCAACCAGGTGCCGCTCTGCCGCTGCTCGTACGGCCCGTACGCCCGCGCGATGGTCCGCATCTGCAAGGAGGAGTCCTTCCACCAGCGCCAGGGGTACGAACTCCTGCTGGCGCTGAGCCGGGGAACACCCGCCCAGCACGCGATGGCGCAGGACGCGGTGGACCGCTGGTGGTGGCCGTCGCTGATGATGTTCGGGCCGCCGGACGACGCCTCCGCGCACTCCGCGCAGTCGATGGCCTGGAAGATCAAGCGTCACTCGAACGACGAACTCCGCCAGCGGTTCGTGGACATCTGCGTGCCCCAGGCCGAGGCCCTCGGCCTCTCGCTCCCCGATCCCGACCTCCGGTGGAACGACGACCGGGGCAGGCACGACTTCGGCGCCATCGACTGGACGGAGTTCCAGGAGGTGCTCAAGGGCAACGGCCCGTGCAACGACCAGCGGCTCGCCCAGCGCCGCGACGCCCACGAGGCGGGCGCCTGGGTCCGCGACGCCGCGGCCGCGTACGCCACGAAGCACGCGCGGCCCGAACCCCCGCAGCCCCCGCGGGCCGCGCCCTCCACCGGTGCGGGCAGCGCGGCGGACGCATCCACCACCCCGGCCCCGAACGCGGAGGCGACGGCATGAGCGACTCGACCGACTGGCCGCTGTGGGAGGTGTTCGTCCGCTCCCGCCGGGGGCTCTCGCACACCCACGCCGGCAGCCTGCACGCCCCCGACGCCACCATGGCCCTGCGCAACGCCCGCGACCTCTACACCCGCCGCGCGGAAGGGGTCTCCATCTGGGTGGTGCCCTCCACCGCGGTCACCGCCTCGTCCCCCGACGAGAAGGACTCCTTCTTCGAACCGGCGGCCGACAAGCCCTACCGCCACCCCACCTTCTACGAGATCCCGGAAGGGGTGAAGCACCTGTGACCGCCGCCCCGCACGACGCGACGCCCCGCCCCACGGCCTCCGCACCGCCCGGACTCCTGGCCGGTGCCCTCGCCCTGGGAGACGACGCGCTGGTGCTGTCGCACCGGCTGGGGGAGTGGGCCGGCCACGCCCCGGTGCTGGAGGAGGAGGTCGCCCTCGCCAACATCGCGCTGGACCTCCTCGGCCAGGCCCGCGTCCTCCTCTCCCTCGTGGGCGACGAGGACGAACTCGCCTACCTCCGCGAAGAACGCGCCTTCCGCAACACGCAGTTGGTCGAGCAGGAGAACGGCGACTTCGCCCGCACCATCGCCCGCCAGCTCTACTTCTCCGTCTACCAGCGCCTCCTGTACGAGCGGCTGGCCGCCGGCACGAGCGCCTTCCGCCCTCTGGCCGCGAAAGCCGTGAAAGAGGTCGCCTACCACCAGGACCACGCCGAGCAGTGGACCCTGCGCCTCGGCGACGGCACCGAGGAGAGCCACCGCCGGATGCGCGAAGGACTGGACGGGCTCTGGAAGTTCACCGGTGAGCTCGTCCGGCCCGTCGAAGGCGTCGACGTCGACTGGGCGGCCCTCGGCGACGACTGGCTGGCCTCGGTCACGGACGTGGTCGGGCGCGCCGGCCTCTCCCTGCCCACCGGCCCGAGGAGCGGTGCCTGGACGGCGGGCGCCGGCCGCCAGGGGCTGCACACCGAGCCCTTCGGGCGGATGATCGCCGAGATGCAGCACCTCCACCGCAGCCACCCGGGGGCGACATGGTGACCACGACCCCGCTGGAGGAGGAGCTGCGCGCCGTCGCCGGAGCCGTACCCGACCCGGAACTGCCGGTGGTGACCCTCGACGAGCTCGGCGTCCTGCGCGGTGTCCGGGTGGAGGGACCCGACCGCGTCACCGTCACCCTCACCCCGACCTACACCGGCTGCCCCGCCGTGGAGACCATGGCCCACGACATCGAACGCGCCCTCCACGACCACGGAATGGCCCAGGTCTCGGTGGTCACGGTGCTGACGCCGGCCTGGTCCACGGACGACATCAGCGCGGAGGGCCGCCGCAAGCTCGCCGCCTCCGGCATAGCGCCCCCGCGCCCCGTACACGCCTCCGACGGGACGGTGCCGCTCACCCTCGCCGTGCGCTGCCCGCACTGCGGCTCGACCCGCACCGAGCTGCTCAGCAGGTTCTCCTCCACCGCCTGCAAGGCGCTGCGCCGCTGCGACGACTGCCGCGAACCCTTCGACCACTTCAAGGAGTTGTAGATGTTCCATCCGCTCCGGGTCCGCGCCGTCGAACGCATCACGGACGACGCGGTGGCCGTGACGTTCGAGGTCCCGGACGCCCTGCGGGAGACCTTCCGCCACGTACCGGGCCAGCACCTCAACGTGCGCTACGAAGCGGGCGGCGAGGAGATCCGGCGGTCCTACTCGCTCTGCTCCCCCGCCGTGGCCCCACCGGAGCCGCCGGTGCTCCGGGTCGGCATCCGCCTGGTGGACGGCGGCACCTTCTCGACGTACGCGCTCAAGGAACTCGCGGTCGGCGACCAGGTGGAGGCGATGCCCCCGACCGGGCGCTTCACGCTGGAGCCCCGGCCGGGTCTCTTCGCGGCGGTGGTCGGCGGCAGCGGCATCACCCCGGTCCTGTCGATCGCGGCGACCCTGCTCGCGCGGGAGCCCCTGGCCCGGTTCTGCCTCGTGCGCAGCGACCGGACGGTGGCGTCGACGATGTTCCTCGACGAGGTGGCCGACCTCAAGGACCGTTACCCGGACCGCTTCCACCTCGTCACCGCGCTCTCCCGGGAGGAGCAGGCGGCGGGGCTGCCCGCCGGACGCCTCGACCAGGAGCGCCTGACCTCGCTGCTGCCCGCCCTGCTGCCGGTGCCGGAGGTGGCCGCGTGGTTCCTCTGCGGACCGCTCGGACTGGTCCGGGAGGCCCAACGGGCCCTGCGCTCGCTGGACGTCGACCGCGGCCGTGTCCACCAGGAGATCTTCCACGTGGCGGACGCCCCCGCCCCGACGGGGGCGAATCCGGACCTGGCAGCCGCCGGAAGTGCGGCCGGGGTCACCGTCCCCGCGGAGGCCACACTCACGGCGACCCTGCACGGGCGTTCGGGCAACTGGCCGGTGGAGAACGGCGATTCACTGCTGGAGACGGTGCTCCGCAGGCGTGCCGACGCGCCCTACGCCTGCAAGGGCGGAGTATGCGGCACCTGCCGCGCCTTCCTCGTCCGGGGCGAGGTGCGGATGGACCGGAACTACGCGCTGGAACCGGAGGAGACCGAGGCCGGCTTCGTCCTGGCCTGCCAGTCGCACCCGCTCACCCCCGAGGTGGCCATCGACTTCGACCGCTGACCGGCGGCGAGTACGGGGCGAGCACCGGGGCGGTCCGCACACCGCCGCCCCCGTGCCGCCAGTGGTCAGCCGTCAGCCCCGGTGGTCAGCCGTCAGCCTCGGTGGTCAGCCGTCCATCCCAGTCGTCAGCCGCTCTCAGAGGACGAAGGGCGACGCGCCGCCGTCCGCGACCATCGGACGGCCGGCCCCGTCCCAGGCGAGCATGCCGCCCTCGATGTTCACCGCGTCGATGCCCTGCTGGACGAGGTACTGGGTGACCTGCGCGGACCGCCCGCCGACGCGGCACATCACGTGCACGCGGCGGCCGTCCTCGGCCGCCTCCGTCAGCTCGCCGAAGCGGCCGACGAAGTCGCTCATCGGGATGTGCAGGGCACTCTCGACGTGACCGGCCGCCCACTCGTCGTTCTCACGGACGTCGAGCACGAAGCCGTCCGACGGCACCGCAGCGACGTCCACCGAGGGCAGCGGGGCGAAATTCATGGGTCATGCCTTCTCTCGTACATACGCGCATACGCGACACCGTCTACCGAAACGCTACTGCACCAGCTCCGCGAGCTCCGCCTCCCGCCGGGACACCTCGCCCAGCAACTGGTCGGCGATGTCCACCAGCAGCTGGTCCGGGTCGTCCGGCGCCATCCGCAGCATCGAGCCGATCGCGCTCTGCTCCAGCTCCTGCGCGAGCACGGTCAGCAGCTCCTTGCGCCGGCTGAGCCACTCCAGCCGGGCGTAGAGCTCCTCGCTCTCGCTCAGCAGCACCGGCGGGCGCACCGGGTCCGCCGCCCACTCGTCGGCGAGCTCCCGCATCAACGGCACGTCGCCCCGGCCGTACGCCGCGTTGACCCGGGCGATGAACTCGTCCCGCCGCTGCCGGTCGGCCTCGTCCCGCGCCAGGTCGGGGTGGGCCTTGCGGGCCAGCTCGCGGTAGAGCTTGCGGGCCTCGTCGCTGGGCCGTACCCGCTTCGGCGGCTGAACCGTCTGCTCGGTGAGCATGGCGACGGCCTCGGGGTAGAGCCCGTCCGAATCCATCCAGCCGTGGAACAGCTCCTCCACCCCCGGCATCGGCATGACGGCGGCACGCTTCTCCCGGGCCTTGCGGGCGTCCTCGGGGTCGCCGGTACGGGCGGCCGTGGCCTCCGCGATGAGCGCGTCCAGCTCGTCGAGGCGGGCGTACATCGGGCCGAGCTTCTGGTGGTGCAGCCGGGAGAAGTTCTCCACCTCGACCCGGAAGGTCTCCACCGCGATCTCGAACTCGATCAGCGCCTGCTCGGCCGCCTGGACCGCCTTGGCGAGCCGCGCCTCCGGCCGTGCGGCGGTCTCCTCCGCACCGGGCACCGTGTCCTCCCCGGAAGGAGCCCCGGAGGAAGCAGCGGAAGGAGCCCCGGAAGGCTCCGCGCCGGGCGCTTCTCCTTCCGCGTCGGGCTCGCCGCCCGGACTCCCCAGGTCCTGGACGTGGTCGGGGCTCTGCCGGTCATCGTCGTTCCGGGTGGTGTCCACCCCGGCGGCTTCGTCGGTCACCCGTCCAGCGTATGGCCCCGGCGGGCGGGGCGAGGACCCGGCGGGGGCCGCCCCGGCGCTCAGACCCCCAGCTCGGCCGCTATCCGTCCGGACCTGATGGCCTTGAGGAGTTCGGCGTGGTCCGCCTCGGTCCGGTCCGCGTACGTCACGGCGAAGTCCGCCACCGCCTCCTCCAGCTCGTCGTTCTTCCCGCAGTACCCGGCCACGAGACGCGGATCGGCGCTGTGCGCGTGGGCCCGGGCGAGCAGGGCACCGGTCATCCGCGCGTAGTCGTCCACCTCGTCCGGGGCGAGTGCCGCCGGATCGACGCTGCCCTTGCGGTTCCGGAACTGCCGTACCTGGTAGGGCCGGCCCTCGACCTCGGCCCAGCCGAGCAGATGGTCGCTGACGACCTGCATCCGCTTCTGCCCGAGCACCACCCGACGCCCCTCGTGCTCCACCACCGGAACGTCGAAACCGACGGCCGGCAGGTGAGGCGTCAGCGCCGACGGCCGGGCCTCCTTCACCTGGAGCACCAGCGGCTCCCCCCGGTGGTCCAGCAGCAGCACCACGTACGAACGGGTCCCCACGCTGCCCGTCCCAACCACCCGGAACGCCACGTCCTGGATGGCATGGCGGGCGAGCAGCGGCACCCGGTCCTCCGGGAGGGTCTCCAGATAGCCGCCCAGACCCGCCGCGACCGCCGCCGCCTCCGCGTCCGGGACCCGGCGCAGCACCGGCCGGGCGTCCAGGAACCGGCGCCCGCCGTCCTCCGACTCCTCCGTGGACCGGGCGGCGAACCGGGCACTCGTGTTCTTCCGGGCCTTCGCCGAGACCCGCTCCAGCGTCCCGAGGAGGTCCCGCGCGTCCGCGTGCGAGACGAGCGCCTCGTCCGCGATGGCGTTCCACGCGTCGAGCGCGGGCAGCCGGGCGAGCAGTCGCATCGTCCGCCGGTACGCGCCCACGGCGTCGTACGCACCCTTGCGGCAGGTGTCCTCGTCGGCGCCGGCCGCCCGGCCCGCGAGCACGAAGGAGGTGGCCAGCCGCTTGAGGTCCCACTCCCAGGGACCGAAGACCGTCTCGTCGAAGTCGTTGAGGTCGATGACGAGGTTGCCGCGCGCATCGCCGTACAGACCGAAGTTGGCCGCGTGCGCATCGCCACAGAGCTGGGCGCCCACCCCGGTGACGGGGGTCCCCGTGAGGTCGTGGGCCATCAGTCCCGCCGCACCGCGCAGGAACGCGAAGGGGGTGGCCGCCATGCGACCCACCCGTATCGGGGTCAGACCGGCCACCCGGCCCCTGTTCGACTCCTCGACCGCCCGCACGGCGTCGGGCCGCCCCGCCGGAAGCACCAGAGAGGCGTGGGCGCCACGCGGCACCCGCTCCCGCAACGCCCGGCCCGCCGCCTTGGGCGACGACTCCTCGGTCCGCCGCGCGAACCCCGGGACCGCCGGAATGCGCGGCCCGGGCACCCCGGAAACCGCACCCGGCGCCGGAGCCCCGGCCGCCGCCACATCAGCCACGGTCACGACCGGCACCGCCACCACCGGTTCCACCACCACCGGATTCGCCGCCACCACCGAGACCGCCGTCACATCGGTCGCACTCATGGAAACCGCCTCCCCCGCCCACCAGCGGTCCTGTTCGCCCTCAATGGGCCCTGACCGTACCGCCGTTCACCCCGGACCGTCGGCCCCTGTGGACAACTACCGCCCCAGGCTGTGGACAAGTCTCTGAACAGGCCAAAGAGCAAGTAAAACCGTCGCCGGAGAAGACGCCCCCTCGACGTTTCACGTGAAACAAGGCACAGCGCCCGACCCACACCCGCCCCGCCAACCCGCCCGCCACAGGCCACAGGTCACACCGCACCGCACCGCACCGCACCGCAAACAACGAAGAACCCCCGCACCGGATCTCGCCGGTGCGGGGGTTCTGTCGAACCAACCCAGCAGCTGTTTCCAGCTACTCGTTGTGCGCGAGGGGGGATTTGAACCCCCACGTCCCTAAGGACACTGGCACCTGAAGCCAGCGCGTCTGCCGTTCCGCCACTCGCGCAAGAGTGGTGTTTCCAGTTCGTCCCGCCGTTTCGGCGCTTCTCCCTGGCGACAACCGAAGATTAGCACGCTGATCGGGGAGGATTCACATCCGTTGTTTCGGGGACTCCCGAGCGGGAAGCGGGAACGCGGAACCCTCTCCCCACTCCTGCCGAGTGCACCCCGTGTGCGGGACACTGTGATGTGGCCACCTCTACGATCCGTGTGAGGGGGGACACTCGTCCACCGGGCAGACAAGGGGAACCAGCCGTTTTCCCCGGGCGTGGATACGATCAGTAAGCAGTACAGGGACGATGACACCGGAGGAGGTGCCCCATGGGAGTCATGAAGCGTTTCGAGCAGCGTCTCGAAGGTCTGGTCAACGGCACCTTCGCCAAGGTCTTCAAGTCCGAGGTCCAGCCGGTCGAGATCGCGGGTGCGCTCCAGCGCGAGTGCGACAACAACGCGACGATCTGGAACCGCGAGCGGACCGTCGTCCCCAACGACTTCATCGTCGAACTGAGCGCTCCCGACTACGAGCGGCTCAGCCCGTACTCCGGACAGCTCGGCGACGAGCTGTCCGGACTCGTACGGGACTACGCGAAGCAGCAGCGCTACACCTTCATGGGACCGATCAAGGTCCACCTGGAGAAGGCCGAGGACCTGGACACGGGCCTCTACCGCGTACGCAGCCGCACCCTCGCGTCCAGTACGTCGCAGCAGGACCCCGCCGATCCCCAGGGCCGGCCCGAGCAGCCCCACGGCGGACGCCCCGACCCCTACGGCGCCCAGCGCCAGGCACCGGGCAGGCCCGCGGCCCCGCAGGGGCAGCAGCCCCCCGGCGGCTACGGCTACCCGCCCCCCGCCGCCCCTCCCATGCCCGCGGCCCCGCCGCCGCTGGGCGGACGCGGAGCGGGCCCCGCGAACGACCGGCGCCGACCGCCCGTGCCCTCCGGCCCCCTGCCGGAGACACAGGTCAGGCGCTGGATCGAAATCAACGGCACCCGCCATCAGATCTCCCGCCCGACGCTGGTGCTGGGACGCAGCACCGAAGCCGACGTGCGGATCGACGACCCCGGCGTATCCCGCCGGCACTGTGAGATCCGGACCGGAACGCCCTCGACGATCCAGGATCTCGGGTCCACCAACGGCATCGTGGTGGACGGGCAGCACACCACCCGCGCTACGCTCCGCGACGGCTCGCGGATCGTCGTGGGCAGTACCACCATCGTTTACCGGCAAGCCGAAGGGTGAAGCGGGGGCAATGTCAGAGCTGACCCTGACGGTCATGCGGCTAGGTTTCCTAGCCGTTCTGTGGCTGTTCGTGATCGTGGCCGTACAGGTCATCCGCAGCGATCTGTTCGGAACGCGCGTCACCCAGCGCGGCTCACGCCGCACGGGCACCGAGACGCGTCCGCAGCAGGCCCGCCAACAGGCGGCAGCACCACCGCAGCAGCGCCAGCAGCCGGCGCGTCAGCGCCGCGGCGCACCCACCAAGCTGGTCGTCTCCGAAGGCTCCCTCACGGGCACCACGGTCGCGCTCCAGGGCCAGACCATCACGCTGGGCCGGGCCCACGATTCAACGATCGTGCTGGACGACGACTACGCGTCCAGCCGGCATGCCAGGATCTACCCCGACCGGGACGGCCAGTGGATCGTCGAGGATCTCGGGTCCACCAACGGCACGTATCTCGACCGGACCCGTCTCACCACCCCGACGCCTGTTCCGCTGGGTGCGCCGATCCGTATCGGCAAGACCGTCATCGAGCTGCGGAAGTAGTACGACAATGAGCGAGCGGAGCGAGCGAGCCGCGGCGGTCCTGACGAAGGACGCGGCCCGGTTCCCGACCGGAGGGTGGGCAGTGTGGCTCGACAAGACCGGCTGTACCCCGAACCGACGGGCGAGGTGCGCATGAGTCTGTCCTTGCGTTTCGCCGCCGGATCGCACAAGGGCATGATCCGGGAGGGCAACGAGGACTCCGGCTACGCCGGTCCCCGCCTCCTCGCGATCGCCGACGGCATGGGCGGCCAGGCCGCCGGTGAGGTCGCCAGCTCCGAGGTGATCTCCACGCTCGTCCAGCTCGACGACGACGTCCCCGGTTCGGACATCCTCACGTCGCTCGGCACCGCCGTGCAGCGTGCCAACGACCAGCTCCGCGTCATGGTCGAGGAGGACCCCCAGCTGGAGGGCATGGGCACCACGCTCACCGCCCTGCTCTGGACGGGCCAGCGCCTCGGCCTGGTGCACGTCGGCGACTCCCGCGCGTACCTGCTGCGCGACGGACTCCTGACCCAGATCACCCAGGACCACACCTGGGTGCAGCGCCTGGTGGACGAGGGCCGGATCACCGAGGAGGAGGCCACCACCCACCCGCAGCGCTCCCTGCTGATGCGGGCCCTGGGCAGTGGCGACCACGTCGAACCCGACCTCTCCATCCGCGAGGTCCGGGCCGGCGACCGCTACCTCATCTGCTCCGACGGCCTCTCCGGCGTCGTCTCGCACCAGACGATGGAAGAGACGCTCGCCAGCTACCAGGGCCCCCAGGAGACCATCCAGGAGCTCATCCAGCTCGCCCTGCGCGGCGGCGGACCGGACAACATCACCTGCATCGTCGCCGACGTCCTGGACGTCGACAGCAACGACACCCTGGCCGGCCACCTCAACGACACCCCGGTGATCGTCGGCGCGGTCGCGGAGAACCAGGCGCAGCTCAGCGACGGCGGGGCCATGCAGACCCCGGCCGGCCGCGCGGCCGGCCTCGGCCGCCCGGTGCCGCCGCCGGCCGGCGGTTTCGGCCCTCCCGGCAGCGGCGACGCCGGTTACGGCGACGGCCCGCACGGCTCCTTCGACTCGTACACCGAGGACGACTTCGTCAAGCCCGGCGGGCGCAGGTGGCTCAAGCGGTCGCTGTACTGCGTGCTCGCCCTGGCAATCGTCGGCGGCGGCCTGTACGGCGGCTACCGCTGGACGCAGACGCAGTTCTACGTGGGTGCGCAGAACGACAACGTCGCCCTGTTCCGCGGCATCAGCCAGGACCTCGGCTGGGTCTCGCTCTCGAAGGTCGAGAAGGACCACCCGGAGATCGAACTCAAGTACCTGCCGCCGTACCAGCGCAAGGCCGTCGAGGAGACGATCGCCGAGGGGAACCTCAGCGACGCCCGCAAGAAGGTCGACCAGCTGTCGACCCTGGCCAGCGCCTGCAAGAAGGACGCTCAGCGCCGAGCGGCCGAGAAGCAGGCCGCGGAGAGCACCGCCGCTTCCGCCGACAAGACCTCCGAGGCGGGCTCCGACAAGGAGACCGCCAAGGAGACGAAGCCGACCGCAGCGACCCCCACTCCCGGCCCCAGCCTCTCGGAGGAAGAGCAGAAGCTGGTCCCGCAGTGCGGTAAGCAGTAAGGCCGTAGGGGGCCCACAGCACCATGAGCGTTGTCACCAACACGACCACCATCGGCGCGATCGACGCACCGAGCCGCCGCAACACCGAACTGATCATGATGGTCTTCGCCATCGCGATCTCGGTGTTCGCGTACGCCAACGTCGGTCTCGCCATCGACGGCAAGCTGCCTTCCGGCATGCTCGGCTACGGCGCCGGGCTCGTCCTGCTCGGCGGCGTCGCCCACCTCGTGGTGCGCAAGTTCGCGCCGTACGCCGACCCGCTGCTGCTGCCGCTGGCCACCCTGCTCAACGGCCTGGGTCTGGTGCTGATCTGGCGCCTCGACCAGTCACAGCGGCTGATCCAGCGCGCGGAGCAGGCCTACGGCGGATACAGCCCGGACGCTCCCAAGCAGCTGCTGTACTCGGCGATCGGCGTCGCCTTCTTCGTCGCCGTACTGATGGTCCTCAAGGACCACCGCGTCCTCCAGCGCTACACCTACATCTCCATGGTCGTGGCGATGGTGCTGCTGATCCTGCCGATCTTCTTCCCCGCGGTGAACGGCGCGAAGATCTGGATCAGCCTGGGCCCCTTCTCCATCCAGCCGGGAGAGTTCGCGAAGATCTTCATCGCGATCTTCTTCTCCGGCTATCTCATGGTGAAACGGGACGCGCTGGCCCTGGCGAGCCGCCGCTTCATGGGGATGTACCTGCCCCGCGGCCGTGACCTCGGCCCGATCCTGACGATCTGGGCGCTGTCGATCCTGATCCTGGTCTTCGAGACCGACCTCGGTACGTCCCTGCTCTTCTTCGGCCTCTTCATCGTCATGCTCTACGTGGCGACCGAACGGACCAGCTGGATCGTCTTCGGTCTGCTGATGTCCGCGGCCGGCGCGGTCGGTGTCGCGACCTTCGAACCGCACGTCCAGCAGCGCGTCAACGCCTGGATGGACCCGTTCTCCCAGAAGACGATGGAGCAGAGCGACCAGATCGCCCAGTCCCTGATGTCGTTCGGCTCCGGCGGCACCCTCGGCTCCGGCCTCGGCCAGGGCCACTCGGACCTGATCATGTTCGCCGCCAACGCCGACTTCATCCTCTCCACCGTCGGCGAGGAGCTGGGCCTGGCCGGAATGATGGCGGTCCTGCTGGTCTACGGTCTGATCGTCGAGCGCGGCATCCGCACGGCGCTCGCCGCCCGCGACCCGTTCGGCAAGCTCCTCGCGGTCGGCCTCTCCGGCGCCTTCGCCATCCAGGTCTTCGTCGTCGCCGGCGGTGTGATGGGCCTCATCCCGCTCAGCGGTATGACGATGCCGTTCCTGGCGTACGGCGGGTCGTCCGTGCTCGCCAACTGGGCGCTGATCGCCATCCTCATCCGGATCAGCGACACCGCCCGCCGCCCCGCGCCCGCCCCCGCCCCTTCGCCCGACGCCGAGATGACTCAGGTGGTCCGTCCGTGAACAAGCCCCTGCGCCGGATCGCGATCTTCTGCGGGGTCCTCATCCTGGCCCTGCTGGTCCGTACGAACTACCTCCAGTACGTCCGCGCCGACGAGCTCAACTCGCGCGACGAGAACCGGCGCGTCCGGATCGAGCGGTACGCCCACGAGCGCGGCGACATCATCGTGGACGGCAAGGCCATCACCGGGTCCGTCGAGACGGACGGCAGCGACTTCAAGTACAAGCGGGTCTGGAAGGACGGGCCCATGTGGGCCCCCGTCACCGGATACTCCTCGCAGGCCTTCGACTCCACGCAGCTGGAGAACATCGAGGACGGCATCCTCACCGGCAACGACGACCAGCTCTTCTTCAACCGCACCCTGTCGATGTTCACCGGGGACCAGAAGAAGGGCGGCAACGTCGTCACCACCCTCAACGGCGCCGCGCAGAAGGCCGCCTTCGAGGGGCTCGGCAACCAGAAGGGCGCGGCCGTCGCGCTCGACCCCGAGACCGGCGCCATCCTGGCCCTGGCCAGTACGCCGTCCTACGACCCCTCGGTCTTCGCCGGCAACTCCAACAAGGACTCCGAGGCCCGCGCGAAGCTCCTCGCGGACAAGGACGAGCCCATGCTCAACCGGGCCCTGCGCGAGACCTACCCGCCGGGTTCGACGTTCAAGATCGTCACAGCCGCCGCCGCGCTGGAGAACGGGCTCTACGACAACATCGACGACCCGACCAGGTCCCCCCTCCCCTGGGAACTCCCAGGTACCACGCTCCCGCTCAAGAACGAGGGCAACATCCCTTGCGAGAACGCCTCGCTCCGTGAGGCGTTGCGCTGGTCCTGCAACAGCGTCTTCGGCAAGATCAGCGCCGATCTCGGCAACAAGAAGATGATCGAGGAGGCCGACAAGTTCGGCTTCAACAAGGAGATCTTCACCCCGGTCCGCGCCGACAAGAGCGTCTTCCCCGAGGACATCCCGTCGCAGAGCGCCATGGCGGGCATCGGCCAGGCGTCCAACCGCGCCACCCCGCTCCAGATGGCCATGGTGGCCTCGGCCATCGCCAACGACGGCAAGCTCATGCAGCCGTACATGGTCGCCTCCCGCCAGGCGCCGAACACGGACACCATCGACACGGCCGAGCCGAAGGAGATGAGCCGTCCCGTCTCGGCGGAGAACGCCCAGAAGATCCAGCAGATGATGGAGACCGTCGTCGAGAAGGGCACGGGAACCAATGCACAGATCGACGGCGTCACCGTCGGCGGCAAGACCGGCACCGCCGAGAACGGCCTGAACAACAGCAAGAAGCCGTACGCCTGGTTCATCTCGTACGCGAAGACCGACAAGGGCACCCCGGTCGCCGTCGCGGTCGTGGTCGCGGACAGCTCGGCCAACCGCGAGAACATCTCCGGTGGCGGTCTGGCCGCCCCGATCGCGAAGGCCATCATGAAGGCGGTCATCGACAGCAAGTAGGGGCGGTACGGCCCTGGGCAAGGCCCCGACGCCCGACCGCCATACCGGACATCGGGATACCGGTCGGATATCGGCTGACGGGTGCGGGCCGAACGCGTCGCGCGTGCCCGGTAGCGTATGCGCGAACAGCGCACCGCCGGACCACACACGGGTGCGGTCGGGACTGACGGAGAGGGCTGGAACAGTGATGGAAGAGCCGCGTCGCCTCGGCGGCCGGTACGAGCTGGGCTCGGTGCTCGGCCGTGGTGGCATGGCCGAGGTCTACCTCGCGCACGACACCCGGCTCGGCCGCACCGTAGCCGTGAAGACGCTCCGGGCCGATCTGGCCCGCGATCCGTCCTTCCAGGCCCGGTTCCGCCGAGAGGCCCAGTCCGCGGCCTCGCTCAACCACCCCGCGATCGTCGCTGTCTACGACACCGGCGAGGACTACGTGGACGGGGTCTCGATCCCGTACATCGTGATGGAGTACGTGGACGGCTCCACGCTCCGGGAACTCCTGCACTCCGGCCGCAGACTGCTGCCCGAGCGCACCCTGGAGATGACGGTCGGCATCCTCCAGGCGCTGGAGTACTCGCACCGCGCCCAGATCGTGCACCGCGACATCAAGCCGGCCAACGTCATGCTGACGCGCACCGGCCAGGTCAAGGTCATGGACTTCGGCATCGCCCGTGCGATGGGTGACTCCGGCATGACGATGACGCAGACCGCCGCGGTCATCGGCACCGCCCAGTACCTCTCCCCGGAGCAGGCCAAGGGCGAGCAGGTCGACGCCCGCTCCGACCTGTACTCCACCGGCTGCCTGCTGTACGAACTGCTCGCGGTGCGGCCGCCCTTCATCGGGGACTCGCCCGTCGCGGTGGCCTACCAGCACGTCCGCGAAGAGCCCCAGCCGCCGAGCAACTTCGACCCCGAGATCACGCCCGAGATGGACGCGATCGTGCTGAAGGCGCTCACCAAGGACCCCGACTACCGCTACCAGTCCGCCGACGAGATGCGCGCCGACATCGAGGCCTGCCTCGACGGCCGCCCCGTCGCCGCGGCCGCCGCCATGGGCGCGGCGGGGTACGGGGCCTACGGCGGTTACGACGGCGGCTACGGCGGCGACCACCCCACCACCGCCCTGCGCGCCACGGACAACCCCGGCGGCCCGCAGACGTCGATGATGCCGCCGCTCAACCCCGACGACGGCGGCTACGGCTACGACGACCGCCCCGGCCGGCGGCGCCAGAACCAGAAGAAGAGCAACACCTCGACGATCCTCCTCGTCCTGGGCGGCGTCCTCGTCCTGATCGGCGCCATTCTGATCGGCCGATACGTCTTCACCGACACCAAGGACACCGGCTCGGTCGCGGTACCGAACATGGTCGGATCGACGGTCACGGAGGCCCAACGCCTCGCGGACAACTCCGAACTGGTCCTCAAGGTCGGCGACGAGAAGCCGTGCGAGGACCAGGAGAAGGGCAAGATCTGCGACCAGGACCCCTCCAGCGGTGAGCTGCAGAAGCACGACACCGTCACGGTCCACGTCTCCTCCGGTGCGCCCAAGATCGAAGTCCCGGACGTCACGGAGAAGTCCGAGGACAACGCCCGCAAGGCTCTTGAGGACAAGGGCTTCACCGTCAAGGTGGAGACCGAGGAGTCGGACGCGACGCCGGACACGGTGACCAAGCAGAGCCCCGAGGGCGGCTCCGAGGCCGAGAAGGAGTCCGAGGTGACGATCACCGTCGCCAAGGAGAAGCTCATCTCCATGCCGGACGTCTCGACGTCGGGCCGTACGTTCGAGCAGGCCCAGAGCCAGCTGAACGGTCTCGGGTTCACCAACGTCTCGCAGGCGGAGACCGACTCGACGGCCCCGGCGGGCACCGTGGTCGAGCAGACCCCGGAGGCCGGCACCGAGCAGGCCAAGGACGTCCAGATCGTGCTGAAGGTCTCCAAGGGACCGCCGCAGCCCGAGAAGGTGGCCGTCCCGGAGATCAGGAACCAGACGCTGGCGGCCGCCAAGGCCCTGCTCGCCCAGAACGGACTGACGCTCGGCAGCGTCGACGGATCCTCCGACGACAACGCCGTGGTCTTCATCGTCAATCCGGATGTCGGTCAGCAGGTCGACAAGGGCAGCGCCGTCAACGTGCGGACGATGGGCGGCAACGGCGGCGGGGGCGGCAACGGGGCCGGCGGAAACGGCCTCTTCGGCTGATCCGACCCCGGCGCGCGTCCCCCGCGCACACGACAACGACGAAGGGGCCCGGACCACCTCACGGTGGTCCGGGCCCCTTCATGTGTTCTACGGGTGATACGACGGACCGGCGGTTACCTCACCCGAAGGCGGCTGAGGTCCGCTGAGGTCAGCGCAGCTCGGCCGGGGGCGTACGGTCGCTGTCGACCTTCTCCGTACGCTGCAGCTCGCCCCAGACGATGTAGCGGTACTTCGAGGTGTAGACCGGCGTGCAGGTCGTCAGGGTGATGTAGCGGCCGGGCTTGGTCACACCGGCCTCCTTCGGCACCTGCTGGAGCACGTCCACGTTGAACTTCGAGGTCTCCGGGAGCGTCTTGAACACCTTGTAGACGTACCAGGTGTCCTCCGTCTCGAAGACGATCGCGTCACCGGTGTGCACCTTGTCGATGTTGTGGAACTTCGCGCCGTGGCCGTCGCGGTGCGCGGCGAGCGTGAAGTTCCCCCGGGCCGCGGACGGCAGCGCGGCCGGGATCGGGTCGGTGTAGTAACCGGCGACGCCGTCGTTGAGGACGCTGGTGTCGGTGCCCTTCCTGACCAGCACCTCACCGTTCTTCATGGCGGGCACGTGCAGGAAGCCGATGCCGCCCTCTATGTCCAGCGCGCCCGGTCCGCCGGCCGCCTTCCAGCCGTCGCGGACGGCGTGGCCCTGCTTCGCGGCCTCGTGGTCGGCGACCACGTTCGTCCACCACAGGGAGTACACGACGAAGAGACCGAGCACCAGCCCCGCGGTGATGAGGAGTTCACCGACGACGCTGACGGCCGCAGCGACCACATGGCGCCGGACCGGCGCCGCCGCGAGGGGCGGAGCGGGTTCGTCGGCCCGCGCCTCGTGCTCGGTCCTCGTTACCACCGCAACCATCCCTTGTCGTGGGGTTGTCCGCCGCCGGGAGGTTCCGCCCGCGAGCGCGCTGTCGTCAGTCCAGGAGAGCGTCGGGCTTGCCCTTGCTCCGAGGCCGCTCGTCGACCATCTTGCCCCACACGATCAGGCGGTAGGTACTGGTGAATTCCGGCGTACAGGTCGTCAGAGTGATGTAGCGGCCGGGTGCCGTGAATCCGGACCCGGCGGGCACCGGACTGATCACCGACACGTTGGACGGCGAGGTCTGCGCGAGCGTCTTCGTCATCTCGTACGTGTAGTACGCGTCCTGGGTCTCGACCACGACCTTGTCGCCCGGACTCAGCTTGTTGATGTACCGGAACGGCTCACCATGGGTGTTGCGGTGGCCGGCCAACGCGAAGTTGCCCTGGGGAGCTGAGGGCATCGCGGTCTTCAGCGCACCCTCGCCGTAGTGGCCGACCATGCCCCGGTCGAGCACCTTCTCCTTGCTGGTGCCCTCGGCGATGGGCGCGACGATGTCGAGTTTCGGGATGTGGATGATCGCGAAGCCCTGACCGGGCTCGAAGACCCCGGGGTCCCGGGCGCCGGCCGCCCACTGGTCCTGGATCTTGTGGGTCTCCTGGCCTGCGATCCGGTCGGCCCGGACGTTGGTCCACCAGAGCTGGTACGCGACGAACAGCAGCATCAACAAGCCGAGCGATATGAAGAGTTCACCGACGACCCGGCTGGCCACGACCGCCGGGCTGTCCTTGGCCGCGCGGGCCGCCCGGCGCGCCTCCACCCGCGACATCGGCCGGGCGGACTCCGTACCCCCCGGTCCGGCCCCGGGGCCGCTTCCCCCGGACGCCGCCGGCGGGGGCGGACGGCGGCGGCCGCCCGCCTTGGCCGCCCGGCGCCGCTCCGCCCGGCCGCCCGGCGCCGGGCCGTCCTCGGGGGCCCCGGTGGTTCCGGGCCCGTCCGGGCCTGCGGGGCGCACCGTCCGCAGGGCGACGGTCTCGTCGTGCGGCGGGAGCAGGCCGGGGTCGGACACGTCCAGCGCGGGAAGGACGGCGGTCGCCGACTCGTCCGCGAACGCGCCGGAGAACGCCTGCGCGCCGCCACCCGGTGCGGCCCCGCCGTTCGGCCCGGCACCACCACGCGGCCCGGCCCCGGCGCGCGTACCGAAACCGGAGACGGTGTGCCCGGCCGGTCCGAACGGTACGGCTCCAGGCGGTACGGCTCCGGACGGTCCCATGGGCCGGGTCGCGCCGGTCGGGCCGGTGGTCCCGGGAGCCGCGGCCGGTCCGGTGGCCCCGGTCGGCCCGGGCGCGGGCGTCTGCCGGCCCTGTCCGCCGTACCAGTCGCGGCGGTAGCCCTCGGGGTCGTACCACTCGCTGGGCTCGCCGGACGGCCGGAGGCCCTCCTGCGGCCCGTACAGGGGCTGTTGGGGGTTCTGGTGCCGCTGGGGGCCCACGGACTGCTGTGGTGGCCGTGGTCGCCCCGTACGGGCTCTCAGGGAGCTCTCCACGACCACGCCCTCCACGACGCGTCCGCCCGCGGGCGGACGTTCGGCGGGCGGACTGCCCGGTGCGCTCTCCACCGGGCCGTCCCCGGCATGGCGCGCCGGAGGCGGGGCGTAGCCCCCCGGCAGCGGGTCGTTCAGCGGATCCGCCAGCCGGGCCACCGCGTCCTCGAACGAACCGCCCGTCCCGCGCCTCGGCGGGTACTCCTCACCGGCGTCGTGCTCGGGACGGAGTGCGGTCACGCGACGGCCTTGCCCACCACCGGCGTGAGCCCCGCCGATCTGCCGACCGCACCCGCGTCCCCGCACCGGACGAGCCAGTTGGCCAGCATCAGGTGGCCGTGTTCGGTGAGCACCGACTCGGGGTGGAACTGCACGCCCTCGACCGGCAGATCGCGGTGGCGCAGCCCCATGACGATGCCGTCGGCGGTCCGCGCGGTGACCTCCAGCTCGGCCGGGAACGCGGAGGGTTCGGCGGCCAGCGAGTGGTAGCGGGTGGCGGTGAAGGGGGACGGCAGTCCCGCGAAGACGCCCTGCCCGTCGTGGCTCACCGGCGAGGTCTTGCCGTGCAGCAGCTCGGGGGCCCGGTCCACCACCCCGCCGTACGCCACGGCCATCGCCTGCATGCCGAGGCAGACGCCGAAGACCGGCACGCCCGTGGCCGCGCAGTGACGCACCATGTCGATGCAGACGCCCGCCTGTTCGGGGGCACCGGGGCCGGGCGAGAGCAGGACCCCGTCGAAACCGTCCTGGGCGTGGGCGGTGGTGACCTCGTCGTTGCGGACCACCTCGCACTCCGCGCCGAGCTGGTAGAGGTACTGCACGAGGTTGAAAACGAAGCTGTCGTAGTTGTCCACGACCAGAATGCGTGCGCTCACTGCCCTGCCTCCGCTCCGGCGCTCTGGCCGTCCACCGTCACGTCGCCGAACGGGAGCAGCGGCTCCGCCCAGGGGAAGACGTACTGGAACAGTGCGTAGACGACCGCCAGGACGAGCGCGAGCGAGATGATTCCCCGCACCCACGCGTTGCCCGGCAGATGCCGCCAGATCCAGCCGTACATGCTGCCCCTCCATTCGGTTCGGGACCAGACTAAAGGTCGGTGGCCCGGGTGTGGGGCAGCTGTGGAAAGCCACAGCCGGCGGGAGGAAGCCCGCCGTCCGGTACGGCTCCCGCCGCCGCTACTCGGCTACTCGACGGGTTGGGCGTAGTGGAGGTCGATCGTTCCGGCGTACGCGGGCAGGCGCGTCCTGTCGTCCTCGTCGAGCTTCCAGCCGAGTCCGTAGGCCTTCACGTACAGCTGGTAGTTCTGCAGGGCCGTGGAGGCGTCCAGCGCCTTCCGGAGCTCGTCGGGGTCGCCCACGGCGGTCACCTTGTACGGCGGCGAGTAGACGCGGCCCTGGAGGATCAGGGTGTTGCCCACGCAGCGGACGGCGCTGGTGGAGATGAGCCGCTGGTCCATGACCTGGATGCCCTGGGCGCCGCCGTCCCACAGCGCGTTGACGACGGCCTGCAGGTCCTGCTGGTGGATCACCAGGTCGTTGGGCTGCGGCTCCGGGTATCCGGGGTTCGCGGTGGCGTCCGGCGGGGCGTCGTCGAGCGTCACGCTGACGGACTTCCCGGTGATCGCGGTGGTCCCGGCCGACTTCTCCAGCGCCTTGCGCCGGGCGTCCTCCGCCTCGGTGCTGCCGTCGTCGCGCTGGACGAGCGCGTCGATCTGCGCGCGCACGGCCGCGTTCGAGTCGGTCAGCAACCCGTTCTTGTCGCTCCGCTCACCGATGAGGTCGGAGAGCTTGAGCAGGGAGGAGTCGCTGCGGATGTTGGTGCCCTTGGCCGTGTTGGCACTGGCCACGAAGATCAGTCCGGCGAGCGCGAAGACGGCAGCGGTGAGCAGCCGGACCGGCCGCTTCGAGGTGCGCCGGGCCGCCTCTTCGGAGGAGTCCGCGAGATTGCTCAACGTACCCTTATCTCATCAGGCGCCATGGAAGCACTACGCTAACGGACGCCCGGGGGAGGCAGCTTCCCCCCAGCGCCCTCGGGCGCCAGCCAAAGATCACTGCGCGGTCACGCAGCGCATCGACAGGAGCGTTCCTCGTGCCGAAGTCACGTATCCGCAAGAAGGCCGGTTTCACGCCCCTCGCGGCGAACCAGGCGACCACCATCAAGCTGGGAAACCGCGGCTGGATCGCTCCGGTGATGCTGGGGCTCTTCCTCATCGGTCTGGCCTGGATCGTCCTGTTCTACGTGACCGACGGCTCGCTCCCCATCGAGGCGCTCCACAACTGGAACATCGTGGTCGGCTTCGGGCTCATCGGCGGCGGCTTCGCCGTCTCCACCCAGTGGAAGTAGCCCGCTGACCCCGCTGTCCCCCCGCTCCTGCCGTCTCGTTTCCGCGGCATGCGCGACAACTGCCTGACCCCGAAGGACCGCTTCACCCGAGATACCGGCGGAACCCGTGCGCGCACGGAGTCCGGCCGGCCTTACGGGTGCCCGTTCCCGCCCGGACCACGCGGTTCCGGGCCGGGTGCGCGGACCGTCCGCGGGGCCCGTCCGCGGGGCCCGTCCACGCGGCCGTACGTAGCCGTGTGCGGGGCCTTGTCAGTGGCCGTGTGCGGAGCCTTGTCAGTGGCCGTGTGCGGAGCCCTTTTCACGTCCTGCCCTGAAGTTACCCACAGAGTTATCCACAGGCGGGGGAAAAGGTCAGACGATCTGTGGATAACTTACGTCGAAGTTGACGCCGGTGTGACTACAGCCTCCCTCATCCGGGGAGGCTGTAGCGACCACCTGAGCCAAGAAGACCCTGTTCAGCGACAAGGCGAACACACGTACCCCACTCTCTGTCGCCCCGCAGTGTCATTCTGTGGATAACTCCGTCCCAGGAGTGGACAGAATCCGTCAGGTCAGTGCGGCGGTACGAGCAAAAACGATCACAACGGTCACCAGGAGCACCAGTGCACAGGCTCCGAACTGCACCGCGTTCCGCCGTGCGCGCGGCGCGTGCACCAGGGCGACGGCGATGAGCGTGCCGGCGACCAGACCGCCGAGGTGGGCCTGCCACGCGATGCCCGACCGCAGGCTGAAAAGCACGTTCAGCGCCAGAATGACGAGAACCGGCCGCAGGTCGTAGTTCATCCGCCGCATGAGCACGACGGTGGCGCCCATCAGACCGAAGACGGCCCCGGAAGCCCCCAGGGAACCCTGGTTCTGCGCGCTGATCCAGTAGGTGAGCGCACTGCCCGCCAGCCCCGACAGCAGATACAGCGCAAGGAACCGGACCCGGCCCAGCGCGGCCTCCAGGGGCCCGCCCAGCCACCACAGCCCCAGCATGTTGAAGGCGATGTGCAGCAGTTCCTCGTGCAGGAACATCGAGGTGAGCAGCCGGTACCACTGCCCCTCGGCAACCCCGGTCCAGCCGCCGGGAAACGGCTGGGGATCCCAGGCACGGCCGACCAGCATGAGGTCCTCGACCAGCCACGACCGGCCGGTCAGCCACACGGCGGCGAAGACCGCCACATTGATCGCGAGCAGGATCTTCGTGACCAGCCGGGGGTCTGCCGCCACCGCGCCGCCGGTGAGCGTACGAGGCCGCGAGGCCGCCGGGTGATGGCCCGTACCGCCACCGCTCCGTACGCACTCCGGACAGTGGAAGCCCACGGAGGCGCTGATCATGCACTCACTGCAGATCGGCCGGTCGCAGCGGGTGCAGCTGATCCCGGTCCCCCGGTCCGGATGGCGATAGCAGAAGCGCGTAGCCCCGCCCTCTCCGGACGGGTCGCGGTCTGCCGGAGGCTGCTGCTGGTCCATCGTCCCGACCTCTCGGTCCTGTCGCTGCCAGTCCTGCCACTGCCAGTCCTGGTCCGTTATGTAACCGTACGGACCGTCGGTCCGAATGGTTCCCCGCGATCTCCGCGTTCATCGCGTTCATCGCGTTCATCGCGTTCTCCGCGCGGAACATCACGCACGGACGACAGCGCGGCAGCGTCGGATCTCGAAAGGACCACGGAAAGCGACGGGCCGACGGGTCAGCGGTGCTCGACCACGACGGACTCCAGCACGACGTCCTGGTACGGGCGGTTCGTCCGCGGGTTCGCCGGGAGCGACGCGATCGTGTCCACGATCTTGCGGCCGGCCACACCGGGAACCTCGCCGAAAATCGTGTGCTTGCCCGTCAGCCAGGCAGTCGGTGAGACGGTCACGAAGAACTGCGACCCATTCGTCCCCGGCCCCGCATTCGCCATGGCGAGCAGATACGGCCGGGTGAACGCGAGATCGGGGTGGAACTCGTCCGCGAACTCGTACCCCGGACCTCCGGTCCCGTTCCCCAGCGGATCGCCACCCTGAATCATGAAGTTCTCCAGGACCCGGTGGAAGACGGTGCCGTCGTAGAGCCGGCCCGCGGATCGGACGCCGGTCGCCGGGTGGATCCACTCACGGGCGCCGGTGGCGAGGTCGACGAAGTTCCGGACGGTCCTGGGGGCGTGGTTCGGCAGAAGCCGGATCTCGATGTCGCCCTGGCTGGTCCTCAGGGTGGCGTACAGCTGCTCGGCCACGGTCTGCCTTCCATCAATCCTCGGTCTGCGCGGAAAAGCCCCCCGATCCTCGCACGACGGACTCTCCGCGCGCGGAGACTGCGGAGGTGCGCCTCCCCGTGCCCCGTCCGGGCGGCTTCACCGGGACACACCCGGCCGGGCAGAGGCCCGTACGGCGCGCCTCCACCCGAACCGTGGCATCGTCGTCCACGCACTCCACGATTCGGTTTGACCGTATATGTCCCATGACCCGGATGCCCGCCCCGCATGCCCCGCAGAAGCCCCACAGGCATGATTTCGGCATGGGCGGACAGGCGGAGTACCTACCCGCCACCAAGGAGGAGGATCACGTGACCCGCATCGACAGCGTGCGCGCCGCAACCGACTCGGCGAAGGAAAGCGCGCAGCACGCCGCGGAAGTGGTGGCGCCTTACGCCGACACAGCCAGGATCCAGGCCGCGCACTACGCCAACGAGGCCCGGGTGCGCCTCGCGCCCAAGGTGTCGGCGGCAGCACAGCAGGCCCGCGTGCAGTACGTCGCACGCGTGGCACCCCGTCTCGACCAGGCCCTCGCCCACGTACCCCCGAAGGTCGACGACACCGCCCGGGTCGCCGCCGCACACACCCGCAAGGCGGCCAGGAACGCGGCCGGCTACACCGTGCCGCGCTTCGAGTACGCGGTGGCCGCTGCCGCTCCGGTCGCCGGAGAGGCCCAGGTACGCAGCGCGGCGGCCCTCGCCGCCCTGCGCGGTCAGGTCACCGCCCAGGACATCCACCGGCTTGCCAGGAAGAACGCGCGCCGGGCGAAGACCGGCCGGTTCGTCAAGGGGGTCCTCATCTTCTCGCTGGTCGCCGGTGGCGCCTGTGCCGCCTGGCGCTGGTGGGACCGGCAGGCCAACCCGGACTGGCTGGTGGAGCCGTCCGAGCCCACGGCGGTCGGCTCACCCGGAGCACCGCTGACCTCGGTCGACGGCACCGACCTGGACCCCGAGGTCAGGGCCAAGCAGTCGGATGCAGAGACCGGCGGCCCGAACGGGAAGAACCCCGGCGACCGTCCCTGAGGACCGGCCCTGCCGTCCTGTTTCACGTGAAACAGGACTTCCGACGGAGCAGCGTTTCACGTGAAACAGTCGCGTCCGCCCACCGCGCGCACCCGGCTTCCACCCCGTCCCCACCACCGAGGGGCGTCGGACGACCGCAGCGTCGTCCGACGCCCCTCGGCCGTTCCCGGAGGTCGTCTCCGGAAGCGGCCTCCGGAAGCCGCCTGAGCGAACCGGACCCCGCGCCCGGCACCCCGGAAACCGGATCCCGCGTCCGGCGCGCCGAGAACCGGCCCCTTGCTCCGGCACGCCGAGAACCCCCTCCGAAAACCGTCCCCGGGACGTGCGGATGCGTGGCACCGGAGACCGTGATTCGCTGGCCAGGTGCCCTCCCGCCCCTCCGCACGCTCCTCACCACCGGGGTCCGACCAAGTACCCGCTCCCCATGGAAGCGGGCTCCTCCGGCGGCAGCCTTGGCTGGACCGGGCACTGCTGGTGGTCC
Source organism: Streptomyces sp. NPDC001493 (assembly GCF_053597235.1). Lineage (NCBI taxonomy): Bacteria > Bacillati > Actinomycetota > Actinomycetes > Kitasatosporales > Streptomycetaceae > Streptomyces > Streptomyces sp. NPDC001493. The sequence continues at coordinate 406,658 of NZ_JBSFHV010000002.1, forward strand.
TCGGACGGCCCCGGCGCCGGCTCGGCTGGCTGTTGCCGCTCGTCCTGCTCGTGGTCGTCTGCTTCGCCGACTGGAACACCTCGGGCGACTTCCGGGTGCTGTCCTGGCTCGTGGTGGTCCCGGTCGTGGCCGCCGCCCTCTGCCCGGTCGGCACCACCGCCCTTTTCGCGGTCACCGCCGTGGCCGCGTACGGCGTGATCGACCAGGCGTGGGAGCACGAGTTCCGCGCGGGGCTGCCCGACTTCATCCTCGTCTCCATGGGCGGCCTGCTCGCCGTCGCGGCCGCCTGGCTCCGCCGCCGGGGCGAGCGACGCTCGCTCTCCGTCCGGAACGTCGCGGACACCACCCGGGCCACCGTGATCCGGCCGCTCCCGCCCAGCTGGGGCGGGCTGCTGCACGCGCACATCTATCTGCCCGCCGACGCGGAAGCCCGGCTCGGCGGCGACTTCTACGACATCCAGCCCAGTCCCTGGGGTACCCGCGCGCTGCTCGGTGACGTCCAGGGCAAGGGTCTCGGAGCCGTGGCCGTGGCCGCGAATCTGCTGGGCACCTTCCGGGAGGCCGGTTTCCACCAGCCCGACCTCCGGGTGGTGGGCGAGCGCATGGAAGTCCGGATGGAACGCAACCGGCTGTACGAACAGGCCATGGGCTACAAGGACGGCGACCGGTTCGCCACCGCCGTCCTGCTGGACTTCCCGCCGCCCGGTTCCCCCGGCGGGTACGTCGACGTCATCAACTTCGGGCACGATCCGCCCTTCGCGGTCAGCGCGCGCGGGGTACGCCGGCTGGACGCCGGCAGTGGCAGGCTCCCGCTCGGCCTCAACGAGCTGGCCCCGGCGTCGGAGCGGTCGGCGGCGCCGCACCGGATACGCCTCGCCGGGGACGAGACCTTGCTGCTCACCACGGACGGGGTGACCGAGGCCCGCGACCGGGCGGGCGACTTCTTCCCGCTGGCCGAGGCGCTGGAAGCCGCCGTGGCTCAGGACCCGCAGCTCGCCGACTCGCCGTACCGCCTGGTCAGGGCCGTACGGGACCGGATGCTGGGGCACGTCTACGGACGGCTCCAGGACGACACCACGATCTTCGCCGTACGCGTCGCGCCGCCGTCCGCGGGACCGGTCCAGCCGGCTCTGTCCGTCACCCGGTGGACGGAGATCTCCTCGACCGCCACCGCCCTGCCCGGCCGCCAGGACTCCGCCGAACCGCCCCGCTGACGACGGCCCCGGCACGGAATCCGACCCGGCCGTGGGAGACCCGTGGGCGACCCGTGGGCCGCTCAGTGCGGGACGAGCGTCGTGGCGAGCCGGAGGGCGCCCAGCAGCTCGGCGCGGGTGCCGAGCCCGGCGGGCAGGATGTGCAGCCCGGTCGCGATGGCCGGCTGGGCGTGCTGGCGGATCGCCGTGGTGATGCCTTCGACGAGCGCCCCGGTGGAGGCGCCCAGCTCCCCGCCCACGATCAGCGCCGACGGGTTGAGCAGGTTGCAGAAGGCGGCGAGGACGCCGCCGAGTGTCCGGCCCGCCCCGTCCAGGATGCGGTCGGTCACGGGGTCGTCGACCTGCGGAAGGAAGCGCGGCCCGGACACCACTCCGGGGTGGGTGTGGGCGATCTGCGCCGCGAGCGCCGACACCGACACCACGGTCTCCAGGCAGCCCCGGTTGCCGCAGCGGCACATCTCCGTGTGCCCCGGCAGCTGGGTGTGCCCGATCTCGCCCGCGTACCCCTGCGCCCCCCGGTACGGCACCCCGCCGACGACGATCCCCGCCCCGATGCCGTGCGACACCTTGACGTAGAGGAAGTCGCTGTAGCAGCGGCCGACTCCGAGGTGCAGCTCTCCGTACGCGCCGAGAAGGGCGTCGTTCTCGGCGTGCACGGGCACTCCGAGGCGTTGTTCGAGCTCCTTGCGGGGAGCGAGCCCCACCCAGCTCGACAGGATGGTGGGGGAGCGGACCAGCCCCGATCCGGTATCGAGCGGGCCGGGTACACCCGCGACGACGGCACCGAGCCGGTCGGTCCCGAACGAGCCGCGCAGTCCGTCGAGCATCCCCGCCGCACGATCGATCGCCTCGACGGCCCGCAGGTCGACGTCGAGCTCCACCCGGTCCTCGGCGACGGGGCGGCCGAGGGAGTCGCCCAGGGCGACATTGATGTGGTTGTGGCCGAAGTCGATGGCCGCCACGGGGGCTTCCCCGTGGCGGGGTACGACGCGGAGCACCGCCGCGGGCCGGCCGCTGCCGGAGCCCGGTCCGCCGCCCTCGGCCTGTGTCTCGGTGACGCGTTCGTCGGCGAGCAGCCGGGCCACCGCGTGGTTGACGGTGCTCCGGGACAGTCCGCTGAGTTCGACGATCCGGGCGCGGGTCAGGTGGCCCGCCGACTGGATGTGCAGGAAGACGTCCTCGCGGGTCCGGTCCCGGGGCGAGGAACCTGCTGGCGTCTGGGGCATGCGCAGATCCTAAGGTCAGGCCTCCCGTCCGAGGAGGGTGTGCGACGGCTTCCGTTCACCCTCAAGTACCGCTGTCCGTAACCGATTAGCCCTCCACGGGACTCGCCCGGGAGCGCTGTGCCGACAACCTGTGAACCGGGTTCGCGGTGCATGAAGTTTCGAGCGGAGCGGTTCGGCGCCCTCGCCAACAGGTGCCTCCGGAACCGGTTCCGGGCCCGTATCGCTCTCAACAACCCTTCTGACGTGCCCTTATAGCAGGCCGTTCGCCCTCTGTCACGGTGTCTGACAGCCGGAGAGCCCTCTCCATCATTCGACCAATTAAGAGTCGAAAAACTCGCGAAACTCACGATGTTTTTGCCATTGACCACAGAAAAAGCCGCTCTTAGGGTCAGCTCAGCTCACGCCGAGCGGACGATCCTTCCGCAGACCTCCGGGCTGGAGGTTTGCCCGTCCGGCATGAACCTCCTATCTGGACAATGCGGTTGAGAGAGGACTTACTGACATGCACACCACACGTCTGCCCAGAGGTGTCCGCCGGGGCCGGGCCGTCGCGATCGCCGCCGCCACCGCGGTCGTCGCCGGGATCGTCTTCACCGGAGTCCCCGCGGCCACCGCGGCCACTTCCGACCCCAACCCCGCCGCGCTGGAGCTGAAGAACGCGGCGCTGTCGCGGGAAGCCGCCACTCAGGGCATGGTCCTCCTCGAGAACCACGACCACGCGCTCCCGATAGCCAAGAAGGGCAACATCGCCCTCTTCGGCGTCGGCGCCTACAAGACCGTCAAGGGCGGCACGGGCTCGGGCAACGTCAACAACCGGTACACGATCTCCGCCCGCCAGGGTCTGACCGACGCCGGCTACAAGGTCACCACGAGCGACGCCTACTGGTCCGCGATGACCCAGGCGTACGACACCAAGTACCCGGCCAGCGCGACGGGCAGCACCTTCGGCTCGACCGTCGACTACGCCTCCGTCGAGCAGCCGCTGACCGCCGCCAACGTGGCGCCCTCGGCCGCCACCGACACCGCGGTCTTCGTCGTGGCGCGGAACTCCGGCGAAGGCTCGGACCGCTCCTCGGGCAAGGGCGACTACCAGCTCACCGACATCGAGCGCGCCAACCTGAAGCTGCTCGGCCAGACGTACAAGCGCGTCGTCGTGGTGCTGAACACCGGCGGCATCGTCGACACCTCGTTCTTCCAGCAGATCAACAGTGAGGTCAAGAACGCTCCCGGCGGCCAGGCGCTCGACGCGCTGCTGCTGATGAGCCAGGCCGGCCAGGAGAGCGGTGCCGCCCTCACCGAGGTGCTGAACGGCACCGTCACCCCGTCGGGCAAGCTCACCGACACGTGGGCCTCGCAGTACTCGTACTACCCGGCGTCCGCCACGTTCGGGAAGAACGACAACGACCCGCTGACGGAGCAGTACTCCGAGGGCATCTACGTCGGTTACCGCTACTTCGACTCGCTCTACAAGAAGCTCAACCCCGCCGACCCGTCGAGCGTCGTCAACTACGAGTTCGGCTACGGCCAGTCGTACACCGACTTCGACATCAAGGCGCAGCAGGTCAAGGCCGACGCCAAGACCGTGAAGGTCACCGCGAAGGTCACCAACACCGGCCGCACGTACTCCGGCAAGGAGGTCGTCCAGGTCTACGTGTCGGCCCCGCAGACCGGGCTCGACAAGGCGTACCAGCAGCTCACCGGCTACGCGAAGACCGACAACCTCGCCCCGGGCCAGTCCCAGACGGTGACGGTCAGCTTCGACACCACCTCGCTCGCCGCCTACGACGAGTCCCGCGCGGCCTACGTCCTGGACGCCGGCGACTACGTGGTGCGCGTCGGCAACTCCTCCCGGAACACGCACGTCGCGGCCCGCCTCAACCTCGCGAAGTCCGTGGTCACCGAGCAGGACCACACCGAGCTGAACGACCAGAAGCCCGCCACCGAGCTCACCAGCTCCACCTCCGACTTCTACACCTACCCGGGTGAGAAGTCGGAGATCGCGCGGTCCGGCCGGATCAAGCTGAACCCGTCCTCGTTCCGTACGGAGAAGAAGGCGTCGCCGTACCAGCAGAACGTCTCGGTCGACTCCTCCTCCCCTTACTACGCCCTCGACGGCGACAAGATCTCTTCCACCACGGTCTACCTCGACCCGAAGCAGAAGAACTGGGAGGGCACCGGCTCGGCGTACGCCCCGAAGACCGGTGAGCAGGTCAAACACGTGTCCACGAACACGGCGACCACCCTGTACGACGTCGCCAAGGGCAAGGCGACCATGGAGCAGTTCGTCGCCGGCCTGAGCGTCTCCCAGCTCGCCGACATCGTCGAGGGCTCCAGCGCAGCGGGCACCACGCTCACCGCCAAGGGCGCCGCCGGTTACACCACGCCGAACTACGAGAAGCTCGGCATCCCCGGCATGGCGCTCTCGGACGGCCCCGCCGGCCTCCGCCTCACGCAGCAGATCGGCACCGGCGACGCCGCCACCTACCAGTTCGGCACCGCCTGGCCCGTCGGCACCCTGCTCGCCCAGAGCTGGGACCGCGGCCTGGTCGCCGAGGTCGGTACGGCCGTCGGTGAGGAGATGCAGGAGTACGGCGTCCAGCTCTGGCTCGCGCCGGGCATGAACATCCACCGTGACCCGCTCAACGGCCGCAACTTCGAGTACTACTCGGAGGACCCGCTGGTCTCCGGCCTGACCGCCGCCGCCACCACCGAGGGCGTCCAGTCCATCCCCGGTGTCGGCGTGACGATCAAGCACTTCGCCGAGAACTCGCAGGAGACCAACCGCACCACCAGCAACTCGGTGATCGGTGAGCGCACGCTGCGCGAGATCGAGCTCAAGGGCTTCGAGATCGCCGTCAAGGCCGCCCAGCCGATGTCGGTGATGAGCTCCTACAACAAGATCAACGGCACCTGGACGGCGAGCAACTACGACCTGCTCACCGACCTGCTGCGCGGCGAGTGGGGCTACAAGGGCACGGTCATGTCGGACTGGGGCGGCAGCCACGGCTCGCTGACCTCGATGTACGCCGGCAACGACCTCATCGAGCCCGGTGGCAACCCGGCCGAGGTCATCAACGCCATCAAGCAGGTGGCGCCGACCACCGACGTCACGGGCCTGCCCGTGTACAACCGGACCGTCACCACCACCCGCACCTCCTACACCTGGCAGTTCGGCGGCTTCACGCCGTCGGCCACCGGTGGTACGACCCTGAACACCACCGTCGACGCCAAGACCGACCTGTCGAAGACCCCGCTGTCCGGCGAGACCGTCCGGGACGCGTATAACAACCAGGTGTTCACCCCGAACGCGAAGTACGCCTCGGTCGACGCCGCGTACAAGGCGGTCGTCGCACTGCTCGACCCGAGCGCCGCCGGTCTGACCGCCGCCCAGAAGGCCGGCATCAGCCTGACGAACGTCCAGCACGCCACGGCCGGTGACGACAGCAGCCCGGTGGTCGCCTACACCGTCGCGATCAAGGGCGACTACCCCGCCCAGGGCTACCCGCTGCGCCTCGGCGACCTCCAGCGCAGCGCGATCCGCGTCCTCACCACCGCCTCGCAGAGCTCGGCGTTCGAGGAGCTCGCCGGCCTGAACGGCGTGAAGGGCATCAAGGTCGGCCCGTACACCTCGCAGTTCAAGAACCTGGAGCCCGCGGTCACCGCGACCCTGAGCAAGGTCTCCAAGGCCCCCTCCGCCAACAGCCACGGCTCGAACGGCAAGGGACACGACAAGGACCACGGCAAGGGACACGGCAAGGGCCACTGATCCCACCGGGACGCTGATCCCGCGGGGACGCTGATCCCACGGGCGGCGGCAGCCCCGACCGGTGCCGCCGCCCGCCCACCCCGGCACTTCCCCCGAGCGCCCCCGACCTGCTCCATCAGGTCGGGGGCGCTCCGGCGCTCGGTGAAGCACCAACGCGCCGACCGCACCCACCACACCCCGGCCGACGGCAAATCCCACAAAGCCACGCAACGTGGCGTTCGTCACTCTTGCATCATCAGGGTTCGCCACGGTGGCGATTTTCGGCCAAGCAAAGCACCCATGCACTGCCTCACCACGGCGAAGCCCCCGAAAAATCCCGCCCGAGCCATTGATTTGAATGCTAATCCCCGAGAGGAACACTCGAATTCAAGAACGCCCCTCAGGAGCGATGCATTCCGCTTCCGGCCCCGATTTGCTGCATTACTTGAACGCGTGAGCGAACCGGTACGCTTCATCCAACTCTCTTCCGACATGCGGTCGGTGGGCGTCGTACGGGCCACACCGGCTCGATCAACACCCAACGGAAGGGAGCATGATTCGGATGGCCGACTCCGAGAGGTCCGAGGACCGGGACAGCGAAGTTCCGGACCCGAGCGCCCGAGACATCGAGGGCAAGGCGGGTCCCGAGCGCGCTGACGCGGACACCCCTGACCCTGAGGAGCCGCATCACGGTGTCCCGTCGTGGCTGACGTGGATCAAGCCGAGTATCGAAGCGATCACCGCGATCGCCGGACTCGTCGCACTGATCCACGGCCTGGTCAACGGCAACGGCGGATGAGGTCTGCAGCCTCACCCGCCGTCTGATGCCGAAGCCGGCTCGGACCCGCGTTCTAGATTCCACTCCGGGACGCGGGTCCCCTTTTCGTTTCGACGTATCGGTGGAGGACGACCCGAGAGCCTACCGGGGCGGCCTCACATGCGTTCAGCATGGCGCTGACGCTCCAACATTGCCTTGAGTGACAGGTAAACCGAAACGCATTCTGACCCTAAACGATACCGGCGCTTCGATGCCATCAGAGCTTCGTGCGATTCAGGCTTCGCCTCGTATCCCGCTCCTGCCTGGACCTGACCCTAAACGGTACCCCGAATGACTGAAAGTTGGAGAGAGGAAGTAACAGCCCATGGCACGCGGTGCCGCGAAATTCGACGCAACCATCCTCCGGCAGCTACGCGCGAGTAGGGAGGTGAACGGGCGGCTCCTCAGCGCCGTTGAGCTCGCTGAACTGCTAGGGACGTCCAAGGCGCGGGTTCTCGCCTACGAGCACGGGTCATCGGTTCCGGAGCCTGGGCGCGTGGCCGAGATCGCGGCGATCTTCAAAGTCAACGCGCGTGAGTTGTATGAGCCACTGCCCGACGGTTACATGGACCAGCTCAAGGACCTCCGCAGCTACGCCGGCCTCACCGCTGCCCAACTGGCGTCGATGATCGGTGTCAGCAGGACCACCTATCGTGAGATAGAGCGGCTGGCCATACTGCCCGCGAGGCACGACGGCACTCTCCCCCTGCAGATCGCGAACGCGCTGGCTCTTCCCCTCGGCATGATCCATCGAGCCTTGGACCACCATCCGGCGGCTGCCGAGCGTCGCTCCCGCATCGCCGAACACTTGGTCCGGATCTTCGAACGAGCCGCGGTGCCGCACGGTCCAACGGCTGTCGCCCCAGAGCACGAAGAGGTTCTCCAGCTCTCTGCGCACTTCAGGCGCCCCGCCAGCGTGGTGTGCCGCCTGCTCAACTACGACCTGGGACGCTACCGGGCCCTGCTCAAGCGGTACAAGACCACTGAGATAGAGCTCGCCTACGAGCAGAGCACCATGAAGCAGGAGGGATTGCGAGCACTGCTGTCCGACCTGAGCAACCAGATCGAGCGGCGGCCCCACGACGTCGCCTCGTCCCAGCTCCGCTTCCTCGCCGAGGCCATGAGCGGGCAGCAGTGGCGGACGATGGTGGACCTGGCCCAGCGAAACGGCAGGCAGTACAGCCTGGACGACATGGGCGACCCTCGCACGGGATACCTGTGGGAGGGCCTGCTGGAACGCAAGTTCGTCACCTTCGACCCGAGCCCGACCGGACTAAATGTGCAGGTCACCGCATACGGACTGGAGAATTGCCTGAGCCGGAGCGCGTACTACCGGTGTCTGTACCCCCGGATGCAGGTTCCGCCCACGGTCTTCCGCCGAGCGTCCCAGCTGCAGAGAAGCCGACGAACCGGAGGCGCTCGCAACGCCTGGACCTCTTCGTGAGCGATGCGAGGGCGTCGCCGAGTACCTCAGCTGTCCATCGGCCCGACCGGCCGAGCCAGGTCACGAGGCACGCGGGATCGCCGGCCCCCTGTCGGTACCCCTACGCTCAAGAACCACGACGCGAGAGCGATGTCCTGCCGCACAACAGTTCTGGCCGACGCACGGTGCCCATGTGGACAACGAAAACCCCCTGACCACGTTCTCGCAGGTCAGGGGGTTCTGTACAGGTGGAGCCTAGGAGATTCGAACTCCTGACATCTGCCTTGCAAAGGCAGCGCTCTACCAACTGAGCTAAGGCCCCGAACAACAAACGCCACCACTAGCCATCCGCACGTGGAGCGCCCGTCGCAGACCAGAGTACCGGGTCCCGGCGGGATTCCCGCAAAGAGATGGGGACTCCCGGGGGACGACCACTCTCCGTAAGATGTCCGACTAGGTTCGCAGCAGCGAAGGGGAGGCGTGATGGACGCAGCGCAGCAAGAGGCAACCGCAAGAGCCAGGGAACTCCAGCGCAGTTGGTACGGGGAGCCGCTCGGCGCGCTCTTCCGCCGGCTGATCGATGATCTTGGCCTGAATCAGGCCCGGCTCGCGGCTGTACTCGGGCTGTCCGCGCCCATGCTGTCCCAGCTGATGAGCGGCCAGCGGGCCAAGATCGGCAACCCCGCGGTGGTCCAGCGCGTCCAGGCGCTCCAGGAACTCGCGGTCCAGGTCGCGGACGGCAGCGTCAGCGCGGGCGAGGCCGCCGACCGGATGGACGAGATCAAGAAGTCCCAAGGAGGATCGGTTCTGTCGAGCACCGGCCAGGCCACGGCCAACGGCGGAGCACCCACCGTCCGCCGGGTCGTCCGCGAGATCCAGTCGCTGCTGCGCTCGGTATCGGCGGCCGGGGACATCATCGAAGCGGCCGACTCCCTCGCCCCGACCCACCCCGAACTGGCAGAGTTCCTCCGGGTGTACGGCGCCGGTCGCACCGCGGACGCCGTCGCGCACTACGAGGGACACCAGAACTAGGGTCGCGCCCGGCACCGGGGTCGCGCCCGGCCCGCCGGGCGCAGCACCAGCACCGGCCGCACAGCGGTGCCGGGGACGCGCTCGACGCCCCTGGCACCCGGGTGCGACCGGCCGCACCCTGGGTTCCGGCACCCGGCACCCGGCACCATCCGGCACAGGACTGGAGCGGACAGAGCGCAATGGGTGAGGTATTCGCCGGCCGGTACGAACTGGTCGATCCGATCGGACGCGGTGGCGTGGGCGCCGTCTGGCGCGCCTGGGACCACCGGCGCCGCAGGTACGTCGCGGCCAAGGTGCTCCAGCAGAGCGACGCGCACACACTGCTCCGCTTCGTGCGCGAGCAGGCGCTGCGCATCGAGCATCCCCACGTCCTCGCGCCCGCCAGCTGGGCCGCCGACGACGACAAGGTCCTGTTCACCATGGACCTGGTCAGCGGCGGTTCACTGGCCCATGTCATAGGCGATTACGGCCCGTTGCCGCCGCACTTCGTCTGTCTCCTGCTCGACCAGCTGCTGTCGGGGCTGTCGACCGTGCACGCCGAAGGCGTGGTGCACCGCGACATCAAGCCCGCCAACATCCTGATGGAGGCGACCGGTTCGGGCCGTCCGCACCTGCGGCTGTCGGATTTCGGCATCTCGATGCGCAAGGGTGAACCCCGGCTCACCGAAACCAACTACGTGGTGGGAACCCCGGGTTACTTCGCGCCGGAACAGATGATGGGTGCCGAGCCGGACTTCCCCGCCGACCTCTTCGCGGTGGGGCTGGTCGCCCTGTACCTCCTCCAGGGCCAGAAACCCGACTCACGGGCGCTCATCGAGCACTTCGCCGCCCACGGCACCCCCGGCGCCCCGCAGGGCATTCCCGAGCCCCTCTGGCAGGTGCTCGCCGGGCTGCTCCAGCCGGATCCGCAGGCCCGGTTCCGTACCGCGACCGGTGCGCGCAAGGCCCTCGCCGCGGCGGTGGAGATGCTGCCCGAGCCCTTGGCCGGCGAGGAGCCGGTGGAGGTGTTCGACCAGATCGGGCCGCTGCCGGACGGATTCGGCCCGGACGGCCCGCTCAACAGCGCGCTCCACAACCCGTACGGCGGCCCGCCCCCGGGTTCGCCCGACGCCCCCAGGAGCGCTCCTCCCGGCGGCCAACTCCCGCACCAGGCACCCCCGGTGTCCATGTCGGAGACCGGCAGCTTCCACCTGGCCCCGCCGCCCGTCCCGTCGTCGTGGCCCGCCGCCCCGGCGCCCGGCCCGGAGGCGGCCGCCCAGGCGCCCTTCTCGGCCACCGCCGCCACGGCCGCGGGGCACCCCGGACCGGCCCCGACCCGCGGCTACACCGCGCCCCACGGGCACCCTGCGGCCCCTGTCCCGGCCCCGGCGCCCGCCGCGCACCCGCACGCCGTACCACCGGCCCCTGCGGCCCGTACGACCCGGCCGGGGCCGTCCCCGAAGGTGGCGGTCCCGGTGCTGGTGGTCGCGCTGCTCTGCTTCGCCGTCGGCATCTGGGCGCTCACCCAGGCCTGAACGGGGCCGGGTTCACCCGCCGGAGCCCGTCCACGGCAGCCCGCCCGCCACCGGAGCCCGTCCACGGCAGCCCGCCCGCCACCGCTGCCCGGCCCGCGGCTACCAGCCCTGCGGCGGCCCTCCGTACGGCGACGGCCGCCCGGCCGCCCCGGCCACCGGCGCCTCCGCCCGGCGGCGGGCCAGCAGCGTCCAGACACCGAGCCCCAGCACCAGCACCGTCCCCGCGCCGATCCCGGCCACACCGACCAGCCGCATGGTCGCGCTCCGCGCGGCCTGCGGCGCGCTCTGCCCGCTGCGCGCCATGTCCCGGTCGGCGTCGCTGACGCCGAAGATCCCCGCGTCACCCGCGTACGGGGAGGGCTGCGCCTCGTTCTCCACCTGGACCGTCAGCGTCAGCTTGACCGGGCCGGCACCGTACTCCTTCGCCACCTTGGGGCTGAGCCCGACCGCCACGTAGTACCAGCCGGCGAACCGCATGCCGGAGACACCGGCCGCCGAGGCGTAACGGTTGCTCCAGCCCACCGGGGGAAGCGGGTCGAGGGAGACGGATGCGGGCCGTCCCGAGTACGAGAGGACCTCGCTCTCCACGTGACCGCGCGCGGGGTTCGCCAGCGAGAGCGAGAGCGCGTTGCCGAGGAAGGTGGTCGAGGCGTTGTTGTTGCTGAGTTCGGCCGTGACGTGGAGCTGCTGCCCCCAGTCGACCGGGACCCGGTAGAAGCGGGTCTGGCCGGGCGAGACGGTGTCCTTCCACTCGCCCGGTTCCAGCCCGGTCGCGTCGTTGAAGCCGGTGCCGCCGGACCGGGCGGCCCGGGGCGCCGACGTGGGCAACGGGGCGGGCGGCTCGGAGGCGAACTCCGATGGTGCGACGGTGGGTTGGGAGCCGGCCGCCTTCAGCGCGGGCTCGACGTCGTGGCGGATCTCCAGGTCCCACGCCTCGGCGGAGGAGGTCTCCTTGCCCTTCCGCTCGATCAGGACGTCGTACGCGCCCGCCTCCTGGCAGTACGAGCTCCCCTCCTTGACGGTCCGGACCGCGTAGGCGGACAGCGGACGGGCGAACTCCGCCGACCCGACCAGGGCGTCGCCCGAACCGCACTGCGCGTCGTTCCGGTCGCGGACGGACACGGTGATCCCGTCGCCGTAGGCGACCGCCTCATCCGGCGACCTGGGCACCGCGACCGCCGAGACGTACGCGTCCGAGGCGGCGTCCAGATTCACCCGGTAGTAGAGCTTCTCACCGGGCTCGATCGAGCTGCGGTAGACCGAACCGGCGTCCAGCACCGGTGCGTCGGCGTTCGCCACGGTCCCGGTCACCCGCTTCGCGCCCGGATCGAAGGCGTACGGGGCCGGGTCGGCCGCGTACGCCGGCCCGGACAGCGCCACCACCGCGCACACCGCGGCGAAGGCCGCCGACGCCGCCCGGCCGCCCCTGCCGATCTGCCTCTTCACGCGCTCCCCCTCGTCGTCCCGGCGACCGCCCGCGCCCCGGCCCGTACCCGTACCCCGCACGTGGCCTCGCCCGGCGCCACCGGAGCTTCCGCCCCTGGTGCGGTCACGATGCGCGTCCATCCTGCCCCGGGGGCCCCGCCGCTGTCTGCGACCACAGCGGATCGGTGCGATCGGTGCTGTCTCCCGGTACGTACCGCGTGGTCGGGCACCGGACCCGGACAGCACGAAGCCCCGGCCGCTCGGCGGCCGGGGCTTCTCACAGACTGCGTCGTCTCACACGCCCGAACCTGCGGGCACGGAGTCGGTCGCCTCCGTCCACAGATCCTGCTCGGCGCGATCCGCCTGGATCTGGCGGTACACGAGGAGCCCGCCGATGGCGGCCAGTGCGACCAGGAGAAGCTTCTTCACCGCGCGACCTCGTCTTTCCTAGGTTTTAAGGGACTTCTGCCGCCCGACTATACACACCGGCCGATACCGATCGGTGACCTCCCCGGGCCCCCGCCGCGGGCCCCTCCCCGGGCGATCCGCGAGTCCGCCGGGCCTCTCGGACGAGCCCCTGAAATGCCTCCCGACGACCCCTCGGGCAGGTCCCGGAGCGTTCCACCAGCCCGGTTGCACCATACGAGTGGTGTTCATCAGAAGATCGGCGCACCGGTGGCGTCGGTCCCAGAAATACGCTTCCACATCCACATCATCAGAAAGGTAAGCAAACCGGACCACCTGAAAGTGAGGGGCCATGAGCGCCTTCAAGGTCAAGAACCTCTGGACAGCCTTCATCACCGCCTTCTTCGCCCTCCTCGCCTCCCTCGGCCTCGCCGCGGCGAACGCCTCGGCCACGGAGCAGCAGCCGACGCACACGAACCAGGAGCAGACGGGTGCGACCGCGGCAACCGCGACCACCCCGTCGGTGCGATGGACCCTTCCGCGTGACCGGGCGCTGCCACCCACGATGAAGCAGCGCATCCGCGCCGAGGCGCACGGCTCCTCACCCGCCACCAGGCACCTGCCCGCCGACACCGCGAACGCCACCGGAACCGAAGCAGCCCGCACCAACTACGGTGCCACGGAAGGCGAGTCCCCCCTCCCGCCTCCCTGATCGGCCCCCGCACCACCCCAGACTTCAGGCCCCCGGCCCGGTACCCACCGGCCGGGGGCCTTCCCGTGCGCCCGGCACCCCTGGACGGCCTGGGGGCCCGGCGACGCACCGACCGGAGCTGAGTAGCCGTGCTCATGCGCGCCGTCCGGCACCCGAGCACGCTGGAAGACGCACGGCAGGAAGGCTCGGCAGGCGAAGGGGTGGGTTGCTGTGGGGCAGGGGCAGGGACGACCGTCGGCCGGCGAACAGGCCGCCATCAGCGTGGTTCTCTTCGTCGTCGACCTGATCGTCATCGGCTGGCTGGTGTTCCGCTACGGAATGACCGGCTGGGCCGACTCCTACGACGGCGTCAACCCGCCCGACGCCCCCCACGAGGCCGTGCGCGCGACGTGGCTCCTGTTCGGCGCCGCGATCGTCACGGGCGGCGGCTTCCATCTCCTGCGCTGGCGCACGTGCGGCACCGTGCAACTGCTCGTCCTGGGCGCCGGAGCGGCCCTCCTCGCCAGCCTGGCCGCCGGCGGGTAGCCCCGCGGGTAGCCCGCCCGCCCCTCCCCGTACACACGACCGCGCGGGCCGGGCCGGCCCTCCTCACCGAAAGGCGCGACGTGCTCTCCCGCCGCCTCGGCGAAGCGGCCGGCACCTTTCACTTCTTGGTCCTGCTGACGCCCTTGGCGATCTGGCTGACCCGAGGCTGGGAGATGCCGAGGGCGTCGGCCACCTCGGCCAGGGACCGGGTTTCCCGAAGAGTGACGACGGCGTCCTGGCGAACCGCTCGGAGCTCCGACTGAAGCGCGGGGAGGCTGTCGAGAACGGCCCCGACGGCACGAGCGCGCTCCATGGGGTCGGCGATCTCGGCGAGGCGGGCTATGGCGGCTCGGATGGCGGCAGTGCCGTCGAAGGTACCTGACATGGCTTGAGGGTGCCCCTTGGCGTCCGTGCGGCGCCAAGTCCGCGACGGCGGGCTCTGCCACAGCGTTCCGCGCGGGACGCCGCCCCCGCCCGGCGGGAGGCTCCGCACGACGGGCGCTCCCCGGCGGCGCCCGGCGGTGAGATGCCGCGGCCCGAAGTCCCGGCAGCGTTCGCCGTACCCCCGGAAGGACCAATCCCCCGGCGCCCCCGACCGCATACGCCGAAGGCCCCTCACCGTTTCCGGTGAGGGGCCTTCGTACTGGTGGGGCTAACAGGATTTGAACCTGTGGCCTCATCCTTATCAGGGATGCGCTCTAACCAACTGAGCTATAGCCCCGCCGCGCTGCTGCGCTGACTTCTGAAGATTAGCGCACGTCGGGGCCAGTCCCAAAATCGATAGCCCGCGGGCTACTCGTCCTCGGCCAGCGTGAGCTCCACGCCGCCCACGAAACCCGCCGACAGGTTGTAGATGAAAGCGCCCAGCGTCGCCAGCGCGGTGGCCAGCACCACATCGATCACCGCGATGACCGACGTGAAGATGAGGACGCGCGGCAGCGAGAGGAACGACTGCAGATCGAAGCCGTTGCTCTCGTTGGAACCCGTCGCCTCACTGATCGTGCCGCCCACGGTGGAGAAGACGCCCATGGCGTCCATCACCATCCACAGGACCGCGGCCGCGACCACGGTGCAGATGCCGAGCGCGATGGAGAGCAGGAAGCTCACCTTCATCACCGACCAGGGGTCGGCCTTCGACACACGCAGCCGTGCCTTACGGGTACGCGGAGTGGTCCGCGCCCCCGTCCGCGGCAGGCGCACTCCCTGCCCGCCGGTGGCCCCTCGGCCACCCGCCGGCGATTCGTACGCCTGCGGCGGGTGGTAGGGACCCGCCGTTCCTTGCGCGGGCTCCCGCTCCCCGGGCAGCGGCCCGTTCGCGTAGCCCTCGTACTGGGGCTGCGGGCCCCGAGTGTCCGTCACAGTGCCCCCTTGGGAGTCCGTGGCAGGGCCACGGGCACCGTTCGCTCCGTCTCCAGAAGCGGCCGAATCGGCGCCCGTGGCTCCACTCACGCTCTACTCCTCGTGCTCCCCGGTCGAGGGCTCCGTGCCCTCGACAGTGCCCTCGGTCAGAACCTCGACCGATGCCTCGTCCGAACCGTCCGCCTCGGAGGTCCCATCGACCTCTTCCGCCTCACGGCCGGCCTCGGCGTTGCGCGCGATGCCGACGACGGCATCACGCTTGCCCAGATTGATCAGTTGGACGCCCATGGTGTCACGGCCCGTCTCCCTGACTTCATTGACTCGCGTGCGAATCACACCACCGCCGAGGGTGATGGCGAGGATCTCGTCCGTCTCCTCCACCACCAGGGCCCCCACGAGCGACCCGCGGTCCTCGACGATCTTGGCGGCCTTGATGCCGAGGCCGCCACGACCCTGGACGCGGTACTCGTCGACGGGGGTGCGCTTCGCGTACCCGCCGTCGGTCGCGGTGAAGACGAACGTACCGGGCCTGACGACGTTCATCGAGAGGAGCTCGTCGCCCTCGCGGAAGCTCATCCCCTTGACGCCCGAAGTGGCGCGGCCCATCGGGCGCAGCGCGTCGTCCGTCGCGGTGAACCGGATCGACTGGGCCTTCTTGCTGATCAGCAGCAGGTCGTCCTCGGCCGACACCAGCTCGGCGCCGATCAGCTCGTCGTCGCTGCCGTCCGCGGTCTCCCGCAGGTTGATCGCGATGACACCGCCGGAACGGGGCGAGTCGTAGTCCTTGAGCGCCGTCTTCTTCACCAGGCCGCCCTTGGTGGCCAGGATCAGGTAGGGCGCCGCCTCGTAGTCGCGGATCGCGAGGATCTGGGCGATCCGCTCGTCCGGCTGGAAGGCCAGCAGGTTCGCCACGTGCTGCCCGCGCGCGTCCCGTCCGGCGTCCGGGAGCTCGTACGCCTTCGCGCGGTAGACCCGGCCCTTGTTCGTGAAGAACAGCAGCCAGTGGTGGGTCGTCGACACGAAGAAGTGGTCGACGATGTCGTCTTCCTTGAGCTTCGTGCCACGAACGCCCTTGCCGCCGCGCTTCTGCGAGCGGTAGTCGTCCGTCTTGGTGCGCTTCACGTAGCCGCCACGCGAGATCGTGACGACGATGTCCTCTTCCTGGATCAGGTCCTCGATGGACATGTCTCCGTCGAAGGGGACCAGCTTGGAACGCCGGTCGTCGCCGAACTTCTCGACGATCGCCGCCAGTTCCTCGGCGACGATCTGCCGCTGCCGCTCGGGCGAGGCCAGGATCGCGTTGTACTCGTTGATCTTCGCCTGGAGCTCGTCGTGCTCGGCGGTGATCTTCTGGTGCTCCAGCGCGGCCAGCCGGCGCAGCTGCATCTCCAGGATCGCGTTCGCCTGGATCTCGTCGATCTCCAGGAGGCCCATCAGGCCCTCACGCGCGATCTCCACGGTCTGGCTGCGCCGGATGAGGGCGATGACCTCGTCGATGGCGTCCAGGGCCTTCAGGAGGCCACGCAGGATGTGCGCCCGCTCCTCCGCCTTGCGCAGCCGGAAGCGGGTGCGCCGGACGATGACCTCGATCTGGTGCGTCACCCAGTGGCGGATGAACGCGTCGATCGAGAGGGTGCGCGGCACCCCGTCGACGAGCGCCAGCATGTTGGCGCCGAAGTTCGTCTGGAGGTCGGTGTGCTTGTAGAGGTTGTTCAGCACGACCTTGGCGACCGCGTCGCGCTTGAGCACGACGACCAGACGCTGACCGGTCCGCGACGAGGTCTCGTCGCGGACGTCGGCGATCCCGCCGATCTTGCCGTCCTTGACCAGGTCGGCGATCTTCTGCGCGAGGTTGTCCGGGTTGGTCTGGTACGGAAGCTCCGTGACGACCAGGCACTGACGGTTCTGGATCTCCTCGACCGCGACGACCGCGCGCATCGTGATGGAGCCGCGACCGGTGCGGTACGCCTCCTCGATGCCCTTGCGGCCGACGACCAGGGCGCCGGTCGGGAAGTCCGGGCCCTTGATGCGCTCGATCAGAGCGTCCAGGAGCTCCTCGTGCGAGGCCTCCGGGTGCTCCAGGTACCACTGGGCACCCGCGGCGACCTCGCGGAGGTTGTGCGGCGGGATGTTGGTGGCCATACCGACGGCGATACCGGCGGAGCCGTTGACGAGCAGGTTCGGGAAGCGCGCCGGCAGGACCGTCGGCTCCTGGTTCCGTCCGTCGTAGTTGTCCTGGAAGTCGACGGTCTCCTCGTCGATGTCCCGGACCATCTCCATGGACAGCGGCATCATCTTGCACTCGGTGTACCGCATGGCGGCGGCCGGGTCGTTGCCCGGGGAACCGAAGTTGCCGTTGGAGTCCACCAGCGGCATGCGCATCGACCAGTGCTGCGCGAGGCGCACCAGGGCGTCGTAGATCGAGGAGTCGCCGTGCGGGTGGTACGTACCCATGACGTCACCGACGACGCGGGCGCACTTGTAGAAGCCCTTCTCGGGGCGGTACCCGCCGTCGTACATCGCGTACAGCACCCGGCGGTGGACGGGCTTGAGGCCGTCCCGTACGTCGGGGAGCGCACGCGAGACGATGACGGACATCGCGTAGTCGAGGTAGGAGCGCTGCATCTCCGTCTCGAGCCCCACGGGCTCGACACGCATGCCCACACCGGCCGCGGCGGGCTGTTCTTCCGGTGTCACAGGGGTGTTCTCGTCGGCCATTGCTGGTCAAAGTCCTTTCGAGCGGCGGCTTGCTTGTACGGCCGACTCAGATGTCGAGGAAGCGGACGTCCTTGGCATTGCGCTGGATGAACGAGCGCCGTGCCTCGACGTCCTCACCCATCAGCACCGAGAAGAGGTCGTCGGCCTGCGCCGCGTCGTCGAGGGTGACCTGGCCGAGCACCCGGTGGTCGACGTCCATCGTGGTGACGCGCAGCTCCTCGGCGTTCATCTCGCCGAGACCCTTGAAGCGCTGGATCGAGTCTTCCTTGATCCGCTTGCCGTTCTGCTTGCCGAGCGCCACCAGGGCGTCCCGCTCGCGGTCCGAGTACGCGTACTCGAAGTCGTCCCGGCCCCACTTGATCTTGTAGAGCGGCGGGCGCGAGAGGTAGACGTGACCGGCCTCGACCAGCGGACGCATGAAGCGGAAGAGGAACGTCAGCAGCAGGGTGTTGATGTGCTGGCCGTCGACGTCGGCGTCCGCCATCAGGATGATCTTGTGATAGCGGAGCTTCTCGATGTCGAAGTCCTCGTGCACCCCGGTGCCGAACGCCGAGATCAGCGCCTGGACCTCGGTGTTCTGGAGGATCTTGTCGATCCGGGCCTTCTCGACGTTCAGGATCTTGCCCCGGATCGGCAGGATCGCCTGGTACATCGGGTTACGGCCCGACTTCGCCGAACCACCGGCGGAGTCACCCTCGACGATGAAGATCTCGCACTTGGTGGGGTCGTTCGACTGGCAGTCGGAGAGCTTGCCCGGCAGCGACGCCGACTCCAGCAGACCCTTGCGGCGGGTCAGGTCGCGCGCCTTGCGGGCCGCCACCCGGGCGGTCGAGGCGGCGATGCCCTTGCGGATGATGTCGGCGGCTTCGTTCGGGTTCCGGTCGAACCAGTCGGTGAGCTGCTCGTGGACGACCTTCTGCACGAAGGTCTTCGCCTCCGTGTTGCCCAGCTTGGTCTTCGTCTGGCCCTCGAACTGCGGCTCGCCCAGCTTCACCGAGATGATCGCGGTCAGACCCTCGCGGACGTCCTCGCCGGTGAGGTTGTCGTCCTTCTCGCGGAGCAGCTTCTTGTCGCGCGCGTACCGGTTGACCAGCGAGGTCAGCGCGGCGCGGAAGCCCTCTTCGTGGGTACCGCCCTCGTGCGTGTGGATCGTGTTCGCGAAGGAGTACACGCCCTCGGTGTACTGCGTGTTCCACTGCATCGCGATCTCGGCCGAGAGGAGGCGGTCCTTGTCCTCGGCCTCGATGTCGATCACCGACTGGTGGATCAGGTCGCCCTTGCGCGAGTTCAGGTACTTCACGAAGTCGACGATGCCGCCCTCGTAGTGGTACGTGACCGTGCGCGCCGGCGGCTCCTCCGCGGTGGCGGTGGCCTCGGCCTCGTCGGCACCCACGGTCGCCTTCGCCGACTCGCGCTCGTCGGTGAGCTTGAGCGTGAGGCCCTTGTTGAGGAACGCCATCTCCTGGAAGCGGCGCGCGAGGGTCTCGAAGGAGTACTCGGTGGTGTCGAAGATGTCGCCGTCGGCCCAGAAGCTGACCGAGGTACCGGTCTCCTCCGTGGCCTCGTGCTTCGCCAGGGGCGCCGTCGGCACACCCAGCTTGTAGTCCTGCGTCCAGCGGTAGCCGTCGGTCTTCACCTCGACGGCGACGCGGGTGGAGAGGGCGTTGACGACGGAGACGCCGACGCCGTGCAGACCGCCGGAGACGGCGTAACCGCCGCCGCCGAACTTGCCGCCCGCGTGCAGGACCGTCAGCACGACCTCGACCGCGGGCTTGCCCTCGGAGGGCACGATGCCCACCGGGATGCCGCGGCCGTTGTCGACGACCCGGACGCCGCCGTCGGCGAGGATCGTGACGTCGATCGTGTCGGCGTGCCCGGCGAGAGCCTCGTCGACGGAGTTGTCGACGACCTCCTGCACCAGGTGGTGGAGTCCACGCTCACCGGTCGAACCGATGTACATGCCAGGTCGCTTGCGGACCGCGTCCAGTCCTTCGAGGACGGTGATCGCGCTGGCGTCGTACGAGGCGGTGACCTCGCCGTGTTCGCCGGCTGTGGACGGGTTGTTCTCGTTGGGGTTGCCGGAATCGGCCACGAAGCGCCCTTTCTGGCACAGCACAGGCCGTTCTCCGGCAGGCGGGAGCGGCTGCGTCGTTCGGCTGGTAATCGACGACACCCGCTCAGTAGCGGGATTGTTCATCAGTCTACCGCTAGCGCCGACCCGAATGGGGGTTTGGCGGTACCTGAGTCCGCATGTGCCGCCCTCAACCAGCGGCTGACGACTCCCCATATTCAGGACGGGGCTCTGAGAGGCTCACACGGGCATTGAGCGCTTCTGGCTGTCAACCCTCCGCTACGGTGAGGGACACCCGCTCGGCCCCCGGAGGTTTCAACCCCCGCACAACGGCACAAGTCGGAAGCCCCCCAGGTCACCGGAGCAGGCCGGGCGGTACGGCCCCCGGGCAGCGCGAAGAGCCCGCCGGCTGTGCCGCGGGTGTGCTCGCTTCAGGACTGCTGGCCGAGAAAGCCCAGCTCACAGGGGGTAGCGGCGGGATCGTCCGCCGATGGACCGCGGCCGGTCAGCCGTACGTGTCGCCGGGACCGGTCGAACCGGGCGCGCGCAGCCGCCCGTACGAGCGCTGCGGGCCGCCGGGCCCCAGCACCTTGATCATGCGGACCGTGCCCTGCCCGAGATCGGCGTTGAGCCGCGCCACCAGCTGGGGCGCGAGCAGCCGCAGCTGCGTCGCCCAGGCGGTCGAACTGCACTGGACGGTCAGCACCCGGGCCTCGGGGGCCTCGTCGTACTTCAGGGGCACACAGTGTTTGGCCAGGTCCTCGCCCACGATCTGCGGCCAGCGGCCCATCACCCCGCCCACCGCGGCGGGCGTCTCCCAGCCGCGTTCCGTGATCAGCCGGTTGATCGCCGAGCCGAGCGCCAGCGGGTCCCGGCCGTCCGACCGGGCGCCGGAGCGCAGGCCGCCACCGCGTCTGGCCTGCTTACGCTGCTGGGCGGCGGCGCCCCGTGCCGCGGCCTGCTCCTTCGCGGCCCGCAGCGCCACCCGGGCCAGGTCCACCCCGGACGGCTCGGGTGCCTTGCCGGCGGACGCCCTGCCACCGGCCGCCTCCTTGGCGGCGCCGCCCTCGGGAGTGCCCGGCTCGCGGTCGCCCGGTCCACCCGGCGCGCGGTCCCCGGAGGCGCTCACAGCCGGGTCACCTCGCCGCCGGCGACCGCGTACCGGGTGCCCGTGAGCACTCCCGGCACGTCGTCGTCGACCGCGGCCGTCACCAGCACCTGCTCGGCCGGGGCCACCAGCTCCGCGAGGCGCTCGCGGCGCCGCGCGTCCAGCTCGGCGAAGACGTCGTCGAGGACCAGAACCGGCTCGTTGCCCTCGGCCCGCAGCAGCTCGTAGGAGGCCAGCCGCAGCGCCAGCGCGTACGACCAGGACTCCCCGTGGCTCGCGTACCCCTTCGCCGGCATCCCGCGCAGGCCCAGCAGCAGATCGTCCCGGTGCGGGCCGACGAGGGTCACCCCCCGCTCGATCTCCTGCTTCCGTACGCCGGCGAGCGCGGACAGCAGCTGTTCGTACAGCTCCTCACGGGTCCGCCCCGGGTTCTCGCCCACCGAACCCCGGTACTCGAGGCCCACCGGACCCCCGCCCGGGGCGACGTCGCCGTACGCCTTGTCGGTGAGCGGCTGGAGCACCGCGATCAGGTCCAGCCGGTGCGCCAGCAGTTCGGCGCCGACCTGGGCCAGGTGCTGGTCCCAGATGTCGAGCGTCGACATGTCCATGGAGCGGCCGCCGTGGCGGCGGGCCATCGCGGCGGACTTCAGCAGGGTGTTGCGCTGCTTCAGCACCCGGTCGTAATCGGAGCGGACCCCCGCCATCCGGGGGGACCGGGCGGTGACCAGTTCGTCCAGGAAGCGGCGGCGTTCACCCGGGTCGCCCTTGACCAGGGCCAGGTCCTCGGGGGCGAACAGCACGGTCCGCAGGATGCCCACCACGTCCCGCGGTCTGACCTGCGAGGACCGGTTGATCCGGGCACGGTTGGCGCGTCCGGGGTTGAGCTCCAGCTCAATCAGCTGGGAACGCTCGCCCTGGGTCACCGAGGCCCGGACGACGGCCCGCTCGGCGCCCATCCGCACCAGCGGGGCGTCCGAGGAGACCCGGTGGCTGCCGAGGGTGGCGAGATAGCCGACCGCCTCGACGAGGTTGGTCTTGCCCTGCCCGTTGGCCCCCACGAACACGGTGACGCCCGGGTCGAGAGGTACCTCGACCCGGGCGTACGAGCGGAAGTCGGCCAGCGAGAGATGCGTGACGTGCATGGTCGCGGGCCTTCCGTCCGTCCTGCTCTGCGTGCGTACTACTTCTTGTTCTCGACCGCGTGGCCACCGAACTGGTTGCGCAGCGCGGCGATCATCTTCATCTGCGGCGAGTCGTCCTGGCGCGAGGCGAAGCGCGCGAAGAGCGACGCGGTGATCGCGGGCAGCGGCACCGCGTTGTCGATCGCGGCCTCGACCGTCCAGCGGCCCTCGCCCGAGTCGGCGGCGTAGCCGCGCAGGCCGTCGAGGTGCTCGTCGTCGTTCAGGGCGTTGACCGCGAGGTCGAGCAGCCAGGAACGGATGACGGTGCCTTCCTGCCAGGAGCGGAAGACCTCGCGCACGTCGGTGACGGAGTCGACCTTCTCCAGGAGCTCCCAGCCCTCGGCGTAGGCCTGCATCATGGCGTACTCGATGCCGTTGTGGACCATCTTCGCGAAGTGGCCGGCGCCGACCTTGCCCGCGTGGACGGAACCGAACTCGCCCTCCGGCTTCAGGGCGTCGAAGATGGGCTGCACCTTCTCGACGTCCTCGGGCTTGCCGCCGTACATCAGGGCGTAGCCGTTCTCCAGGCCCCAGACACCGCCGGAGACGCCGCAGTCGACGAAGCCGATGCCCTTGATGCCCAGCTCGACGGCGTGCTTCTCGTCGTCGGTCCAGCGGCTGTTGCCGCCGTCGACGACGATGTCGCCGGGCTGGAGCAGCTCCGCCAGCTCGTCGATGGTGGACTGCGTCGCGGCGCCGGCCGGGACCATGACCCAGACGACACGCGGGCCCTTCAGCTTGCCCACAAGCTCTTCGAGGCTGTGGACATCGGCGACGTCCGGGTTCCGGTCGTAACCGATGACGGTGTGGCCTGCGCGGCGGATGCGCTCGCGCATGTTGCCGCCCATCTTGCCGAGGCCGACGAGACCGAGCTCCATCAGAGATTCCTTAAGCGTTGTGCCGATACGTTCCCATGTCCGAGCCTACGCCCGGCACCGGAACACGGAGCGGCGGGCAAGCTCAGCGCCGAGCCTGCCCGCCGGATCCCTTGTCGTGGGTACGGGTACCGATCAGCGTCAGCCGGAGAGGCGGACCGGCATGATCAGGTACTTGTACGCGTCGTTCGCCTCGGCGTCGACGGCCGGACGGCCGCTGAGCAGGGCGGGCTTCGTGGACGTGGTGAACGAGAGCTGGGCGACCGGGGAGTCGATGGCGCTCAGCCCGTCCAGCAGGAAGGTCGGGTTGAAGGCGATCGAGATGTCGTCGCCCTCCAGCACCGCGTCGACGCGCTCCACAGCCTGTGCGTCGTCGGAGGAACCGGCCTCCAGGATGAGCACGCCCTGCTCGAAGCTGAGCCGCACCGGGGTGTTCCGCTCGGCGACGAGGGCCACACGCTTGACGGCCTCGACGAACGGGGCGGTCTCGATCACGGCGACGGAGTTGAACTCGGTCGGGAAGAGCGTGCGGTACTTCGGCAGGTCGCCTTCGAGCAGACGGGTGGTCGTGCGGCGGCCGGCGCCCTCGAAACCGATCAGGCCCTCGCCCGCACCGGCGCCGGAGAGCGCCAGGGTGACCGTGTCGCCGCTGGTGAGCGCCTTGGCGGTGTCCAGGAGCGTCTTGGCCGGCACCAGGGCCACGGCGGAGGCGTCAGGGTTCTCCGGCTTCCACTGGAACTCGCGGACGGCGAAGCGGTACCGGTCGGTCGAGGCCAGCGTGACGGTCTCGCCCTCGATCTCGATGCGCACACCGGTGAGCACCGGGAGGGTGTCGTCGCGGCCGGCGGCGATGGCGACCTGGGCGGCGGCGGAGGCGAAGACCTCACCGGGCACCGTGCCGGTCGCGGTCGGCATCTGCGGCAGCGCCGGGTACTCCTCCACAGGCAGTGTGTGGAGGGTGAAGCGCGAGGAGCCGCAGACCACGGTGGCGCGCACCCCGTCGGTGGAGATCTCCACCGGACGGTTGGGCAGGGCGCGGCAGATGTCGGCGAGCAGACGGCCGGAGACCAGGACCGTGCCGTCCTCCTCGATCTCCGCGTCGACGGAGACCTTCGCCGAGACCTCGTAGTCGAAGCTGGAGAAGCTGAGGGCACCGTCCTCGGCCTTCAGCAGAAGGCCCGCGAGGACGGGCGCCGGCGGACGGGCCGGGAGGCTGCGGGCCACCCAGGCCACCGCCTCCGCGAGTACATCGCGCTCCACCCGGATCTTCACCGGAACCGCCTCCTGCTGTTGCTCGCTCGCCCTGCTGGCCTTCGTCGTCGATCGGGTCCGTCGGCCGGGGGGCCGGGGAGGACGCCGGGGTCCAGTCTGACGTACGGCACCGACACTCGTCGCTGCTCGGGGTCAAGTCGCCCGAAGCGGTCCGAGAGCCCAGCGAGCCAAGTTGTGCACAGCCCCCACTTCGAAGCTGATTCCTGGCTAACTCTGGGAGGTAGTAGTAGTAGGCCCTGTGGAAACCGTGGATAACGTCGTTTTCGCAGGTCAGAGCCGATTTTTTGTCCACCGCCCCTGTGGGCGCAGTCCGTGGATAACCAGGCACTTCTGTGGACACACGAAAGTTCTGCACACCCGATGCACAGGACGGGGGTACTTCTCCCCAGGGCCGTCCCCAGCTTTACCCCGGTTCCCCACAGCCCAATCGACCACCTTGGTGTGACGCCTTTCACTCTCGGCAGTGAGGAGGGGTGTCGTGTTGCCGAACAGTGGACAGAGGTGTGGAGAAGAGGGTCCCTCCTGGGGACAAGAGACCTGATCCTGTGAGTTGGCGGTGGACAACCCGGATGGACCCCTGTGGACAGATTCTTTATCCACAGGCTGTGGATCACGGTTGACCACAAATCCCCAGGCGGTTGACCTGGCCTGATGGAGTATCGACAGCGGGCCCTGTGGACGCAATCTGGACAACTTCATGTTCCCCAGGCTGTGGAGAGAAGATTTCCGGCACATCTGTGGAGAAGCACCGTGTCCGCCCTTCTGTGACCTTCTGTTCGAACAGCGACAAGCTCCACGAGCGGCCGGAACGAGGGCTCCGCGGGCCGTCGAGGACCTGAATCGCCTCCGTGGACGCCTCCGGCAGGAGACTTCCTGGAGCGTTTCCACGAACTCCGGCACCGCCGAGGAGAGGACACCGGCCGCCCGCCGACGGCGCGTCACGGACGCCGCGGGCGCATCCCGGAAACCGACCCGGAACCGCTCCACGGACGCCTCGGGGCCGTCCCGCGATTCCTGGCGGGACAGCCCTACCGGAACGACGGAAGGCGCCCCGCCGGACCGTGAAAAGGTCTGGCGGGGCGCCTCGTTGTCCACTCCCTGTGGGCGGAGTACGCCGGGGCGGGTGCCCC
This sequence comes from Streptomyces sp. NPDC001493, assembly GCF_053597235.1. Classification (NCBI taxonomy): domain Bacteria; kingdom Bacillati; phylum Actinomycetota; class Actinomycetes; order Kitasatosporales; family Streptomycetaceae; genus Streptomyces; species Streptomyces sp. NPDC001493. The sequence continues at coordinate 432,410 of NZ_JBSFHV010000002.1, forward strand.
TCCTGTGCTGCTCGCCCACCGAACGGGACCGGCGGGGTGTCAGCCGTTCTTGATGCGGTTGGTGAGCTCGGTGACCTGGTTGTAGATGGAGCGGCGCTCCGCCATCAGCGCGCGGATCTTGCGGTCCGCGTGCATGACCGTGGTGTGGTCGCGGCCGCCGAACTGCGCGCCGATCTTCGGCAGCGAGAGATCCGTCAGTTCGCGGCAGAGGTACATGGCGATCTGGCGGGCGGTCACCAGCACGCGGCTGCGCGACGATCCGCAGAGGTCCTCGACCGTCAGCCCGAAGTAGTCGGCGGTGGCCGCCATGATCGCGGGCGCGGTGATCTCCGGCGCCGAGTCCTCCCCACCGGGGATCAGGTCCTTCAGCACGATCTCGGTGAGGCCCAGGTCCACCGGCTGCCGGTTCAGGCTCGCGAACGCCGTCACCCGGATCAGCGCGCCCTCCAGCTCACGGATGTTCCGCGAGATCCGGGACGCGATGAACTCCAGCACCTCCGGCGGGGCGTTCAGCTGCTCCTGCACCGCCTTCTTGCGCAGGATCGCGATCCGCGTCTCCAGTTCGGGCGGCTGCACATCGGTGGTGAGGCCCCACTCGAACCGGTTCCGCAGCCGGTCCTCCAGCGTCACCAGCTGCTTGGGCGGCCGGTCCGAGGAGAGCACGATCTGCTTGTTCGCGTTGTGCAGCGTGTTGAAGGTGTGGAAGAACTCCTCCTGCGTCGACTCCTTGCTCGCCAGGAACTGGATGTCGTCGACGAGCAGGATGTCCACGTCGCGGTAGCGCTTGCGGAAGGTGTCGCCCTTGCCGTCGCGGATCGAGTTGATGAACTCGTTGGTGAACTCCTCGGAGCTCACGTACCGCACCCGGGTCCCCGGGTAGAGGCTCCGCGCGTAGTGCCCGATGGCGTGCAGCAGGTGGGTCTTGCCGAGCCCGGACTCGCCGTAGATGAAGAGCGGGTTGTACGCCTTCGCCGGCGCCTCGGCCACCGCCACCGCCGCCGCGTGCGCGAACCGGTTGGACGCGCCGATGACGAAGGTGTCGAAGAGGTACTTGGGGTTCAGCCGCGCGTGCGGCTCGCCCGGTCCGGGCGCGGGGGACGGCTGCGAACCCGGACCCGGCATCCCGCCGCCGGCCCGCCCCGGCCGGTGCTGCTGGTCCTGGAGGTCGTGCCGCTCGGGCCGCTGGGACTCGTACCCCTGACGCTCCGGAGGCTGCGGCCGGTAGTCGTGCGAGGGCTGCTGCGGACGCCCGGTGCCGTACGGCTCGCGCCACTGGTCGGGCTGCTGCTCGCGGTCCTGGTAGCCGCCGTGCCGCGGCTGCTGCCAGGAGAGGTCCTCCTGGGTACGCGGCCAGGCGCCCGGCTCGGGGCGCTGCTGGTACTCCGGGTACGCGGGGCGGGCGGTCGGCATCCCGTCGTCCTGCGGACGGTGACCGTACGTGTCGTACGGGTCGCCGTGCTGCTGCTCGTCATGGGACGGGTTCGCGTAGCGGTGGTTCTGCCGGCCCTGCTGGGTCTGGTGCAGGGGCGGCGCCGGAGGGGTCGGCGGCTCACCGGCCGAGTCGTCGACCGTGATCGCGATCCGGATCGTCCGGCCGCACTCGCGGGTCAGCGTCTCGCTGATGAGCGGCGCGAGCCGGCCCTCGAGAACCCGCTTGCCCCACTCGTTCGGTACGGCGAGCAGCGCGGTGTCGGCGACCAGCGCGAGCGGCTGGCAGCGCTCGATCCACTGCTTGTCCTTCGGCTCGATGCCCTGCTGGCCCTCACCGAGGAGATGTTCCAGCACGCGTGGCCACACTGCGGCAAGATCGGCAGGTACGTCAGCCACAAGGCACGCTCTCTCGCATGTCCCACGAAAATGTGTTTCCCGGGACGGAATGGGTCGGGTCGGGTCGGGCCCGGCAGGGGGGAACGAAAAGAAGCCGGAGTTCAGCCACGGTAGTCACGGCGACCCGCCCGGTTCAAGTTGTTGTCCACAGCCTGTGCATAGCGGGGGGTCGCTCGTGGTGAGTTTGACCGGATGGCGTAGCCGCGCGTACCGTGACCAGGTCGAGTTGTCGATGGCTGCTGCCGCCTGCCTCCGATGGGCAAAGATCACGATCTGTGATTGTGAAGCGGTGCACTAAGGCGTTTACGCGAGTTCCTCGTGGGCGCACGGTGACAGCCAGGCGATGTTTCGCCACCACCCGATTTATTCTGGAGCCCCCGAGTGAGCAAGCGCACCTTCCAGCCGAACAACCGTCGTCGCGCCAAGACCCACGGCTTCCGGCTGCGTATGCGTACCCGTGCCGGCCGCGCGATTCTCGCGAACCGCCGTGGCAAGGGTCGCAGCAGCCTGTCCGCCTGATCATCCACAGGTCATGACGTGCTGCCTACCGAGAATCGGCTGAGGCGGCGCGAGGACTTCGCGACCGCGGTACGACGAGGACGCAGGGCTGGTCGCCCTCTGCTCGTCGTCCATCTACGCAGCGGTACTACGGACCCGCACGTGTCGGGGGAGACCCCTCCCCCACCGCGTGCGGGTTTCGTCGTCAGCAAAGCCGTGGGTGGTGCGGTCGTTCGCACCGCTGTGAAGCGTCGGCTACGCCACCTGGTTCGAGACCGGCTGGCTCAGCTGCCCCCCGGTAGCCTGGTTGTGGTGCGCGCGTTGCCCGGTTCGGGTGACGCCGACCACGCTCAGCTGACCCGAGACCTGGATGCCGCCCTCGCGCGGCTGCTGGGAGGGGGCGCGCGATGAAGTACCCGTTGCTGGCTCTCATCAAGCTGTACCAGTGGACGATCAGCCCACTGCTGGGCCCTGTCTGCCGCTACTACCCGTCGTGCTCGCACTACGGGTTCACGGCGATAGACCGGCACGGGGCGATCAAGGGAACAGCGCTGACCGCCTGGCGCATTCTGCGATGCAATCCGTGGTCGCCGGGCGGTGTGGACCATGTCCCGCCGCGCAAGCGTCCGCGCTGGCACGAACTGCTGCGCAACGCGCTGCGCGGTGACAAGGGCGGGGACTCCGCCACTGATGTGCCCCCCGGGGACGCGACGACCGCGACAGCCGCGGCAGCCGTGACACCGGGTCCGGCCACAGAGACCTCGCCCAAAGCTCAAGGAGCCTGATTAGTGGACACGATTGCCAGTCTGTTCAGCTTTATCACCACACCCGTCTCATGGGTGATCGTCCAGTTCCACAAGGTGTACGGGGCGATCTTCGGTGCAGACACGGGCTGGGCCTGGGGCCTGTCCATCGTGTCCCTCGTGATCCTGATCCGCATCTGCCTGGTCCCGCTCTTCGTGAAGCAGATCAAGTCGACGCGGAACATGCAGGTGCTCCAGCCGAAGATGAAGGCGATCCAGGAGCGCTACAAGAACGACAAGCAGCGTCAGTCCGAAGAGATGATGAAGCTGTACAAGGAGACGGGTACCAACCCGCTCTCCTCGTGCCTTCCGATCCTGGCGCAGTCCCCGTTCTTCTTCGCCCTCTACCACGTGCTCGCGGCCATCGCCAACGGCAAGACGATCGGCGTCATCGACCAGCCGCTGCTCGACAGCGCGCGGCAGGCCCACATCTTCGGCGCCCCGCTCGCGGCGAAGTTCATGAACAGCTCCGCCGAGGTGCAGGCGCTCGGCGCCTCGCTCGTCGACGTCCGGGTCGTCACCGCGGTCATGATCATCATGATGTCGGCCTCGCAGTTCTTCACCCAGCGCCAGCTGATGACGAAGAACGTCGACCTTTCGGTGAAGACCCCGTACATGCAGCAGCAGAAGATGCTGATGTACGTCTTCCCGCTGATCTTCGCCGTGATGGGCATCAACTTCCCCGTCGGTGTCCTCGTCTACTGGCTGACCACCAACGTCTGGACCATGGGTCAGCAGATGTACGTGATCAACCAGAACCCGACGCCGGGCAGCAAGGCCCAGGACCAGTACCTCGGGCGCCTGCTGAAGAGCATCACCCAGCACGGCGAGGTACGCGGCCGGACGCGTCGGAACACCGTCAAGCGCATCTTCGCCAAGGGCACGGAGCGCAACGACATCGAGCGCAAGTTCATCAACGGACTCTCCAAGCTGGGCCTCGCAGCCCAGGAGGACGGGACCGTGGCGAAGAGCGAGTCGTCCGTGGCCGAGGCCGAGGGAGCCACCCAGCGCCGGCACCAGCCCAAGCGGCAGAGCAAGGCGCAGAGGACGGCCACCGCCGGTCAGACCGAGGCGGCCAAGGAGCCGGACTCCGGTGACACCTCGGAGGCCAAGACCTCGCTCCAGAAGCAGGACGACAAGTCGAAGCCGGCGGGCAAGCCCGCGTCGGGCTCCTCACGCCAGGCAAAGTCCGGACCGCGCAAGGGCCCGCAGCGGCCCAAGCACCCGTCCAAGAAGTAAGGGAGTCCATCCGTGTCGGAAGGCACCATCTCCACGGCCGCTGAGGGCAGCGACACCTTGACCCGCCTTGAGCAGGAAGGCGAGATCGCGGCCGACTACCTCGAAGGCCTCCTCGACATCGCCGATCTCGACGGCGACATCGACATGGACGTCGAGGCGGACCGGGCAGCGGTCTCGATCATCAGCGAGTCGGCGCGTGAACTGCAGAAGCTGGTGGGCCGCGACGGTGAGGTGCTGGAGGCGCTCCAGGAGCTGACCCGGCTCGCGGTGCACCGGGAGACCGGTGACCGCAGCCGCCTGATGCTGGACATCGCGGGCTTCCGGGCCAAGAAGCGCGAGGTTCTGGCGGCGCTCGGCGCGAAGGCCGCGGACGAGGTCAAGAGCTCCGGTGAGCCGGTGCGGCTGGAGCCGATGACGCCGTTCGAGCGCAAGGTCGTGCACGACGCGATCGCGGCGGCCGGTCTGCGGAGCGAGTCCGAGGGCGAGGAGCCCCAGCGCTTCGTCGTCGTCCTTCCGGCCTGACCGGAACGTGTTCTGTCGGCCCCGTCTGTTCGCAGGCGGGGCCGATCTTTGTCAGCCTGATAGTCAGCCATCCACAGTGCGGTAGTGCGGTAGGGAAGGACGGTCCCCGTGACGGAGGAAGCAGCGCTCCCTCAGGCACCTGAGGCGGCCCAGGCGGTTTTCGGTGAGTACTTCCCGGAGGCCGTCAGGTACGCGGAGCTGCTCGCGGACGCGGGCGTCAAGCGTGGACTGATCGGTCCGCGCGAGGTCCCACGTCTGTGGGAGCGGCACCTGCTGAACTGCGCCGTGCTCTCCGAGGTGGTTCCTCAGGACGTCACGGTCTGCGATGTCGGCTCCGGGGCCGGGCTGCCCGGAATCCCGCTGGCTCTGGTGCGTCCTGACCTGAAGATCACGCTGCTGGAACCGCTGCTCCGGCGGACGAACTTCCTCCAGGAGGTCGTGGAACTGCTCGGCCTCGACCATGTGACGGTCGTCCGGGGCCGGGCTGAAGAGGTGCTGGGGAAGCTTCAGCCGGTGCACGTCGTCACGGCACGGGCGGTCGCACCGCTGGACCGCCTCGCCGGCTGGGGCGTTCCGCTGCTGCGCCCGTACGGCGAGATGCTGGCGCTCAAGGGCGACACCGCCGAGGAAGAGATCAACGGCGCGCGCGCCGCGCTGAGCAAGCTGGGCGTGGTGGAGACCGAGGTGCTGCACGCCGGGGCCGGTGTGGTGGACCCCACGACGACGGTGGTCCGGGTGGTCGTGGGTGAGAGCCCGGGCGGTGTGAGGTTCGCCGCAAAGAGGGCCAAGGCGGCCCGGGTGGGGCGGACGCGCCGTCGGCGCTGAACCGCCCTCCACGGACGGGACGGGGGCGCGGGCCGACGAGAAACCCCGCCGGGGTTCGGTCTGTCGGCTTGCGGGGCGATGCTCCACAGAAGTAGCCCTGACCTCACCACGCGGAGTGTCGGTGCTGGGTAGTTGCCCCACAGAGGCATCGTGTTTCACGTGAAACGTCGCTCTCTGTTGCAGGGAATCATCGGCCGTGGCCGTGCGGCTGCCACGCCGCGGGACCGCAACCCCGAACGAGCTACCAAGTTGTCCACATCGGTGGAGCCATCCACAGAACAGCGGGCCTCGCTGGTTCACAACCCCGAAAGCATGGCAGGCTCTGTTCATTGCGAGCCTGAAGTCGAGGAGAGTGAATCCTTGCGGTCCGACGCCAACATCGCGGGACCGATGACCGATCCGGTCCCCGGTCCCCGAACCGAATCCCTGGGGGACGGTGTTTCACGTGAAACACCGCCGCCGATGGATGACACCCCTATTGGCCGTGCGGCCCAGCTGGCGGTGGAGGCCCTGGGCCGTGCCGGCGAGGGTCTGCCACGCCCCGACCGGACGCGCGTCATGGTGGTCGCCAACCAGAAGGGCGGTGTGGGCAAGACGACGTCGACCGTCAACCTTGCCGCCTCGCTCGCTCTGCACGGCGCCCGCGTTCTGGTGATCGACCTCGATCCGCAGGGAAACGCCTCGACGGCTCTGGGGATCGACCACCATGCCGAGGTCCCCTCGGTCTACGACGTCCTGGTGGAGAGCATGCCGCTCTCCGAAGTCGTGCAGCCCGTTCCGGACGTCGAAGGTCTCTTCTGCGCCCCCGCCACCATCGACCTCGCCGGTGCGGAGATCGAGTTGGTCTCCCTGGTGGCACGCGAGAGCCGACTCCAGCGCGCCATTCAGGCGTACGAGCAGCCGCTCGACTACATCCTCATCGACTGCCCGCCCTCCCTGGGCCTGCTGACGGTCAATGCGATGGTCGCCGGAGCGGAAGTGCTGATCCCCATTCAGTGTGAGTACTACGCACTCGAGGGCCTGGGGCAGTTGCTGCGGAACGTCGAACTGGTGCGTGGTCACCTCAACCCTGATCTCCATGTGTCCACAATCCTGCTCACCATGTACGACGGCAGGACTCGCCTCGCGTCCCAGGTCGCGGAGGAGGTGCGCAGCCACTTCGGCAAGGAGGTGCTGCGGACGAGCATCCCGAGGTCCGTACGTATCTCGGAGGCTCCGAGCTACGGACAGACCGTGCTGACGTACGATCCGGGATCGAGCGGATCGCTGTCCTATCTCGAAGCGGCGCGTGAGATTGCGCTGCGGGGCGTCGGAGTGCGGTACGAACCCCAGCCCGCCCACGTGGGCAGTCAGAGCACCCAGCGGAGCATTTCGGAGGGCATCCAGTGAGTGACCGTCGTCGAGGGCTGGGGCGCGGCCTCGCTGCGTTGATCCCGGCAGCTCCCACGGAGAAGCAGGTGGCACCCCAGGGGCCCGGTCAGGTGCTGGCCGCCGAGCGGGGAGTGCCGGCCGCGAAGCTGTCCGCTCTTTCGAACGGACCTCTGGTGCCCGAGCCGAAATCGCCGGAACCGCCGGTGGAGCAGTCGGAGCCGGATCCGGTCGGCGCGTACTTCGCCGAACTGCTGCCGGAGTCGATCCGCCCCAACCCTCAGCAGCCGCGCGAGGTGTTCGACGAGGTGGCGCTCGACGAGCTGGTCACCTCGATCAAGGAGGTGGGTCTCCTCCAGCCCGTCGTGGTGCGCCAGGTGGGGACCGACCAGTACGAGCTCATCATGGGTGAGCGGCGGCTGCGGGCCAGCCGGGAGGCGGGCCTGGAGCGGATCCCCGCGATCGTCCGGGAGACGGAGGACGACAAGCTTCTGCTGGACGCGCTCCTCGAGAACCTGCACCGGGCACAGCTCAACCCGCTGGAGGAGGCCGCCGCCTACTCCCAGCTGCTGAAGGAGTTCAACTGCACCCAGGAGCAGCTGGCCGACCGGATCGGCCGCTCGCGGCCCCAGGTCTCCAACACGCTGCGTCTGCTGCGTCTGCCGCTCTCCGTACGGAGCAGGGTGGCGGCCGGAGTTCTCTCGGCAGGCCATGCGCGCGCGCTGCTCTCGCTGGAGGACCCCCAGGAGCAGGAGGATCTCTCCCGTCGCATCGTGCGCGAGGGTCTCTCGGTGCGGTCGACCGAGGAGATCGTCAAGGTCATGGAGTCGAAGAGCACCCGCTCCGCGAAGCCGAAGGGGCCGAGGGCGGGAAGTCTGGTCTCACCCGCCCTGAGTGATCTGGCGTCGCGGCTGTCGGACCGGTTCGAGACCCGGGTGAAGGTCGACCTTGGCCAGAAGAAGGGGAAGATCGTCGTCGAGTTCGCCTCGATGGAAGATCTCAACCGCATCCTCGGCAGCCTCGCACCCGGTGAGGGACGCGTGCTGGAGAGCGGCACCTCCGCGAAGCCGGCCGAGGACGAAGCGGCGGGCTGACGGTTCCGGTAGTGCGTGGAAGGACGGGTCCTGTTCCGGCAGCGGAACAGGACCCGTCCTTTGCTCGTTCCCGGGTAGGCGCCTGCTGTCCGCGTCGATACGATTCGATCTGGTAGGGCGCATCTCCCGGGATCCAAGGAAGTGAGGGATCGCCTTCATGGGGCGTCGGCTCGTACCGCTCACCCTGGACAACCTTCCGGATCTTCCCCAGCGCTGTCGGTCCTGTGTGTTCTGGGAGTTGGACCCCGTCAGGGCGGACGCCGCGATCAAGGCGGGCGAGTCGGAGGCGGCGAAGGAATCATGGCTCTCCGCCGTCCTCCTGGAGTGGGGCTCCTGCGGTCGTCTGGTCCACGTCGACGAGGTGCCGGTGGGCTACGTGCTGTACGCCCCGCCGGCCTACGTACCGCGATCCATCTCCTTTCCCACCAGCCCGGTCTCACCGGACGCAGTGCAGCTGATCACCGGATGGATCGACCCCGCGTACCAGCGGCAGGGGATCGGAAGGGTCATGGTCCAGACGGTGGCGAAGGATCTGCTGCAGCGGGGCTTCAAAGCGATCGAAGCCTTCGGTGAGGCGCGGTGGAAGGAACCCGCGTGCCTTCTCCCGGCGGATCACCTTCTGGCGGTGGGCTTCAAGACGGTCCGGCCTCATCCCGTCCATCCGCGTCTGCGACTGGACCTGCGGACGACGCTCTCCTGGCGGGAAGACGTCGAGTTGGCGTTGGACCGGCTGCTGGGAGTGGTGCAGAAGGACCCCGTGCTCCGGCCGCTCTGACGGTTGAGGGCTACCGAGGGATCCTCAGGGCAGAGCATCAGGGACAGCGGTACGGGAACAGCAGAACGGGTCGGCCTCTTGATGAGGCCGACCCGTTTCACGTGAAACATGCTCCGTGCGCACTGCTGGGTGCGCGCACGGCGCGGGTGGTGCTTACTCGGTGGTGCTTACTTCGCGACGATGAAGTCTTCGAGGTCACGGATGATCGCGGCCTTGGGCTTGGCACCGACGATGGTCTTGGCGACCTCGCCACCCTGGTAGACGTTGAGCGTCGGAATGGACATCACGCCGTACTTCGCAGCGGTTTCCGGGTTCTCGTCGATGTTGAGCTTCACGATCTCGATCTCGTCGTGCTCAGCAGCGATGGCCTCCAGGGAGGGGGCGATCTGGCGGCACGGGCCGCACCAGGCCGCCCAGAAGTCCACGAGGACGGGCTTGCCGCTCTTGAGGACCTCTTCCTCGAAGGTAGCGTCGGTAACGTTCTTCAGCGCGCCGGCCACGGCGGCCTCCTTAACTACAGGGTGGGGGTGTGGGTGGAGCAGTTCAGACGGCCGGGGTCTTCTCCGGCTCGGCGAGCTTCTCGTCCGCCAGGGCGGCCAGGAAGCGTTCGGCGTCGAGAGCGGCCGAGCAACCGGTGCCGGCCGCGGTGATGGCCTGACGGTAGGTGTGGTCGACGACGTCGCCGGCACCGAAGACGCCCGTGAGGTTGGTGCGGGTCGAGGGGGCCTGGACCTTGAGGTAGCCCTCCTCGTCGAGGTCGAGCTGACCCTTGAAGAGCTCGGTCCGCGGGTCGTGGCCGACAGCGATGAAGAGGCCGGTGACAGCCAGCTCGGAGGTCTCTCCGGTCTTGGTGTTGCGCAGGGTCAGACCGGAGAGCTTCTGCTCACCGTGGACCCCGGCGACCTCACTGTCCCAGGCGAACTTGATCTTCGGGTCGGCGAAGGCGCGCTCCTGCATCGCCTTGGAGGCGCGGAGCGTGTCACGGCGGTGGACGATGGTGACCGACTTCGCGAAGCGGGAGAGGAAGGTCGCCTCCTCCATGGCGGTGTCGCCGCCGCCGATGACCGCGATGTCCTGGTCCTTGAAGAAGAACCCGTCGCAGGTGGCGCACCAGGAGACGCCGCGCCCGGAGAGGGCGTCCTCGTTCGGCAGACCGAGCTTCCGGTGCTGGGATCCGGTGGTCACGATGACGGCCTTGGCCCGGTGGACCGTGCCCGCCGTGTCGGTGACCGTCTTGATCTCGCCGGTCAGATCGACGGCGACCACGTCGTCCGGAACCAGCTCCGCGCCGAAGCGCTCGGCCTGGGCGCGCATGTTGTCCATGAGGTCGGGACCCATGATGCCGTCCTGGAACCCGGGGAAGTTCTCCACGTCGGTGGTGTTCATCAGCGCACCACCAGCGGTGACGGCACCCTCGAAGACCAGGGGCTTCAGCGAGGCGCGAGCGGTGTACAGGGCGGCCGTGTATCCAGCCGGCCCGGAGCCGATGATGATCACATTACGGACGTCGCTCACGGGTGTCTTCCTCGTCTCTGCGGTCTGCCTGCTTGTCTGTGGGGGTCGGTTCTACGACTCTCACCCCACCCAACGGATCCTACGGGGCGTGCATTCCCGATCTGCCCTGCGTGGCGTGGGGCACATCGGGGTCAGGTGCGGGGGTAGGCGTGGGTGAACAGAAGGGAGCCCGTACCCGTGGGATCGGCGGCGGTGCATCCGGCGTCGACGAGGTAGGCGGTGACCTGGGAACTGTCAGTGGGGTGCGGCAGTACCACGAGATAGGTGTCGGCCCCCCGGTAGACGCCTGTCTCCACCGCGAGGGCGGAAGCAGTACGGCCGAGGGCCCGCTGGACGCAGGCGGGTACGGACGGCGCCCGCAGTGGACGGTCGACCGTGGGTGGCCCGGAGGAGCCTGCTTCCCGCGGGGGGCTGTCGGCACCCTCGGTGCGCTGAAGGGCGGAGGCGCTGTCCAGGAGGCCGCGCACCTGTTCCGGGAGCGTGGCCGTGGTGAACTCGACGGCGGATGACGCTGCTGCCCCCGCGCCGTCCTCCGAGGGCGCGGACGCAGCCATGGCCCCGGAGTCCGCTTTGTTGTCGGACGAAGCGCCGGCCGTCATTCCTGCCGTCTGGAACACGAGCGTGCCCATGCCCAGAATCGCGGCGCCGAATACGGTCCCTAGGACGATGCGACGACGCCGGGGGGAACGGCGCCGGCCCGGGCCTGTGGAGGCGCCGGACGGGCTGGTGGCGGAACGGGACATCGGCGCCCTGCGCTTCGGCGGATTCCCGGCAGCCGAGCCTGCGGTCTGCTCGGCGGTGCTCTCCGCCGGGTTCTCCGCCGAGTTCTCCGCGGTGTGATCTGTCGGCTGCTCCGCGGTCCACGATGCCGTTCGGTCGGCCGCTGTTTCACGGGCGGCTGCTCCACTGCACGCTTCTTCACGGGCCGCTGCTTCAGCGACCGCTGGTTCACGCGGCGCCGTTTCACGTGAAACATCGACGCTCTCCGCGGGGGCGACCGCAGGGGTGCGGGTGTCGAGAGGTGCCTCGGCGGCGAGGGCTGCGCTGATGCGGGCCGTGACGTCGGCGGGCATGGGGGAAGGCTCCGGCAGCGAGCCGAGCAGAGACCTGATCTCTTCCAGGGAGGAGCGCATGTCTTCGCAGAGCGCGCAGCTGAAGAGGTGACGCCGGATCTCCGTGGCCCGGGCGACGGGGAGGACGCCTTCGTCGAAGTCGGAGATCTCGGTGACGTCCGGATGCTGAGCCGTGTCGGTCGTGGATGTCATGGGTGTCCGCCTCCGCCCTGCGCTGCGGCAGGATCATGCGCTCCTGCGTCCCTCGGCGCTGACGCCCTTGGGACGAATGGACCTTGTGATCGGTTCCGATCGGAACCTGGCGGGCCCTTGCTCGTCCTTGGCGGGTCCTCCGTGTCGCGCCCGCGCAGGTGACTCAGCAGCGGCAGGAGTCTGGCCCGCCCCCGGGCGCAGCGACTCTTCACCGTGCCGGCCGGGATTTCGAGAATCACGGCTGCCTCCGCGACGGGATATCCCTGCATGTCCACGAGGACCAACGCGGCGCGCTGCTCGGGAGGGAGCGTGGCGAGCGCGGCCAGCAGCTCACGGTGCAGATCCTGACGCTCGGCGGGTGCCTCGGCCGACTCGTGCGGCTCCAGCACCTGATCGAGGCGCTCGGCGGTGTCCACCGGTGAGGTCTTGCGGGAGGCGGCCTTGCGCGCCCGGTCGAGGCAGGCGTTCACGGTGATCCGGTGCAGCCAGGTGGTGACGGCGGACTGTCCCCGGAACGTGTGGGCGGAGCGGAACGCGGAGACGAGGGCGTCCTGGACCGCGTCCGCCGCTTCCTCCCGGTCTCCGAGCGTCCGCAGCGCCACGGCCCACAGGCGGTCCCGGTGGCGCCGCACCAGCTCACCGAAGGCTTCCGGTACGCCGGCCACGTGCTGTGCCAGTAGCTCCTGGTCGCTGATGTCGACGAATCTGGCGTCGTCCAACGGTGAGCTCCCCCGCCCCTTGCGTCCGTCAGCTGGTGACCTTGATCTCGGAGACCTTGCCCCGGTAATCCTTCCCACTGCCGGGCAGCTCGGTGAGCCAGACGAGCAGGTACCTCGCCTGGACGGGGTTCCCGGGCTTCAGCGTCACGTCCGTCCCCGAACCCTCGGCCACCTTGGTGAAGCCGTCGGGCATGGAGGGCGGTGACGCGTCCTTCGCGGTGCGCAGCTCGACCGAGGTGGTGCCGTCGAGGAAGGAGACGTCCACAGAACCGACCTGCTGCACCTTGCCGAGGTCGAGAACCATGCCGACGCCTGTTTTGAGGGCGCCGAACTTGGCGGTGTAGTAGCTCTGGGTGGACCAGTAGGTGCTCGGGTCACCGTCGTAGGCATTCTTTATCGCCTCGGGCTTCTCGCCCCCGTCGGTGCCGAGAGGGTCGTAGTCCTGGGCTCCCACGATGGTGATCGGCTTGCCGGAGACGAGTACGTTCTTGTCGGTGCTGCCGCTGTCCGTCGTCCGGGTCGTGTCGGTCTCCGGGGTTTTCTTGTTGTCCAGGAGAGTCTCGGCGAGCTGCCAGCTGCCGAGCCCCAGCGCTGCGATGAGCAGGGCGGAGACGGCCCACTTCAGAGCCCTGCCGGTGCGGCTCTGCAGCGGCGCCGGAGGCGCGGCCATGACCGGCACCGGCTGTGCGGGGCGGGCTGACGGACGCCCGTACGTTCCCTGCTGGTAGGTGGTCCGCTGGTACTCGGGCGGAGCGGTGAAGGTCGGCTCGGGCGGCAGGATGCGCGGCATCGCGGCGACCGCCTTGGCCAGCTCGTCCGGGGTGGTGCAGGGAGGCTCCTGCCGCGACGCGGTGGCGCCGTCGTTGGCGAGCGCGCGCATGGCGAGCTCGGAGAGGCCGCGGTGGACTCCCGCCCTGACCTGGTCGGGGGCGATGAGCCCCATTCCCTTGGGCAGGCCCACGAGCCCGTAGGCGTCGCTCTCGTAGGGCCACCGCTGCGTGAGGGCCGCGTACAGCAGGGCGCCGATCGCCTCGGTGTCCGTACGCAGCGGACGCTCGGCCGTGATGCCCCGCAGGGCGGCGTCCACGGCGAGGCCGCGGATGCGGTACTGCCCGGTGGAGCTGCGCAGGACGGCGCCGGGGGTCAGGCGCAGATGGGCCAGCCCCTCGCGGTGTGCTGCGGCCATGGCCTGGGAGAGCTGACCGACGAGCTGGAACGCGTCGTGCGCCTCCATCGGGCCCGCGGCGAGCAGCGTGGTGAGTTCGACGGCGTCCGGGAGCCACTCGTGGACGACGTAGACGAAGTCGCCCTCTTCCACGGCGTCCAGCACCTGCACGAAGCGTGGGTCGCCGAGCAGGGCGGACGAGCGTGCCGCTGCCAGCACGGGCCGGGCGCGGGGATGGTTCGCCGTGAGCAGGTGGACTCCCACCGCGCGCCGCAGCTTCTCGTCGACCGCTCGCCAGCTGCTGAAACCATCCAGCCGGGTGACGCACTCTTCGAGCCGGTAGCGCTTGGCCAGCTTGTGGCCGCTGTGCAGATCGGGTGCCGGCGGCTCCGCAGGGGAGCCTGCGTCCTTGTCGTCCACGCCGTCGGGGCTCCCGCCCTCCGCGCTCTTGGCTTCAGCCGTCCCGTCGGTCGTGGCCTCGTCCGCCTTCGCGGCCAGCGGCTCGTCGCCGCTGTTGTCGGCCACGTCGACGGCAGCCGTGCTACGTTCCGCCACCGTCGTTCCTGCCTCCCCATCCGTTGCGCGATGCCAGCCAGCTCTGCTTACAGTCACGCCAATTGTGCCCACACTCCGGCGCTATGCACGACACGCGGAGACCGGCGATGGTTGTGTGCTGCGGCGCCCGTTCAGCGGCCGAGCCGTCCCCGGACCATACCCATCAGGCCGTTCACCTCTTCGATCCGCATCTTCTTGGCCGCTCCGAAGAAGATGCCGAGCAGGAGCAGACCGCCACAGATCAGTGCGGCGACCGAACCGAGCACTCCTTCGCCGAGAAGTTCGAGCAGGGCGACTCCCACGACACCTCCGACCAGTGCGGCAGGGATCGCCGCCATGCAGAGGCGGGCGTACGTGCGGACGACGCGGGCGCCGTCCAGATCGCCGCCGAGCCGCTTGCGCAGCCGGCGCCAGGCGATGCCGACCCCGACCGCGTAGGCGAGGCCGTAGGACGCCGCCATGCCGACCACCGCCCAGCGGGCCGGGAGGGCGACGTAGCAGAGGGCCGAGGCGGCGGCGTTGACGGCCGCCACGATGACCGTGTTGTAGAAGGGGGTGCGGGTGTCCTCGTAGGCGTAGAAGCCGCGCAGCACGACGTACTGCACCGAGTACGGGATGAGGCCGAGGGCGAAGGCCATCAGGATGAAGCCCATCGACCGGGAGGCATCGGACCCGCTGGACCCGTAGAGCAGGGTGCACATCGGCAGGCCGAGCGCGAGGAACGCGAAGGCGACCGGCACGATCGCGACGGCGGAGTTCCGCAGCCCCTGCGAGATGTCGTCGCGGACCGCGCCGGGGTCGTTGTCGTGCGCGGCCCGGGCGATGCGGGGCAGCAGGGCGGCCATCACGGAGACGGTGATGATGGCCTGCGGCATGCCCCAGATGAGCTGGGCGTTGGAGTACGCCAGGAAGCCCGTGCCGTCCTGGCCGGAGAGCTTGCCCGCCGAGGTGGCGAGCTGGGTGACGACCAGGACGCCCGCCTGGTTGGCGAGGACGAAGAGCACGGTCCACTTGGCCAGCTTGATCGTCTTGCCGAGGCCGTGACCCTTCCAGTCGAAGCGCGGCCGGAAGCGGAATCCGGCCTCGCGCAGGTACGGGATCATCGCCAGGGCCTGCACGGTGAGCCCGAGCAGGGTGCCGATGCCCAGCAGCCGCACGCCGTCCGGCGGGATGGTCTCGACGCCCATCCGGGATTCGGCCGAGGTGCCGTAGACCCAGATGAAGAGACCGAACGTGGCGATCATGACGATGTTGTTGAGGACCGGGGTCCACATCATCGCGCCGAACTTGCCGCGTGCGTTCAGGATCTGCCCCATCACGACGTGCACGCCCATGAAGAAGATCGTCGGCAGGCAGTAGCGCGCGAAGGTGACGGCCACACTGTTGGCGTCGGGGTCTCGGGCGATAGGGAGCGACATCAGCTTGATGAGCAGTGGCGCGGCGAACACCGCCGCAGCCACGATCACGCCGAGCGCGACCATCACCAGGGTGAGCAGGCGGTTGGCGTACGCCTCGCCGCCGTCCTCGTCGTCCTTCATGGAACGGACGAGCTGGGGGACGAACACGGAGTTCAGACCGCCGCCGACGGTGAGGATGTAGATCATCGTCGGCAGGGTGTAGGCGATGGTGAAGCTGTCGCCGAGCAGGGCCGCACCGAGGGCCGCCGTGATGACCAGGCTCCGGACGAAGCCGGTGAGCCGGGAGACGAGCGTTCCGGCGGCCATCAGGGCACTGGACTTGAGCAGTCCCGAAGCCCGTCCGCCGGACTTCTGCGGCGCGGGCGCCTTGGCGGGCTCGGGTTCGGGCGCGCTGGCAGCGTGCCGGCCGCCGCCGGAGCCCTCCTGGTCCCGGAAGAGGTGGGCGAAGGCGTCCGGCTCCACCTCGTCCTCCGAGGCGCGGGTGACGAGGTCGTCGACGCCCACGAACTGAGTCGTCAGGGCGTCGTCGCCGTAGGGAAGGTGCCGGGAGGGCCCTGCGGGCTCCGGTGCGGGCGTCTGGGCCCAGAGCCGGGGGTCCGGGGGGTACTGGGACGCGGGAGGCTGCTGGTAGAGCGGCTGCGGCTCCTGGTACGTGCCCGGGGGCGGCGGCGGGTGGGAAGCCCGGTCGTACAGGGCTTCGCCGACCGGGTCCTGGGCGGCGAGGTCGCGCGCCCGGTAGGGGTCGTGGTCGTAGGCGTGCTGGAGGTACGGGTCGGCCGGAGCCATCCCGTCCGGTCCCGTCTCCGGGGGCACACGGTCGGCGCCCGTCCCGCCCGCGCCATGCACGCGGTCACCGTCGTACGGCGCGTTCATCGAAACCCCACCTCATCGTCCCCGGCCGACCGGCCTCGACAGACATCGCTCAACGGTCCACTTTCTCACCCGTCCCGGACGGGTCCCCGCTTTCCGGCCCGGTGTCCGGTGTCGGGTCACTCGGCTGCTCGGGTTCGCCGCCGCCGCCTTCCGACGTGTCGCTTGCGACGGCGCGCTTCCGGTGGTTGTACATCCTCACACCCGCGAGGACCAGCAGCAGCAGGCCTCCGGCGATCACCAGCAGAACGGTCGGCGTCAGCTCGGAGACCTTCACCGTGAAGGTCATCTCGTCGCCGTACGGCGTCCCGTCCTGGGTGAAGAGGCGGGCCCTGACCTGCACCTGGCCGTTGACGTTGGCGTCCGCGTCGAACTTCACCGACTGGCTGTGGCCGCCCGCGATCGCCACCGGCAGCTGCGCGACCGCGCCGCCGTCGTTGAGCTTGAGACGGGTGGCGTTGTCGGAGGTCAGCCTGAGTACCAGGTGGTCGACCCCCTGCACCAACTGGTTCTGCACGGTGACGGGGATCGTAGCGCTGCGGCCGGAGAGTGTGACGTCCGACTTCGCGATCAGGTTCACCTGGCCGACGAGCCCCTGGAGGTACGTGCGTACCGCATCACGGTACTGCTGGGCCTCCAGCGGCTTTCCACGCCAGGAGGTCGACATCGAGCGGTTGATCGCGTTGCCGAACGGGGTCACCACCCGCTCCGGCTGGGTCAGGATGACCTGGAAGCTGTTCAGCGAGTCCTGGATGGCCCTGATGTCCTGGAACGCCTGGGTGGGCAGTTCCTGGCGGCGCAGCTTCTTCGGGTACGCGGACGAGCCGGGCACGCGGGTGGTCGCCTCGGTGTCCGGCTTGACCTCGGAGGCGGCCACCAGGTCCAGGGACTCCGTCCAGCGGCCGTCGTCGAGCGTCTGGAGAGCCCGTGCCATCGTCTGCGCCTGTGCGGCGGTGGGCATCCGCTGGGGAGCCACCACGATGCTGCGTTCCTTCTCCTCGTCCTGCTTGGTGAAAGCCAGGGTCTGGGAGAGGAAGTTCTGGACGGCGAGCGTGGAGCGTTCGCCCCCCGTCATGTCACCGCCGAAGGCCGTGGAGAGACGGTAGTCGGCCACGACCGCGTTCGTACCGCCGCCGATGGGCCGGGCAGCCGTGGGGGTGTACGGCAGGTTCCCGGTCTCCTTCAGGCTGTCGCTGCGGGCGATCACGTTGTGGGCCCCGGCCGAGGTGGCCACATCGACGATCGACGGATCGACGGCACCGTCCACGGGCCAGGCGAAGTCGGTGGTCGGCGTGGTGTGCAGGACCGTCTCGACCGTGGTCGTCGCCGCTTCGGTGGCGGTCTGCAGATGGCTGAGGGTGCCCGAGACGTTCTTGCCCCGGTGGGCGATGGACGCGAGGTCGGGGTCGGCGAACGGAAGGGCGACGACCTTGCCGCCGTTCACCGCCTTCTGCAGGGCTTCGAGCCATTTCTTCGCGACCGCCTGGTTGGTGCCCGGGACCGTGGTGTCCCCGGACTTGACCCGGTAGGTCCCTGCCATCGCGTCGACGCTCGCCAGCAGATCCGGATCGATCACCCAGGTCACCGGGAGGCCACTGCCCAGGGAGACGAGCTGTTCGAGCCGGCCGCCCGGCTGCAGCTCGGCGGCGAGCTCGTCGTCCTCGAAGACGGGGGTCTGCTGCTCGTCCGAAGCTGTCTCGGCCGTGATGTGCGCGGAGGCGATCAGCGGCCAGAGGAAGGTGAGCTTGGACTTGGAGTCGCTCTCCTCGGGCTGCCAGGGCAGGAAGGTGCGCTGGATGCCGAGGACCCGCTCGTAGGAGCTGACGGACGTCTGCCCGGTCAGGGAGACGGCCAGCTGGTAGACACCGGCGGAGTCCAGGGGCAGCTTGTCCACCGGGACGGAGAGCGAGAAGTCCTGGCTGACGCCCTTGCGGAGCGAGGACACCTGCACGGTGTACGGGTCGCCGAGCGGTTCCGCGTCGACGCCCGGCAGATATCCGGTCCGCTTGGCGTTCGCATCGATCGAGGAACGCCCCGAGAGCCTTGGACCGACCCGGAGGTCCACCTCGGCGTCCTTGATCGTCTCCTTGCCCTTGTTGGTCAGGGTGCCGGAGACGACCAGCGTGTCCCCTTCCACCGGTGCGCTGGGAGTGAGCGAGTTCAGCGCGACGTCGACCGTGCTGGAGACGGCGGCGGCCTTCTCCACCGGGCCGGCGAGGGGAGCCGATGCCGCCGGACCGGCGAGCAGACCGGTCAGCAGGGGCGCCCCCAGCAACACGGACGCTGTACGCCTCATCCACCGGCGAGCAGGAGAGGGATGTGTCCCCTGAGAGTCTGCCGCCTCGGCCACGCGTGTACCCGTCCCTCGTCGTCGTCAGCTGGGGTGTCGATCGCTGTCGGTTCTGCGTCCCCGCATGGTAACGAGGTGCGCTGTGGCGGAGTGCTCCGGACCGCCCCTCATGATCGGCAGAGTCTCGCAGGGCTCCTGGAAACGATGACGCCCGGGCCGGTCGGGGCACGTACCCTTTTCTGTTGTGCCGAACGCCAACGAAGACAAGACCAGCGCCCTGAGCCAGGCGGAGCCCCGTGCGGTCAGCGAACTGCTGCGGGTGTCCCCCGTCGCCGACGACCTCGCCCGCCGTTTCGAGGAAGCGGGGTTCTCCCTCGCCCTGGTCGGCGGCTCGGTCCGTGACGCGCTGCTCGGACGGCTCGGGAACGACCTCGACTTCACCACCGACGCACGGCCGGAGGACGTTCTCAAGATCGTCCGCCCCTGGGCCGACTCGGTCTGGGAGATCGGCATCGCGTTCGGCACGGTGGGCTCGCAGAAGGACGGCTACCAGGTCGAGGTCACGACCTACCGTTCGGAGGCGTACGACCGCACCTCCCGGAAGCCCGAGGTCTCGTACGGGGACTCCATCGAGGAGGACCTGGTCCGCCGCGACTTCACGGTCAACGCGATGGCCGTCGCCCTGCCGCGGAAGGAGTTCATCGACCCGCACGACGGGATGAAGGACCTCGCCGACCGGGTCCTGCGCACGCCCGGAACACCGGAGGCATCCTTCTCCGACGACCCGCTCCGCATGCTGCGGGCCGCACGGTTCGCCGCGCAGCTCGACTTCGAGGTGGCCCCCGAGGTCGTCGCGGCCATGAAGGAGATGGCGGCCCGCATCGAGATCGTCTCGGCCGAGCGCGTTCGGGAGGAGCTCAACAAGCTGCTCCTCTCCGAGCACCCCCGCAAGGGGCTGGGGCTACTGGTCGACACGGGACTGGCCCGGTACGTGCTGCCGGAACTGCCGGCGCTCCGGCTGGAGAGTGACGAGCATCACCGTCACAAGGACGTCTACGAGCACTCCCTGACCGTGCTGGAGCAGGCGATCGACCTGGAGCAGAACGGCCCGGACCTCGTCCTGCGGCTTGCCGCGCTCCTCCACGACATCGGCAAGCCCCGGACCCGGCGCTTCGAAAAGGACGGTCGCGTCTCCTTCCACCACCACGAGGTGGTCGGCGCCAAGATGGTCAAGAAGCGTCTGACGGAGCTGAAGTACTCCAACGACATGGTCAAGGACGTCTCCCGGCTGGTCGAGCTCCACCTGCGCTTCCACGGCTACGGCGACGGCGAGTGGACCGATTCGGCCGTGCGCCGGTACGTGCGCGACGCCGGGCCCCTGTTGGAGCGGCTCCACAAGCTCACCCGTTCGGACTGCACGACCAGGAACAAGCGCAAGGCGAACGCTCTCTCGCGGACGTACGACGCGCTGGAGGAGCGCATCGCGCTGCTCCAGGAGCAGGAGGAGCTGGACTCCATCCGCCCCGATCTGGACGGAAACGCGATCATGCGGATTCTCGACATCGGCCCGGGGCCCGTCATCGGCCAGGCGTACGCGTTCCTGCTGGAGCTGCGGCTGGAGAACGGGCCGATGGGCGAGGAGGCCGCGGCTGCCGCTCTCGTCGAGTGGTGGCGGGCGCGGAGCTGAGTCGCGGGTTCTTCCCGTGCGGCCGGTGTTTCACGTGAAACACCGGCCGCACGGTGGTGGTGGGCGTTGGTGTTTCACGTGAAACACCGGCCGTCTCCGCGGGGCGGGAGTCGGTGGGTCAGGAGGCCGTGGCCGTGCGTCGCCACCGGAACATCGCCAGGGCGACCGCCGCGTAGAGAACGGCCACCCCGGCCACCACGGAGACGGACCGGCCGTCGGTCGGCAGGACGAGCGCGGAGGTGGCGGCCGCGCTCACGAACGCCACGTTGAAGAGCACGTCGTAGAGGGAGAAGACCCGCCCCCGGTAGGCGTCGGCGACCGATGTCTGAACCACCGTGTCCGTCGCGATCTTCGATCCCTGCGTCGCCACGCCGAGCACGAATGCCGCGACCATCAGCGGTGCCGGAGCGAAGGACAGGCCCAGGGCGGGTTCCAGGACGGCCGCGCTCCCCGCGCAGACGACGATCCATCCGTACCGGCCGAACCGGTTCACGGCCCAGGGCGTCACGACCGCGGCGACGAAGAAGCCCGCCCCGGAGATCCCCAGTGCCAGTCCGAGCAGCGCCAGCCCCTCGGACTCGTCGTCCGACCAGGCGTAGCGGCAGAGCATGAGCACCATGACGGTCAGGGCGCCGTAGCAGAAGCGGAGCACCGTCATGGCGATCAGCGCCCGGCCCGCGTCCCGGCGCTCCACCAGATGCCGCATCCCGGCGACGAGCCCTCGCGCGGTGATCCCCAGTGCCGCCCGCAGGTGCACCGCGCTCTCCTGGTCGTCCGGGCCCAGCAGCTTGCGGGGCAGGGTCAGGGATACCAGGGCCGAGAACAGGTAGAGCAGGGCGCCCAGCAGCACCACCACGGCGTCCGAGTCGTCGGCCAGCAGGCGGACGGCGAAGGCGAGTCCGCCGCCGGCGGTGGCCGCCAGTGTGCCGGCGGTCGGGGAGAGCGAGTTGGCGAGCACCAGCCGGTCGGCGTCGACGACACGTGGCAGGGCGGCGGAGAGCCCTGCCAGGACGAAGCGGTTGACCGCCGTGACGCAGAGCGCCGACGCGTAGAAGAGCCACTCGGGCACCGAGCCGAGGATGAGCAGCGCGGTGCAGCAGGCGAGGACGGCTCTGAGCAGGTTCCCGTGGAGGAAGACCTGACGGCGCGGCCAGCGGTCGAGCAGCACACCGGCGAACGGGCCGACCAGGGAGTAGGGGAGAAGCAGGACCGCCATGGCGGAGGCGATGGCGCCGGCCGAGGCCTGCCTCTCGGGTGAGAAGACGACGTGCGCGGCCAGTGCGACCTGGTAGACGCCGTCCGCCGCCTGGGAGAGGAGCCGTACGGCGAGGAGGCGACGGAAGTTCCGAAGGCGCAGGAGTATCCGCAGATCACGCGCGACAGCCATGTGAGCAAGGGTCACATACGCCGAAGGTCCCCGAGCGCGCGGGCTCGGGGACCTTGGACGTCATACCTGCGTGGGCGCGTTTCCGCTCCCGTGCGGGGCGATGCTGTCAGCCGTGGGGCTGGATCAGCGCTCGACCTCGCCGGCGATGAACTTCTCGACGTTCTCGCGGGCCTCGTCGTCGAAGTACTGGACCGGCGGGGACTTCATGAAGTACGAGGAGGCCGAGAGGATCGGGCCACCGATGCCCCGGTCCAGGGCGATCTTCGCGGCGCGGACGGCGTCGATGATGACACCGGCCGAGTTCGGGGAGTCCCACACCTCGAGCTTGTACTCGAGGTTCAGCGGGACGTCGCCGAAGGCGCGGCCTTCGAGGCGGACGTAGGCCCACTTGCGGTCGTCCAGCCACGCCACGTAGTCCGACGGACCGATGTGGACGTTGTCGGCGCCGAGCTCGCGGTCACGGATCTGCGAGGTGACGGCCTGCGTCTTCGAGATCTTCTTGGACTCCAGGCGCTCACGCTCGAGCATGTTCTTGAAGTCCATGTTGCCGCCGACGTTCAGCTGCATCGTGCGGTCCAGGATGACGCCCCGGTCCTCGAAGAGCTTCGCCATCACGCGGTGCGTGATGGTCGCGCCGACCTGCGACTTGATGTCGTCGCCGACGATCGGGACACCGGCCTCGGTGAACTTGTCCGCCCACTCCTTGGTGCCGGCGATGAAGACCGGGAGGGCGTTGACGAACGCGACCTTGGCGTCGATGGCGCACTGGGCGTAGAACTTCGCCGCGACCTCGGAACCGACGGGGAGGTAGCAGACGAGAACGTCGACCTGCTTGTCCTTGAGGACCTGGACGATGTCCACGGGGGCCTCGGCGGACTCCTCGATCGTCTGGCGGTAGTACTTGCCCAGACCGTCGTGGGTGTGGCCGCGCTGGACGGTGACGCCGGTGGTGGGCACGTCCGCGATCTTGATGGTGTTGTTCTCGCTGGCACCGATGGCGTCCGCGAGGTCGAGGCCGACCTTCTTCGCGTCGACGTCGAAGGCGGCGACGAACTCGACGTCGCTCACGTGGTAGTCGCCGAACTGGACGTGCATCAGACCGGGCACCTTGCCGGCCGGATCGGCGTCCTTGTAGAACTCGACGCCCTGCACCAGCGAGGCGGCGCAGTTGCCCACGCCGACGATGGCTACGCGAACCGAACCCATTCCGGTTGCTCCCTGTGTGTAATGGTGGTCCCGACGAGGGCTCCCGCGATGCGCGGAAGCTCCATCAGGCGGTGTCATCGGACGGATCCGGCGGGGTGTCAGCCCGGCGCCGGGGCAGGCCGCCCGTTTCCTCTGCGGTGTCCTGCTGAGAGGAGCCCTCGGGCCCGGACCGTCGCCGGTCCCGTCCCGAACGCTCGCTCTCGATGAGCTCGTTCAGCCAGCGCACTTCGCGCTCCACGGATTCCATGCCGTGCCGCTGCAGCTCAAGTGTGTAGTCGTCGAGTCGTTCCCGGGTGCGGGCGAGAGAGGCGCGCATCTTCTCCAGGCGCTCCTCCAGCCGGCTGCGCCGGCCCTCCAGGACGCGCATCCGCACTTCGCGTTCCGTCTGGCCGAAGAAGGCGAAGCGAGCCGCGAAGTGCTCGTCCTCCCAGGCGTCCGGGCCGGTGTGCGAGAGCAGTTCCTCGAAGTGCTCCTTGCCCTCAGCCGTCAACCGGTACACGATCTTCGCCCTGCGCCCCGCCAGTGAAGAGGCGGGCGTCGCGAGATCGGCCGGGGCGGTGCTCGGCTCCTCGATCAACCAGCCACTGGCAACCAGCGTCTTGAGGCAGGGATACAGAGTGCCGTAGCTGAAGGCGCGGAAGATGCCCAGCGAGGTGTTGAGGCGTTTGCGCAGCTCATAGCCGTGCATCGGGGACTCGCGGAGCAGTCCGAGGACGGCGAATTCGAGGATGCCGGAGCGTCTGCTCATCTTCGCCTCCTCCGTTGCCGTGTGGTCCCGTGATGCTCGGATCGGGCACTTATGCCGCCCTGATGTATCGACTCGATACATCTGCACGATAGATCGGCCCGCAGGGTTCGGCAAGGGCTGCCTTCGTGAACGGCGTCACATCACTAATTCGTAGCAAGCGACTTGCGTCATTTGGGGTGAACTTCGGCCCTAGATGGGTTTTGAGCGTGCGTAGTCTGTCCGGCATGCAGATCACCGGGAACCGCGAAGCGCCGCATGGCGTCAGAACACGCGGACTGCCGGATGTACTGCGGATGTGCCTTCCGCAGGGCTTGTCCGCAATTCGGGGGGACCGGATCTCAACTGCCGCTTCCAGGCGCTCTCGCCTGCCCGAGGAGTAGTCGTTCGATGAGCGAGCACCGTCGCAAAACGCCTCAACCGCAAGACGGGGGGCGTGCCGCGGCCCGACGAGCCGCGCCGCAGTCAGCAGGACGCCGCGCAGCACCATCACCGAGGGTGACGCAAGAGTCACCCTCGGGCCCGTACGCCGAGGAACGTCCGCCGGGAGGCCGCGCCGAAGCGCGTCGCGCCGCTCAGCGCGGCGGCCGGCGGCGCGGGGCCGAGGGCCCCGGCTCCGGGGGGCCGGGCGGCGGCGGGGGAGGTGGCCGGCGTCGCGGCGGGGGCTCGGAGGGCCCCGGGCGGGGCCGGGGGGACGGTGGGCCGGGCAAGAAGCGGATCATCGACTACCCGCGCTACGGCAAGTACGGGTTCCGCCGCTGGGTGCCCTCGTGGAAGCTGGTCTCGGGCCTCTGTCTGAGTTTCCTGGGACTTCTGATGGGTGTCGCGGGCGTCTCGTACGCGCTGGTGCAGATGCCGGAGGTCAGCAAGGCGGCCAAGGCGCAGAACAACGTCTACTACTGGTCCGACGGCTCGCAGATGGTGGCGACCGGTGGTGAGGTGAACCGCCAGGAGATCAGCTACGCGCAGATCCCGGCGGCCATGCGGTACGCGGTGATCTCGGCCGAGAACAAGTCGTTCGAGACGGACCACGGCATCGACCCGATGGGTATCGCGCGCGCCCTGTTCAACATGGCCAAGGGCGGTGAGACCCAGGGTGGGTCGACGATCACCCAGCAGTTCGTGAAGAACTCGATGCTCACCCAGGAACAGACGATCAGCCGTAAGTTCAAGGAACTGTTCATCACGCTGAAGGTCGGCAGCAAGATGGACAAGGACGACGTCATGAAGGGGTACCTCAACGTCTCCTACTACGGCCGGGGTGCCTCCGGGCTCCAGGCCGCGGCGCGTACGTACTACGGCAAGGACGCCACCGAGCTGAACCCGAGCGAGTGCGCCTTCCTGGCCACCCTGCTGAAGGGCGCCAGCTACTACGACCCGGCCGGTGCTCCCGAGGTGGACCCGGAGCAGGCCACCGCCGAGAAGAACCTGGTCCGGGCCAAGAAGCGCTGGGGCTGGATTCTCGACGAGGAGGTCAAGGACGGCCACCTCTCCGCGGCGGAGCGGGCCAAGTACACCGAGTTCCCGATGCCGGTCGCGCCGAAGAAGAGCGCGCAGCTCAGCGGTCAGACGGGCTATCTGGTCGACCTGGCCAAGAGCTACGTCCTGGACAACGTCAAGGGACTCACCTCCGACACCCTCGCCCAGGGCGGCTTCGAGATCCACACGACCTTCGACAAGAAGAAGGTCCAGAAGCTCAACACCGCCGTCAAGCGGGTCTACGACGAGAACATCGACCCCAAGAAGCGTCCGGAGTACGACACCAACGTCCAGTTCGGCGGTGCGTCGGTGGACACCGCCACCGGTGCCATCATCGCCATCTACGGCGGGCAGGACGCCACCAAGCACTACACCAACAACGCCAACCCCACGGGTGCGCAGGTCGGTTCGACGTTCAAGCCGTTCGTGCTCGCCGCGGCCATGGAGTACGGCAAGCGGGACCCCGAAGGGGGCGAAGTCCAGAGCGAGTCCGAGCGCACCCCGGTCTCGCCGAAGAGCATCTACAACGGCGACAACGAGCTCAAGATCAATGACTACACGGGGACGCCCTGGGAGAACGAGGAGGGCAAGCAGTGGCTTCAGACCAACGACGACCACACCTCCTACGGTGATGTCGACCTGCGGTACGCCATGCAGGAGTCGATCAACTCGCCCTTCGTCCAGCTAGGCATGGACGTCGGTACGGACAAGGTGAAGGACGTCGCGATGGCGGCGGGCCTGCGCGACGACGACTACATGGCCGATTCCCACGTTCCGTCGTTCTCCATCGGCACGTCCTCCCCCAGCGCGATCCGGATGGCGGCCTCGTACGCCACGTTCGCCACCAGCGGCAAGCAGAACGAGCCCTTCTCGGTCACCGAGGTCAAGCAGGGCGGTGAGGTCGTCTTCCGGCACGAGAAGAAGACCAAGACCGCCTTCGACTCCGCCGTCGCCGACAACGTCACCGACGTGCTGAAGAACGTCGTCGAGCACGGCACGGGCACCTCCGCCCAGCTTCCCGGCCGGGAAGTGGCGGGCAAGACGGGCACCACGGACGAGAACAAGTCGGCCTGGTTCGTCGGGTACACCCCGCAGATCTCCACCGCCATCAGCATGTTCCGGATGGACGACAACGAGAAGCACAAGGACCGTGCCTTCCAGAAGATGTTCGGCACCGGTGGCCAGGAGAAGATCCACGGCGCGTCGTTCCCCGCGCAGGTCTGGCACGACTACATGGTCGACGCGGTGAAGGGCACGAAGGTCGTGGAGTTCCCCACTCCCGAACCCATCGGCGAGAAGGTCTACGGCGGCGGCGCGAGCCCGAGCCCGTCCCCCTCGCCGACCCCCAGCGCGTCTCCCACACCGTCCGAGGAGCCGTCCGAGGAGCCCACTCCGACGACCGCTCCCCCCACCACCCCGGCACCGACCGAGACCTGCAAGACCTGGGGCTGGAGCACCTGCGTCCCAGACGGGACCAATGCCGGAGCGGCAGCCGGTACGGACACGGCGGGAGCGGCGGCCGGCACGGACACCGACGGCACGACGACCGGGACCGATCCCACGGCGACCGCCACCGACGAAGCCGACGACGTAGGAGACATCTTCGGTTCGAGCCGGGGCAACGGCAACGGCAACGGATAGCCGAACTGCCGGCTCCCGATCAGGGCCGTCTCCGAGGGCCGTCCGCACCTGGCGAGGTGCGGGCGGCCCTCCGCCGTGTCCGGCGGTCCCCCGCCTCCCGCACAGCCCCGTACGGCAGGATGTGGCGCATGCCAAGCGCAGAAGAGACCATCGAGGACCAGGAGCGGGCCGTCGCACCCACGCGACGGGACGAGATCGCCGCTGCGGGCAGCGAGTTGATCGGCGGACCGGCGGGCCGGTTCGCACGATTCGGCGGCGGAGGGCTGACGGCCGTGCGCGTGGTCGCCCTGGTGGCGATCGGGATGTTCGCGCTCGGCATGGTGCAGAAACTCCCCTGCTACAACTGGGCCTGGTTCAGGGGCGCCAGCTCGCAGTACACGCACGCCTGCTACTCCGACATCCCCCACCTGTTCGTCGGACGGGGCTTCGCGGACGGGCTGCTGCCGTACTTCGACCGGCTCGGCGGGGACATGCAGTACCTCGAATACCCGGTCCTGACCGGGCTGTTCATGCAGGTCGCCTCCTGGCTCACGCTCACCCCGGACACCGACCCGATGATGCAGCGCGAGCAGATGTACTGGCTCGTCAACGCCGGCCTGCTGATGATCTGCGCGGCCGTGGCGGTCGTGTGCGTCGCGCGCACCCACCGCCGCCGTCCCTGGGACGGGCTGCTGGTCGCCCTGGCGCCCGCCTTCGCGCTCACCGCCACGATCAACTGGGACCTGCTGGCCGTCGCCCTGACCGCCGCGGCGATGCTCATGTGGTCGCGCGGGCGGGCGGTGGCGTTCGGTGTCCTGATCGGCCTGGCGACGGCGGCGAAGCTCTACCCCGTCCTGCTGCTCGGACCACTGCTGCTGCTCTGCTGGCGCGCGGGGAAGTGGCGGCCGTTCCTCGTCGCCGCCTTCTCGGCCGCGGCGGCCTGGCTGGTGGTGAACCTGCCGGTGATGCTGTACGCCCCCGAGGGGTGGAAGAAGTTCTACACGTTCAGCCAAGAGCGTTCCGTCGACTTCGGGTCGTTCTGGCTGGTCCTCTCGCAGCGCATCGAACGGCCCATCGAAGTCTCCGTGGTGAACACGGCCTCGGTGGTGCTGATGGGGCTCTGCTGCCTCGGCATCGCGGCGCTGGCGCTCGCGGGGCGGCACCGGCCGAGGTTCGCCCAGCTCGCGTTCCTCGTGGTGGCTGCCTTCGTCCTGACGAACAAGGTCTACTCACCGCAGTACGTGCTCTGGCTCATCCCGCTCGCCGCGCTGGCACGTCCGCGCTGGCGGGATTTCCTGATCTGGCAGGCGTGCGAGGTGCTGTACTTCCTCGGCATCTGGATGTACCTCGCCTATTCGAGCAGCGGTGACAAGCACCAGGGCCTGCCGCAGGACGGCTACCAGCTCGCCGTCGTCCTGCACCTGCTGGGCACGCTCTACCTCGTCGCCCTGGTCGTACGGGACATCGTGCGGCCGGACCGGGACGTGGTGCGGCAGGACGGCTCGGACGACCCCTCGGGCGGTGTGCTCGACGGGGCGCCGGACGTGTTCGTACTGGCCCCCATGGGCACCCGGGAGTTCGACGAGGAGGAGTTCTGGGGCGAACCGGCGGGTTGGGGAGCGGTGCGCGGCGGCGGGGCCGGCGACTGACGCCGGCCGGCCCCGCCCCGAGGTTCCGTCAGCGCTCGACGAGACGGTCGAACTGCGTGGTGGTGTGACGCAGATGTGCCACGAGTTCGTCGCCGACCCGCGGCTCCTGCGCGTCCGACGGCACGAAGAGGATCGACACCTGCATGTGCGGCGGCTCGGCGAACCAGCGCTGCTTGCCCGACCAGACGAACGGCGACAGGTTGCGGTTGACCGTGGCCAGCCCGGCCCGCGCGACGCCCTTGGCGCGCGGCATCACGCCGTGCAGGGCCTTGGGGGCCTCAAGACCGACCCCGTGCGACGTACCGCCGGCGACGACCACGAGCCAGCCGTCCGACGCGGCCTTGCCCTGCCGGTAGCCGAAGCGGTCGCCCTTGACGACGGGGGTCACGTCCAGCACGGCCCCGCGGTACTCGGTGGCCTCGTGGTCGCCGAGCCAGAGCCGGGTGCCGATGCGGGCACGGAAGCGGGTCTGCGGGAACTGCTGCTGCAGCCGGGCCAGCTCCGCCGCCTTGAGGTGGCTGACGAACATGGTGTGCAGCGGCAGCCGGGCGTTGCGCAGCCGGTCCATCCAGCCGATGACCTCCTCCACCGCGTCCGAACCGTCGGTGCGGTCCAGCGGGAGGTGAAGCGCGAAGCCTTCGAGACGTACGTCCTCGATGGCGGCGTGGAGCTGGCCCAGCTCCTCCTCCTTGACCCCGTGGCGCTTCATCGAGCTCATGCACTCGATGACGACCCGGGCGCCGACGAGTCCGTGCACCCCGTCGACGGAGGAGACCGAGCGGATCACGCGGTCGGGCAGCGGAACCGGCTCCTCGCCCCGCCGGAACGGGGTGAGGACGAGCAGGTCCCCGCTGAACCAGTCCTTGATCCGGGCGGCCTCGTAGGTCGTCCCGACCGCCAGCATGTCCGAGCCGAAGCGGATGGCCTCGTCGGCCAGGCGCTCGTGCCCGAAGCCGTAACCGTTGCCCTTGCAGACCGGCACGAGCCCCGGGAACTGATCGATCACGGACTTCTGGTGCGCCCGCCAGCGCGCGGTGTCGACGTAGAGGGAGAGCGCCATGGCCGGCCCGGAACCTTTCTGGTGGCTGCGGTGTGTCTGAAGATCGCAGAACGTACGGAGGGATCCAACGGAGCGAACGGGCCCGGTCGTTGGCCGGACCTGCCGCGTCAGCGTCGCGACATGTAGATGTCGAGCGCCTTGTGCAGGAGCTTGTTGAGCGGGAAGTCCCACTCGCCGACGTACTCGACGGCCTCGCCGCCGGTGCCGACCTTGAACTGGATCAGGCCGAAGAGGTGGTCGGTCTCGTCGAGCGAGTCGCTGATGCCGCGCAGGTCGTAGACGGTCGCGCCCATCGCGTACGAGTCGCGCAGCATGCGCCACTGCATGGCGTTGGAGGGCCGGACCTCGCGTCCGATGTTGTCGGAGGCGCCGTAGGAGTACCAGACGTGTCCGCCGACGACGAGCATGGTCGCGGCCGAGAGGTTGACCCCGTTGTGGCGGGCGAAGTACAGCCGCATCCGGTTGGGGTCCTCGGAGTTGAGGACGGACCACATGCGCTGGAAGTACGAGAGGGGGCGCGGGCGGAAGTGGTCGCGCACGGCCGTGATCTCGTAGAGCCGCTGCCACTCGGCGAGGTCTTCGTAGCCGCCCTGGACGACCTCGACACCGGCCTTGTCGGCCTTCTTGATGTTGCGGCGCCACAGCTGGTTGAAGCCCTTGAGGACGTCCTCCAGGGAGCGGTTCGCCAGCGGCACCTGGAAGACGAAGCGGGGCTGCACGTCACCGAAGCCGGCGCCGCCGTCCTCGCCCTGCTGCCAGCCCATCTTGCGCAGCCGGTCCGCGACCTCGAACGCGCGCGGCTCGATGACCGTCGCCTCGACGTCCCGCAGACGCTTCACGTCCGGGTCCTGGATGCCGGCCTTGATGGCGGTGGAGTCCCAGCGGCGGATGACGACCGGCGGGCCCATCTTCACCGAGAAGGCGCCCTGCTGCTTGAGGTGGGCGAGCATCGGCTGGAGCCACTCGTCCAGGTTGGGCGCGTACCAGTTGATGACCGGGCCCTCGGGGAGGTAGGCGAGGTACCGCTTGATCTTGGGGAGCTGTCGGTACAGCACCAGTCCGGCGCCGACGATCTGACCGGCCTTGTCGAACCAGCCGAGGCTCTCCGACCGCCACTCCGTCTTCACGTCAGCCCACGCCGGGACCTGGCAGTGACTGGCCGCGGGCAGGCTCTGGATGTACGCCAGATGCTGCTCGCGGCTGATGGTCCTCAGGGTCAGGCTCATGCGGGGCGCTCCTCGGCAGGTGTGTCCCCATCGGTCAGGGGCTCCGGCTCTCGCGCCGAAGCCTACTGTGAGCGGGGAGCGCCCGTTCTGGCCCGTACGGCACTTGGCCGCGAGCCGGTCACGCAAGGGCCCCGGCGGGTTGCCGCCGGGGCCCTGACGGGAGCGGGCCGGACCGTCCGAGGACGGGAACGCGGTGGTCAGCTGATCACGCCGCCGAACAGCCCTCCGTGGGCCATTCCGAGGTAGAAGCCCACGGCGGAGGAGCCGATGCCCATGATCAGGGCGAACCGCTCCCAGGTCGTCCTGGAAATCCACATCCCGTAGCCGCCGACCAGGATGCCGACGAGCCCGGCCCATGAGCTGAGCAGGTGCAGGTTGTGGAACATGGCCGTCACGAAGGCGAGGACACCGAGCACCCCGGTCACCACCATCAGGGTGTCCTGGAGCGGATGGGGCCTGCCGTCCGTGGCGAAGAGGGAGCCGGTGGGGCGGTTCCGCGGGCGGGTGTGCGCTACCTGGGCCATGAAAGTGCCTCCTGCCGAAGGGGCGGCGCACTGAGACGCCGCTCACATCCGATATGTACAGATTGCGCATCCTTGGCCCTGGATTTCAACCCGGGGGCCCATGGCAGGTAGTCTGTACGGTCTGCACCGGTGTCTGCCTTGAGCCTGCCCGGCGGCCCTCCCTCCGAGGAGCCCGCCGAGTCCGCTGTTTCACCCGACGGACACCGATGCGTACGCATCACGACCCTCCTGCCACGGAACGACCGTGGCCGCTGAGTCCAAAGGAGGTGGGTTCCACATGCGTCACTACGAGGTGATGGTCATCCTCGACCCCGATCTGGAGGAGCGCGCTGTCTCTCCCCTGATCGAGAACTTCCTCTCCGTCGTCCGCGAGGGCAACGGGAAGGTTGAGAAGGTCGACACCTGGGGCCGTCGTCGGCTCGCTTACGAGATCAAGAAGAAGCCCGAGGGCATCTACTCGGTCCTCGACCTGCAGGCCGAGCCTGCGGTCGTCAAGGAGCTCGACCGCCAGATGAACCTGAACGAGTCGGTCCTCCGGACCAAGGTCCTCCGTCCCGAGACCCACTGAGCTTCTAGCTCAGTGGTCATCGGGTTCGAGTAGCAGCAAGCAGCAAGCAATCCCCGCCGAGAGGTTCATCCATGGCAGGCGAGACCGTCATCACGGTCGTCGGCAATCTCGTCGACGACCCCGAGCTGCGCTTCACCTCGTCCGGTGCGGCGGTCGCGAAGTTCCGTGTCGCGTCCACACCCCGCATCTTCGATCGGCAGACCAATGAGTGGAAGGACGGCGAAGGCCTGTTCCTCACCTGCTCGGTCTGGCGTCAGGCGGCGGAGAACGTCGCGGAGTCGCTTCAGCGAGGCATGCGCGTCATTGTGCAGGGCCGGCTGAAGCAGCGGTCCTACGAGGACCGTGAGGGCGTCAAGCGCACGGTCTACGAGCTGGATGTCGACGAAGTCGGCCCCAGCCTGAAGAGCGCCACGGCCAAGGTCACCAAGACCGCTGGTCGCGGTGGCCAGGGTGGCCAGGGCGGCCAGGGTGGATACGGCGGCGGCCAGCAGGGCGGCGGCAACTGGGGCGGCGGTCCCAGTGGCGGTGGCCAGCAGGGCGGCGGCGGCGCTCCCGACGCCGACCCGTGGGCAACCGGCGCACCCTCCGGCGGCCAGCAGGGCGGGGGCCAGGGCGGCTGGGGCGGAAGCTCCGGCGGTTCCAGCGGCGGCGGCTACTCGGACGAGCCTCCTTTCTAGGTCCGGCTCGTACCCCCACTTCTTGATCACACAGGAGAAACACCATGGCGAAGCCGCCTGTGCGCAAGCCTAAGAAGAAGGTCTGCGCGTTCTGCAAGGACAAGACCCAGTACGTGGACTACAAGGACACGAACATGCTGCGGAAGTTCATTTCCGACCGCGGCAAGATCCGTGCCCGCCGCGTTACCGGCAACTGCACGCAGCACCAGCGTGACGTCGCCACGGCAGTCAAGAACAGCCGTGAGATGGCGCTGCTGCCCTACACGTCCACCGCGCGATAAGGGAAGGGTGACGCAAACATGAAGATCATCCTCACCCACGAGGTCACTGGCCTCGGTGCCGCCGGCGACGTCGTCGACGTCAAGGACGGATACGCTCGCAACTACCTGGTCCCGCGTGGCTTTGCCATCCGCTGGACCAAGGGCGGCGAGAAGGACGTGGCGCAGATCCGCCGCGCCCGCAAGATCCACGAGATCGCGACGATCGAGCAGGCCAACGAGATCAAGGCCAAGCTCGAGTCCGTGAAGGTCCGTCTGGCTGTTCGCTCCGGCGACGCCGGCCGCCTCTTCGGCTCCGTCACCCCGGCCGACGTCGCCTCGGCGATCAAGGCTGCCGGTGGCCCGGAGGTCGACAAGCGTCGTGTCGAGTTCGGTTCGCCGATCAAGACCCTTGGCGGACACCAGGTGTCCGTGCGCCTGCACCCTGAGGTTGCGGCGCAGCTCGGCGTCGAGGTTGTCGCTGCCTGAGGCAGTGCTCGTACGAGTTAGGTGAAGGGCCGTACCCCGCGGGGTACGGCCCTTCGTCGTTTCCCGCGCGGTCGTTTCCCGCGTGGTCGTCTTCCGCGCGGTCGTTCAGGTGACGTCGTTTCACGTGAAACATGAGCTTCTGGGGGAGGCCCGGCTGTTTCACGTGAAACATGGCTTTCGTCTCCGAACTTCTGACCCCTTGAGCAGCTCCTGAGCTCTGAGCTTTGAGCCCTGAGTCCTGAGCCCCTGCCTCGCCCGGGGCCGGATCAGCGGGTGGCGCCGGTGACGACCCAGCGTCCCGAGCGGGCGCGCAGCCAGAGGGTGATCAGCCGGACGGCCATCATCAGGTCCATGGCCCACCAGAGTGCGGTGAGCCCGCCGCCGAGGGTGGGGATCAACAGGGCGACCGGGGCGAAGACGGCCAGGGTGACGATCATGGCCAGCGCCAGATACCGCCCGTCCCCGGCGCCCATGAGTACGCCGTCCAGGATGAAGACCACGCCAGCGATCGGCTGGGAGACCGCCACCACCAGCAGCGCGGGCAGCAGGGTGTCGCGTACGGAGGGGTCGCTGGTGAAGAGCGGGATGAAGAGAGGCCGGGCGAGCACGATGAGGCCGCCGAGCACCACCCCTGCGGCGAGGCCCCACTCCACCATCCGGCGGCACGCCTCGCGTGCGCCCTTCGCGTCGTCGGCACCGAGATACCGCCCGATGATCGCCTGGCCGGCGATGGCGATGGCGTCCAGGGCGAAGGCTGTCAGGGTCCAGAGCGAGAGGACGATCTGGTGAGCTGCGATGTCCACGTCACCGAGGCGCGCGGCGACCGCGGTGGCGATGACCAGTACCGCGCGCAGCGAGAGCGTACGGATCAGCAGCGGGACACCCGCCTGGGCGCTCGCGCGGATGCCCGCCACGTCGGGACGGAGCGACGCCTTGTGCCGGCGGGCTCCGCGGACGACCACGGTCAGGTAGGCGGCAGCCATGCCCATCTGTGCGATCACGGTGCCCCAGGCGGACCCCGCGATGCCGAGGCCGGCGCCGTAGACCAGGGCCGCGTTGAGGATCGCGTTGGCGGAGAAGCCCCCGATGGCGACGTAGAGCGGGGTGCGGGTGTCCTGGAGTCCGCGGAGTACCCCGGTCGCCGCCAGCACGACGAGCATGGCCGGTATCCCGAGCGTCGAGATGCGGAGGTAGGTCGTCGCGTACGGGGCGGCAGTCGAGGAAGCGCCGAAGATGTCGACGATCCATGGCGCGGTGGGAAGAACGGCGGCGACGACCAGGGCGCCGAGGAGCAGGGCGAGCCAGATGCCGTCCATGCCCTGTCGGATCGCGGAGGCGAGATCGCCCGCGCCGAGGCGGCGGGCGACGGCCGCGGTGGTGGCGTAGGCGAGGAAGACGAAGACGCTGACGGCGGTCGACAGGAGAGCGGCGGACACCCCGAGCCCGGCCAGTTGCCGGGTGCCGAGGTGGCCCACGATCGCGCTGTCCACCATGAGGAAGAGAGGCTCGGCCACGAGTGCGCCGAAGGCGGGCACGGCGAGGGCGATGATCTCCCGGTCGTGCCGTCGTCGACCGGATGCGGTTGTCGCGGGGGCCTTGGTCATGAGAGCCAATCCAATCTTCCACAGGTAATACATGCAAGCCCTTTGTGATCCTTACTTTTGCCAGGGCTGTGCACTGGGCCACGCGCCGTTCGTGATGATCTTGAGCGATGCGGGAAAGTTTTTCTCCCCCACAGTCAGTGGACGGAGAAAAGCCAGGTCAGGGGTGTGTGCACGCTGATGCTATGAGTTTGTCCACAGTGCTGTCCCCCGCTCCGTGCACAGGAACGGCGGACTTCTCCACAGCATCTGGTCGGTCGTCCACATGCCCTGTGGATAACCAGATTGGCTGACGGTGCTGAGCGGCCTACCGTGGACCGTCGCCCGTACTCCGACCGTGCTCGCGAACGCGTTGAGATCGAAGCGCCGGAAGCGGAGTCGGGTGTCCTGTTTGTCGGTGCCGTGCCGTAAGAAAGAGTGGCATGGCTAGGTCCGCGAAGCGGACGGGAGGAGGTGGCCCGGTGAGCATTCCCGAGCCTTTGGACGAGCCCTGGGCCGACGTCGGTCCCAGTGACCGGCTGCCTGTCTCCCGCCAGCGTCGCGGTGAGCGTAGTGACCGCGGCGGACGGGACGACCAGCACGACCGGGACCGCGACAGCGGCTGGGACGGCGGCTCCCCGGGGTTCGAGCGGGTTCCCCCGCAGGACCTGGACGCCGAGCAGTCGGTGCTCGGCGGCATGCTGCTCTCCAAGGACGCCATCGCGGAGGTCGTGGAGGTCATCAAGGGGCACGACTTTTACCGCCCCGCCCACGAGACCGTCTTCACGGCCATCCTCGATCTCTACGCCAAGGGCGAGCCGGCCGACCCGATCACGGTCGCCGCCGAGCTGGTCCGGCGTGGCGAGATCACCAAGGTCGGCGGCGCCCCGTACCTCCACACCCTCGTCCAGTCGGTGCCGACCGCGGCGAACGCCTCGTACTACGCCGAGATCGTCCACGAGCGTGCCGTACTGCGCCGCCTGGTCGAAGCAGGTACGAAGATCACACAGATGGGCTACGCGGCCGACGGGGACGTCGACGAGATCGTCAACTCCGCCCAGGCCGAGATCTACGCCGTCACCGAGCAGCGCACCAGCGAGGACTATCTGCCGCTCGGCGACATCATGGAGGGGGCGCTCGACGAGATCGAGGCGATCGGCTCCCGCAGCGGGGAGATGACCGGTGTCCCGACCGGGTTCACCGATCTCGACGCGCTGACCAACGGCCTGCATCCCGGTCAGATGATCGTCATCGCCGCCCGTCCCGCCATGGGTAAGTCGACCCTGGCGCTGGACTTCGCCCGGGCCTGTTCGATCAAGGGAAACCTTCCGAGCGTGATCTTCTCCCTGGAAATGGGGCGGAACGAGATCGCGATGCGTCTGCTCTCGGCGGAGGCACGGGTGGCGCTGCACCACATGCGCTCGGGCACGATGACGGACGAGGACTGGACCCGGCTGGCCCGGCGGATGCCGGACGTGTCGGCTGCCCCGCTGTACATCGACGACTCGCCCAACCTCTCCATGATGGAGATCCGGGCGAAGTGCCGTCGTCTGAAGCAGCGCAACGACCTGAAGCTGGTGGTCATCGACTACCTCCAGCTGATGCAGTCCGGTGGCGCGAAGCGCGCCGAGAGCCGTCAGCAGGAGGTCTCGGACATGTCCCGAAACCTCAAGCTGCTCGCGAAGGAGCTGGAGCTCCCGGTCATCGCGCTTTCCCAGCTGAACCGAGGTCCCGAGCAGCGGACGGACAAGAAGCCGATGGTCTCCGACCTCCGTGAGTCCGGCTCCATCGAGCAGGACGCCGACATGGTCATCCTGCTGCACCGTGAGGACGCGTACGAGAAGGAATCGCCCCGCGCCGGTGAGGCGGACCTGATCGTCGCCAAGCACCGTAACGGCCCCACCGCGACGATCACCGTGGCCTTCCAGGGCCACTACTCCCGCTTCGTGGACATGGCACAGACCTGATCCGCCGCTTTCGCGGGTTCCCGGGACGCGTGGCGACACCCCGTGGCCAACAGGGCGCGGGACGGAGACCAGCTTTCTGGGCGGGGCAGGCGCTCGGCTCGGCCGGCTGCCACCATGCTGAGATGGCTCACGACATCGTGTTCTTCCTCGCTCCGGACGACGAGAGCGCCGCCGCGACACGCCGTCGGGGACCTGGCCCGGCGTTTGCTTCGGTGGCCTGCCGTTTCATGGAGCCGGACCGTGCCATCGCGGAGTGGGACATGTACTTCGTGGAGCCCTCTGCCGAGGTCCCGCCGATCGAGCAGCTCCTTGCGTGGCGGCCCTGGCCGGAGTGGGTCACCGCGCCCTTGAACGATGGCATCGAGGTGTTCGCTCTGCCGCCGCGGTTGGTCCGGGCGCTGGCCGACGCCAACCCGACCGAGTTGGAAGAGCTCGGGGTCCGCTGGACCGCGAGGCTCAGAGCTGACGACGGGGACGAGATGACCGACGATGATCTGCCGGCGGTCCTGCGAGGAGTGTCCC
This sequence comes from Streptomyces sp. NPDC001493, assembly GCF_053597235.1. Lineage (NCBI taxonomy): Bacteria > Bacillati > Actinomycetota > Actinomycetes > Kitasatosporales > Streptomycetaceae > Streptomyces > Streptomyces sp. NPDC001493. The sequence goes on from NZ_JBSFHV010000002.1 coordinate 469,801, forward strand.
GGCTGGCGGCATCCGCGGTCACCACGGGTGGCGGCCTCTACAGCTGGAGCTACTGACCGCCAGGACCCGTCCGCAGGATGCCGTGGACCGGGCGGCCCGTCGCTGCGTCTTCACGCGGGGACCGGTACACCTTCCTCGTACGGGCTGATCATGGTGTTGAAGAAGCCGTCCGAGGGTCCCTCCAGGTAGGTCGGCAGGTTCTCCAGGAAGGCGCGCAGCGGGGGCGTCGCGTTGTGGCGGTCGAGGTCCTCCTGGGAGCGCCAGACCTCGTACAGGAAGAAGCGGCCGTCCTCGTGCTCGTGCAGGTGGTACTGCAGGTTGCCGGGTTCCTGCCGGGTGGGTTCCACGAAGGAGAGGAGAATGCGCCGGACCTCGTCCGCGCGCTCCGGCCGGGGCCGGAGGAATCCGTAGAGGGCGATGGGGCGAGCCGTGTTCCGTGTGTTCGTCATGGCTGCGACAGTAGGATCTCTCATCCGTGTGAGGTTCAAGCGGTTGTGAGGAGCGCCACATGAAGATCGGTGAGCTGTCCGAGGTGACGGGTACCTCTGTCCGGCTGCTGCGCTACTACGAGGAGCAGGGCCTCCTGGAGTCCCACCGCCTCGCGAGCGGCCACCGCCGTTACGAGGACGGCGCCCCCGCCGCAGTCCGCCGCATCCGCTCGTTCCTGGACGCGGGTCTGCCGACCCGGGTCATCCGGGATCTGCTGCCGTGCGTCGGTGGGGACGGCACGGTCGACGGCTGCAGGCTGGAGGTTCTCCAGGATCACCTGCGGGGTCTGGACGACCGGATCTCCGCGCTGTCGGACGCGCGTACGTCGCTGACCGGGTTCATCACCGCCACCCAGGCCCGCGAGGGTGCGTCCGCGCCCTGACCCGTGTAAGCGCCCTGGCCGGTGCACCGGCCAGGGCGCTTCGGAGCGGAATGGATTCGCGAGGCGACGCCGCTTTCGATCATTCTTCGTTCCATGACGTCATGGAACGAAGAACTGCTGCCGGCCACCCGACGGGCCCTGCTGCACCGCACCGCCACCGCCCAGCGGGAGGGGCGCACCCCCTCGATGGTGGCCGGAGTGCTCCGGGACGGACGGATCGGCTGGAGCGGGGGGCGCAGTTGTGTCGACGGACATGAGCCCGACAGCGACACGCAGTACCGGATCGGCTCGATCACCAAGACCTTCACCGCCGTCCTGGTGCTCCGGCTGAGGGACGAGGGGCTGCTCGATCTGGACGACCAGGTGGAGAAGCACCTGCCGGGCTCGGGCGTCGGGGACGTGAGCATCCGTCAGCTCCTCGGCCACGGGGCCGGGCTCACCGCCGAGACCCCGTCCCCGTGGTGGGAGCGGACGCCGGGGGAGACCCGCCCCGACCTGGCCGCCGTCCTCGGCGAGCAGCCCGTCCGGCACCCGGCCGGTCTCCGTCACCATTACTCGAACCCCGGGTACACCGTGCTCGGTTCCCTTGTCGAGGCCGTGCGCGGGGACTCCTGGGAGGCGCTGCTGCGGCGCGAGATCCTTGAGCCGCTGGGGATGCGTCGTACGAGCGCGGACCCCCAGGCTCCGCACGCGGGAGGCTGGGCCGTGCACCCGTGGGCCGACGTGTTGCTGCCCGAGCCGAGCCATGACCTGGGGCTGATGGCCCCCGCCGGGCAGCTCTGGTCGACCGTGGGAGACCTGCTCACCTTCGCCCGCTTCCTCGCCGAGGGGGACGACCGGGTCCTGAGCGCCTCCTCGGTCCGGGAGATGCGGGCCCCCTCGGTGCCGCTCGAAAGCGGCGACTGGACGGGTACGTACGGGCTCGGGCTCCAGGTTGTCCACCGGGACGGGCGCACCCTCTTCGGGCACTCGGGTTCGTTGCCCGGCTTCCTGGCCTGCCTCTGGGTGTGCGCGGAGGACGACGTGGCCGCCGTCGTGCTCACCAACGCGACCTCAGGGCCCCCCATCACCGAGGTGGCCCAGGACCTCGTGCGGATCGTCGCGGAGGTGGAGCCCCGCATCCCGGAACCCTGGCGCCCGCTGCCGGAGGTCGACCAGGACCTGCTGGCCCTGACCGGACCCTGGTACTGGGGCACCCAGCGGTACGTGGTGAAGCTGCTCGACGACCGCTGCCTGGAACTGGCTCCGCTGACCGGTTCCGGCCGGGGTGCGAAACTCCGGGCTGAGCCGGACGGCAGCTGGACCGGACTCAACGGGTACCACGCGGGGGAGCGGCTGCGGATCGTGCGGAACGCCGACGGGTCGGTGGCCCATCTCGACCTGGGCTCCTTCGTCTTCACCCGTGAGCCCTACGACCCGGCGGCCGCCATCCCCGGGGGCGTGGACCCGGAGGGCTGGCGAGGGCTGGCTCGCTGAGAGCAGCATCCGGTGCGCCCCGTCCGGTCCGGTGTTTCACGTGAAACACCGGACCGGACAGCCCTGGGCCGGTGAACGGCGGGCTCAGAGCGCGAGCTTGAATCCCACGTGGCTCGGGGTGAAGCCGAGACGCTCGTAGAAGCGGTGCGCATCCGTCCGGGTCGCGTCCGAGGTCAGCTGGACCAACTGGCACTCCTGGCGCCGGGATTCGTCCACGGCCCACTGGATCAGCCGGGTACCGAGTCCGTTGCCGCGCTCCTCGCTGTGCACCCGGACACCCTCGATGACGGAACGGGTGGCACCCCGCCGTGACAGGCCGGGAATGATGGTGAGTTGGGCCGTGCCCACCACCTGGTCGCCCCGTACGGCGACCATCAGATACTGGTTCGCGTCGTCCGTGAGGCGGCGGTACGCCTTCTCGTACGGTGAGAGGTCGTCGGGCGACTCGCGCTGCGCGCCCAGGGGATCGTTGGCGAGCATCGAGACGATGGCCGGGACGTCGGCCAAGGTCGCGGGCCGTATCAGCAGTTCCGTCATGATCGGCACCCTACGCAGCGCGTGCCGTGGCTCCCCGTCGGGGCGGTACTCCCGCTCCGCCGGAGAGTGTCTACGCCGGGACCTTGAGCCCCTCGACCGCCCTCACGAGCGGCGCCAGTTCGGGGTGCTCGGCCGCTTCGTCCAGGGCGTCCCGCAGGGCGGTGTCGTTGGTGGGCCGGGCCTCGGTGAGCAGGGCGAGGCCCGCTTCCGTCACGTCGGTGTAGATGCCCCGGCGGTCCGTGTCGCAGAGGTACCGGGTGAGCAGTCCCCTGTCCTCCAGGCGGGTCACCAGGCGTGTGGTGGCGCTCTGGCTGAGCACGACGGCGTCGGCCACCTGCTTCATCTGGAGATGGCCGCCCGGGCCCTGGTGCTGCCGGCTCAGGACGTCCAGCAGCGAGTACTCGCGGACGCTGAGGTCGTGACCGGTCTGCAGGGCCCGCTCGATGTGCGCCTCGATCCTTCCGTGCAGCAGGGAAAGAGCGCACCAGCCCTGCGACAGGGCGGTCAGGGCGGGGTCCGTCGCGGTCATCGTCTCTCCTCCGTGCGGGAGCTGCTTGCCTCCAGGATAGGGGACGTACGCAATAGCCCGCGCTTGCAATTAACCAGCGTCTGCAATTATTGTGGACGCTCGTAAGGCGCAGACGCAATCTTCAGGAGAGGTGAATCCATGCCGCTGGCGCTTCTAGCCCTCGCCATCGGGGCTTTCGGAATCGGGACCACCGAGTTCGTGATCATGGGGTTGCTCCCCGAGGTGGCCGCGGACTTCCAGGTGTCCATCCCGACCGCGGGCTTCCTGGTCACGGGGTACGCGCTCGGTGTGGTCGTGGGCGCCCCGCTCATGACGCTGCTGGGCACCAAGGTCAGCCGCAAGCGCATGCTGATGCTGTTGATGGGCCTCTTCATCATCGGCAATATCGTGTCGGCCCTGGCCCCGGTCTTCGGCGTCATGATCGTCGGACGCGTGATCGCCTCGCTCGCCCACGGAGCCTTCTTCGGCATCGGATCGGTCGTCGCGGCCGATCTGGTGGCCCCGCAGAAGAAGGCCGGTGCCATCGCCATGATGTTCACCGGACTCACCGTCGCCAACGTGGTCGGTGTTCCGCTGGGCACGTACATCGGTCAGACCGCCGGCTGGCGGGTCACCTTCCTCGTGGTCGCCGCCCTCGGCGTGCTCGGCCTGCTCGGCGTGGCGAAGCTCGTACCCGAGCAGCCCCGTCCCGAAGGCGTACGGCTCCGTCATGAGCTGGCGGCCTTCCGGAACGTGCAGGTCCTGCTGGCCATGGCCATGACCGTGCTGGGCTTCGGCGGCGTCTTCGCCGCGATCACCTACATCACCCCGATGATGACCGGGATCGCCGGCTTCGCGCCGTCCTCGGTCACCTGGCTGCTGGTCCTCTTCGGGATCGGCATGGTGGCCGGCAACCTGCTGGGCGGAAAGTTCGCGGACCGGCATCTGATGCCGATGCTCTTCGTCACGCTCGGGGCCCTCGCGGTCGTGCTCGCCCTGTTCACCGTGACCGCGCACAACAAGGTCGCCGCAGCCGTCACCGTCGTCCTCATCGGCGCCCTGGGATTCGCCACCGTGCCGCCCCTGCAGAAGCGGGTGCTGGACCAGGCTTCGGGTGCTCCGACGCTGGCCTCGGCGGTCAACATCGGCGCCTTCAACCTGGGCAACGCGCTCTCCGCCTGGCTCGGCGGCATGGTGATCGCGGCCGGCTTCAGTTACACCGCACCCAACTGGGTCGGCGCCGCACTCGCGGGAGCCGCCCTGATCCTCGCCGTGCTGTCCAGCCTGCTGGAGCGCCGCCAGGCACGGGACGGCCGGATCGTCGCCTCGCACACCCCCGAACCGGCCGCCGCGACCGCGGCCCGGTCCTGACTCACCCCCTCCGGGCGGTTCGCGCGAGCGCCCGCCTTCCCCACCCCCATCACGGATCACGCAGGAGAACACCATGAGCACCACCACCCGCACCGCCGTCGCCCCGCTCACCATCGAGGACGCGGAGACCCTGATCGAGGCCGCCCGTACCGCCGCCGAGGCGGCCGGTGTCGCCGCCGCCGTCACCGTGCTCGACGCCGGCGGGAACCTGCTCGCCTTCCGCCGGGACGACCGCGCCGTTCTCATCGCGGGCGAGACCAGCACCCGCAAGGCCTACACCGCGCTGCAGCTGAACTCCCCCACGGCCGACCTCGTGGACGCCGTCCAGCCCGGCGGGATCTTCCACTCGCTCACCACCGCGCTCGACCGCCCGCTGCTCTTCATCGCGGGCGGCGTGCCGGTGCACCGCGACGGTCAGCTGATCGGCGCCGTGGGTGTCGGTGGCGGTGCCCCCGAGCAGGACCACGGCTTCGCCACCGGCGCCGTCGCCTCGCTGGTCTGACGGTTCTCCCGGACGCCCCGCTGCCCCGAAGCCCCGCTGCCCGTACGGCCGCGGGGCTTCGGGGCAGCGGCACCCGCCGGACGGCTGCCGGCACCCGCAGGACGGCGGCCCGTCGTGTCAGCCGGTCGCGATCGTCAGCGGTGCGAACCTGCGGCTCCAGTCGCCGGGCACGTCCTGGCACCCCCTGGTCATCACCGCCGTACGGGACACTGCCGCCAAGCCGCGTTCGGCGAGCCAGCCACGCAGCTCGGTGTGGCGGGTGTCGATCTCCGTCCGCAGCACGAGGTCCGTCTCCGAGGCGAGCGAGGCCACCAGCGCCTTGGCGGTGTCCGAGTCCGGTGCGACGAGCGGCCCGATCACATGACTCCCGTCGCTGGGCCAGAGCGCGGCGAACCCCACCAGCTCACCCGCCCGCTCGGCGACCCGGAAGTGGTCCGAGAAGGCGGGGAGCCGCGCGAGCATCTGGGTCCGCTCGGCGCCGAAGGCCGAGGCATCGAGCGCCATGATCGCCGGGAGGTCCCGGGCCGTCGCCCGACGCGTCGTCGGGGCGGACGAGCCGTCCGCCTCTTCGGAGGCCCGCACCGGGACGTCCTCCGGCAGGAACCGTCCCACGGACCGCTCCACACTCCCCACCACCGCGAAGCCGAGCCCTTCGTAGAGGGGCCGCCCCTGATCCGTCGCGAAGAGGGTCAGCGGAGTCTCTCCGTGTTCCGCGAGGACATGCAGGAGCAGACGCCGGCCCAGGCCCTGCCGTGCGAACCGCTCGGCGACGAGCGTCATGCCGAGCGCCGCGTGGGACGGCTGGTAAGAGGTCACCACACAGGCGGCCGCCAGCCCTTTCCCCGCGGGGTCGTCGATGCCGTACCCCGTACCCGCCCCGAGGAGCAGGCCCCACCGGTGTTCGTCCCGGGGCCAGCCCCGGTCCTCGCTGAGATCGGCACAGGCGATCAGGTCGCCCCTGGTGAGGTGCCGGATGGGCAGGTCGTCGGGCAGGCCGTGCCGGATGCTGGGCATGGGAGCCAGGCTCTCCGACACCGAGGCGGCCCGTCCACCGTTTTGTCGCTTCCTTCGCCAAGGTTTTCCGCGCCTGTTCCGGGTGGCTCGCCGTCCGTACGCCTTCCGGTAGGCGGTCGGGCGTCGGTGCGAGGACCTACGGGGGCCCGTGGCACGCCCGGCCGTGACCCGTGTTTCACGTGAAACACGCACCCCGGCCACGCCGACGGCGACGAGGCGTACCGGAATTCCCGTGATGCGCCCGTTGTGCCGAAGGATCCGGCAGACTGCGGACCGGGGAGCCGCGAACCGTGTCGGGCCAGTCAGTCGACCGAGAGACAGTTCGAGGCGAGGCACAGTCATGGACGCTCCGACCAGTAATCCGGCTGCCGAATCTCCGCAGCCACCCACCGCACCTCCGCCGCCCCGCCGACGGCGGACCGCCCGCTCTCCGCGCCCCGCCCCTCCTCGGCAGGACGGCACTCCGTCGGCCGACGCGGTACTGATCCGGCGGAATCTGGCGCAGACCGGGCCACCGCGCACTTCTACGCGGTGCTCTTCCTGCACCGCCCTGAACTGCGTGAGATGTTCCCGGCCGCCATGGACGTGCAGCGCGAGCGGCTCTTCCGCGCTCTGCTGACCGCCGCCGACCGCCTCGACGACCGGGTGGCGCTGACCGCGTACCTCTCGGCGCTGGGGAGGGGGCACCGTCGGTACGGCACGCACCCCACGCACTACCCCGCCCTCGGGGAAGCCCTGCTGGACGCTCTGCGCCGCCATGCGCCCGTCACCTGGAACGCCGAGAGCGAGGCGGCCTGGGTACGGGCCTACACGGCCATCTCGCAGATCATGATCGACGCGGCGGCCGAGGAGGAACAGCGGTCCCCGGCCTGGTGGCAGGGAGAGGTCGTCGCGCACGAGCGGAGAACCCCGGACATCGCGGTGATCACCGTGCGACCGGACCGCGCCTACCCCTACCTCGCCGGGCAGTACGCGGCGGTGGAGACGCCCTGGTGGCCGCGGGTCTGGAGGCCGTACTCCTTCGCCTCCGCGCCGCGTCCCGACGGCCTGCTCACCTTCCACGTCAGGGCGGTCCAGGCGGGCTGGGTCTCCCGCGCCCTGGTCCACCGGGCGGAGCCGGGGGACGTGCTGCGGATCGGCGCCCCGGAGGGGACGATGACGGTCGACCACACCACGCACACCGCGCTGCTCTGCCTCGGTGGCGGTACGGGCATGGCACCCGTCAGAGCGCTGGTGGAGGATGTCGCCGAACACGGCGACCGCCGACGCGTCGACGTCTTCTGCGGGGCCCGCAGCGAACGCGACCTCTACGATCTCGACGCCATGCTGCGGCTCCAGCGGACCTATCCCTGGCTCGCCGTGCACCCGGTGGTCGCCGCCGGCCCGACCCGCGGCCGGACCGGCGAGATTCCGGAAGCGGTACGGGAGACGGGACCGTGGAACGAACGGGACGCCTATCTGGCGGGGCCGCCCGGCATGATCCGCAGCGGGGTGCGGGTCCTGCGGGACGCGGGCGTCCCGGCGGCGCGCATCCACCACGATCCGGTCGAGGAGCCGGTGCTGCCAGGCCAGGCCTGAATCAGCCCAGGTCGGGTGCGTGCATGGCCCGTACGCCCTCGATGTTGCCGTCCAGGTAGTGGCGGAGGGAGAGGGGGACGAGGTGGACGGCGGCGATCCCGACCCGGCTGAAGGGGATCCGGACGATCTCGTACTCCCCGCTGGGGGCCTCGACCTCCGGGCCATGGCGTTTCGAGAGGTCCATCGAGGCCAGCCGGCAGACGAAGAAGTGCTGGACCTTCACCCCCGCCGCCCCGCCGTCCGCGATGTGCTCGACGGTGTCGACGAAGCAGGGCACCACGTCGACGATCTTGGCGCCCAGCTCCTCGTCGATCTCGCGGTGCAGGGCGTCGACGACGGTCGCGTCCTCGGGTTCGACCCCGCCGCCGGGCGTCACCCAGTAGGGGTCGACCCCCGGCTTGGTCCGCTTGATCAGGACGAGGTGGTCGCCGTCCAGCAGGATGGCGCGTGCGGTGCGCTTGACCACAGGGCGTTCGGTCATGGCAAGAGAGTGGCCCGCCGGCACCCTTCTGAAACTCCTCGCGGCCCGTGGCCCGCACGGCGGGCAGCAGCATCCGCCCGCCGTCCGGACGCGCCCGCGTGGTCCCGGGAGCCGTCACGCCCGCGCGCTCCCGGGAACCGGAAAGGCTCCGGCGCGCTCGGAGACGTCCCTCCGCGCGCACCGGAGCCCGGCCCGGCCCCGGCGTGACCGTCGGGGCCGCGGTACGTACGACCAGCCGGTCAGCGGGTGGCCGCGTCCAGGGCCTGCGCCACGTCGGCGAGCAGGTCGTCCGGGTCCTCGCCGCCGACCGAGAAGCGGATGAAGCCCTCGGACACCGCGTCGCCGCCCCAGCGCCCGCGCCGCTCCGCGGTGGACCGCAGACCGCCGAAGCTCGTGGCGTCGTCGACCAGCCGCAGCGCCTCCAGGAAGCGCTCGGCGGTCTCGCGGTCGGCCAGCTCGAACGAGACCACGGAGCCGAAGCGCCGCATCTGCCGCACGGCGACCGGGTACGAGGGGTCGGAGGGGAGCCCCGGGTAGCGCAGCCCGGTCACTTCGGACCGCTTGCTGAGCTCCTCGGCCAGGGTCAGCGCGGTGGCGCACTGGCGCTCGATGCGCAGCTGGAGCGTGGCGAGCGAACGGTGCGCGAGCCAGGCCTCCATGGGGCCGGGGATCGCGCCGACCACCTTGCGCCAGCGGCGAACCCCCGCGGCGAGGCCGGCGTCGCGGCAGGTCACGTGGCCGAGCAGGATGTCGCCGTGGCCGGTCATGCCCTTGGTGTCGCTGGCCACCGCGAAGTCGGCGCCCAGGTCCAGGGGCCGCTGGCCGATCGGCGTGGCGAGGGTGTTGTCGACGGCCACCAGGGTGCCGTTGGCGTGGGCCGCCTCGACCAGCTTCCGGACGTCGCAGACGTCGAGGCCCGGGTTGGACGGGGTCTCGATCCAGAGCAGCTTGGCCCCTTCGAGGGCGGCCAGCTGGGCGTCGCCGCCGGTGGGCGCGGTGCGGACCTCCACGCCGTACGCCTCCAGCTGCTCCCGTACGAGCGGCAGCGCCTGGTAGCCGTCGTTCGGCAGGACGACGACGTCGCCGGCGCGGGTCTGGGAGAACAGGACGGCCGAGATCGCGGCCATGCCGGAGGCGAAGACGGTCGTCACGACCTCCTCCCCCGGCGCTTCCAGCTCACTTATGGCCTTCTCCAGGTGCGTCCACGTCGGGTTGGTCTCCCGGCCGTAGGTGTACGGCCCGACCGGCTCTCCCGAGAGGTGGAAGTGCGCGGCGAAGACCGGTCCGGGAAGGGTGGGCTCGTACTGCTGCGGTTCGGGGAGACCCGCTCGTACCGCCCGCGTTCCGTCGCCGATGCTGCTCATGCTGCGCTCCTTGCTTCCTTCCCGGGCCGTCGCCGGTGCTTGCATACACTTTCTCAGCCCGGGAGCGAAGTCCGTAAGAGCGTCTCAGTCCTCGTCGGGGAGGACGACGTGCAGGGCCCAGGAGACGACGGAGACGATCAGGCCGCCCAGCACGGCCGTCCAGAAGCCGTCCACGTGGAAGCTCAGGTCGACCGCTCCGGCCAGCGACGAAGTCAGCTTCAGCATGAGGGCGTTGACGACCAGGGTGATCAGACCCAGGGTGAGGATGAAGAGCGGCAGCGTCAGGAGCTTGACGACCGGCTTGACGAGGAAGTTGACCAGGCCGAAGAGGAGCGCGACCAGGACGAGGGTGAGAACCTTCCGGCCGGTGCCCGTACCGGTCAGCGTGATGTCCTGGAGCAGCCAGATGGCCACGGCCAGAGCGGCCGCGTTGGCGGTCGTCTTGACTACGAAATTCTTCATGTGTCTGATCGTGGCAGACACCGAGCACGGGGTACACCGTCCGTACAGGAACCCCGGACGACCACGAGGGGCGCACCGTCATGAAGGCATTCAGGCTCGATGAGCTGGAAGCGGAACGAGCCGCCAACGACGGCGCCTACCTGCAGTTCATCCGTGAGCGGAACATGTCCGTGGGGCTGTACGCGCTGGACGCCGGGTCCCTCGATCCGCAGAGCCCGCACGGCCAGGACGAGGTGTACTTCGTCGTCAGCGGGCGGGCGTCGATCACGGTCGGCATGGAGACGACCCAGGTGGGCCGGGGAAGCGTCGTGTACGTGCCGGCCGGTGTGGCCCACAAGTTCCACCACATCACCGAGGACCTGCGCGTCATGGTGGTCTTCTCTCCGCCGGAGGCCTGAGCCCCGAGCCCGCGGCTCGGCTGTCCTCCGACCCGGCCCGATCGGGCTTGGTCCGGCCCGATCCGGACGGAAGACCCTAGGGGATCGATCAGGGGAGTCCGGGGGATGCGGACCGCCCGTCGCCGCTCTCTCCGCCCTAGCATCGGTGTCGGTGACCGGGAGGCCGGGGACCGGGACCGGGAACCCCCGGTCCGACGGGACAGGGACACGAGAGACGAGGTAGGACGATGGCGGTCCGGGAGATATTCGCGGGTATGCCCTGGTGGGTGAAGTGGATCGCGGTGCCGGTGATCGCGATCGCCGTGTTCGGCGGGCTGATCGCCAGCGTGGTGACCTTCGTGGTCACCCTGCTCTTCAAACTGCTTCTGTTCGTCATCCTCGTCGGCGGTCTGATCTTCGTCGTACGGAAGTTCTTCTCGTCCTCCTCGGACTCCCGGCGCGACTGGTAGACGCGGACCGGCGAACCGGCGAACCGGCGACGCGGCGACGCGGTACCTCCCGGCCCACCGCCCGCCGAGGAGACCGCGTCGGGCGTGTTGATCACGGAGAGTGGCGCGGATTAGCCCGGCAGAGCTAAGCGAGGCTCGAAACCGCCCCACGAATGGCCCCTGCGGCTACAGTGACGGTTCGCTGCCGCCGCCTGGGGAAGTAACTGTCCGTCACCATCCTGACCAATGGTTCCGCGACAGTCGAGTGTGCGCCCGGGCTCGCGGCACGCCCGTGGGGGCGGCCTCCACGGGAGGGCTGACTGCCCGTCACCATGCCTGGGGGTGACCGTGACCACGGCATCGACCACCACTGTCCCGACGTTGATCGGTTCGGTCCAGCGGGCCCTGAGACTGCTGGAGGCGGTGGGCGCCCATCAGGACGGCGCTCCCGCCAAGCAGCTCGCGCGGGAAGCGGGACTGCCCCTGCCGACGACCTATCACCTGCTGCGCACTTTGGCCCACGAGGGCTACCTCCGGCGGGAGAACGGTGTCTTCGTCCTCGGTGCCGCCGCCGAGCGGATGTCCGGCCGGGCGGCCGAGGAGAGCAGGCGCGGCAGGCTCAACGACTCCCTCGCGCGCTGGTGCGACGAGTTGGGGGCCCCGGTGTACTGCGCCGTCTACCGCGAGGGCGAGATCGAGCTGGTCGCCGTGGCGGACTCCGCCGAGACGCCCGCCGTCGACGAGTGGGCCCCCTTCGCCGAGACCGGGCACGCCCACGCGCTGGGTCAGTGTCTGCTCGGACAGCTCGACGAGAAGGCGCGGGAGGACCATCTGCTCCGCCATCCGGTGCGTCCGTTGACCCGTTACTCAGTGCGAGATCGCCCGGTCCTACTTGAGCGATTGCGTTCGATGGAGCGTATGAAACCTGTCATTGAGCGACAGGAGTACGCACTCGGAACGGTCTGCGCCGCCATCCCCATCACCGCAGGTTCGGCCGTCGCGGCGATGGCCATTTCTCTACCCCTGGACCGCCAGGAGCAGTTGCTCCCCGCAGTCGAACAACTACGTGGCGAAGTGGCGCGGCTCTTGCGTTCGTTCGTGTTCTCTATCAGTATCTGAAAAATCACTCCTTGTGATCTGCTATCGCGTGCACCACGATGGCGTCAATAGGGCCATGGGGGATCATTCCTGGCCAGATTCATCTACTGCGGGGTTGAACGATGCGCGAGTCGGTTCAAGCAGAGGTCATGATGAGTTTCCTCGTCTCGGAGGAGCTCTCGTTCCGTATTCCGGTGGAGCTCCGTTACGAGGTGAGCGATCCGTACGCGATCCGTATGACCTTCCACCTGCCGGGTGATGCCCCGGTCACCTGGGCTTTTGGCCGTGAGCTCCTGCTCGACGGCCTCAACAGTCCCAGCGGCGACGGTGATGTGCACATCGGTCCCACCGAGCCAGAGGGGCTCTGCGACGTGCACATCCGGCTCCAGGTCGGGGCGGACCGGGCGCTGTTCCGGGCCGGCACGGCGCCGCTGGTGGCGTTTCTCGACCGGACGGACAAGCTGGTGCCACTGGGGCAGGAGCACACGCAGGGTGACTTCGACGGCAACCTCGAAGAGGCGCTCGGAAGGATCCTCGCCGAGGAGCAGAACGCGGGCTGACAGGCTGTCAGCCCGCTGGTCTTTGGGCCCTCACGCTCTCTCCCGAGCTCACTTCTTGCGGCGGCGGCCCCTCCCGGTCCGTACGGGTGCAGGAGCTCCGGCTTCCGCGCCGAGCCCTGTGCGGTCCGCGGACACCACCAGAGCGGCGAGCGCCGTCGTGACGGGCACCGAGGCGACCAGTCCGATCGAGCCGACGAGAGTACGGACGATCTCCTCGGCCACCAGCTCGCTGTTGGCGACCGTGCCCACACTGCTCTGCGCGATGGTGAACAGCAGCAGCAGGGGCAGCGCCGCGCCCGCGTACGCGAGCACCAGGGTGTTGACCACCGAGGCGATGTGGTCGCGCCCGATCCTGATGCCCGCTCCGTAGAGCCCGCGCGCCCCCATGGTCGGGTTCGCCTGGTGCAGCTCCCACACGGCCGACGTCTGGGTGACCGTCACGTCGTCCAGGACCCCGAGCGAACCGATGATGATGCCGGCCAGGAGCAGACCGCTCATGTCGATGTCCGGATAGAGGCCGTGGATCAGGCCGGTGTTGTCGTCGGTGTTGCCGGTCAGTCCCGCCCAGTCGATGAAGACCGAGCCCAGCAGCCCGATCAGCACCAGCGAGATCAGCGTGCCGATCACCGCCACCGAGGTCCGCGCCGTCACTCCGTGGCAGGTGTACAGCGCGATGAGCATGATCGCGCTCGCCCCGACCACCGCCACCAGCAGCGGGTTGGACCCCTGCAGGATCGCCGGGAGGATGAACAGGGTCAGCACGGCGAAGGAGACGGCGAGTGCCACGAGCGCCATCACCCCGCGCAGCCGTCCCACCACCACGACGGCGACGGCGAAGATGCCCGCCAGCAGCGCCATCGGCAGCTTCCGGTCCACGTCGGTGACCGAGTACTGCAGGTCGTGCGGCGCGTCCGGCGCGTACGCCAGGACCACCCCCTGACCCTCGCTCAACTGGCGTGACGCTTCCGGCTGGACGATCTCGGCGAAGGTGCGGCCCTTGTCCTTGCCGCTGGTCACCTCGATGGTGGCCTTCTTGCAGTCGCCGGTCCCCTCGGCCGCCGCACCCGGCACGGAGTCCGTCGACGTACCGCCCGTGGCGGGTACTTGGGCGGCGTTGACGTCCGCGCAGTTCACCCGCTCCACTTTCACCACCTCTCCCTGCTCGGTCTGCCGGTCGAAGCCCACACCGGTGCGTTCGTGCGCGGGAGTGCCGCCGGGCCAGAGCACCGCCAGGCCGACGACCACCGCCGCGGCGAAGGGGATCAGCACGCAGGCGATGACTTTGCGCAGATGGGTCGAGACGGGTGCCGCGGGGCCATGGCTGTGCGTATGGCCGTGTGAGTGGTCCTGAGGTTCGGGATGGTCCTGGGAGGAGGTCACCGGGCGATCATCGCAAGAACGGGGGAGGCCCCCTGGTCAGCATGGCCGGGAGGGCGCTAGCGTGGTGGCACCTTTGCACACGCGGGAGCTCGGAGCACCGGGCTGAGAGGGCGCTGACCTCGTGAATCCTCACGGGAAACGCTGCGCCGACCGCTGAACCTGTTACCGGGTAATGCCGGCGTAGGGAGTAGGTCTCATGACCACATCGGACACACGCACGCCTGCCTCCACGACGAACGAGAGCGTCGGGGCGGGAAGGTCCATCGGCTGGCACAAGGGATACGTCGAGGGCTCGCGCCCCGGCCTCCGGGTGCCGGTCCGTCAGGTGCACCTGACCAACGGCAAGGACGTGACGCTCTACGACACGTCAGGTCCGTACACCGATCCCGCCGTCACCACCGATGTCCGCCGCGGTCTCGCCTCCGTGCGCGGCGGCTGGATCGAGGACCGGGGGGACACCGAGGAGTACGAGGGGCGCCCGGTCCGTCCGGAGGACGACGGCCGCTCGCCCGCCTCGCGCGACGGCCTGCGCAACCTCGACGCGCTCTTCCCCGGCGGCGCCCGCGCGCCCCGGCGCAGCCGCGACGGCCGCCCCGTCACCCAACTCGCTTACGCCCGGCGGGGGGAGATCACCCCGGAGATGGAGTACGTCGCGATCCGCGAGAACGTCGACCCCGAGGTCGTACGTGAGGAGATCGCGGCCGGCCGGGCGGTGCTGCCCGCCAACGTGAACCACCCGGAGATCGAGCCGATGATCATCGGCAAGCGGTTCCTGGTGAAGGTGAACGCCAACATCGGCAACTCGGCCGTGACCTCCTCCATCGAGGAGGAGGTGGACAAGATGACCTGGGCGACGCGGTGGGGCGCCGACACGGTCATGGACCTGTCCACCGGCCGCAACATCCACACCACCCGCGAGTGGGTGCTCCGGAACTCCCCCGTGCCCATCGGCACCGTCCCGCTGTACCAGGCCCTCGAAAAGGTCGACGGCCGGGCCGAGGAGCTGACCTGGGAGATCTACAAGGACACGGTCATCGAGCAGGCCGAGCAGGGGGTGGACTACATGACGGTGCACGCCGGCGTGCGCCTGCCGTACGTCCCGCTCACGGCGCGCCGCAAGACCGGCATCGTCTCCCGGGGCGGCTCGATCATGGCGGCCTGGTGCCTCGCGCACCACAAGGAGTCGTTCCTCTACGAGAACTTCGAGGAGCTCTGCGAGCTCCTGGCGACGTACGACGTGACGTACTCGCTCGGGGACGGGCTGCGGCCCGGGTCCATCGCCGACGCCAACGACGAGGCGCAGTTCGCCGAACTGCGCACCCTCGGCGAGCTCAACACCATCGCCAAGCGGTACGGCGTGCAGACGATGATCGAGGGCCCGGGGCACGTCCCGATGCACAAGATCAAGGAGAACATCGACCTCCAGCAGGAGATCTGCGAGGAGGCGCCGTTCTACACCCTCGGCCCGCTGACCACCGACGTCGCGCCGGCGTACGACCACATCACCTCCGGGATCGGCGCGGCGATGATCGCCTGGTGGGGCACGGCGATGCTCTGCTACGTGACGCCCAAGGAGCACCTGGGACTGCCCGACCGGGACGACGTGAAGACCGGGGTCATCACCTACAAGATCGCGGCCCACGCCGCCGACCTGGCCAAGGGCCACCCGGGCGCGCAGGAGTGGGACGACGCGCTGTCGGACGCCCGGTTCGAGTTCCGCTGGGAGGACCAGTTCAACCTGGCGCTCGACCCGGACACGGCCCGCGCGTTCCACGACGAGACGCTGCCCGCCGAACCGGCCAAGACGGCGCACTTCTGCTCGATGTGCGGGCCGAAGTTCTGCTCGATGAAGATCAGCCGGAGCATCACCGAGCAGTTCGCGCCGGATCTTGCGCCGTCCGCCTCCGAGGAGGAGATCGAGGCGGGGATGCTGGCGAAGTCGAAGGAGTTCGCGGCCTCCGGCGGGCGGGTCTACCTGCCGCTGGCCGACTGAGCCGGGGTCGTGCCGGCCTTCAGGGGGCCGGCACCCGCCCGGTAGGCCTTCACGGGAGGGGTGGCCTTCACGGGGCCGGCGCCCACCCGGGGTGGCCTTCACGGGGCCGGCGCCGCGGGCAGAGGCACGGTCCCGTGGGCCGGCCTCAGGGTGCGGAGCCGTCCCGGTCCGGACCGCCGAAGCCCGGACCGTCGAAGTCCGGGCTGCTGAAATCCGGGCTGCTGAAGTCGGGGCTGGTGAAGGACGGCCGGGGGCTGTGGCGCGAGCCGTCCTGCGGGGTCGAGAAATCCGGGCTGCTGTACCCGATCTTCGGGATGCGGTTCGGTGACGGCCGCGGGGTGCGGGCGGCCGGCGCGGCGGTCGGGTCGTCCAGCGCGTCGCGGAGGAACGGGAGTATGCCGCGTTCCAGCAGGGCGTGCCGCCAGGCCTCCCTGGCCCGGGCGACCTCCTCCGGCACGTTCTCGTCCTCCTCCAGGCCGGCGGCCGGATCGTCGGTGCCGTTACGGAGCGCCGTGACCAGCAGTCCGACGGCGGCCGCGAGGATCGCCAGCGCGGTGAGCGCCGCGAAGAGCCAGCCCGCGGTGACCATCGGGCCCGCGACGGCCAGTGAGGAGCTCACGGCCCGGAGGAGATAGCCGACCACCAGGAAGATCACCGCCGCGGAGCCCGCGAGAAGCGGGGCGAGCACGGTGACGACCGCGCCGACGCCCACGCTCTCGCCGGTCGCTTCCGGCGGGACCCGCACCTCGTCGGGTTCCTGGTCGGCGTCGCCGGTGGGGACGCGGAGTTCCCCACGCGCCTTCACGTAGTGCTCGTACTCGGTGGCGGCGGCCGCGGTGATCAGCGC
The DNA here is from genome assembly GCF_053597235.1 of Streptomyces sp. NPDC001493. NCBI lineage: Bacteria > Bacillati > Actinomycetota > Actinomycetes > Kitasatosporales > Streptomycetaceae > Streptomyces > Streptomyces sp. NPDC001493. Next base: position 486,669 of record NZ_JBSFHV010000002.1, read on the forward strand.
GGTGGCGCTCAGCGCCATGGTCCGCAACTGCTCCCGGTTGAGCCGTTCGCCGACTCCGTCCAGATCCGGCCGCTCGTGCGCGTGGCGCAGTGCGTCGCCGAGGATCCGCTCGTACTCGGGCCCGTCTTCGGCCAGCAGGTGCGGAGCGCTTGTCATCTGCATCCCCCGATGCTCCGTGGCGCCCGAGAGCCCGCACATGACGGGGCATTCCGGACGAAACGGAGGAGAGCCTGCTACTGATACGCCGATGGTAGAGCGCCCAGGGCGAGGGGTGACAGGGTGTTTCCGGAAAAAGGCCCGCCGACCGCGAACGATCAGGTCGACGGAGCCCTACCCGGTGGACCGTCAGTCATGCAGGGGGAGTTGGGCGACCAGTAGCTTTCCGGCCATGGTCACGCCGCCGTCCATGGCAATGGCCAGACCGTCCGCGTACACGTGCGGTCCGTGCACCACCGGACCCGCGCCGTTCTCGCCGTCCTCCGACCCGACCTCGCCCAGGAGGTACGGAATGGGGCTGTGGCCGTGGACGACCCGCCGGCCCCCGTACGCGGCCATCAGCTCGCGTACCGCCTGCGCGCCGCCGTCGTCCCGGAACGCGAACCGCTTGGTGAGCTTGCGGAACAGGTCCCAGCACTCGTCCGCGTCGTTACGGGTGAGGATGGCGTGGACCGTGTCGTTGACGTCCTCGATGGTCGCCCCGTAGTCGAGGTACGCCGTCGTGTCGGAGTGCATCAGCAGATGCCCGTCCTCCTCCACGACCGCGTCCAGCCGGGACATCCACTGCAGGTGGACGTCGCGCAGCCGCTCCATGTCGTGCTTCTGGCCGCCGTTGAGCAGCCAGGCGGCCTGGAAGGTGGCGGTGCCGGCGCCGGAGTTCACCGGAGTGTCCGCGAACCGCTTCGCGCCGATGAGCAGCAGCTCGTGGTTGCCCATCAGCGCCTTGCAGTAGCCGCCCGCGGCGGCGGCCTCGGCCGAGAGCTGCATGACCAGATCGATGACCCCGATGCCGTCGGGGCCCCGGTCCGTGAAGTCGCCGAGGAACCAGAGCCGGGCGTTGCCCGCCGACCAGTTGCCGTTGACGTCGATGAGGCCCTGGTCCGAGAGGGCGGCCTTCAGTTCGTCGAGGTAGCCGTGCACGTCGCCGACGACGTAGAGCGGCCCGAGCCCGTCCGTACCGCCGGGGCCCGTGCCCGGGACGGGAGCCACGACGGGCACCCCGGCCGGGGTGATCACGGGCAGGTCGCGCTCGGTCGGCGTGTAGCCCTCCGGCACGCCGCCGTCGGGCAGCGCGTTGCCGGGATGCACGTTGCCTTCCGGCAGCGCGTCCTCGGGGTGTACGTCGCCGGGACGGGCGAGCGCACCCTCCGGATGCGGCTCGCCCCCGGGCACGGGCGTTCGCGCGTACGGCGGAACGCGGAAGTCGCGCAACGTCGCCGTACGCACCACGGGTTCCTGACCGGCCCCCTGAGTCATCGACCCCTCCACCACCGTCGCGCCGCCGTACACCTGACGGGCCCTGCCTGGTAGAGGTGGTCCGCGGTGTCGTGCGCCCATCATAGGAACGCGGATCGCCCCGTGTGACGCACCAGGGGCGGTGAATCCGGGCGGGTGCGCCGTTCACCTGTCCATTGGTCCGGATTAATCCGTTCAGTCCCTGCTCGGAGAGCGTGGCGCGCTGACCGTCGTGCGGGGCGGCCGGCGCTGCGAGGAGGTCCGGACGATGAGCTCGGTCGGTATCACCTGCTCGACCGGACCGTCGTGTTCGACACCCTCGATCGCGTCGATGAGGAGCTGCACCACCGCGGTCCCGATACGGCGCGGTTTCAGCGAGAGCGTGGTGATGGGCGGCTCGGTGGTGGCGTAGACCGTGGACTCGCTGCAGCAGACCAGCAGCAGGTCTTCGGGGACGCGCAGGCCGTACCGGCGTGCCGCCGCGAGCAGGTCGGTGCCGTTGGGGTCGAAGAGGCCGTAGACGGCGTCCGGCCGGTCGGGGCGGGCGAGCAGCCGGTCGGCGGCGACCGCCCCGGCGCACGGGTCGTGGGCCGGATAGGACTCGTACACCGGATCCTGGCCCACGCGCTCGCACCAGTGCAGGTACGCGGTGGTGGAGAGCCGGGTGTACGTGTCGGTCGTGGTGCCGGTGAGCAGCCCGATCCGGCGGGCGCCGGCCGCTGCGAGGTGGTCGAGGAGGTCGAGCACGGCCGCGCGGTGGTCGTTGTCGACCCAGGCGGTGACCGGGAGCGTTCCGGCGGGCCGTCCGTCGGAGACCACCGGCAGGCCCTGGCGGACCAGTTCGGTGACCACCGGGTCCTGGTCCGAGGGGTCGATCACCACGGTCCCGTCCAGGGCCACGTTGGACCAGACGTCGTGGCGCGAGGTGGCGGGCAGGATCACGAGGGCGTACCCCCGGGCGAGCGCGGCCGAGGTCGCGGCCCTCGCCATCTCCGCGAAGTACGCGAACTCGGTGAAGGTGAAAGGTTCATCCCCGTACGTGGTCACGGTCAGGCCGATCAGGCCCGACTTGCCCGTGCGGAGCGTGCGGGCCGCGGCCGAGGGGCGGTAGCCCAGGCGTTCTGCGACCTCGCGGACGTGGCGGCGGGTGGCGTCCGGGAGCCTGCCCTTGCCGTTGAGCGCGTCGGAGACGGTCGTGATCGAGACCCCCGCGGCGGCGGCCACGTCGCGGATACCCGCGCGTCCTGGCCGGCCGCTGCGCCGGGGGGTCTCCGTCCGGCTCACCTGGTGCTTCCCTGCTGCTGTCATGGCGAGCCGATAGTAGGGCTCAGGAGCCCCAGTGGGCCGGACGCATATGCAACTGTTGACAGACACGTTTCTGCAAGGTCATTGAGGAATGATTGCCTTGCAAAGCAAGGGAGTTGGCGGCGACCTGCCGGATGTGTCATGTATCCATCGGGCTGAGTCTGCTCACGGAGTGGTGGCGGGAAGAGTCCTCAACTCACCACTTCGAGGGACGCGCGCTACGGCGCGAGCCACCGGCGCGCGAAGAAACATGCGTGCGCCCCCCGGTGGGGAGGCCGCCGGAGAGGCCGATGGCGACGCGCGCCGGCCGGATCCGTGAACGGCGCCGTGGACGGCTCCGTGGGCGGCCTCGTCGACGGGCGTTGCGGACGAGTTCCGTGGAGGTTCCCGGGCGGCAGGTCGCTCCGGGCGGCTCCTCATAAGGTGAGACGCATCTGTGCGTCGATTCTGTGCGTCGACTCCGTGCGTCGATGGTCGAGGAGGACCTGTGGTGAGCGAGAAGAGCCCCAAGCTGCGCCCCGAGCTGGACGGCGTCCCCGCCTATGTGCCGGGCCGGGCGGCCTCCCAGGACGGGCCGGTCGCTTTCAAGCTGTCCTCCAACGAGAACCCCTATCCGCCGCTGCCCGGGGTGCTGGAATCCGCGCTGGCGGCCGCCTCGGAGCTCAACCGCTACCCGGACATGTCCTGCGCGGGCCTGATGGCCGAGCTGGCCGACCGGTTCGGTGTGCCCCTGGAGCACCTCGCCACCGGCACCGGATCGGTGGGCGTGGCACAGCAGTTGCTTCAAGCCACGTCCGGCCCCGGCGACGAGGTGATCTACGCCTGGCGCTCCTTCGAGGCGTACCCGATCATCACGCAGATCAGCGGGGCGACCTCGGTGAAGGTGCCGCTGACCGACGGGGACGTGCACGATCTGGACGCGATGGCGGACGCCGTCACGGACCGGACGCGGCTGATCTTCGTCTGCAACCCCAACAACCCGACCGGGACGGTGGTGCGCCGGGCCGAACTCGAGCGCTTCCTCGACCGGGTGCCCTCCGACGTGCTGGTGGTGCTCGACGAGGCGTACAAGGAGTTCGTCCGTGACGCCGACGTGCCGGACGGCCTGGAGATCTACCGCGACCGGCCCAACGTCGCGGTGCTGCGCACCTTCTCGAAGGCGTACGGGCTGGCCGGACTGCGGGTCGGGTTCGCGGTGGCGCACGAGCCGGTGGCGGCGGCGCTGCGCAAGACGGCCGTGCCCTTCGGCGTGAGCCGGATCGCCCAGGACGCGGCGATCGCCTCGCTGCGGGCCGAGGACGAACTGCTGGGGCGGGTGGGCTCGCTGGTGGCCGAGCGGAACCGGGTGCACCGCGGGCTGCTCGCGCAGGGCTGGACGGTGCCGGAGAGCCAGGCCAACTTCGTCTGGCTCCGGCTCGGTGAGCGTACGGGCGACTTCGCCGCCTTCTGCGAGCGGGCGGGCGTGGTCGTGCGGCCGTTCGCCGGTGAGGGCGTACGGGTCACGATCGGCGAGGACGAGGCCAACGACCTCTTCCTGAAGGCGGCGGAGGCGTTCCGCGCGCAGCTGTAGCGCGGCTCGCGCCTTGCGACCTGCGTTCTGCGACCCGCGTCCTGTGACCCGCGTCCTGTGATCCGCGCCTCGTGATCCGCGTTCTGTGACCCCGCACCCGTGGCCCCGGCTCCCGTTTTTTCCGGGGGGCCGGGGCCACGGGTGTGAGGGCCCGCTTCTCCCGCCCCGCTGCCTGGTGCTCCCCGCCACTGTCCGGAAAGCGTCGGTGCGCGGGTTCTGTCCGGCGCGCGGTGGGCAGCTTCAGAGGGGAGGACCCGGCCGGCTGCCCGTCGGCCGCCGCTCCTCGGGGCCGTCGCTCTCAGGGGACCCCCCCGTTCGAAGATCCGGAAGCGCGTGCGCCATACTTTTGCTTGTGAATGTGAACGCGTTCACAAGCGCACCCGTTTGATCCCGTAATGGGAGGGACCAAGCGGGCGAACCGCGGCTGTCACTACGGCGACGTAAGGAGACGACGACGTGGAACTTGCTCTGGCGCCCGAGACGATGGCGCGCTGGCAGTTCGGCATTACGACCGTCTACCACTTCCTCTTCGTCCCCATGACGATCTCCCTCGCCGCGCTGACGGCGGGGCTGCAGACGGCATGGGTCCGGACCAACAAGGAGAAGTACCTCAAGGCCACCAAGTTCTGGGGCAAGCTCTTCCTGATCAACATCGCGATGGGTGTCGTCACCGGCATCGTCCAGGAGTTCCAGTTCGGCATGAACTGGTCCGACTACTCGCGGTTCGTCGGTGACGTCTTCGGTGCCCCGCTCGCCTTCGAGGCGCTGATCGCCTTCTTCTTCGAGTCCACCTTCATCGGGCTCTGGATCTTCGGCTGGGACAAGCTGCCCCGGAAGATCCACCTGGCCTGCATCTGGATGGTCTCGCTCGGCACGATCCTCTCCGCGTACTTCATCCTGGCGGCCAACTCCTGGATGCAGCACCCGGTCGGCTACCGCATGAACGAGAAGCGCGGCCGTGCCGAACTCACCGACTTCTGGCAGGTGCTGACGCAGAACACCGCGCTCGCCCAGTTCTTCCACACCATCACGGCCGCCTTCCTCGTCGGCGGTGCCTTCATGGTCGGGATCGCCGCCTTCCACCTGGCGCGGAAGAAGCACATCCCGGTCATGCGGACCTCGCTGCGGCTGGGTCTGATCACCGTGGTCGTCGCCGGTCTGCTGACCTCCATCAGCGGAGACGTGCTCGGCAAGGTCATGTTCAAGCAGCAGCCGATGAAGATGGCCGCGGCCGAGGCGCTCTGGGAGGGGCAGGAAGGCGCGCCGTTCTCGATCTTCGCGGTGGGCGACGTCTCCGAGGGCCGCAACGACGTGGAGATCTCGGTCCCCGGGGTGCTCTCCTTCCTGGCCGACGACACCTTCACCTCGTACATCCCGGGCATCAACGAGCTGAACCAGCAGATGCAGGAGAAGTACGGACCCGGGGACTACCGGCCCAACATCCCGGTCGCCTTCTGGGGATTCCGCTGGATGATCGGCTTCGGGATGGCCTCCTTCGGCCTCGGCATCCTCGGACTCTGGCTGACCCGGAAGAAGTTCATGCTGCCGCCGGGGATGCGGACCGGCGACGACGAGGTGCCGCATCTGGTCCTCTTCAAGAACAAGGCCCTCAGCCCGAAGTTCGCCAGGCTGTACTGGATGACCGCGCTCTGGACCCTGCTCTTCCCGCTGATCGCCAACTCCTGGGGCTGGATCTTCACCGAGACCGGGCGGCAGCCCTGGGTCGTCTTCGGGGTCCTCAAGACCAAGGACGCCGTCTCCCCCGGGGTCTCGCAGGGTGAGGTCATCGCCTCCCTGATCGCCTTCACCCTGATCTACGCGATCCTCGCGGTGGTCGAGGTCAAGCTGCTCGTGAAGTACATCAAGGCCGGGCCTCCGGAGCTCAGTGAGGACGACCTCAACCCGCCCGCCACGATCGGCGGTCACGACGCCGCCGACGCCGACCGGCCGATGGCCTTCTCGTACTGAGAGGAAGGAGCGGAACGATGGAACTCCACGACGTCTGGTTCGTCCTCATCGCCGTCCTCTGGACCGGCTACTTCTTCCTGGAAGGCTTCGACTTCGGCATCGGGGTCCTGACCAAGGCGCTGGCCCGCGACCGCAAGGAGCGGCGGGTCCTGATCAACACGATCGGGCCCGTCTGGGACGGCAACGAGGTCTGGCTGCTCAGCGCCGGAGGCGCCACCTTCGCGGCCTTCCCCGACTGGTACGCCACCCTCTTCTCCGGCTTCTACCTGCCGCTGCTGGTCATCCTGCTCTGCCTGATCCTGCGGGGCGTCGCCTTCGAGTACCGGGCGAAGCGACCGGAGGAGCGCTGGCAGACCAACTGGGAACACGCGATCTTCTGGACCTCGTTGATCCCCGCGGTCCTCTGGGGCGTGGCCTTCGGCAACATCGTGCGCGGGGTCAAGATCGACGCGCACATGGAGTACGTGGGCGGGTTCTGGGACCTCCTCAACCCGTTCGCGCTGCTCGGCGGGGCGGTGACGCTCACCCTCTTCACCTTCCACGGCGCGGTGTTCGCGGCGCTGAAGACGGTCGGGGAGATCCGCGTACGGGCCCGGAGGTTCGCCCTGCGGCTGGGGTTCCTCACCGCGGTCCTGGCGCTGGGGTTCCTGATCTGGACGCAGGCGCGTACCGGAGACGGCTGGTCGCTCCTCGCGACGGTGGTCGCCGTCCTGGCCCTGGCCGGCGCGATCGCGGCCATCGCGGCGGGGCGTGAGGGCTGGTCGTTCGCGCTCTCGGGCCTCACCATCACCGCCGCCGTGGCGATGCTCTTCCTGGCGCTCTTCCCGGACGTCATGCCGTCCTCGCTGAACAGCGCGTGGAGCCTCACCGTCACCAACGCCTCGTCCACGCCCTACACGCTCACGATCATGACCTGGTGCGCGGGGATCGCCACGCCCCTGGTCCTGCTCTACCAGAGCTGGACGTACTGGGTGTTCCGCAAGCGCATAGGCACCCAGCACATCGCCGACGCGCACTGAGCGCCCTGCCCGGCGGCGGCCCGACCGGTCGCCGCCGGCACCGGCGCAGAGTACGCGCCGCCGCCGAGTACGCGCCGCCGCCGGTCACCCGGCGAACCGGCGGCACCGACCTCAGGGGATGTTTCACGTGAAACCGATCGATCCGCGTCTCTTCCGGTACGCCCGGGCCACCCGGTTCTTCCTCGTCGCCGTGGTGGCTCTGGGCGCCGTGGGCGCGGTGCTGGTCATCGCTCAGGCGATGCTGGTGGCCGAGATCGTGGTCGGCGGGTTCGAGGACGGGCTGAGTGTCTCCGGTCTCCGTACGCCCCTGATCCTGCTGGCCGTCGTCGCGGCGGGCCGGGCGCTGGTCGCCTGGCTCACCGAACTGGCGGCGTACCGGGCGAGTGCGGCGGTCAAGTCCGAACTGCGCGGCCGGCTCCTGGAGCGGGCCGCGCAGCTCGGCCCCGGATGGCTGGACGGACAGCGCACCGGATCGCTCGTCGCCCTCGCCACCCGGGGCGTCGACGCGCTCGACGACTACTTCTCCCGCTATCTCCCGCAGCTCGGCCTCGCGGTGGTGGTGCCCGTCGCCGTCCTCGCGCGCATCGTCACCGAGGACTGGGTGTCGGCCGCGATCATCGTGGTCACGCTGCCGCTCATCCCCGCCTTCATGATGCTGATCGGCTGGGCCACCCAGTCCCGGATGGACCGGCAGTGGAGGCTGCTCTCGCGGCTCTCCGGCCACTTCCTGGACGTGGTCGCCGGGCTGCCCACGCTCAAGGTCTTCGGCCGGGCCAAGGCCCAGGCCGAGTCGATCCGGAAGATCACCTCGGAGTACCGGCTGGCGACCGTGCGGACCCTGCGGATCGCGTTCCTCTCCTCCTTCGCGCTGGAGCTGCTGGCCACCCTCTCGGTGGCCCTGGTCGCCGTCACCATCGGCATGCGGCTGGTCCACGGCGAACTCGACCTGTACATCGGCCTGCTGGTGCTGATCCTCGCCCCCGAGGCGTATCTGCCGATCCGCCAGGTCGGCGCGCAGTTCCACGCGGCGGCGGAAGGGCTGTCGGCCGCGGAGGAGATCTTCGCGGTGCTGGAGACCGAGCTCCCGGCGGCCGGTACGGCGGACGTGCCGGAATCGCTCCGTATCGAGCTGGACGGGGTGACCGTCCGGCACCCGGGCCGGACCGAGCCCTCGCCGGCCGGTGCCTCGCTGGTGGTCGCGCCGGGGGAGACCGTCGCCCTGGTCGGCCCGAGCGGGGCCGGCAAGTCCACCCTGCTCGACGTGGTCCTCGGGTTCAGGGCGCCGGACGAGGGGACCGTACGAGTGGGGGGCGTGGATCTCGCCACCGTCTCCCCCGAACGCTGGCGCGAGCGCGTCGCCTGGGTCCCGCAGCGCCCGGTCCTCTTCGCCGGAACCGTCGCGGAGAACGTACGGCTGGCCCGGCCGGACGCCGACGACGCCGCCGTGGAGGCCGCCCTGCGGGACGCGGGCGCCCACGCGTTCGTCGCCGCGCTGCCCGAGGGCGGGCAGACCCTCCTCGGCGAGGACGGCGCCGGGCTCTCCGCCGGGCAGCGCCAGCGTCTCGCGCTGGCCCGCGCCTTCCTCGCCGACCGGCCGGTGCTGCTGCTCGACGAGCCGACCGCGAGCCTGGACGGCGGGACGGAGGCGGGCATCGTGGACGCCGTACGACGGCTGGCCGAGGGCCGCACCGTCCTGCTGGTCGCCCACCGCCCCGCACTGCTGCCGCTGGCCGACCGGATCGTGACGCTGGAACCGGTCGTGACGCTGGAACCGGCCGTGACGCGCGCACCGGCCGGGACGCCGGAAGCGGCTGCGACGCCGGTACCGCCCGCGACCGGACCGGAGACCGGTCGGGCGGAGGTGCCCCGGCGGGCCGTCCCGGACCCCGTGCGCCCGCCCGCACCCGCCGCCGCACCGGCGGTGGAGGCCCCCGCGGCGCTCCGGGAGACCACCACCCGTACGGGCAAGGTGCTCGCCCGGATCCGCGAGGCGGCGGGCGCCCGGCGCGGGCGGCTCGCCCTCGCCCTGCTGCTGGGCAGTCTCGCGCTCGGCTCCTCGGTGGGGCTGATGGCGGTCTCCGGCTGGCTGATCTCCCGCGCCTCCGAACAGCCCCCGGTCCTCTACCTCATGGTCGCCGTCACGGCGACCCGCGCCTTCGGCATCGGCCGCGCCTTCTTCCGCTACGCCGAACGCCTCGTCTCCCACGACACCGTGCTCCAGCTCCTCGCCGAACTGCGGGTCGCCGTCTACCGGGGACTGGAGCGCGTCGCGCCCGCCGGACTGCGCACCACCCGCCGGGGCGACCTGCTCACCCGGCTGGTCGCGGACGTCGACGAGCTCCAGGACTACTGGCTCCGCTGGCTGCTCCCCGCCGGTACCGCCGTGGTCGTCGGCGCGGCCTCCGCCGGTTTCCTCGGGATGCTCCTCCCGGAGGCGGGCGTGGTCCTCGCCGTGGGCCTGCTCCTCGCCGGAGCGGGCGTGCCGCTGGTCAGCGGTGCGGTCGCCCGCCGGGCGGAACGCCGGCTCGCCCCGGCCCGCGCCGATCTCGCCGTGCGGGTCACCGACCTCCTCGGAGGCACCGCCGAACTGACCGTCGCCGGTGCCCTGCCCTCGCGCACCGCGCGGGTGCGGGAGGCGGACGGGGTCCTCACCCGGATCGCCGCCCGTGCCGCCTCCGCCACGGCCCTGGGCGGCGGCCTCTCCTCGCTCCTCTGCGGGCTGACCGTGGTCGCCTCCGCGCTGGTGGCGCTGCCCGCCGTGCAGAGCGGCCGGCTCGGCGGCCTGGAACTCGCGGTCGTCCTGCTCACCCCGCTCGCCGCCTTCGAGGCCGTGAACGGGATGCCGCTCGCCGTGCAGTACCGCCGACGCGCCCGCCGGAGCGCGGAGCGGGTGTACGAGGTGCTGGACGCCCCCGTACCGGTACGCGAACCCTCCGCCCCCGCCCCGGCCCCCGCCACCCCGTTCCCGCTGGAGGTACGGGGCCTGACGGCCCGCTACCCGGACGCGGACCGGCCCGCCCTGGACGGGGTCGACCTGACCCTGGAGCAGGGGCGCCGGATCGCGGTCGTGGGTCCGTCCGGCTCCGGCAAGACCACCCTCGCGCAGGTCCTGCTCCGCTTCCTGGACGCGGAGAGCGGCACCTACCGGCTCGGCGGCACGGACGCCCCCGCGCTCGACGGCGACACCGTCCGTACGTACGTCGGGCTCTGCGCCCAGGACGCGCACGTCTTCGACAGCTCGGTGCGGGAGAACCTGCGGCTCGCCCGCACCGACGCCACCGAGGAGGACCTGCGGGACGCGCTCGCCGGGGCGCGGCTGCTCGACTGGACCGACTCGCTGCCGGACGGCCTCGACACCCTGGTGGGCGAACACGGCGCCCGGCTCTCCGGCGGCCAGCGGCAGCGCCTCGCGCTCGCCCGCGCCCTCCTCGCCGACTTCCCCGTCCTCGTGCTCGACGAGCCCGCCGAGCACCTCGACATCGCCACCGCCGACGCCCTGACCGCGGACCTGCTCGACGTCACCCGGGGACGTACCACCGTGCTCATCACCCACCGCCTGGCGGGCCTCGACGCGGTGGACAAGATCGTGGTGCTGGACGGCGGCCGGGTGGTCCAGCGGGGCGCGTACGCCGAGCTCGCCGCGGTGGACGGACCGCTGCGCCGGATGCTGGAGCGCGAACGCGAGGCCGGCCCGCGCGTGGTCCGCCCGCCGGAGCCGACCCGGATGGCCGGCGTCTGAGAGGCGCCTGGACCGGCCCGGTCAGCCGTCGTCCGAGACACGCCGGAGCCGGCCCGGACGGCCCACGTCCGAGCGTGCCGGGACCGGGCGTGCCCAGGTCGGGGAACGGGGCAATCCCGACTTTCCGTGCGCGGGGTCCCTTCGTACGCTCGACGCATGGCAGAGCGGCAGGGGCACCAGGGCGCGGCGGGCCGGGGCGGGGCGGACGGGCCGAGCCGGAGCGCCTGGGACCCGGAGGCCCTCGAAGCCGCCGCCCGGGCCGCCAGCGATCTGGGGGGTCTCTCCCCCGAGCTCACCGCCCGCGTGCCGCAGTTGCTGGAGGCCATGCGGTCGGTCGGTACCGGGCTGGAGCTGCACTCCACGCTCGACCGCATCTGCGAGACCGCCGCCGAACTGGCCCACGCCCGGTACGCCGCGATCGGCGTCGTGGACGAGTCCGCCGAAGGGCTCCTCGACTTCGTCACCCACGGCATGCCGGACGAGGAGGCGCACACGATCGGGCGGCCCCCGAGCGGGCAGAGGGGACTCCTCGGGGCGCTCATCCACGACCCCGCTCCGGTGATGCTGGCCGACCTGACCACCGATCCGCGCTACGCCGGATTCCCGCCGGGTCATCCCCCGATGCGCACTTTCCTGGGCGTACCCATCAGCGTCCAGGGGCAGATCTTCGGCAATCTGTACCTCGCCGAGAAGCACCACGGCGGCACGTTCAACGACTACGACCTGCACATGGTCCGGGTGCTCGCCACGGAGGCGGGCATCGCCATCGGCAACGCCCGCCTCTACGAGGCCGCCCGTCGGCGCGAACGGTGGATCGACGGATCGGTCGCGGTCACCACGGCGCTGCTCGCCGGCGGGGACGCGGACGACGCCCTGAGCGTCGTCGCCGAACAGGCCCGCAGGCTCGCCGGCTCGGCCACCGGTGCCGTACTGCTGCCGGTGGGAAAGGACGGGGCCGGCGGGCTGGAGGTCGTCGCGGTGGCCTCCGACGATCCGTCCACCTCGTTGGGCGTCATCATCGGCCCGGAGAGTCCGGTGGTGTCCGCGCTGCTCGCCGGGGAACCCGTCTTCATCGACGACGCCGCCACCGACCCGCGCCTGATCAGCCGCGCGTCCGAGCAGTACGGCCCGAACATGCTGCTGCCGATGCGCAGCGGCGGCCGGATGCTCGGCGCCCTGTCCATGCCCCGGAAGCAGGGGCAGCGCCCGTACAACGAGGCGGAACGGACCCTGGCCACGCAGTTCGCCGCGCAGGCCGCGCTCGCCCTGATGATGGCGGAGGCGCAGCGCGACCGGGAGCGCCTCGCGGTGTACGAGGACCGGGACCGGATCGCCCGGGACCTCCACGACCTCGTCATCCAGCGGCTGTACGCCACCGGGATGATGCTGGAGAGTGCCCAGCGCCGGTCGGTGGTGCCGGAGGTACAGGAGGGCGTCGGCCGCGCCGTGGACGAGCTGGACACCACCATCCAGGAGATCCGCACCGCCATCTTCGCCCTCCAGCAGGAGCCGGCCGAGGCGCCGTCCGGACTGCGCGTCCGGGTGCTGCGCGAGCTCAACATGGCGGCGGTCCCCCTCGGCTTCACGCCCTCGCACCGCTTTCTCGGGGCGATCGACACCCTGGTGAGCGAGTCCACCGGTAAGAACCTGATCGCCGCCCTGCGCGAGGCCCTCTCCAACGCCTTCCGGCACGCCCAGGCCTCGGTGATCGACGTGGTCGTCGACGCCACGGCCACCCTGCCGGACGGGCGGGACGCCGTCCGGCTGACCGTCTCCGACGACGGGGTCGGCATCCCGGAGGGCGGCCGGCGGAGCGGGCTGCGCAATCTGGCCCGCCGGGCGGAGTCGCTGGGCGGAGCCAGCTGGTTCGGCCCGGGACTCGGGGAAGGCGGCGGCGGTACGTCGGTGACCTGGGAGGCTCCCCTCTGAGGGGCCCGGGGACTCGGCCGGCGCGTACGGCTTCAGCGACCAGGCTTCAGCGGGCGCGGGCCGGGGCGACGAGGGCTTGAGTGTCCAGGCCTCAGCGGGCGCGGGCTTCAGCGACCAGGGCTTCAGCGGCCAGGCTTCAGCGGGCGGCGAGGAGACGTTCGAGGACGACCGCCACACCGTCCTCCTCGTTGGTGAGCGTCCGTCCCGACGCGGCGGAGACCGCGGCCGGGTGGGCGTTGGCCATCGCGTACGAGGTGCCGGCCCAGTTCAGCATCTCGACGTCGTTCGGCATGTCCCCGAAGGCGACGACCTCCTCGGGGAGCACCCCGCGCTCCGCGCAGTACTCCGCGAGCGTGCGGGCCTTGGAGACGCCCGCCCCGCCGGCCTCCAGCAGGGCGGAGGGGCTGGACCGGGTGAAGGACACCCGGTCCCCGGCAGCCTCGCGGGCCAGGGCGAGGAACGCGTCGGGGGCGATCGCGGTGTGGTGGGCCAGGAGCTTCAGTACCGGGGCGCCCGTGCTTGGTGTCCGCTCGTCCAGCAGCTTCTCGACGGGGGCGACCACCGACCCGGGGTCCTGGCGGAACGGCGGGTAGAGCGGTTCGTGGTGGAAGCCGGTGGTGAACTCCACCGCGAACGTGGTGCCGGGCGCGGCGGCCCGTACCCGGTGCGCGACGTCGAGCGCCTCCGCCCGGCCGAGCGGGTGGACCTTGATCAGCCGGCCGCCGGCGCTCAGGTCGACCACCGCGGCGCCGTTCGCGCAGATCGCCGTCCCGTGCCCCGGCAGATGGGAGACGACCGCGTCCATCCAGCGGGGCGGGCGGCCGGTGACGAAGAGGACGTGCACGCCCGCCCGTTCTGCCGCCGCGAGCGCGGCGATCGTGCGTGACGACAAGGTCTTGTCGTCACGCAGCAAAGTGCCGTCCAGGTCGGTGGCTATCAGCCGGGGCACGGCGACAGGCGGTGCTTCGGTAGGCGTGGTCACCGGTCCATTCTCCCGCATTCGGCGCACGGGCGTGCAGGAGGGCGCACATATGAGAGGCGCACGCCCTTGAACAGGGGGATAGACCTTTGGCATATGCCAGAGCACTGCTGGGGGATCTTGAGGGTCTTGGGGACCCCGAGGAGGCGGGAGCGGCCCGGCAGCGGCATCGGGGCCGCCGGGCCGACGGGTGGAAGGAGCCGAGGGGTGGAAGGCCCCGGTGGGGCCGACGGCGGAACCGGCGGTGCGGTCGGTGGTGCGGTGGGTGGTGCGGTGGGTGGTGCGGTCGGTGGTGCGGTGGGTGGTGCGGCCGGTGGTGCGGCCGGATCGGGTGGCCTCGACCCGGTGGGGACGGGGCGGGGGACGTAGGCTCGGTCCATGAGTCTGCGCCTGAGCACCGTGATCCTCCCTGTCGACCGCTGGCACGAAGGGGGCCGTGCGAAGTGGCAGCGCGCCGAGGAGCTCGGTTTCCACGCCGCCTACACCTACGACCACCTCTCCTGGCGTTCGTTCCGGGAGGAGACCTGGTTCGGGGCGCTCCCGACGCTGACGGCTGCGGCGGTGGCCACCGGAACCATGCGCCTCGGCACCCTCGTGACCTCGCCGAACTTCCGCCACCCGGTCACGCTCGCCAAGGAACTGATCTCGCTCGACGACGTCTCGGGCGGCCGGGTCACCCTCGGGATCGGCGCGGGCGGCAACGGCTTCGACGCCACCGCGCTCGGCCAGGAGCCGTGGACGCCGCGCGAGCGGGCCGACCGGTTCGGCGAGTTCGTACCGCTGCTGGACCGGCTGCTCACCGAGGGCGCGGTCTCGCAGCAGGGCACCTTCTACACGGCCGAGGAGGCCCGGAACATCCCCGGCTGCGTGCAGTCGCCGCGGCTGCCCTTCGCCGTCGCCGCGACCGGACCGCGCGGGCTGAAGCTGGCCGCCCGGTACGGCCAGGCGTGGGTGACCACGGGCGACCCGAAGCTGTTCGAGGACGGCACGCCGGAGCAGTCGGTCGAGGCGCTGCGCGGCCAGATCGAGAAGCTCGGCAAGGCATGCTCGGAGACCGGGCGGGACGTCGCGGAGCTGGACAAGATCCTGCTCACCGCGTTCACCCCGGACCGCAACCGCCCGCTGGAGTCGGTCGACGCCTTCGTGGACTTCGCCGGCCGCCACCAGGAGCTGGGCTTCACCGAGCTGGTCGTCCACTGGCCGATTCCGGACTCGGACTTCGCCACCGACCCGGCCGTCTTCGAGCGGATCGCCACCGAGGCCCTCGCCCAGCTGGGCTGACCGGGAGCCGGGCACGGGGGCCGGTGCAACGGCGGCGGTTGTACGCCCGCGCCCGTCAGCCCTGGAAGCGCAGGTACTCCGGGGGTACGGAATCCGCCAGCCACACGCCGTTGGCGCTGACGCGGAAGACGTGACCGGCGCGGTGCATCGCCGCCGCGTCCACGGAGAGCACCACGGGTCGGCCCCGCCGTGCCCCGACCCGGGTGGCGGTCTCCCGGTCGGGTGAGAGGTGGACGTGGTGGCGGGCCATCGGGCGCAGCCCTTCGGTCCGGATCGCCGCCAGGGACCGGGCCACCGTGCCGTGGTAGAGGAACGGCGGCGGTTCGGCGGGCGGCAGGTCCAGGTCGACCGGGACGGTGTGGCCCTGGTTGGCGCGCAGCCGGTCCCCCTCCAGGGTGAAGCGCTGCTTGTCGTTCACCGCCACCACGTGTTCGAGTTCGGTCCGGGTGATCGGGAAGTGGTGACGGGCCGCGGCTTCCAGCAGCTCCGCGACGTCCACCCATCCGTTCGGGTCGAGTGTCAGCCCGATGCGTTCCGGCTGATGCCGCAGGTGCTTGGAGAGGTACTTCGACACCTTCACGGTGCGTCTGTCGTCCATCCCGCCAGAGTGCCCGGCCCCCTCCGCCGGTGCATCCCGATTTTCCGAGCGCCGGGAAACTGGTGAGTCCGTTTGTGTTTGATCCACAAGCAACTTGACTTATCCACAGGGTATTTGGCGAATCTGTGGACAACGCCTCTATGAAATGGGCTTTTTGGTCAACTTGATTGTTGAATGGGCGAGATGTCCCGCTTGTCACCAAAAGGGTATCTCCGCAACTCCAGTTCTGGGCTGCTCGCTCATGCGTCGCCGCCGGTCGACGACCACGCGTCGTGCGGCACAACCCACTTGCGCCACTGGAGGAACCGTTCCTTCCGTTCCATCCCAGGCGGAATGCCTCCGGATGGCCCGTCGTGTGGACGGTGTCCGATCCCGCTCCACCGCGGCGAACAGCTCATAGGCTGAACGCCGTTCTGTCCACAGGCTGCCCTCCGCGGCTGGGGAAAGCCGCTCCGGGTTCCGCGGTGTCCACCACCATTCCTTCCGGAGCCGCGGCCGCCCGGAGCGAGCGGGCCGCCCGCCCGGTGCCGGTCGTACGAGACGCCTCCCGGCGACCACCGTCCCGGAACTCGCCCCCGCCACAGCTCGAATGACCCGCCTCGACGCCAAGTCCGCCCCGGCGCAGGCTTGTGGGCCGCACCTCAGGCTCCCGGCTTGGGGTGCGGCGCCCGTCGGCCCGCACGGCGGTGCTCCCGACTCGGCCTCGCCTAGCGGCGTTTGCGGAGCGCCCCCGTGCCGCCCCGGAGCAGCCGGCGGAGGCCCACCGGCCGTCCCGGGACCACCGCGAGGGCCTGGTCGTGGACCACCGCCTCCAGCACGGCCTCGGCGACCTGCTCCGGAGTACGGCCGTGAGCCCGGCGTGACGGCGTAACGGCCCTCGCGCCAACTCCCGCAGATGACGCCTCCCTTGTGGAGAGGAGCGTCCCGATACCCGCTCCCGCGCGCGTCCCGGATACACCTGCCCCGGCGTCGACCGCCCCCGGCAGTACCGCGCTCACCGAGACCGTACGGGGGGCCAGTTCGGCCCGCAGCCCCTGGCTGAGAGCCAGGACGGCCGCCTGCGCCGTGCCGTACGGGGTGGCGCCCGGTGCCCGGGACGCCGGGCCGGGGATGCTCGGGAGCACGTTGACGATGTGGCCGCCCTGCCCGCGCTCGGCCATCCGCCCGCCGAACACCCGGCAGCTGTGGACGATCCCCAGGAGCCCCGCGTCGAGGAGGCCCCGCCACTCCTCGGACGTGGTCTCCAGGAAGGGCCCGGAGGGCGCCGTGCCCGCGAGGTTGACCAGCACCTCGACGGTGCCGTACTCCGCCGCCACCTTCGCGCCGAGCTTCTCCACCGCCTGCTCGTCGCCCGGTTCGGCGGTCTCCGCCCAGGCGGCCCGCGCCCCGACGAGCAGCGCCGTCTCCGCCGTACGGGCGGCGCCGGCCGCGTCCCGGTCCACGGCCACCACCCGTGCCCCGGCCTCGGCGAACGCCAGGGCGGTGGCCCGTCCGATCCCGTCGGCAGCGCCCGTCACCAGCACCAGCCGGCCGGCGAACCGGTCCGCGTGCCGTCCGGACCCCACCGGGCTCGTCGCCGTCGTACGGGCGGCCTTCGCCGAGGGCTCGTTGGCGGTCACGAACTCCGATATCCAGGAGACGAGTTGGTCCGGCCGGGTGCGCGGCACCCAGTGCTGGGCGGGGAGTCGGCGCCGGACCAGGCGCGGGGCCCACTGCTCCAGGTCGTCGTAGAGGTACTCCGACAGGAAGGCGTCACCGGTCGGGGTGATCAGCTGCACCGGTACGTGCGCGTACGCGTCCGGGCGCGGCCTGCGCAGCCGGGTACGGACGTTGTCGCGGTAGAGCCAGGCGCCGTGGGCCGCGTCCCGGGGCAGCGAGGCGGTGGGGTAGTCGCCCGCGGGCACCTTCTCCAGGCGCTCCAGGATGCGTGGCCACCGGCGTCCCAGCGGCCCGCGCCAGGCGAGTTCGGGCAGGACGGGGGTGTGCAGGAGGTAGACGTACCAGGATTTGGCGCCCTGTCCGGCGAGCTGGACCAGCCGCCGGGGGGTGGGCCGGGCCATCCGGCTCTGGATCCAGTGGCCGAAGTGGTCGAGCGACGGCCCGGACATCGAGGTGAAGGAGGCGATCCTGCCCTTGGTCCGCCCGACCGTGGCGAACTCCCAGGACTGCACCGAACCCCAGTCGTGGCCCACCAGGTGCACCGGCCGGCCAGGACTCACCTCGTCCAGCACGGCGAGGAAGTCGTCGGTCAGCTTCTCCAGCGTGAACCCGCCGCGCAGCGGCTTCGGCGCGCTCGAACGGCCGTGGCCGCGTACGTCGTAGAGCACCACGTGCCACTGCTCGGCCAGCGCCGGAGCCACCCGCGACCACACCTCCTTGCTGTCCGGATAGCCGTGCACCAGCACCACGGTGGGCAGGTCCGGATTGCCCAGCTCGGCCACGCAGAGCTCGATGCCGCCCGTGCGTACCCAGCGTTCGCGCGCTCCCGGCAGTTGCATCCCGCCACCTCTCCTCGGTCGGGCGCCGCTCGTGCGCCACCCGTCTTCCTCGGCCCCGGCCGTCCGAACCCGGCGCCCGGACAGCGCACTTGGCGAGCTGTACGCGCCAGTAACGTGACACTGAAGAATGTGACCAGGCCCGCCGAGGGGTCAAGAGGGACGCCGGGCCTGTGGACAACCACCTGTGGAGATCCGGTACGCAGAGAGGATCGTCGCCCCACCGCACCGCACCGCACCGCTCGCCGAGCCGCGCGGGTCGCCCCATCGCCCTTGGACCCGGGTCACTCCTCCGCCCGACGCCCCTACGGGTCCCTACAACTCAAGTTTGACGTGTATGCGACCGTCAGGGCTGACGACCGGAGATGCCCGCGCCACTAGCGTCGTCGAGGTGACTGTGATCGCGTTGAACGCCTTGAGCAAGCGGTACCCCCGGGTGACCGCTCTTGACCGGCTCTCCTTGGACATCGGACCGGGTGTGACCGGCCTGGTGGGTGCCAACGGGGCCGGCAAGTCCACCCTGATCAAGATTCTGCTGGGACTCTCGCCCGCCACCGAGGGCTCCGCCTCGGTGCTCGGGCTGGACGTCGCCACGCACGGTGCCGCGATCCGGGAACGGGTCGGGTACATGCCGGAGCACGACTGCCTGCCGCCGGACGTCTCGGCGACCGAGTTCGTCGTCCACATGGCGCGGATGTCCGGTCTGCCGCCGACGGCGGCCCGGGAACGCACCGCCGACACCCTGCGCCACGTCGGGCTCTACGAGGAGCGCTACCGCCCCATCGGGGGCTACTCGACCGGCATGAAGCAGCGCGTGAAGCTGGCCCAGGCGCTGGTCCACGACCCGAGGCTGGTGCTGCTCGACGAGCCGACGAACGGCCTCGACCCGGTCGGCCGCGACGAGATGCTCGGGCTCATCCGCCGGGTGCACACCGATTTCGGCATCTCCGTGCTCGTCACCTCGCACCTCCTGGGCGAGCTGGAGCGCACCTGCGACCACGTCGTCGTCATCGACGGCGGCACGCTGCTCCGGTCCAGCTCCACCAGCGAGTTCACCCAGACCACCACCACGCTCGCGGTCGAGGTCACCGACAGCGACACCCATCCGGACGGCACCGACGCGCTGCGCCGCAAGCTCCTCGGGGCCGGTGTGCAGCTGATCGGGAACGACGGCGTCGACACCGGCGGTCTGCCGGGAGCCGGTCACATCCTGCTCGTCGAGGCGACCGGCGAGGAGACGTACGACCTGGTGCGCGACAGCGTCGCCGGTCTCGGCCTCGGGCTCGTCCGCATGGAGCAGCGCCGCCACCACATCGCCGAGGTCTTCCGCACGGGCGAGAACGCGCAGCCGGCCCCGGCGGTCGCCGAGGCCGCGTCCGGCCCGGCCCCCGGAGCCGTACCGCAGGTCCCGTCCCCGGTCCCGGCGCCCGGGTCCGTCCATCAGGTTCCGGCATCCGGAGCCGTACAGCAGAAGGGGAGCGGTCCCGATGAGCACTGAGACCAGGGGCCGAGGCGCGCTGCCCGGCGACGCCTCCCGCATCCACGACATCGGCTACCGCTCCTACGACGGCCCGAGGCTGGGGCGCGCGTACGCCCGCCGCTCGCTCTACGTCCAGTCCCTCAAGGGCGCGTTCGGGCTCGGGCGTTCCGCCCGGTCCAAGGTGCTTCCGCTGCTGATGCTCGCGGTGATGTGCCTGGTCGCGGCGATCATCGTGGCCGTGTCGATGGCCGCGCCCGGCGCCACCAAGCTGGTCGTGAAGTACACCTCGTACGCGATCTATCTCCAGGCCGTCATCGGGCTGTTCGTGGCCTCCCAGGCCCCGCAGAGCGTCTCGCGGGACCTGCGGTTCCGGACGGTTCCGCTCTACTTCTCGCGGCCGATCGCGCACGCCGACTACGTCCTGGCGAAGCTGGCGGCGATGGCGTCCGCCGTCTTCGTGCTCACCGGGACGCCGCTGCTCATCCTCTACGTGGGCTCGCTGCTCGCGAAATTCGACTTCGGCGACCAGACCGGCTGGTTCGCCCAGGGACTGGTGTCGGTGGCCCTGCTGTCCGTGCTGTTCGCCGCACTCGCGCTGGTGGTGGCCGCGGTCACCCCGCGCCGGGGCTTCGGAGTGGCGGCGGTGATCGCCGTGCTGACCATCACGTACGGAGCGGTCTCCACGGTCCAGGCCATCGCGTTCTCGACCGGGACCGAGGGAGCCGTCGCCTGGTTCGGGCTGTTCTCGCCGATCACGCTGATCGACGGGGTGCAGACCGCGTTCCTCGGCGCCTCCTCCGCCTTCCCGGGCGGGGAGGGCCCGGGGGCCGCGCTGGGCGTGGTCTATCTGTTCGTTGTCCTCGCGCTCATCGCCGGCTCGTACGCCGCCCTGCTGCGCCGCTACCGGAGGGTCGGGCTGTGACCACCATCGAGATCGACCACGCCTCCCGCTGGTTCGGGAACGTCGTCGCCGTCAACGACGTGAGTATGACGATCGGCCCGGGGGTCACCGGACTGCTCGGTCCCAACGGCGCGGGCAAGTCCACGCTGATCAACTTGATGGCCGGATTTCTCGCCCCCTCCACGGGGACGGTCACCCTCGACGGGCGCCCGATCTGGCGCAACGAGTCGGTCTACCAGGAGATCGGCATCGTCCCCGAGCGGGAGGGCATGTACGACTTCCTGACCGGCCGCGAGTTCGTCGTCGCCAACGCCGAACTGCACGGTCTGGGCGCGGCGCAGGCGGCGCGCGCGCTGGCCACGGTGGAGATGGAGTACGCGCAGGACCGCAAGATCCAGACGTACAGCAAGGGCATGCGCCAGCGCGTGAAGATGGCTTCGGCGCTCGTCCACGACCCGTCGGTTCTGCTGCTGGACGAACCGTTCAACGGCATGGACCCCCGCCAGCGGATGCAGCTGATGGATCTGCTGCGGCGGATGGGCGGGGAGGGGCGCACCGTGCTCTTCTCCTCCCACATCCTCGAAGAGGTCGAGCAGCTCGCCTCGCACATCGAGGTGATCGTGGCCGGCCGGCACGCGGCCTCCGGCGACTTCCGGCGGATCCGCCGGCTGATGACGGACCGCCCGCACCGCTACCTCGTGCGCTCCAGCGACGACCGCGCGCTGGCGGCGGCCCTGATCGCCGACCCGTCGACGGCCGGGATCGAGGTCGACCACCAGGAGGGCGCGCTGCTGATCCAGGCGGTCGATTTCGGCCGCTTCACCACCCTGCTGCCGCGGGTGGCGCAGGAGCGCGGCATCCGGCTGCTGGCCGTCTCACCGTCCGACGAGTCCCTCGAATCGGTCTTCTCGTACCTCGTATCGGCCTGACCAGTGGCCTGAAAGGAGCTGTGAAGCGTCATGTACGACCCCACAGTCGCCCGGCTCACCTACCGGGCCCTGCTCGGCCGGCGCCGGGCCGCCATCCTGTTCGTCCTGCCCGCGCTGCTGCTCGCGATCGCGCTGGCGGTACGGGTCCTGGCGGGAGCCGACGACCAGATCACCTCGGACGTGCTCGGCGGCTTCGCCCTCGCCGTGATGGTCCCGCTGATCGGTGTCATCGCGGGCACGGGGGCCATCGGCCCCGAGATCGACGACGGTTCGATCGTCTATCTGCTGGCGAAGCCGGTGAAGCGCCCCACGATCATCTTCACCAAACTGATCGTCGCCATCGCCGTCACGATGGTCTTCTCCGCGCTGCCCACCCTGATCGCGGGGCTCATCCTCAACGGCAACGGCCAGCAGATCGCGGTGGCGTACACCGTCGGGGCGCTGGTCGCGTCGATCGCGTACAGCGCGCTCTTCCTGCTGCTCGGCACGGTCAGCCGGCACGCGGTCGTGCTCGGCCTGGTCTACGCGCTGGTGTGGGAGGCCCTCTTCGGCAGCCAGGTGCCCGGGGCGCGCACGCTGAGTGTGCAGCAGTGGGCGCTCGCCGTCGCCGAGAAGACCGGCGCGGAGGGCGCGATCACCGCCGAGGTCCACCTCCCGCTCGCCACCGTGCTGCTGGTCGTGGTGACCGTCGGCGCCACCTGGTACGCGGGCCAGAAGCTGCGCACGCTCAAGCTGGCCGGCGAGGAGTGAGGCGGCGGGCCGGCCCGTGAGGCGGCTCCGCGCAGGACAACCCCCGTCCGACGGACGGGGGTTGTCGTGTTCTCCGGCCCCGTCGGGAAGGCTGCTCCGGAAGGGCGTCCCCGCGAGCGACCGGAGCGGCCCGCGTGACCGTGGACAGGCCGATTCGTTGGACCGGACGCGTGGAGGCAACTGGAATCCGTGACGACGACGCGTACGTGAAGCAGAGGAATGCCGGCCCCGGTGCGTGAGCACCGCAGGCAGCCGGTCATCGAGCAAGAGGCACCCGTGAGCGACCTCCGCCCCTGACGCCCGGGGAGAGGGCCGTCCCTCGCTGTTCCCTGCGTACGGAAGGCATGCTCATGCCCACGGAAGCCGCCCTGCTCGAATCCCGCGCGCTGCGCGTCGAGCAGATGGTGCGCGTCGACATCCTCGACAAGGTGAAGAGCCTTGTCATGCTCCCGGACGGAATTCACGTTCGCACAGAGGATGTGGCTCGTTACTTCGAAGTATCCACAGAAGCAGTGAAGAAGGTGACCCAACGCCACCGCGCCGAGATGGAGGAGAACGGTCTGATTCTGCTTCGAGGCTCTGACCTGCGGTCCTTCCATAGGGACATGTTGTCCCTATGGAGCGGCCAGGAAGGTGGAATGGGCGGAAGTTATCCACAGGCGGCCACTCGGCTGACGCTCTACACCCGCCGCACGGTCCTCAACGTCGCCATGCTTCTTCGCGAAAGCGACATCGCCCGCTGCGTGCGTACGTACCTCCTCGACGCCGAGACCGACCTCCGGGAGCGGTACGACTCGCTCGACTTCAGGGTCACCCGCATCGAGAGCTGCCTCGCCGGAGTCGGTGTGGCTCTCCAGGAGCTGGGGCCGGTACTGCGCCGGATGTCGGAGCGGTTCGACAGCCTGGACCGGAAGCTGGGGGCGACCCATGAGGTCGTCGGCGCGATGAGCGTCCGGCTGGCCGACGTCGCGCACGACGTGCGGCGGGTCGACGCCCGGCTGGGCGACGTGGCGCACCGGCTGAAGGAGCTGCGGCCCGAAGCGTAGAGGGAGCGTAGAGGTCCGACGGAAAGGGGGCGGACACACGACTGCCCGCGGCCTTCACGGGCCGCGGGCAGTCGGTCGTACGGATACGGGGTCGTCCGGGGACGAGCGCGGGTGGCGTTACCGCGTTCCGCCGGCGAGGAGCTCCTCCAGGACGACCGCGATGCCGTCGTCGTCGTTGGAGGCGGTGACCTCGTGCGCCACGGCCTTGAGCTCGTCGTGCGCGTTGGCCATGGCCACGCCGTGCCGTGCCCAGCCGAACATCGGGATGTCGTTGGGCATGTCGCCGAAGGCGATGGTGTCCGCCGCCTTCACGCCGAGCCGGCGCGCGGCGAGCGAGAGCCCCGTCGCCTTGCTGAGGCCGAGCGGGAGGATCTCCACGACACCGGGACCCGCCATCACGATGTTGACGAGGCTGCCCACGACCGCCCGGGCGGCGGCGGTGAGCCGGTCGTCGTCGAGCTCGGGGTGCTGGATGTAGACCTTGTTCAGCGGCGCCGCCCACATCTCGTTCGCGTCCTCGACGTGGACCACCGGCAGCGGGCCCTCGTGGACCCGGTAACCGGGGCCGACCAGGACCTCGCCGTCCAGCCCGTCGCGGCTCGCCGCGAGCAGCAGCGGGCCCACCTCCGCCTCGATCTTGGACAGCGCGAGCCCGGCCAGCTGCCGGTCCAGCGTCAGCGAGGTGAGCAGCTTGTGCTCGCCCGCGTGGTAGACCTGCGCGCCCTGGCCGCAGACGGCGAGGCCGTCGTAGCCCAGATCGTCCAGTATCTGCCGCGTCCACGGCACCGCCCGGCCGGTGACGACGATGTGCGCGGCACCCGCCTCGGTGGCGGCGGCCAGCGCTTCGCGCGTCCGCACGGAGACCGTGTGGTCGTCGCGGAGCAGCGTGCCGTCGAGATCGGTGGCGACGAGCTTGAAGGGGAAGGTCACTTGGCGACCGGCTCCAGGACCTCGCGCCCGCCCAGGTACGGACGGAGCATCTCGGGCACGCGCACGGAGCCGTCCGCGAGCTGGTGGTTCTCCAGGATCGCCACGATCGTGCGCGGTACGGCGCAGAGCGTGCCGTTCAGGGTGGCCAGCGGCTGGACCTTCTTGCCGTCCCGCATGCGCACCGACAGGCGGCGGGCCTGGAAGCTGTCGCAGTTGGAGGCGGAGGTCAGCTCGCGGTACTTGCCCTGGGTGGGGATCCACGCCTCGCAGTCGAACTTCCGCGAGGCCGAGGCCCCGAGGTCACCGGTGGCCACGTCGATCACCTGGAACGGCAGCTCCAGGCCGGTCAGCCACTGCTTCTCCCACTCCAGCAGCCGGCGGTGCTCGGCCTCGGCGTCGGAGGGGTCGACGTACGAGAACATCTCGACCTTGTCGAACTGGTGGACGCGGAAGATGCCCCGGGTGTCCTTGCCGTACGTACCTGCCTCGCGGCGGAAGCAGGGCGAGAAGCCGGCGTACCGCAGGGGCAGCTTGTCGGCCTCGATGATCTCGTCCATGTGGTACGCGGCGAGGGGGACTTCGGAGGTGCCGACCAGGTAGAAGTCGTCCTTCTCCAGGTGGTAGACGTTCTCGGCGGCCTGGCCGAGGAAGCCGGTGCCCTCCATGGCGCGCGGGCGGACCAGCGCGGGGGTGAGCATGGGGATGAAGCCGGCCTCGGTCGCCTGGGCGATGGCCGCGTTGACGAGGGCGAGCTCCAGCAGGGCGCCGATGCCCGTCAGGTAGTAGAAGCGCGAACCGGAGACCTTGGCGCCGCGCTCCATGTCGATGGCGCCGAGCGCCTCGCCGAGCTCCAGGTGGTCCTTGGGCTCGAAGCCCTCGGCACCGAAGTCGCGGATGGTGCCGTGCGTCTCCAGGACGACGAAGTCCTCCTCGCCGCCGACCGGCACGTCCTCCTGGACGATGTTGCCGAGCTGCAGCAGCAGGCGCTTCGCCTCCGCGTCCGCCTCGTTCTGCGCGGCGTCGGCGGCACGGACGTCCGCCTTGAGCTGGTCGGCGCGCTTGAGCAGCTCCGTCCGCTCCTCGGGGGAGGCCTTGGGGATCAGCTTGCCGAGCGATTTCTGCTCGGAGCGGAGTTCGTCGAAGCGGACGCCGGACGACCTGCGCAGCTCGTCGGCGGAGAGCAGGGCGTCGACGAGCGCGACGTCCTCTCCACGGGCGCGCTGGGAGGCGCGAACACGGTCGGGGTCCTCACGGAGCAGGCGAAGGTCAATCACCCCACCAGGCTACCGGTGGGACTTCGGCTACTCGAATCGATAGTGACAAGCGTGTCACTATGCCCGAATTGCCGTGAATGGTATCTCTGATGGGAATCCCGGGATTTCGCGAGGGAGGCGGGCCGGGGTGCGAGTGGGAGGGGTGTCCGCCGGTATTCGTCCGGGAGAGCGAACGTGCGCGCGGTGCTGGAATCCGAGCAGAGATCCTGGAGTGTGCGTGAGTGGAGGGGGTGCGGGGCGGGGTGCCGGGGGCGCGTCCGTCGGGGCGGGCTCATTACCCCGAACCGGGCGGAAAGCCGCTGCGGCCCTGGCCTACCGCCCTGTCCTGCCGGGGAGTTGAGGGCGGTCCCCGTCCGGGGTTGTCCACAGGGTGGGGCGGTTCGGATTAGTTATCCACAGGCTGTGTGGAAAAACTGTGGATGCGCGAAGTCGACCATCGAGGAGGGGTTCCGGCGGGCCTTGGACTCGTGGATTCATCCTTCAAACCGCCTTTCGGGCACTCATTCGAGTGGTAATTCGTCATTCTGTGTCGTTGATCAAGGTAATTGAGCCGAACGGGCTAGATGAGGATCATGGGGAGCCCTGGGAGGCTTCACGGGTCGATGAGATCACCTGGGGTGATTTGTCGATGATGTCGAACGCCGGTGTCGACTTGTCCCCAGGTTCGACCGGTGCCCTGTGGATAACTCTGTGGGTAAACGACCATCGGTGGATGCGCCCGCGCAGATGTGCGGGTCGCGCCCTCCGTCCCGGCGGTCAGACGCGTCCGTCCTGGCTACGGGCCAGCCAGTCCGAGGCGGCCGCGAAGTCCGGATCCGAGGTGCCCACCCGCAGCGGGCCCACGTCCTCCGGGCCCACTCCGGCCCGGGGATAGGAGCCGAGGAAGCGCAGGTTCGGGCAGATGCGCTTCAGCCCCATCAGCGCCTCGCCCACCCGCCGGTCCGAGATGTGTCCCTCCGCGTCCACCGCGAAGCAGTAGTCGCCGATCCCCTTGCCGGTCGGGCGGGACTGGATCAGCATCAGGTTCACCCCGCGCACCGCGAACTCCTGGAGCAGTTCGAGCAGGGCGCCCGGGCGGTCCTCGCCCAGCCAGAGGACCACTGAGGTCTTGTCGGCGCCGGTCGGCGCGGCGGGCCGGGCCGGGCGGCCGACGAGGACGAAGCGGGTCTGCGCGTTCACCGCGTCGTGGATCTCGGTGGCGAGCGGCACGAGCCCGTAGGTCGCCGCCGCGAACTCCCCGGCGAAAGCAGCGTCGTACCGTCCGTCCCGGACCAGCCGGGCACCGTCCGCGTTGGACGCGGCCGACTCCCACACGGCCCCCGGGAGGTGGGCGGCCAGCCAGTTGCGTACCTGCGGCTGTGCGGCCGGGTGCGCCGTGACGGACTTGATGTCCTCCAGCCGCGTGCCGGGCCGCACCAGCAGCGCGAACGAGATGGAGAGCAGCACCTCGCGGTAGATCATCAGCGGCGCGCCCACCGCCAGCTCGTCCAGGGTCGCGGTGATCCCGCCCTCGACCGAGTTCTCGATCGGTACGAGGGCGGCGGCGGCCTCCCCGTTCCGTACGGCGTCCAGTGCCGCCGGTACGGAGACCATGGGGACGAGTTCGCGGGTGGCGGCTTCCGGGAGCGTACGGAGCGCCACCTCGGTGAAGGTGCCTTCGGGGCCGAGGTAGGCGTAACGCGTGGCGGACATACGGTCACTCTAGGCCGTGTCCGGCGGACCCCCGCCGGACCGGCCCGGGTCGATCAGGACTCCAGCAGCCGCTGTCCCACGTACTCCCCCTTCGCGGCGCCGCCCGGCACCGCGAAGACCCCGCTCGCCTCGTGCCGGATGAACGGCGAGAGCGCGTCCCCCCGGTCGAGCTTGCGCTGGACCGGCACGAAGCCCCGGAACGGGTCCGCCTGCCAGCACACGAAGAGCAGCCCCGCGTCCGGTGTCCCGTCCGGGTCGATGCCGTCGTGGTACGAGAACGGGCGCCGCAGCATCGCCGCCCCGCCGTTCTTCCCGGGGGAGGAGATCCGGGCGTGGGCGTTGGACGGGATCGCCGGTTTGCCGTCCGCACCGAGCTTGTCCAGGTCCATCGCGGTGGTCTCGTCGCCGCCGCTGAGCGGGGCGCCCGTGTCCTTGCGCCGACCGATGACCCGCTCCTGGTGAGCGACGGTGAGCTTCTCCCAGTCGTCCAGCAGCATCCGGATGCGGCGGACGACCGCGTAGGAGCCGCCCGCGAGCCAGTCCTGCGTCGGGTCGGCGGCGGCGGAGCCGGCGGGCGCGGGCACGAAGATCCGGGTGTCGAAGTCGCCGTCGGTGGGCTTGGGGTTGTTGGTCCCGTCCAGCTGGCCCATCAGGTTGCGGGCCGTCATGGGGCGGGCGGTCGCGCCCGGCGTGCGGTTGAAGCCGTTCATCTGCCAGCGCACCCGCGCCGCCGACCCGGCGGCCCGCTGGACGGCGCGGAGCGCGTGGAAGGCGACGAGTGCGTCGTCGGCGCCGATCTGGACCCAGAGGTCGCCGTTCGACCGCCCGGAGTCGAGGTGGTCGGAGGAGAACGCGGGCAGCGGGTCGAGCCCGGCCGGCCGCCGCTCCTCCAGCCCGGTGCGGTCGAAGAAGGTCCGGCCGAAGCCGAAGGTGAGCGTCAGAGAGGACGGGCCGGCGTCCAGCGCGATCCCGGTGTCGCCGCCGGACCCGCCGGACCCTGCGGAGCGGCCCGCCATCAGCTCCTCGGCCAGCACCGACCAGCGCCGCAT
Organism: Streptomyces sp. NPDC001493; assembly: GCF_053597235.1. Taxonomy (NCBI): domain Bacteria; kingdom Bacillati; phylum Actinomycetota; class Actinomycetes; order Kitasatosporales; family Streptomycetaceae; genus Streptomyces; species Streptomyces sp. NPDC001493. The sequence goes on from NZ_JBSFHV010000002.1 coordinate 515,055, forward strand.
CAGTGCGGCCGCCTCGGTACGTCCGGCGCCCGCCGCGAGGTCGAAGGCGACGAGATGCCCACTGGCCTGGAGCGGAGTGGTGATCCCCGGCTGATGTTTCCCGTGAAACATCGCCTCGGTCGAGCCGATCGAGGCGAGCGCCGCGGGCGCCTCGGGGCGCGTAGCGGCGTACCCGGTGGCACCCCCCGCCGCGCCCAGCACCAGCCCGGCGGCACCGGCCGCCCCGGCGCCCCCGAGCAGCTTCCGCCGGGAGACCCCGCCCGGGGCGTCGCCCGAGGAGGCACCCTCGGTGGAAGCCCGGGAGGTGCTCCTGGCAGCCGCCCCGGCTCGCTCCCGGGGGCTCTGCACGTTCGTGTTCCGCTTGCTCACGCCGGTCAGCCGATCTTCACGTTCTTGGTGACGGTGGTCTCGTCGATGTCCGAGGTGCGGACGGTGACCGCGAGCTTCCACTCGCCCGCCATGGGGATCTGTACGCCGCTCGCGGCCCAGTGGCCCTCGGCGAGCCGGTCGGGGACGACCGGCAGGGGGCCGATGTCCTTCGCCTCCAGCGTCAGCGCGATCCGTACCTCGGGTACGTCCAGCGCCGTGCCCTTGCCGTCCTCTATCCACAGATGCATGTCGTTGGAGCCGGTACGGCCGGGGTCCAGGTCCAGCTGGACCGTGCCCTTGCCGTTGAGGCCGCCGGTGTCGAAGGGCAGGCTCACGGTGACCGGCTGGGCGACGGCCGGGGCGGCGACGGTGTTGGTGCGCGCCGCCTCCTCCTCCGTACGGCCCGGTTCGGTCGAGGAGAGGATGGTGGTGACGGCCAGCAGGATCACAGCGATGCCCGTCTCCACGAGGACCGAGCGGCGCAGCCCGGAGCGGCCGGGGTCGGCGTCGCGGGCCTTCCGCTCCTTCGTGGCCGTCAGCGCGGCCCGCTGGCGAGCGAGTTGGGCGGCCCGCTCGGGGTCCGCGACGGGGTCCGAGATGGAGCCCGCGACGGGGTCCGCGAGGGAGCCCGTGGCAGCGGCCGTGACGGGGTCCGTACCGGCGGCCACGGCCGGCACCGGGCCGGCTTCCACCTCCACCGGCGCGGCCTGCTCCGCCACCGCCTGCTCCGGCACCGTCACCGGCTCACCGCCCGTCAGCCGGCCGGTCCAGCGCCGGGAGATCCAGGCGACGCCCACGAGGACTGCGACCAGTCCGACCTTGACCAGCAGCAGCCGGCCGTAGGTGGTCCCGGTCAGCGCGGACCAGGAGCCGACCTGGCGCCAGGACTGGTAGAGCCCCGTCGCGGCGAGCACCACCACGCTGCAGAAGGCCGCCCGGGAGAACCGTCGTACGGCGGCGGCGGGCAGCTCCGGGACGCGGTACAGGGCGGTCAGCAGGGCCGCCAGACCGCCCAGCCAGGCCGCGACCGCCAGCAGGTGCGCCATGTCGACCGGCATGGCGATGCCCGGCTGGAGACCGACGGAGGCGTGTTCGGCGAGCGACCAGGTGCCCGCGATGCCGGTGGCGACGACCGCGCCGCCGAGCGAGAGGCCGAAGGTGAGGTCCTTGCGCTCCTTCTCGTCCTCGCGCCGGGGGTACGTACCGAACAGCACGGCGACGAAGAGCGCGGAGGCGCCCAGCAGGAGCAGCCGGGAGACCAGCGCGGCCCCCGGCTTGGTGTCCAGCGACGCCTGGAGGCCGGAGAGGTCGAAGGCGTCGGAGAGCTTCCCGCTGCCGGTGTACGGGTACCGCAGCACCAGCATCACCAGGGTGGACGCCGTGAGGGTGAGCCAGCCGGCGAGCACGAGCCGTTGCAGCGGGCGGGCCGAGGCGCCGCCCCGCCAGCACCCGAGGACGAACGCGGAGCCGCCCGCGAGCAGGATGAAACCGGCGTACGCGGCGTAGCGCGCGATGCCGTAGAGCGTGCCCACCAGTCCGCCGCCCGCTGCCTGGGCGGGCAGTGCGACGGTGGTGGTGGACGGCGCTCCGATGGAGAAGGTGAAGGCGCCCGAGACCGGGTGGCTGTCGGCGGAGACCGCCTGCCAGGCCACCGTGTAGGTGCCGTCGGGGAGCCCGGTGTGGAGGGTGACGGCGTACCGGGCGGCCTTGCCGTCGCCCACCGCGCGGGGTACGCCGGAGTCGGCCCGCTTGCCGGACGGGTCGAGTACCCGGATCGCGTCGTCGCTCAGCGAGACGGACTCGGAGAAGGAGAGCGTGACGTCCCGGGGTGCGGCGTCGACCACCGCCCCGTCCTGCGGGTCGCTTCCCGTGAGGGCGGCGTGCGCGGAGGCGGGGGACGCGCCCGCCAGCATCAGGCCGAGGAGCAGGCCGATCAGCGTGGCGAGGAGCGCGGACGCGGTGAGCGGCCGGCCTGTCGGGTAAGGCCGGACACGACCTGCGCGCGGGGCGGTGGCTGTCATGGTGGATCAGTCCCTCACTGCTTCGCCGGGTTGTAGGTCGTCTCCTCGACGGGAAGCTCGACCGTGATCGGGCCGGTCTTCTCGAAGTGCAGTTCCACGGAGATCTTCTGCCCCCGCTTCGGCTGCCGCTTGAGTTCGCTGAACATGATGTGGCTGCCGCCGCGTTCGAGGTCCAGCTCGCCGCGCGCGGGTACCTCGAAGGACGAGACCATCCGCATGGCCTGTCCGTCGGTCTCGTGGATCGTGACGTGGTCGGAGATCGGGCTGGTCACGGACGTCAGCCGGTCGGTGGCGCCGCCCTTGTTCTCCACGACGAGGAACGCCGCCGCGATGTCGCTGACGGGCTGCGGCATGAAGGCCCCGACGACCTTCAGCTCGGGGGAGCCCCCGGCGGAGCACCCCGCGAGGGTCAGGCCCGTGACGAGGGCCAGTCCGCCGGCGAGCGCCGCCCGGCCTGTCACGGGTTCGCCCCCTCGATGAGCTTGGGGAGGTCCGCGGTGTAGTCGTCCGCGGTGGTGTCCTCGCTGTAGATGACGTACCCGGCGTCGGTCTTCGGGGAGAACGCCATGACCTGGGCGCCGTGCATGGAGACGACGGTGCCGTCCTTCTCCGTCGTCGCCGGGTCGATGCCGATGCCCATCGACCGGGCGCCCGCCTGGATGGTCTTGAAGTCGCCGGTGAGCCCGATGAAGTCGGGGTCCTGGGCCTTGAGCCAGGAGCCCAGCGAGGCCGGGGTGTCCCGCTCGGGGTCGGTGGTGATGAAGACGACCTTGAGTTCGGCCTGCTCGGCGGCGGGCAGCGCGCGCTTGGCGAGCGCGATGTTGCTCATGGTCAGCGGGCAGACGTCGGGGCAGTTGGTGTAGCCGTAGTAGATGAGCGTCGGCTTGCCCTTGGTCTCCTTGCGGAGGTCGTACGTCTTGCCGTGGGTGTCCGTCAGGACGAGGTCCGGCTTGGTGAACGGCTGGTCGAGGACGGTGGCGGCCTTGGTGGTGGTGGACGTGGAGACGTCGGCCACCGGCTTGGCGGCGGAGTCGTCGTTCGAGCCGCAGGCGGTCAGGGCCAGTGCCGCCGCCGCGGCGAACGCCACGGCCGACGCCAGTTTCTTGGTGCGCATGGAGGATGTGTTCCTGGTCTGTGGTGCGGTGGGTGGCCCGGAACGTGCCGGGGACCGGGCCGGGCGCGTGTGCACCCGGCCCGGCACGGCACGTCCGGGACGTGAGGCCTGGTCGGGTCAGACGGTACGACGGCGGGCGAGGACGCCGAACGCGACGCCCGCGATGCCGATGACGATGCCGACGACGCCCAGGACCCGCGCGGTGCTGTCGCTCGCGGAGCCGGAGTCCTCGGCGGCCTCGGTGGTGTGACCGGCCGCTTCGGTGCCGGTGCTCTTGTCGTCGGCGGAGTCGGACGCGGCGGCGCCGTGGGCGTCCGCCGCGGCGTCGGTCAGGGTCAGGACCGGCGCCGGGTTCTCGGGCTCCTCGCCGCTCGCCGGGGTCTCCTCGATCCAGCGGACGATTTCCTTGTTGCTGTACGTCTGGAGGGCCTTGAAGACGAGCTGGTCGGTGTCGTCGGGGAGCTGGCCCACCGAGAGCGGGAACTGCTGGAAGTACCCGGGCTTGATCGCGGCCGAGGAGTCGGCGGTCCAGGTGACCTTGGAGACCGCCTCGGTCACCTTCTTGCCGTGGACGTCGAGCGGCTCGGCGAGCGTGGCCTTGGTGACGTCGATCTTCCAGCCCGGCACGGCCTGCGGGCTGACCGAGGAGAGCGGGTGGTCCGTGGGGAAGTTGACTTCGAGCTTCACCGTCGAGGCGTTGTCGCGCTCGTTGGGGACCTTGAAGTTGATGGTGGCGTAACCGCCCTTGGCCGCCTCGCCCTGGGGCTGCACGCTGACGTGCGCGGAGGCGGGACCGGCGAGCAGCAGAACGGTGGTCGCGGCGATGCCGCCCGCGACGGCGATACGGGAAACGTTCATGGCAGTGATCACTCCACGGAGCGCAGGAAGGTGGTCCGGCGCGCGGGTGCGCGACGGCATCGCGACACCTCCGTCCCCCGTCCGTCGCACGGCGGGGCCGTCGTACGGCAGTCGTACGGCACGAGGGAGGCTGTCGCGTCAGGCTGCGAGGGCGTACGCGGCGGGAGGCCCGCGCCTGATCACCAGATGCTGGAGCGGATCGCCGGTGGCCGGGACCGGAGCGTCCACGGGGGTACGGGCCGGGCGCGGCCCGGCCGTCGGGGCGCCCGGGAGCCCCGCGCGCAGCACCCGTACGAGCGCGAGCGCGGCGCGCAGCGAGCGCAGCCGTGCGGCGGCGGCGAGTTCACGGCCGCCGTGCGCGGAGAGCCGCGCCACCTCGAACAGCGCGATTTCGCCCCTGCGCAGCAGCCACCCCGTGACGAACGCGGCCAGCAGATGGCCGAGGAGCATGGGGAGGCCGGGCAGCAGCGCCGTCGCGCCGCCCGACGCGGCGGAGGCCGCGAGGTGGACGTGGGCGCCGGTCACGGTCGCCGGGTCCACGCCCGCGTCCGTGACGATGCGGTGGGCCTGGGCGAGGCTGATCGCGCCCGGGGTGTCCCCGCAGACCAGCGAGGCGGCGAACCGGACGAGCGACGCGTCCCCGGACGCCGGGGCGGCGGAGGCGGGGACCGTCCCCATGGCGGCGGCCGTCATGGGGTGGGCGAGCCCGAAGAGCGTGTGCAGAGCGAGCTGCCCGCCGGCCAGGACCGCCGCGATCGACAGCAGCGAGCGTTCGCGTCCGGCGAGCGGGGTCACCACCGCCAGCACGAGGAAGAACCCGCAGAGCAACGCCCACCAGGGCACGGCCGAGGTGGAGGCGATGGCATGTCCCGCCGCGGACAGCACGACGCAGACCGCGGCGAACACCGAGGCCCTCAGGAGCCGCAGACCGGCTCCGGCGCGTGTGACGGACCGTGCGTCAGGCGTAGACATGGCCGGGCCATCATCGCACTGCGCCCCCGCCCGTGGGGCGGCAGGTCCGGAAGGTCATCTTCCGTACGGTTCGGGGTGCGTTGTACGGGAAGCGGAACTGTTGCGCGGGATGCAGAACGTGACGGGTGTGACGGTCGTTGTAGCTGGTGACAGAGGTGCCCCGGGCCTGCGGGTCCGGACATACACCGGCAAGCGGAATATTCGCGTCCGCCGAATGAGGGCCATCACGGCAGAACCGTGCTTACGGGGTGCCCTCCACGGCAATACGTATCGGTATGTCGAGCCGCAGCCAGGAGGCTGGAGCATGAGCATGTGGTGGTCACTCCATTTGCGGCGCGAAGCCGCGAGCGTTCCGCTCGCCCGTCGATTTCTCCTCGGCAGCATGGAGACGGCGGGAGTGGATCCGGACATCTCCTACGACCTGTCGGTGGCGCTCACCGAGGCCTGTGCCAACGCCGTGGAACACGGCGGGGACGGTGCCGCCGACCAGGGCGGCCACGGGGGCCCCGCCTCCGGCCGTGCCGGTGAGGACCGGTACGCGGGCGCCTGTGGTCAGTACCGGGTCACCGCGTACCTGGACGGCGAGACCTGCCGTATCGAGGTGGCGGACTCCGGACCGGGCTTTCCCAGCCGGCGAACCCTTCGCCCCGCAGCACATCCTTCCGATACCCGCGGCGCACCGGCGACGAAGCCGGACTGCGCCGCCGACCCCTGGGACATGGCCGAGAGCGGCCGTGGCCTGGGACTCATCGAACAGCTCGCCGACCACGTCCACATCGGCAACCGGCCGGGACGCGGAACCGTGGTGAGCTTCGACAAGACACTGAAATGGCGCGAGGGCGCGCTGCTCATGGTTTCCTGAGCGGCGCGCCCCCGGCGCTGTTCCCGTGCGGTGGGCGTCAGCCCTTGAGACCGGCGATCCAGGTCTCGATCTCGCCGGAGCTGCGCGGCAGCTTGTCGGAGAGGTTCCGGTTGCCGTCCTCGGTGACGAGGATGTCGTCCTCGATCCGGACGCCGATGCCGCGGTACTCCTCCGGCACCGTCAGGTCGTCGGCCTGGAAGTACAGACCCGGCTCGACCGTCAGGCACATGCCCGGCTCCAGCGTGCCGTTGACGTACGTCTCGGTGCGCGCGGCGGCGCAGTCGTGGACGTCCATGCCGAGCATGTGGCCGGTGCCGTGCAGGGTCCAGCGGCGCTGGAGGCCCAGCTCCAGGACCTTCTCGACGGTGAGGTCGCCGAGCAGGCCCCACGCGACGAGGTGCTCGGCGAGCACGCGCTGCGCGGCGTCGTGGAAGTCGCGGAAGTCGGCGCCCGGCTTCACGGCGGCGATGCCCGCCTCCTGCGCCGCGTACACCGCGTCGTAGATCTTGCGCTGGAGCGGCGAGAACGTGCCGTTGATCGGCAGGGTCCGCGTCACGTCGGCGGTGTAGAGGTCGTTGGTCTCCACGCCGGCGTCGAGCAGCAGCAGCTCGCCGGCGCGGACGGCGCCGTCGTTGCGGACCCAGTGCAGCGTGGTGGCGTGCGGGCCGGCGGCGCAGATGGAGCCGTAGCCGATGTCGTTGCCCTCGACGCGGGCGCGCAGGAAGAACGTGCCCTCGATGTAGCGCTCGCTCGTCGCCTCGGCCTTGTCGAGCACCTTCACGACGTCCTCGAAGCCGCGCGCGGTGATGTCGCACGCCTTCTGGAGCTCGGCGATCTCGAAGGCGTCCTTCACCAGGCGCGCCTCGGAGAGGTACACCCGCAGTTCCTCGTCGCGCTCGGCGGTGACCTTGTCGGTCAGGGCCGCCTCGATGCCGGCGTCGTAACCCCTGACGGCGCGGACCGGGCCGGTGGCCTCCTTCAGCGCGGCGGCGAGCTCGCGGACGTCCTTCGCCGGGATGCCCAGCACCTGCTCGGCCTCGGTGAGGGAGTGGCGGCGGCCGACCCACAGCTCGCCCTGGCCGTCGAGCCAGAACTCGCCGTTCTCGCGGTCGGAGCGCGGAAGCAGGTAGACGGTCGCGTCGTGGCCGGCGCCGTCGGTCTTCGGCTCCAGGACGAGGACGCCGTCGTGGGTCTGGTCGCCGGTGAGGTAGGCGTACTCGGAGGAGGCGCGGAACGCGTACTCCGTGTCGTTGGCGCGGGTCTTCAGGTTGCCCGCGGGGACGACGAGGCGCTCGCCCGGGAAGCGCGCGGAGAGCGCGGCGCGGCGGTCGGCGGTGTGGGCGGCCTGCGGCAGCGGCGCGAGGCCGTGCAGCTCGGTGTCGGCCCAGCCCGACTTCATGTTGTCGGCGAGCTCGTCGGAGACGGCCGGGTACAGGCCGTTCTTCCGGGTCTTGATCGGCTCGGTCTCTTCGGCCGCTTCGGTCGCTTCGATTTCCGGGGTCTCCGGGGTGCGCTCGTCGGACACGATTTGTCTCTCCTTGCTACGACACTGGGCCCCACCATCGTACGGGCGTACGGAAGGGGGCCCAGGGCCGAAGGGCCTCTTACCGAACGGCTCCGCTCATGCCTCGCGCGGATCCCGGAGAACGCGGCTGATCTGCGCGGACACCTGAAGTGGAGGAAGTGCCTCCGGTACGCGTCCTCAAGGGGGAGGCGTACCGGGCGGTCAGTCGAAGCGGACCGCGAGGAGGACCACGTCGTCCGTGCGGTCCGCGGGGACGTTTCCGTTCCCGATCCCGATCCCGCTCCCGGGCAGCAGGGTGCGCAGTACGTGGTCGGCGACCGCCTCCGGGTCGTGTCGGGCGGTCCGGGGCACCCCGGCGGCGGCGGCGTGCAGCCGTGAGAACGCCCGGTCCGTCGAGTCGCCGGTGCGGCGCAGCAGCCCGTCGGTATAGAGAAGAACGGTTTCCCCCGATTCGGGGGTGAACTCCACGCTCGGCGCCTCCCAGCAGGCGAGCATGCCGAGCGGGGCGGAGACGGTGGTCTCGACGAACTCGGTGCGCCGGTCGCCGACGACGAGCGGCGGGGTGTGCCCGGCACCGGCCAGCACGATCCGGCGCAGCGCCGGCTCGCAGTAGGCGAAGAGCGCGGTCGCGGTGCGGGCGGGCTCGGTGAGCCGGAGCAGCAGTTCCAGGTCGGAGAGGACGGCGACGGGGTCCTCGCCCTCCATGACGGCGTACGCGCGCAGCCCCGAGCGGAGCCGTCCCATGGTGGCCATCGCGCCCGGGCCGGAGCCGCCTGCGGAGCCCACGGAGAGGCCGAGCGCGCCGTCCGGGAGCGGCAGGGCGTCGTACCAGTCGCCGCCGCCGTCCGGTGCGGGGCGGTGGCGGGCGGCCAGCCGTACGCCGGGGATGCGGGGGAGCCGGCTCGGCAGGAGCTCCTCGGCGACGACCGCCAGGTCGGACCGGGCGCGTTCGAGTTCGAGGAGGCGGGCCAGGTGCTCGGCGGCGTACCGCCCGTACAGCCCGACCAGGTGCTGCTGCCGCTCCAGGGGTTCGGCCGGCTCGTCGTAGAACCAGACGGCCGCGCCGAGCAGGGTGCCGGACCGGGCGGCGAGGGGGAGCGCGTAGCTGGCGGCGTAGCCGAGCCGTACGGCGACCTCGCGGTGCCGGGGGTCGAGGTCCGCTTCGGCGAAGAGGTCCGGGCTGCTCACCGGGGCCGTGGTGGCGGGCGGGCCGTCGAGGATCCGGCCGTGCGGGGTGGCGCCGCGCGGGACGGTTTCGAGGGCGCCGAGGTCGGCGTGGCCGAGGCCCAGGCCGATGGTGGTGCGCGGGCCCCGGCCGTCGGCCGGTTCGAGAGTCAGGAGGCCGCGGGGCGCCCCGACGAGGGCGGCTCCGGCGCTCAGCAGCTCAGGGAGCGCGTCGTCGAGCGTGTGCGTCGCGGCGAGGCGCTCGGTGAGCTCGTGGAGGGTGGTGAGATCGGAGACCCATCCGGCCAGCCGGTCCTGGAGGAAGGCGCCGGGTGCGGGTGGCACGGTGGTCAGCGGCTCCGGAGTGTGCGTTGAAACCGGAACTGTTGGATTGATTCCAGCCACTTTTGGCAGGTGTCGGGCGCTCATGGCCTCCGGCTTTCCGACCGGCGAGTTCCGTCGAATAGCATCGCAAACCCCCCTGTCATTCTGCGCCACTATCAAGGCATCCACATGTACACGTACAAGTAAGGCGATGTCCAGCATTGTCCTTGCGAGACTCCTGGTGTCCACGCGATACTTAAGTTGGCCGAAAAGTGGAGCAGGCGACAGGTATTTGCGGTCGACTGGACGAGTTCGACGGGCAGTGCCCCCCGGGGTGTTGTGCGGGGTGGAGCGTCAATCCGGTCGTGCGGGGTACGTAATCCTTGGAGCGCGGGGCAGTTGGGTCCGCCCCGGAACCCGGTGGCGGGAACGGACGTCCTTGTCCGTGACGCCCCGCCCAGGAGCAGCGGAACCCCGCTCGGGCGGCACGCGCGGGGTGTTGCCTTCCTCGTACCGCCGCGACCGGGGCGCCGCACGACGTGGCCCGGCTCCCGACAGCTCGACTCCGCAAGGCCGTTCGACTCAGGCACGGTCCGGTTCGACCCGTCTTCGCTCCATCGCGCTCGGCCCGGTTCCGTCCGGTGCCCCATGCGTCCGTGAAGCGGCCCGATGAGCACGCACGCGCAGTCACGCACGCACGGTTGTCCATGCTCAGTGATGCACGCGGCAGTGATGCACGCAGCAGTGATGCACGCAGCAGTGATGTGCGCAGTGTTCTGCGCGGTGACATACGCGGCGCCGTGCGCATTGATACGTGCGCAGTGACATGCGCAGTGGTTTACGCAGTGTTTTACGCACAGTCAGAGTCACCGACGCGAAGCAGTGCGATACGCGGACGGTGACGTGGACCTCGGCGTTCAACGGAAAGGAACGAGCGCTCATGCGCGAGATCCCCGGAAGGCGACGCGGGAACCTGTTCCGGCGCGGGGACGGCACCGCCCGGCTGGACGCGGCGCTGACCTGCGCCATCGGCTGGCAGTGGCCGGTCCTCCCCGGCGTGGGGCTGTCCGCGGCCCGGAGCGGCTGCGCCTGCCCCGACCCCGAGTGCGTGGTACCCGGCGCACACCCCTTCGATCCCGGACTGCTCGCGGCCACCACGGACGCCCGGATGGTGCGCTGGTGGTGGACCGGGCGCCCCTCCGCGCCGGTGCTGCTGGCCACCGGCGGCCGTGCGCCGTGCGCGGTGAGTCTGCCGGCGGCGAGCGCCGCGCAGGCGCTCGCGGTGCTGGACGCGCGGGGGCTGCGGATCGGGCCGGTGATCGCGACGCCGACCCGGTGGGCGCTGCTGGTCCGCCCGTACACCCTGGAGCGCCTCGGTGAGCTGCTGCACGCCCAGGAGTGGGTGCCGAGTTCGCTGCGCTTCCACGGGGAGGGCGGCTACCTGGTGGTGCCGCCCGCGGGGAAGGGCGACGGCCCGGTGCGCTGGGAGCGGGCCCCGTTGACCAAGCGCGCCGCGCCCTGGCTGCCGGACGTCGGGACGGTCCTGGACGCGCTCGTGGAGGCCAGTACGGGTGCCCCGGGCGGCGGGAGCCGGCTCGCCTACTGAAGGGCCGGCGTCCGGGGGTGGGCCTGCGTCGTCCCGTACGGGATACGAATCCCGGGCGATCCGGCTATTTCGCGACTTTCCCGGTGGGAGAGTTCTGGCCGCCCCCTGCGCAGAGCATCACGCAGAGCATCGCTCGGGAGCATTCCCGCAGGCCTTCGTGGACGCGGGATTCAGGTGCGGGAAGGGAGGGGTGAGGCGCATGCGAATTAATGACCGGATTTCGAACCCGACCGCCTTTCTGGAATGCCTTCCTCCCTCGTTCCTGAATATCTGTCGAATAAGGAATGCGGCGTCGGACTTCCGTCCGTATCCGGCCCTTTGTGCGCCGTCAGGGAGGCCGGGGAGGGCGGGTGCCCGGGGCACAGGGAGCGCACAGCGGGACCACAACTGTCGTGCGCGGTACCCGGGGTGAGCCCCCGTCCGCTGCGGGGGCGGGGCGCGCGCGGCCCCGGGAAGACGGGGTGCGACGGGTAGTGGACACGGGTACGGGCGGCAAGCGCCCGGCGGGCGACACGGGTTGAGGCGTGGTCACCGTACGAACGCGGTGTCGCGCGGTACCGGGCGGGCGTCGTACGGGAAGGCCGGACGGCGGGTGCGAGGGGCTCGGGGCCCGTCGGGCGCGGGGCGGCGGGCCGCTCACGGCTTCGCCGCGGGCCGGGCCGTACCCGGAATTGAGACGCCCGATCGCTGGCGACGGGGGATGCACCAGCGACCGGGCTTTCAGAACCGTAACAAGAGATCTGCCGTTCGCAAATTCGATCTCGCCTATGAGGGCGGGGATTTACTCGTCGGCACGTCCTGTTGTGACGCGAGTCACCGGCCGGACCCGCTCTCCGTCACTGTCAGCTGAGCGTCACTTGGCGGTTGGTGAGCCCGCCGCGCGCACGGCGCTCCTCGGCGGTCAGCGGGGCGTCGGAAGCCAGCGCCTCGGAGAGCCGCCCGGCGAACTCGGCCGCCGGCTTCTCGCACTCCTCGGCGGTCATGGCGCTCGGCAGGTCCCACACCGGGACGACGAGACCGTGCGCACGGAACGAACCGACCAGCCGCGTCCCCTCGCCCAGCGAGGAGGTGCCGGCGGCGTGCAGCCGGGCGAGCGCGTCGAGGAGCTTCTCCTCGGGGTGCGGCATGACCCAGCGCAGGTGGTTCTTCTCCGGCGTCTCGCACCAGTACGCGGCGTCGACGGAGGAGAGCAGCGAGGTCGGGATCGCGGCGTCGTTGGCGCGCTCCAGGGAAGCGGTCACCTCGGCCGTGGCGTTCTCCGCGTCCGGCACCCAGAACTCGAAGCCCGAGTGGACGACGGGCTCGAACGGAGCGTCGGCGGCGAGCAGGTCCTGCAGGCGCGGACCGTCCGCGGCGACCCGGCGGGCGGCGATCGGCGTGCCGGGCGCGGCCTCCAGCGCCTGCTGCAGGGCGTCGGCCAGACCGCGGCTCAGGTCACCGGAGGAGGTGTCGTTCTGCAGGGCGAGCAGGATGGAGCCGTCGTCGCGGCGGAGTGCCGGCCAGGCCATCGGCAGCACGGTCGCCAGCGTGACGGACGGGACGCCCTCGGGCAGCCCGTCCTTCAGCGTCAGCGGGACCGTCGCGGCGGGCACCAGCTCGCGCAGCGCGACCCAGTCGCACTCCCCGGGCAGCCCCTCGAACGGGCGCTGGACCAGCTCGGTCACCGCGTGCGCGGCGGTGCGTCCGTGACACGCCTTGTACCGGCGTCCCGAACCGCAGGGGCAGGGCTCGCGGGCCCCGACGACGGGGATCTCCCCGTCCTTCACCTGCGGCTTCGCGGCCTTGGTCGTCTGAGGGCGCTTCTTGGCCATGGTCGGCATTCTCCCGGTTGCGACGGTGCTGTCTGAGGCGCGAGCCTAGTGCCTCGTCCGCTTCCGGCCCGACCGCCGGCCGCGTCCCGGGCGCCGCCTCGCGCCGCCCGCCCGCCGCGGTGCCGACCGCGGCTCGTCGTTCCGGTGCCGGACTCCGTCGTCCGGCTCTGCCGCCGGGGCTGCGCCCGGCTGTTCCGTACGGAACCTCGTACAGGAGCTGCTGTACAGGAACTGCTGTACGGGAACTGCCGTACAGGGATTTGCTGTACCGGGACTGCCGTCCGGACCCTGTCTGCGGCTCCTGGGCGTCAGCCCGTCTCGTACGGCTCCTAGGCCGTCAGCCCGTCGAGGTCCAGGCCGTCGAACCCTTCGAATCCGGGCAGTGCCTGGAAGCCGGTGAGACCGTCCAGGCCTTCCAGCCCGTCGAACCGTTCCTCCGCCGCCACCAGCGCCCAGACCGTGACCTCGCCCGGGGCGTCGTCCCTGACGCCCCACTTCTCGGAGAGGGCACTGATGATGTTCAGCCCGCGTCCGCCCCGGGCCGTCACCGAGGGGGTGGAGGGGATGGGCCGCGTCGGCCCGCCTCCGTCCGTGACCTCCACGGTCAGGCCGCCCCGGCGGTCCACGTGCCACGCGGCGCGGACGTCGCCGTCACCGACGTCCACGTGCTGCCCCAGCGGCCTGCCGTGCCGGCAGGCGTTGCTGAGGAGTTCGGAAAGGATCAGGACCGCGTCGTCGACGACCGTGTCCGAGACCCCGTTGTCCCGCAGTTGCGCGCGCATCCGGTGCCGCGCCTGCCTCACGCCCGCAGGGCCGTGAGGAACGGCCATGCTCGACGACGTGGGCACTTCTTGTGCCACCACCAACGTCACCCCCGAGACCTCCTTTGCCCCACGCCACGAATGGGATGCCCCTCTGAGCTGCGCCGGAAACCGGTCAAAGCATCTCTGGTGACGCACTCGTAACGGGACTGCACGCATCGAATGCGCCGGTGCACTCCCTGTGACGGGTTCGGGGAGCGGGGGTGACGGCACTCCGGCGACGCGTCCTACGGGCGTCCGAGCTGCGAAATCACCTGTTTCGGCCGGTTGGTGATGATTGCCTCGACCCCCAGTTCGGCGCAGAGGGCCACGTCCTCCGGCTCGTTCACGGTCCAGACGTGCACCTGGTGCCCGGCGCGGTGCAACCGGCGGACGTAGTCGGGGTGGTTGCGTACGATCCGCATCCCCGGCCCGGCGATCCGCGTGCCGACGGGCAGCCGCCCGTCCCGCAGGCGGGGGGTGAGGAACTGCATCAGATAGACGGTGGGCAGGGTGGGGGCCGCGGTGCGGACCCGGTGCAGGGACCGGGCGGAGAAACTCATGACGCGGACCGGCGAGGGGCCTTCGGCCGGCGGGGCGTCGAAGCCGAACTCCTTGAGCAGGCGCAGCAGCCGCTCCTCGACCTGCCCGGCCCACCGGGTCGGGTGCTTGGTCTCGATGGCGAGCTGGAGCGGCCGGCCCGCCGCCCGTACCTCGGTGACCAGTTCCAGCAGGCGTTCCAGGGTGAGTACGGAGGTGAGCTCGCCGGGCACCGGGTCCCAGTCGGGGGACTCCTCGCGGTCCTTCCAGGAGCCGAAGTCGAGCGCGGCGAGCTCCGAGAGTTCGAGGGCGGAGACCGCGCCCCGCCCGTTGGAGGTGCGGTTGACCCGCCGGTCGTGCACGCAGACGAGCTGTCCGTCGGCGGTGAGCCGGACATCGCACTCCAGCGCGTCCGCGCCGTCCTCGATGGCTTTCCGGTACGCGGCCAGGGTGTGTTCGGGGGCGTCGTCGGAGGCCCCTCGATGGGCCACGACCTGGATGGGAGACGGGCTGGAGGGCTGGTGCGCTTCGGTCACCGCGTCATGGTGCCACCGCGACGCGACGGCTGTGCGTTCCTTGTACCAGGAGTGCCGTTTTGTCTGATGTAAAGATTGGCGTGCGGATGCACAGGTCCTGTTTACAGTGGCCTGACGTGTTCTGGGCAAAGCTTGGGCCCAGACACTGCAGAGCGGATCTCTTGCCGAACGCCGAGTGGAACCGAGGAGTAAAGAGCTGTGAGCACCGAGAACGAGGGCCACGAGGGCGCCGCGGTCCCCGCCGTACCGCCCGCTCCGTCAGTACCTCCCGTGCCGGCCGCCGCTCCTGAGGACCCCCGCCGGGAGGCACCTCCGGCGCCCGAGGCACCGGCGACGGCGCATCAGGACGACGCGGCCCCGGCGCCGCAGGGCCCGTCCGAGCCCGCCGCGCAGCCCCAGGAACCGCCGTACGCGGACGGCCGGGCCGACGACACCTCCCCGTCGGCCGAGCCCGCCGGACCGTACGGCACCACTCCCGCACCGGCCGCCCCGGCCGAGCCCGCCGAGGCTCCGGAGCAGCCGACCGCGGTACAGCCGGTCGTCGAGCCAGCGCACACCCCGGCGCCGGAGCAGCCGCAGGCGCCCGCGCACGCCCCGGCGGCCGACGCGACGCAGCCCCTCCCGCCGCACGCCCCGGCGCCGCACACGCCTCCGCCCGCCTACCCGGCGCCGCAGGCCGCCCCGGCGTACCCCGCGCCGCACACCGCCGCGCCCGCCGGTTCGTGGCCGCCCCCGGCCCCACCGGCCGTCCCGGCGTACGCCGGCGGCGGCGACGGTGGTCATGGCGGCGAGGTCTGGGGTGCCTCCGCCGAGCAGGCTCCCAAGGGCCCCGGCAAGCGCCGGGCGGGCGGGCTCGTCGCCCTGGTCGCCGCGACGGCGCTCGTCGCCGGCGGCATCGGCGGCGCGCTCGGCTTCTGGGCCGCCGACAACAACGACGGCGGCTCCTCCGGTTCGACGACGATCAGCGCCGCCGACACCCCCAAGGCACTCAAGCGCGCCGACGGCACGGTGGCGGGCGTGGCCGCCAAGTCCCTCCCCAGCGTGGTCACGATCGACGCCCAGAACGGCGACGGCGAGGGCGGCACGGGCACCGGCTTCGTCTACGACAAGGAAGGCCACATCCTCACCAACAACCACGTGGTGGCCTCCGCGGCGGAGAGCGGCAAGCTCACCGCGACCTTCTCCAACGGCAAGAAGTACGAAGCCGAGGTGGTCGGCCGCGCCGAGGGCTACGACGTCGCCGTCATCAAGCTGAAGAACGCCCCGTCCGGCCTGAACCCGCTGGCCCTCGGCAACTCCGACAACGTGGCGGTCGGCGACTCGACCATCGCGATCGGTGCCCCCTTCGGCCTGTCCAACACGGTCACCACGGGCATCATCAGCGCGAAGAACCGCCCGGTCGCCTCCAGCGACGGTTCCGCCTCCAGCAGCAGCTCCTACATGAGCGCCCTGCAGACCGACGCCTCGATCAACCCGGGCAACTCCGGCGGCCCGCTCCTCGACGCCACCGGCGCGGTCATCGGCATCAACTCCGCCATCCAGTCGACCGGCAGCTCCTCGGGCCAGACCCAGGCCGGCTCCATCGGCCTCGGCTTCGCCATCCCGATCAACCAGGCGAAGAACGTCGCCGAGCAGCTCATCAAGACCGGCCAGCCCGTCTACCCGGTCATCGGCGCGACGGTCACCATGTCGGAGAACGGTGAGGGCGCGGTCATCTCCGACCAGGGCTCCGGCAGCACCTCCGCCGTCGCCGAGGGCGGCCCCGCCGCCAAGGCGGGCCTGAAGGCCGGCGACGTCATCACCAAGTTCAACGACACCCCCGTCGACAGCGGCCCGACCCTTATCGGCGAGATCTGGACCCACAAGCCGGGCGACCGGGTCACGCTGACGTACGAGCGCGACGGCAAGGAGTCCACCGTCGAACTCACCCTGGGCGAGCGCAAGGGCGACAGCTGACCGGCTAGGCTGTAGGCCGTTCCCCGGCGGCGATCCCGTCGCTCCGGGGACCGGGGTGGGTTGCCCGAGCGGCCTAAGGGAACGGTCTTGAAAACCGTCGTGGCAGCGATGTCACCGTGGGTTCAAATCCCACACCCACCGCCAGCTCAGAGAGTTAGCAGGTCAGAGGGCGGGTCCCCGGTTCGGGGGCCCGTCCTTTGCGCTCACCTTGTCTCACCTCATGCCCCCATTTCCCACCGCAGATCAGCGCATGTGGGCCATGTGCGGGCCAGGATCGGCCCTACTCCTCGGCCAGAAGTCCCTGGTCAACGAGGAGATTGGCCGCCGCCGAACCTCCCTTGAGGAGCTTGGCGTAGAAGCGGTACAGGACCGCGAGGCTGTGGCCGGCGCGGTATGCGGCCTCCACCGGGTCCATGCCGGACTTGATCCACAGCGAGATCGCAGCGTGCCGCAGCGCGTACGGAACGTCTGCCAATGGGGTGCCCTGCTCCCGCTCACTGAGTACTGCCGTCCGTGCCTCGCTCCAGACCTCGGAGTACTCGTTCGACGTGAGGCGGCCCCCGCGCACCGCCCGGAACAGTCGGCCGTCCGGTGCTACGCCGAACCGGGCGATGTGTGCGCGGACCATGCGGACGTACACCGGCGGGACGGGCACAGCGCGTACGGAGTTCCGGGCGCGGTGCTTGAGCCCCCGTTCGTCATGGGACTTCCCGCTGTCGGTCCAGCCGCTTCCCACCTCGGGGTGGCTCTCCGAGAGCAGGACTTCGCCCCACGCGTCCGGCTCGCTCTCCGGCGGCAGTTGGAAATCCGACTCCCGCAGGGCCACGGCCTCGCCGGGGCGCGTCGCTACGTAGTACACAGCCCCGTAGAACGCCTCCAGTTGCTCGCCCCGTGCCCCCTGTGCGGCCACGGCGGCGAGCAGAGCGCGAGCGAGCCGTGGGCCGGGCACCCAGCGGAAGTCGACCTCATCCGAAGTCTGGGGCGCGGTCCAGTCGACGGACAGGAACGGATGGCGGGTGAGAAGACCCCGCTCCTCAACGGCGTACCGGAAGGCATTGCTCAGCACCATGCGCTTCCGGTTCGCCGTGTTCTCCGCCGCCGCCTTTCCGTTCAAGAGCTTGGAGAGGGCCGACAGTGCCGCTCGTACGTGCTCCGGCTTCGCAGCTTCCTCCACCCGCATGGAGTGCTCGGCAACCCACTCCAGGGATTCGCGGATGTTGTTCGGGAGGTCTCGGCCGTCAGCGCGCGAGACCAACTGGTCTCCCGGACCGTCTACGGCCCGGAACGCCCACTGATAGAGGGCGTTTCGGAGCACGCGGGCATCAGGGCGCGCGCCCCGGCAGGTCGTGAAAACGGGCGTCACGACAGCAAGGGATTCAGCGATGCTCGCTCGATGCTTAGCCGCCGCTCCGGGCCACTTCATCAGCGCATATGCCTTGGCGTGCTCGTACCACGTCGGCATGGAGAGCGCGGCAAGCTCCTTCTCGGGGAGACCGGTCTCCTCGTCAAACCGCTGTCCGTCTTGTAGGGCGGCCATGAGCTGAGTACGTCGTCCGTCGGCCTGCGGCTTCAGCATGTAGCTCTTGGAATGCCCCTCGCTGCCGACCCGCCAGCGCAGTTCCCAGGGCTTTGGCCGGCCCTTGCGTTGCCGGATGGACCAGATGACAACTTCGAAGGTGAGCATGTCTCTCCAAAAAGAGAGGGCCCGCCATGGCGGGCCCTCTCGGAACTAGTTGGTGCGGCGGAGTCAGGCGGCTTCCTCGCACTTGCTGAGCCAGGCGTCAAGGTCGGCGCGGCGCACGCGGACCTGATGGTTGGGGAGCTTGATGAGCCTGGGAGCGAGGCCCCGGGCGCGCATGCGGTAGAAGGCAGCGCGGGACATGTTCAGTTCGGCGAGGACTTCGGGGAGCTTGAGCATCTGAGGGCGCGCCACGGTGCAACTCCTTGGGATGGGTGAAGAACTTCGGGCCGTGTCTGTCCGAGGTGGGGATTTCTGCGTCACCCGCGTCATCTGCGTCACCTAGGCGTCTGACCTGCGGCTTTGGGGTGACGCAGACGTCTGGTGTGCGTCACCGGGTGACGCAGGCTTCGTCATCGGGTGACGCAGGTGACGCAGGGGTGACGCAGGAAATGCCGTCTGCGTCACCCTCGTCGTGGCAGGTCAGGTGCCGTTTTCTGCCGTCTGGTGACGCAGGTGACGCAGAGCTTCCCTACTTAGGAAAATGAAGGAGCGTCTGTAGGTAGTTCAGTGCGACTCAGGGAGCGAAGAAGGAGCCTGCGGCGCGACCATTAAGGCGGCTTCGCCGCAGAACAGCAAGAAGAGCACCCGCCGGCGCGCGCGGGGTGCTCTTCTTGCTTGTCTCCCGACCAGAGGTCAGAACGCCGCCGCTTGCTCATGAGTGGGCAAGGCGGCCTGGCGGGTCATTTCGAGGTACCGGCCCGCCTTGGTGCGTCCGCTGTCGACGAGGACACCGCGAGCGGCCAGTACGGGCTGGAGGCGCTTGAGGCGGTCGCTGAGGACTTTTCCGGTGGTCGGCCATCCTTTAGGAAGGGGCCGCAGCTCGTCACCGCTGTAGAGGCGACCCAGGGCGTGCAGCCACTCGGTGGACGTCATCTGCTTCCCGGCGCCCGGTTCGAGGGTCGCGGCGTGCTGGAGGACGGTCTGCGCGAGCAAGTCGCCTTCGATCACGTCGTCGTTCAGGTCGTCCAGGCTGGCCCGGTACGCGGCGAGCGCGCCGAGGCTGGTGGCCACGTCGAGCTGGGCGCACAGGTGCGCAAAATCCGCCATGCGCAGATCAGTCGGGGTTTCCGCCTCGGCCGAGCGGACTTTGACGGTGAGGTCGAGGAGGGAGCCGAGGATCACCGGGAGCGCCTCTTCGAACTCGGTCCACAGCTCGGCCTCGGTCCGCCGGACGGTCGGCCGCTCCAGGCGCAGGGGCAGGAGGCGTTCGGCGAGGTCGGGGCGGATGACGCCCACGTCGATGCCGGTCAGCAGGAGCGGGCGGCGGTAGCGGGCCCGGTGCACGTCCCCGTCCGTGAACAGGGCGCGCTTGACGGACTCGGCTCCGGTGACGATGCAGCACATGGCATCGGACAGGTCCGGCGTCATGTGGGACAGGTTGTCCAGCGCGGTGACCCACCCTGCGGCCACGGCCGCGATCAGGTTCTCCTCGTCCTTCGGGGCCCTGCGCAGGTCGCCGCTCATGCCCTCCACGATGCGCACGAGCATCCGGCCCCCGGTGGACTTCCCCGCGCCCTGCGGCCCGGTGAGGAACGGTGCGGGGACGGGAACGTTGGGGCCGAGGCAGCCGACCAGCCAGGCGAGGGCCAGGCACTCGGTGTCCGCGCCGGCGAAGTTCGTCAGGCGCAGCAGCAGATCGATGCCTTTCTCGGCCGTGTCCTTGGCCGGCAGCGGGAGTTCACCGGTGAGCTGGGTACGGCGCCAGCACACCTCACGCGGGTCGGGCACGAGGATGTCCCAGCCGGTGGGGTGGATGCGGACGGACTGGCCGTCGTCGCGGCCGAGGTCCAGCCACGTCGCCCCGTCGAACCCGGGAGCGACGCGGATGTGCACCGGCTGGACGTTCTCGGTCAGCGCCAGCGCCTCGATCAGGTCGAGGGCTTCCTTGAGCGCGGAGCCGTTGAACACGCCCTTGCCGTCGCGGAACAGTCCGACCATGAGTTCCTGCCGGTGGCTGCCAGTGGTGCCCTGGGAGCGGATCGGGCGGGCGACGGGGTGCCCGTTCTTCTGGGCGTAGACGGTGCCGTCGGCGGTGCGGAAGTACCGGAAATGCGACTGCGCGTACTCGGTGATGACCTCGCGGCCGGAGTTCTTCTCGTCGTCGGACATGGTCAGAGTCCCAACCGTGTGAGGGCGTTGGCCCATGCGTCGGTGCAGTGCCGGACGGACTCGCCCTTGGTCTGGGCAGCGGCGAACAACTGCCCGATGTGGGAATCGGTGAGGCAGCCGCACCGGCCGTGGGCGGACAGCACAGCGAGGAACGTGCGGTACACGGTCGCGTGGATGGCGCTGGTGGCCCCGGTGATCCGCTGTTCGGCCATGGCGATGCCCCGGGCCAGGTAGACCGGCGTCCGGTGGGGGCACTGCCCGCCACCGGCCGGCGCGGGCACTGCGGCGGTGCGGACGGCCGACATGGGACGGGGCTTGTCCGTGATCAGCGCGCGCACCACGTCAGGGAGGGCGGTCATGGTGCCGGTCCCGGGGCCGAGCCACCGGGCGTACGACATCGCGGACTTGATGTCGATCCCGTCCCGGACACCGTTCGAGGACTGCATGGTGCCCTGGTAGATCCAGTGCTGCCCCCGGGTGGAGTCCACGGTCCTGGTCGCGGGCAAGTGCTCGCGGGCCCAGTCGACAGCCTCGGCGTTGTCGAGGTCCACGACGGTCACCCCGGCTCCGCCGGGGCAGTACGCTACCGCCGCCGCCTGCCGCCACGCAGTCGCCCACGAGGGTGATTTGATCACGGCCTCGTTGACGGTGGCGGCGGCCCACCCGTGGCAGGGGCGGGGGCAGACGCACGGCCCGGCGGCCAGCATGTTCGGCCGGTCGCCGCACGCGCTGCCCTTGCACGCCTGGCAGTTGCCGAACGGGAGCTTCCCGGCCCGCAGAGGCAGGACCGGCACCCCACGGGCGGCGAGGTCCAGCGCGGTGCTCAAGAGGTCTCTCATGCCGCCACCGCCCGTTCGGCGGCGAGGCGGGCCCGACCGATCAACTCGGTGTACGCGGGCGGGATTGCCTCGGTCAGCTCTTCGCGGACATCGGTCCAGGTGATGCCCATGGCAGTCTGCATCTCGGGGATGGTGGCCTTGCCACCGCCGGCGCCGTAGGCGGCGACGTACGGGCCGTCGCGGTAGACGCCGTGGCGGTAGCCGCGCACGTAGCCCCGGTGCGGCCGGTGCTTGGGCTGCGGGACGGTCCAGCCGCCGCCCAACTCGAACACCCGGTGACGAAGCACGCCGAGCCCGAACATCTCCCCGCACAAGCGGAGATCGGCCCGGACGGGCGCCTTCCCGTTCGGCTGCTCGATGACGTACGGCAGGCCCGTCGCGTCGAGCAGGGTCCGGAGTTCGGGGATGAGCTGGACGTGCTCACGGCCCCACCCGCGCGCCCGGTTGGTGCCCACGGTGAGGGCGCACCCGGCCTGGCAGGGCGGGGACGCGTGCACGGCCGCGTACTGCTCGATGTCGCCGGACGCGATCAGGTGGGCGAGGTGTTCGAGCGCGTCGGCCTGGGTGAAGCCGAACGGGTAGTTCGGGCGGTCGGCGATGTCGACGCCGGTCACTTCGAACCCGGCCCGCTGGTAACCGGTGGCCGCGCCGCCGGCGCAGCAGAAGAGGTCCAGGAGGCGCGGCCGGTGGCCGGGTACTCGCCGGATGAGGACAGGTTGAGTCATGCTGGGTGTCTCCAGTTCTCTGATGAGGACGGCTGGACGAGGGCGGCCCCGGTTCTTGGCGGAGTGGGGGCCGCCCTCGGCGTAGCTACAGGTCGTCGTCGGTCTTCGTGGCGGGGCCGTCGTACCCGAGCGGCTCGGTGGCGACATGGGCGCGGCCCAGCGCCTCGGCCATCAGGTGGGCGGCCCGCTCGGCGGCTTCCAGCGCGGCGATGGCGGCGGCGGTGTGCTCGGCGGGGGTGCCGTGGTCGGCGGTCAGCAGGCCGGCGTCGTTGAGGTCGCCGAGGGCGATGCCGAGGTGGTCGATGGCCTGCTGGAGCGAGTGGGTGAGCGCCGTCAGGCTGCCGATGGAGCGGCGGATGGGGCCGGGGTAGGCGATGCCGGGGCCGTCCTGCTTCGGCATCGTGCGCCGGGTGAAGGCGTGGAGCACGTCGGCGGCCTTGGCCGCGTACCGGTCGGGGTCGATGCGAGTCACGGGTTCTCCTCAGAACGGCGGTTCGGTGGACCACGGGTCGCGGTCGGCGGCCCGGCGGCGGGGGACGCGGGGCAGGCGGAGCACGGTCCAGCAGCGGGACTGGTCCCAGCAGGGGCAGGGGTCCCACTCGGTGCCGGCGTACTCGCCGGAGTCATCGCCGTAGTCGTAGTGGTGGCCGCCCGCGCCCTGGCAGTCCGGGCAGTTCGGGCGGGGAGTGTCGGTCAGGACCAGGACGCGGCGGTCACAGCCGAGCTGGATACGGAGACGGAGCACAGGGGTGTCCTTCGGTGGGGTGGTGATTCGGTGCTGTGGAGGGGTGCGGACGGGCGCGCACGGCCCCCCTTTACCGCCCTTACCTCGCAGGTCAGGGGCCCTTACCTGCCCCTCTACCGGGGTAAAGGGGCCCCTCTACTTCGGGGCCCTGCTGGCGGGGTGTCGGGCGGTGGTTTTCGGGGGTGCCGGGCGGGGCCGGGTAGTGGGGGACCCCTCTACCTGCCGGTGCTGAGGAGGATCTCGGCGGGGACGGCGGACTCGATGTCGCGGCGCTGGTAGCCGGCGCCGTTGGAGCCGCTGATCTTGACCTGCTTGCTGGTGCGCTTGACGCCGGCCGCTTCGAGGGCGGCGGCCAGGTTCTCGGCGTTGAAGTCGCCGTACTCGTCCTCGTCCAGGTTCACGAGTCCGGCGAGCAGGTCGGTGGTGAACATGCGCGGGCTGTGGCGCATCACTTCGAGGGTGTCGGACACGATCGCGGGCACGGTGATCCCGGCCGCGTCGGCCGCCGCCGTGACATCGCCCGCGGCTTCACCGGTGAGCTGTCCGGCGGCCTCGCGCAGGACCCGGCCCTTGCGGCAGAGCGTCGCGAAGCTGGGCCCGTCGAGGTAGTCGGCCCGCACGGTGACGTAGGAGGCGGGGCCGGTCACCAGGACGCCGACGCCCTTGTGGTCCTCGGACAGCACGGACGCGTCCGCACCCTGGGCGGCCTTGCCCTTGCCGAGGACCATGTCGGAGGACGTGCGGTCCACGACCTGCGTGCTGTAGCGGATGGTGATGATCTCCCGCAGCTTCGCCGGGACGGATTCCGCGTCGGGACGCTGGGAGGCGAAGTTGCTGATGAACCCGGCCGCCGGGCCCCGGCGGGCGATGCGGCAGAGGTCGTTGATGACCTGCTCGCGGTCCTCGCGCTCCATCGCGGTGAAGTACTCCTGGAGTTCGTCGATCGTCACGAAGATGACCGGCAGGTTGTACTTCGCGACGATGTCCGGCGTCAGCTTGCCCTCCGGGCACACCGAGGTCGGCAGGTCCCGCAGCAGGGCGAACCGGCGTTCCATCTCGGCGAGGAGTTCGGCGAGCATGGCCTTGAGGGCTTCGATCGCGTCGTCCTCGGCGCCCATGACCAGGCGGTGCGCGACCGCCTTCATGGGCATCCAGTCCGCGCCGCCCTTACCGTCCGCGACGTAGTGCCGCACGTAGGCGTCCAGCAGGCCGGCGGCGGTCAGCAGCCGCTGGGAGAACGTCTTGCCCCGGCGGGGCAGGCCGCCGAAGAACATCGACTGCCACATGACGGGGATCTCGACCCGCACGCCGCGCGCGTCCTGCCCGAACGGGACCGGCTCCCAGATGCTGAACCGCTCGGCCTTCTCCAGCGGGGACGGGTTCGGGGTGCCGAGGTAGGGGTCGTCGTCCGCGACCCACATGCTGACGCGCCCTGCGTTGCCGCCCTTCGCCGCGCGAACGCGGGACATGATGACCTGGATCTCGTCCACGCCGAGTTCCTGCGCGATGACCTCCCGCTTCGCGAGGACGTCGGAGGCGGTCTTCCCGCCGCCCCGGGGGAGGTCGAAGATCACCGCCCAGCCACGGCCGTCACGGACCGGGCCCATCGAGCAAGACACCCGAGGAGCGTCCTTCTCGTCGTCCCCGGACCGGCCGCTTTTCAGGAGACCGGCCGCACGCAGCGCGTCGTTGAGCTGCTGGGCGGACATGTCGACCCGCAGCGGCGGGGCCCCCTGGTCCAGCAGGTGAGTTTCCTTGCCCCGCCCGAGGTAGGCGAGCGGGGTCACGACCGCCCCGGCGATACCGGTCTGAAGCATCGGGTCGGCGAGCATGACGCCGATCGCGGCGGCGGCAACACCGACGGCGGCGGCCCCGAACCGCCACCGGCGGGTCTGGGTACGGGCGTAGTGGGCGGCCTGGAGACGCGCGGCCAGGTCGATGTCCTCGGGACGGGCCCTGACCTGCGCGCGCAGGGCCTTCACGGCGGCGCTGTGGTCCTGCGCCGACAGGGTCGGCCACAGACCGGCCGCAGCGCGGAAGAAGCCACGGGCCGCCAACCACACGGTCTTGACCAGGTACTTGGGGACGCGGACCGCGTGGAAGCGGGCGTGCCACCAGGTCACCCGGGCCAGGGCTGCGGCGTTGGCCCTGATGGACGCGGTGGAGCGGGCCCACGCCGGCAGAACCGGGGCGGGCGGGACGCACAGCCAGTCCGCGAGGGGGTTGTCGGTCCGGTCGACCGCCTCCACCACCACGGCGGGCGGGGTGGTGTCTTCCTTGGTCAGGGTGACCGGGGCGGTCCGGTGATCGTCCAGGTGGTGCACGGTCCCCATGGGTTCGGGACCGGCCAGCGGGGTGGTCGGGGTCGTCATGGTGATGTCTCTCCTGCTCGCAGATGGGCGGGGTGGTGCGGGGGCGTGCCCCGGGCCGGAGTTGATCGGGCGCCCTCGCGGCGTGAATGCCGGGGCTGGTCGTGCGGGGTGTTCAGCTGTCCCGGTCGAAGTCGGCTGCGGCCTGTCGTGCGGCGTCCCTGATGCTGGTCAGCAGCTCTTCGACACGGTCGAGGGAGACGTAGAGCATCCGGCTCTTCCCGCCGGAGGTGATCCGCACGGCCACGGCGGGCTCCGGATGGTCGGAGGTGGCCCGCAGGATGACGGGCTCGGCGGCCAGTTCGGAGCCGCCGTCGTTGAGGAAACGGAAGATCATTGGCGTGTCCTTCAGGCGTGGGCGATGGCGCGTTCGGCGAGGCGGACGCGCTGTTCGGCGTCCTTGCGGGCCTGCCGGGCGGCGTCCCGCTCCGCGCGGGGCGCTGCCTTCTCCTTGGCCTTGGCGGTGGCCGCGTCCTGCCGGGCGGTCGCCAACAGGTCGTGCAAGGCACGGAGTTCGCGGGCGCCGCGTTCGGCGGCGGACCGGTCGATCTCCTCCATGCGGGCCACGACGCGGGGGTCGACGTTGTCGGCGGTGGCCTGCCGGAGTCCCTTGATGAAAAGGGTTCGGCGGGCGCGCTTCTCGGCGGCGGTGTAGCTGTAGACGGGGGTGGTGTTGCGGTCCACGGTGGTCCCCTCCTGGGGCCGGTCTGTCCGGCTCCCCGCCCGCCCGGTACGTGACCGGGCGGACAGGCAGCCGTCAGACGGGCCGCAGCTCGTGGGGGTGAGCGAGGACCGGGCCGATGAAGACCCCGATGCCGGTGACAGTCCACCGGCCGCCGGTCAGCGGACCGGGCGGCACCTCGTCCACGATCCGTCCGGTCCGGCCGATCGCGCGCTTGTCGTCCTCGCACGCGACGATGAGTACTTTCTGACCTGCCTGGAACATCCGGTCTCCTTCGAGGTCAGCGGCGGCGGAGGGTCTTGGCGGCGGCCTTGCCGTCCGTCCCGCCGACCGACCGGACCACGGTGACGGCGGTCCAGCCGATGACGACGACGACCAGGGCGACCACGGCGAGGGAGATGGCCATCGAGGTGATCGCGGCGATGAGCATCGGGCCGAAGTAGACGCTTGCGCTGACGGCGCCGGCGCCGACCCCGGTCCCGAGCGCCATGCGCTGCACGGTGCGGTCCGGGGCGGCCTGGTGGATGTGCTGCACGATCTGCTGCGGCGCCACCTGCGGGGCGGGCAGGTGGGCGGTGTTGGCGTAGGTGTAGGTGCCGTCCGCGAGCTGGACGACGGTCACCGCGTGCGGGGCGGGGAGCTGCGGTTCCATGCGGGTCCTTCCATGGGCGGGGTGGTGCAGGGGCGTGCCCCGGGCCCGAGTCGATCGGGCGCCCTCACGGCGTGGCTGCCGGGGCTGGTGGCGGTGGTCAGCGGCGGGTCGGGGTCTGAGTCCTGAGCCAGGCTTCGACCTCGCGGGCGAAGCTGGGGCCGTCGACCGGCACGTCAGGCTCGGGGTCGTCGTCGTGGCCGTCGTCGGGGTCGTCGCCGCAGCACTGGCACTCGATGTCCTGCCAGATCCGCCCGGACACCCACAGGCCGTGGGCGACGGTCCCGGCGAGGTCGAGGGCCCAGCTCGGACCGGCAAGCAGCAGTGCGGGGACCAGGGCCACCGGCGGGAAGCCGGGGAAGCTGGTGGCGACCAGCGCGGCGATGGTGGCGATGAACCCGGCGGCCAGCCACTGGTGGTGGTAGCGGTTCAGCAGCAGTTCACGGGGGTGGACGACCAGGTCGCGGCCGAGGCAGATCAGGACGGCGAGGGGGCGGGGCAGGCGGTTCATAAGGAACCTCCGGTCGGGGTGTCGGCGCAGGGCACGCACATGCCGAGCGAGCGGGGGATGCAGTAGCCCCGGTCGGTCCGGCAGGAGGGGCAGGTGCGGCGGGCGGCCATGGCCTTGGCGAGTGCGGCCCGCCGCCCGGGGGTCATCGGCCGGACGGGGCGGGCGAGGTCGATGCGGTAGAGGTAGGCGATCAGCGGCCCCCGCCGTCGGCGCGGACGCTGGAGCTCGGCGACCGGGTCCTGACCGCCGGGGCGGAGGCCGAGGGCGCGGAGCTGACGGCGGGTGGCCAGGCCTTCGGGGGCGAGGCGCCACCAGTACGACGGAAACGGCGTGGTCACCGCTCACCGCCGGCGGTCTGGAGTTCCTGCCGTCGGGCGGAGACCCACCCGACGGACCAGCCGGTCTGAGTCGCGAGCGTCCGCACGGTGATGCCCGGGTCGGTGTTCACAGCCGCCGCGATGTGTTCACGAGCGGCCTCCTCGGACAGTCGGCCGTGGGGCGCCGAGGGGGCCGGAGGCTCCTCCGTGTTCACAGCCGGGCGGTCGTTGTTCACGGCGGTCTCGCCCGTGTTCACGGCATTCGAACGAGTGTTCACGACGGGGCGTGTGGTGTTCACGGGCCGCGCCTGCTGTTCACGGGCCGCTGCCGCCAGGCCCGCGATCCGGTCGCGCTCCGCCTGCTCGGCGCGGCGACGCTGCTCGGCTTCCCGGGTCTGGCGGGCTTCCTGTTCACGCCGCTCGTCCTCGCGCCGCTCCCGGGCTTCCCGCGCCTCCCGCTCAGCCCGCCGGTCGGCGGCCTCCCGTTCGGCCTGCTCACGGGCCATGGCGGCCGTGTGCTCGCGGGCCTCCCGGGCCTGGCGGGCTTCGTGGTCGAGCCGCTCGCGCTCCAGGCGTTCGGTCCGCTCCTCTCGGTCCCGACGCTCCGCGCGTTCACGCTCGGCCGCTTGTTCACGCTCCTGCCGAGCAGCTTGTTCACGGGCTTCGGCCCGCTGTTCACGGGTCTCGGCCTTCTGTTCACGGGCGGCCTGCTCGGCGACCCGTGAACGCTCGATGCGCTCGACGGCCCGCCCGATCGCCCGTCGCCAGGCCAGTCCGGCATCCGCGATGACGATCAGGATGAGCGGGATCACCGCGTGAACAGCGACCCCGGTCGGGTCCCCCTTCAGCGCGCTGTCGCCGACGTTCAGGCCGAGCGTCATCGCCCCGGACATCCACCGGAGCAACGTCGCCCACCCGCCGGCCCGCTCGCCGAGCCGGGCCACAGTCGCGTCGAGTTTCACGGACGTGATGACCGCCGCGTCCACGACGAGGGGCAGCAGGGGCGCCGTCCAGTCCCAGTGGTCTGTCGTGACCCGCTGCACGAGCGGGGTGACGGTGAGGACCGAGTAGGCGACGGCCCCGGCGGTGATGCCCCACGTGCCGACGGACAGCGTCCGCTCGGCCGAGGCGATCTGGCGGGGCGTCAGGGTGGTGAGCACGCTCATCGCTCCGCCTCCCCGAAAACAAGCTGCCCGGCGGGAACCTCGGTGCGGGAGCTCCCGAGCGGCCGGATCGGGATCGACCAGACCTTGTGCGGGCCGAGCATCCGCGTCGACCACTGCGCGTCGTCCTCGGCCGCGTAGCCGAGGACGGTCAGCGCCTCGGCCCGCACGGTCTCGGTCGGGACGCCCCAGGGGTCGGGCGGGGTGACGGGGTGGCTCGGGCCGACCCCCTCCAGACGGCCACGCATGATGACGGACACGGCCCAGCCGTGCAGGCCCACCGCCATCCACGCCTCAAAGCGCTGCGTCATGACGCACCCCCGTCCGGGTCGTAGTGGCGGTAGGTGATGGGCGACTTCCCCGCGAGCTGACGGCGCAGGTAGTCGGTGTGCCACCCCAGGCCCCAGTCGGCCGTCTCCGGCTCACCCAGGGCGCCGGTCAGGGCGATGACGGCGTCCAGGGCGCGGTCACTCAGCAGTCGCAGGTACTCCGTGAGGTCGCCGAAGGTCGCCGGGGCAGGGAGGTCGATGGCCTCCTTCACCGCCGCGAGGAACTCGCGGGTGTCGGGGCTGAGGCTCATGCCGCGCCGCCCGTCGCGTCGGTCGTGCCGAGGCGGTTGGTGAGGGTGCGGCGTTCGGCGAGCACGCGCCGGCGGGCCCGGCGGATCCGCCGGTCGTCCAGCTCGGTCGGCGTGCGGTCGATGGTCATGATCTCCGCGTCGAGCAAGTCGACCTCGGCGAGGATGAGGGGCATCTCGGTGTCGATCGCGTCCAGCTCGGCGGCGGTCGGCTCGAAGTCGAGCGACGCCGCCGTAACGGTCGCCTGAAGTGCGGCGATGGTCTTCACGGGTCCGTGTTCCTTTCAGCGGAACGGCCCACCAGAACGGCCCCCGGGGTGCATCCCAGGGGCCGTTCGCTTCTTGTGGGGCCACCTCGTGTGGGTGGCAGTGCCCCGGGCCGCAGTCGATGCGGCGCCCTCACGGCGTGGATGCCGGGGCCGGTGGTGCTGTTCAGCGGTCGACGACCGCCCGGTGCAGATCGCGGTGCTGGATGGTGGCGGTGTGGCCCCGTGCGGCGAGCCGCTCGGCGAGGGCCCGCGCGACCGTGGCGGCCCGGTGACGCCCACCGGCGCACCCGGCAGCGACGACGACGGGCCCGCCGCCGGGACCGGCCGCGAACGCGCCGGCCGCGTCGGCCACGGCGTCGATCAGGGCGGCGATCCCCGGCGTACCGAGTACCGCCGCCCTCACGGGCTCATCGTCGGCGGTCATGTACCGCAGTTCCGGGGCCACGTGCGGGTCTCGGAAGTGGGTGCGCAGGTCGAGGGTGAGGTGCGCGGCCGGGGGTGCACCGTGCAGGTAGCCGAAGCTGACGATCTCGACGCCACTCATCGGCCCGACCTCTTCGACCAGCCACGGCTCTGCGCCTCGTCCACCATGCTGTTCAGGTCCTCGTGGAACCCGGCCTCCCTCTCCTTGTTGCCCGAGTTCCGGGCCTCGCGCGCCGCCTCGGTCGCCAGCTTCATGCTCTGCTTGAGGTCGGCGTCACTGGCCCTGTTGATCCAGCCCATTGGGCTCTCCTTCAGTACGGGTCCGGGGAATCCGGGCCGCACCGCCGCCACCAGCCGCGAGAGCTGGTGGCGACAGAACGGCTCGGATCAGATGGCGGCGAGCGCGAGCGCGGCCAGGGCGAGCACCACCAGGTGCGCGGTCTGGTCGACGTGGGCGGCCCCACCGTGCTGGGCCCATCCGGCCTGCCGGGTGTGGGTCATCCACCAGGCGACCGGCCACCGGCGGTCGATGAAGCTGTGGGTCCCGCCGATCCACACCAGCGCGGCGAGCGCGCCAGCCAGGGTGACGGGCAGGTCCAGCAGCAGCGCGCCGGCCAGCAGACCGGCACCGCAGGTGATGACGTGCGTGGCGGCGTGCCGCAGGTTCGCGGCCCAACCGTGGGCGCCGCAGTCCGCCTTGTGCGCGGCCTGGTGGTCGGTCTGGAGGGGGTAGTCGGCCAGCAGGTGACCGACGTACAGCAGCACGAACAGCGAAGCGAACATGTGGACGTCCTTCGAGGTCATGGGGCGGCGTGTCCGGCTCCCCTCAGCCCCGCCCGTACGACCCACAGGCCGGACGGGCAGAGGAGGCAACCGGCCGCAGCAGAGCTGCGGAAGGTCGGGCAGTACGGGTTCGGGTCTCCGATTCGCACGGGGCCGCTCGTTCCGGGGAGATCCGAAATCCCGGAAGTCTGAGGTGGCAGCGTCGGGTGCCGTGCGGTTCTTTCGAGTCGGTGGCGTGTCCCTCGTTGAGGTGTCGGGCCCCGGTGTGAAGGGGGCCCTTTCTCGGCCGACTGGTCTCCACTCGCCTCGGCCGGAACGGTCACGGCCGTCGTACTGCGGTGGATCACGCTGTTCAGTTCTCAAGCACCTGTCGCTGCCATCGAGCCGACCCGCCTGATGCGGAGCCCTCCGGGCGTGAGGTACATGTAGTACCTGTTCCTTAGGATGGGGTGGATGGGTCGCGGAGTCAAGTCCTTCGATTTCTTCGACTTCGCGGGTCCACCCCGCTGAGGCACTTAAAGCGTGGCCTGATCAGGCACGACGATGAACTTCACGCTGACACAACTTCAGGACGCTTCCGCTACGGTGAAGTCGTCCCAAGTCGTCCCTCAGAGGGAGTGCACGGCATGGCCAATGAGCGCTTGCGTGGCGCGATCGTCGAGAGCGGCATGACGCTGGATCAGATCGCCGAGCGACTGGGTGTGTCGGCGAAGACCGTGGAGCGCTGGGTCAACGAGCCCAAGCGGCAGCCATACCGCCGGTACAAGTACGCGACTGCATCCCTTCTCGGGCGGGAGGTGTCCTACCTCTGGCCGGAGGAGAGGACGTCGGCGGAGGTGACTGAGGCAGGCAGCGCCGAGTTGGTCCAGCTCTACCCGCACCGCTCTGTCGTGCCGAATCGGCTGTGGCCTCAGCTCTACGCTGGCGCGACGCGGCACTTCGACGTGCTGGTCTACTCGGGCTTCTGGCTCACCGAGGACGCTGCGTTCCACCAGGTGGTGAAGGAGAAGTCGGCCGATGGCCTACGCATCCGGTTCATGCTCGGCGACCCTGACTCGGCCACAGTCGCCGTGCGCGGCAAGGACGAGGGCATCGGCGGTGCGATGGCGAGCAAGATTCGCAATGCGCTGGTGAACTACGCGCCGCTGTTCAGGCTTCCGGGGGTGGAGTTTCGGTTGCACTCCACCACGCTCTACAACTCGATCTATCGTGCCGATGACGTGATGCTGGCGAACGGGCACCTGTACGGCGTAGGCGCCTACATGGCGCCAGTCCTGCACCTCCAGCGCGTCCCCGGAGGGGAGCTGTTTGACGCGTACGCGGAGAGCGTCGAACGCGTCTGGGAGAGCGCCCGCCCCATCTCTTCACCCACCGACCTGCGAGGATCGGACGCATGAGCCGGATCGATTACTTCCGCGACCCCAAGGCGCCCAAGGCTAACTCGGTGGTTCCTTCCGTGACGGTCGTGGTTCGCAACGCCCATGGGTACCTTCTACTGATCCACAAGACGGACAACGACCTGTGGGCACTTCCCGGCGGCGGACACGACATCGGCGAGCGGATCGGCGATACGGCCGTACGCGAGGTGGAGGAGGAGACCGGGATTCGCGTCGAGGTCGACAACATCGTCGGGCTCTACACCGACCCGGAGCACGTCCTCGCCTACGACGACGGCGAGGTACGGCAGCAGTTCTCCATCTGCTTCCGGGCGCACCCTGTTGGGGGTGCTCTGCGGACCAGCAGCGAATCGAAGGAGGTCCGCTGGGTGAACCCGGCGGACCTCGACGACCTGGACATCCACCCGTCCATGCGGCTCCGTATCGCGCACGGCTTGGACGAGCGCCGGCGGGAGCCCTATCTCGGCTGAGCGTCTGCGGCGGCGGCAGCCATCCGGAGCTCTACGCGCTCGTTCGCGGCGTAGATCTCCGGTGCCGCCCGCTGGATGAAACGGCCCACGATCGTGTCCGGCCCGTACCGCTGCACGATTTCCTCCAGCCGGGCCGCCGGCGTGGTGTGCTTGCCGTCCGGGGTGGTCGTCATGTCCGAGACGATGAGCGCGTCCACGAGCTCCGGCCGCTCCAGCTCGAACTCGGTCTCCAGCTCATGCCGAAGCCCCCGCTCCTCGGCTTCCAGGAGCGCGCAAGAGTGATGGGCCACGAGCCGCACGACCCGCTCGTCGGTGCCCTCCTGGTCACGGAGGAACCGGGCGCCGTCGAGCGGGTGGAAGCCGGTGGTGGCGATGGAAGGGGAGTAACCGACGTCGTGCAGGACGGCGGCGGCCTCTAGAAGTTCGGCATCGCAGCCGAGAATCGGGCTCAGGGTTCGGGCTCGCTTGGCGACCCCGAGGGAGTGGGCCCAGCGGCGCGGAAGTGGTTCGGACAACATCGATTCGGAGAGCGAGTGCGCCCAGTCGGTCAGCCCCATGGATGCCAAGGCTAGGTCTTCTCCTTGTTAGTCGGGAGGGCGCGCACGGTGCGGCCCTTGCCGTGCACGGTTGCGAGCAGGCCGGTTCCCTCCATCTGAGCGAGGGCGTGCCGGACTGCCGTACGGGAGGCGCTGAAGCGCTCGCACAACTTCGACTCCGATGGGTAGGCGTCGCCCACCGCCAGCGCCTCGTCCGCGATCAGGTCGGTCATGCGGTCGATGAGCGGCCTGATGGGCTTACTGGACACGTGCCAGCCAGCGCCGGGGACGGAGGTGACGAGCTTTTCGGCCTCCAGCGTCTTGAGAGCACGCCGGATCGTGTTGCGGGAGACGTCGTGCGTCCGCATGAGAGCGGCCTCGGATGGGAGCGCATCTCCGTCCGGCGCCTTCTCGACGTGCTTTCGCAGCGCATGGGCGATGAGCAGATAGGTTCCGCGCGGGCTTGGCACGGCACCTCCTTCCAGAAGCGACGACTGTTGCCAGGGTCGCACGTGGCAGCGCAAAACCGGGTGGGCCGATCGCGGGGACGCCGCGAGGGCCGTTTCCGGGCTTCATGGGCCATGTGCGGGCCAAGACGCACGCGCGACGTTCGTAAGCCGGGAAAGACGCAGGTGGGAGCGGGTGTGGCCGCTTGTCGCCGATCGGTCTTGAAAACCGTCGTGGCAGCGATGTCACCGTGGGTTCAAATCCCACACCCACCGCCAGGTCAGAGAGTATGCAGGTCAGTGGGCGGGTCTCCCGAGTCGGAGACCCGCCCTCTGCGTTCACCTTGTCTCACCTCACGCGCGGGGGTGGGCTGCCACAGAAAGCGCGGACGGCGGCGGTCGGTACGGCTGTCAGGACCAGCGGGGGCCTGAGGCGTCGAGATCTTCGGTGACGCGTGCCGCGCACCGCATACGGGCTGACATTGCAGGTCAGTCCGTATGCCATCTGCCCATCCCTGTGCAGTTCTGCCACCTACGCATCACGGCGGGGCAGGTCTCGAATGACTTGCTGAGGGCGCTCAGACAAGGTGTAGAAGTAGGACAGAGCGGCGGTATGAAGCGCCTCTCGTTCCACGCAATCTGGGGGGCTCGTATGTTCAGCAGTGGAAAGACACTGAGTAGCTTCAAGGTCGGGGACAAGGTCACGGTCAGAGTCCCAAGTGACAGGCCTCTGTACCACCACGGGTCGCACGGGACCGTGGTCACCATTGGGACTAAGCGGGTCCACGTGAAGATGGATCGGGCCGCGTTCGAGCATCAGGACGGGGAGGTAGCGAACTTCCTTCCGGCTGACTTGGATTCTGGGCACGTCGGCACCCCTCGAAACTCAGACCGGATGAACGATGCCTTCACCGCTCTCAAACTGGCGGCCGGCACTGACCTCGTGGCCGTGGCGCTGGAGGCAAGGATCATCACTGCCGAGCAGGGGGAGCAGATCAAGACGGCATGGGTCAGCCACTTGGAGAACTGACGGGTGCATTCGTGGCGTAGCTCAATCCTTGCTCACGATAGGCGCCTGACTCTGGCTTGTTGGTCCACTGCGGGCCATGTATGGGCATGCAAAGGTGGGCAGAGGGCTCTGTCGGCTCTCTGCGCAGGTCAGCGCGACTTGGACTGACTTGAGTGGGCGGTCTTGAGAACCGTCGTGGCGCGAGTCACCGTGGGTTCAAATCCCACACCCACCGCGTAACTCGGCGAACGCGCCGAACAGAAGGGGCGCCCCTCACCAGGGGCGCCCCTTCGTCATGGACTCCGCCTCACGCCGGACGGCCCTCCCAGGGCTACGGCGTCGTGTTCGGGCAGTTCTCCGACACCATGACCACGTCGAAGACCACCGGGCCGTCGGCGACCGGCTGGTTCGGGCCCGGCTGGGAGCCGCAGATCTTCCACGAGGCCGGGTCGTCCACCGGGCGGCCCTGTCCGCTCGCGTCCTTGAAGGTCATGTCCATGGTGGCGCTCATCTGCTCGTACGCGCGCCCGGCGTTCCCGCCGGTGACATCGGGCACGAGGGCGGCGGCGACCCCGGCGTTCGCCGAACGGCTCGGCTCGGCGTCGGCCGTCGCGGTGGTGGCGGCGGCGGTGGTGGTGCTCGTCGGGGTGTCCGGCGCGGAGGAGGCGCTGCAGGCGCTGGCCGAGGCCAGGAGCGCGGCGGTGACGGCGGACAGGAGGAGTTTGGTGGCGCTCATGATTCCCCGTACGTGAGGGCGGAGCCGTAGCTGTGATCGTGCACCCGCGTGCACCCGCCAAGTACCCGAGGCTATCTACCGGTTGCGGCCCCCGAGCCGGCGGAGGGTGAGTACCCCGAGACCCGCGAGAACGATCAGGGCGATGACGACGACGATCACTTCGCCGGGGCGCAGCGTTGCCAGCATGTCGGTCTCCTCTGCTGCCGGTGGGCAGTCGTCCGCCGTGCGGCCGTGTGCCGTACGGCGTGGGAGGACGAACGTCGCACGCCGTCCGCGCGCGGCGGAGCCGAAGCGGAAAGCCTTGAGGAGCTTCTGAGCTTGGGCCTACCGGTGCCGCCCGCGGGGTTCTACGATTCCGGCGGGCGGAGCCGTAGCGCAGAGGTCGTCGCGCGCGGTCTCCAAAACCGTGAGGACGCCGGTTCGAATCCGGCCGGCTCCGCCTCTCCGGTTCCGTACGGACGGCTCGATGCCGCCCCGTGGTTACGGCGGGCCCGACCCCGTGAGCCAGTACGCGCCGTACACCGCCGAGCCTGTGGTCAGGGCGGTGAGGACGGTCCAGGTGAGGGCGGGGCGGCGTCTCGTGAGCGTGACGGCGAGGGGGATCAGCAGGGGGAACGCGGGGAGGAGCAGGCGGGGTTTGGAACCGAAGTAGCCCGAGGCGCCGACGGCGAGCAGGGTGACGAGCGCCGAGTAGGCGATCAGCGGCGGGGGTTGGAGCTGCTTCGCGCCGATGTGGTGGGGCCAGTACGCCAGGAGCAGCAGGGCGGCGAGGGCGAGCACGGCGAGTGCGGCGGAGCCACCGGTCAGGAAGCGGGCGAAGGCCCAGCCGCCGTCGAAGCCGTTGCCCCACTCGTCCTGTACGTCGAGGTAGCCCAGCAGGTGTCCGCGCCGGGCGCCCACCCAGAGGATGTACGCGGCGGCGCCCGCCGGTGCGATCAGGCAGCCGAGGGCGGCCCGCAGCCGGGTCCGGGCGGTGCCGGTCGCGCCGCGGTGGTGGAGCCAGACCGCGAGGAACAGGGCTGCCGTGACGGCGAGTCCGACCGGGCGGGTCAGTCCCGCGAGGCTCGCCAGGACGCCCGCGCTCACCCACCTCCCGCGCAGTACGCACAGGAGCCCCCAGGCCGCGAGGGCGGTGAACAGGGCCTCGCTGTACGCCATCGACTGGACGATGCCGACCGGTACGGCCGCCCACAGCACCACGCAGACGACCCCGGCCCGGGCGCCGTACGTGTGGCGCACCACGAGGAAGACGCCCCAGGCCGCGAGGGCGGAGGCGAGGGCGGAGACGACCAGTCCGGCGGCGGGCAGGCTCAGGCCGCTCACCGCGCGGACGGACCGCTCCAGCCAGGGGAGCAGGGGGAAGAAGGCGGTACTCGACAGGGAGCGGCCGTCCGGCGCGTTCAGGGTGAAGGCGTAGCCGTGTTCGGCGACCCGGGCGTACCAGAGGGAGTCCCAGCGCTCCGACAGCAGCACGCGCGGGCTCTTGCCCGTCGAGGCGGCGCGTACGGCCAGGGCGGCGAGGCCGAGCGCCCGTACGCAGAGGAAGAGGACGACGGCGAGGAGCGCGTACCGGCCGGAGCCGGCGGGGATCCGGCGTGGGGTGCGGGCCGCCGTCCTGATGTCACCGTGCCCCCGGGCGGTGGGTGCTGCGGCGGACATGGGAGGCCGATCTCTGCGGGGCGGGGCGGGGCGGGCGGGACGGGCGGGCGGGGTGTACGCGACGTGCGTGGTCCGCGTCCACCGGTCCTGCGGGCTGCGGAGACCGGAGAGAACCCTACTCTCCCCGGTCGGCCGAGCCCCTCCCCGCTCGGACCGGGCCCGGCGGTCTTCGGCGGTTTCAGGCGGCCTCGGAGCGGCCCGCCGCCAGCCGAGCGGCGGAGGCGAGGGTGGCGCGGGCCTCGTGGGCGGGGAGCCCGGCGCGTACGGCCGCCTCGGCGAGGGCGGGGGCGAGGGCGTCGCCGAAGCCGTGTTCGTACGCCCGGCAGGCGGCCCAGAACAGCCGGGTGTTGCGCTGCCCGGAGCGGGCGGCGAGCACGAAGTGGACCAGCCCTTCGCCGTGTTCGGGGCCGCGCGGCGTACGAGCTCCGGCTGGGCTTCCGGTCCCGGCCCCGCCGCCCGTTCCGCTTCCGGTCCCGGCCCCGCCGCCCGTTCCGCCTCGGGTGGTGCGGGCCCGGCGGGCCGGGGGCGTCAGCAGGCGGAGCAGGGTGCGGGGGCAGGGCGCCGGCGCGAGGTGCGCGGTACCGGGGGCGAGGCGGTAGGTGCCGTGCGGGGTGACCGAGCCCGGGCCGATGAGGTAACCGCCGGTTCCCCGGACGTCGACGCCGGGGGCGAGGCGGCTCGACGAGCCGGCCACGGCGACCTCCGGGGGCACGGTCAGCCAGAGGTGCCGGCCGCCGCCCGGGGTGAGCACGGTGAGGGTCGGCGGGATCGTGAAGAGGTGCTGGAGGGCGAGCTGGCGCAGGGCGCCGTCCGACTGGTCGCCCGTGTTCGTACGGGGCGCCGGGCCGAGGTCGTCCTCCGCGTCCAGGTCGATGCCGATCAGGCGGTGCGGGCCCTGTCCGCAGGCGATGCCGTACCCGGCGGCGTGCGGGGCCGCCGCGAAGAGGGCGCGGACGGCCGCCGGGTCGGTGGTCGCGTCGTGCACCCCGTGACCGGGCCGTCCGCACAGGCCGGTGCAGGCGGTGCGCGCGGTGCTGCTCCGGTGCGCCGAAGGCAGTGCGGGGAGCCGGGCGGCGGTGAGCGGGATGACGGGGAGCCCCCGCTCCGCGGCGTTCAGCGCGTGGGCCAGGGCCAGGGTGGCGATCTGCCGGTCGGTGGGGGCCATGGAGCCATGTTCGTACAAGCGTTCGAAGAAGGCAACGGGATTGAGGGTGACCCCGAGCACCCCCGCCCCCGCCCCTCGCCCCCGCCTCCCGGGTGCTCGGGTCGCCTCTCACCCGCCCCGCCTCCCAGGCACTCGGGGTCGCCCCTCGCCCCCGTCCCCGGTGGTTCGGGCCGCGTCCGTGCCGCCCTTTCCGGAATCGGTTGGTGCAAGGGGATTGACCTCTGGAAAAGGCGGGCTTTAGGTTTCCAGAAAATTGCGGGGACATATTCGAAATGTTTCGATCCGGCGCGGGACTCCGGGACGGCTCGATGTCGGAATTCCTCGTATTCGGGCGCCTTGGCTCGATAAGGGAGAGATCGGTGAGCTGCGGATTCCGGGTGCCGGGTGCGCCAGTTCGCGCTGTTCGAGGCCCTGACCTGCGAACTCTCCCTTGTGTCCGTATGGCGACTCTTTTCTCGAAACTTTTTATCGGAGGTCATTCGTGGAATCACAGATTCCGGGCCCGCAGATTCCGGACTCGCAGGAGGACCCCCGTCTCTCCGGCGCTTCGGACGCGCCCGCGTCGGGCCGCGCCAGCCGCAGGTCCGTCCTCGCTCTCGGCCTCGGTCTGAGTGCCCTGGCGTCCCCGCTCCTCTCGCTCGGCGGTGCGACGCCCGCCCTGGCGGCGCCCGTCGGCGCCACGGGTGCCGGTGGGGCGAAGGGGTTGGGCGGGGCGCGGGCCACCGACGCCGGCGCGTACCTCTCGTTCACTCCGGTGTCCGGCGGGTTCACGCTGGTGAAGTCGGGCCGCGCGGTTCCTCTCGTCGTCAGCGGCGAGGACTGGGCGGGTGTCATCCGGGCCGTCGGTGACCTGCAGTCCGACATCGAGCGGGTCACCGGCGTGCGCCCGGCCGTGGTGCGGAAGGCGGTGGCCGGCCGGCGGGAGATCGCGATCGTCGGCACCATCGGGCGCAGCCCGCTGATCGACGGGCTCGTGGCCGCGGGCAAGCTCGACGTGAGCGGGATCGCGGGCAAGTGGGAGACGTCCCTCCAGACGGTCGTCGAGCGGCCGATGCCCGGCGTGGACCGGGCGTTCGTGATCGCCGGCAGCGACCAGCGCGGCACGATCTTCGGCGCGTACGACGTCTCCCGGGGCATCGGGGTCTCCCCCTGGTACTGGTGGGACGACGTGGTGCCGGAGCACCGCGACCAGATCCACGTGCGCCCCGGCCGCTTCACCCAGGGCACCCCCTCGGTGAAGTACCGCGGCATCTTCATCAACGACGAGAACCCCTCGCTCGGCACCTGGGCGCCCAAGTTCTTCGGCCCGGGCAAGGCGGCCGGGTTCGAGGGCGGGCTCAACGCCGACTTCTACGCCCGGATCTTCGAGGTGCTGCTGCGCCTCAAGGCCAACTACCTCTGGCCGGCGGTCTGGGGCCGGGCCTTCGCCGAGGACGACCCGCTGAACCACGCCACCGCGACGGCGTACGGGATCGTCATGGGCACCTCGCACGAGGCCCCCATGATGCGCGGCATCGAGGAGTGGAACCGGCACGCGGTGGCCGCCGTGCGCGACAGCGCGGGCAACATCACCACCCCCGGCCACGACCCCTACGGCGGTACCGGCGAGTGGTCGTTCCGGCGCAACTCCGAGGCGCTGAAGGCGTACTGGGCCGACGGCATCCGGCGCATGAAGGAGCAGGAGTTCGAGGGCGTGGTCACCCTCGGCATGCGCGGCAACGGCGACACCAGCCTGCCGGACGGTGACGGTATCGAGCTGATGAGCGAGATCATCGCGAGCCAGCGCGCCATCATCGCCGACATCACCGGCGACGAGAAGTCCGTCCCGCAGGTGTGGACCCTCTACAAGGAGGTGCAGCGCTACTGGGACCGGGGGCTGCGCGTTCCCGACGACGTGACCGTGGTGCTCACCGACGACAACTGGGGCAACATCCGCAAGCTGCCCCAGCTCGCCACCGACGACCGCGCCGGCGGCTACGGCCTCTACTACCACTTCGACTACGTGGGCGTCGGCCGCAACTACAAGTGGGTGGACACCACTTCGCTGCCGAACATGTGGGACCAGCTCAACCAGTCGTACACCTACGGCAACCGGAACCTGTGGGTCACCAACGTCGGTGACCTGAAGGGCAACGAGCTCTCCACGCAGTTCTTCATGGAGTACGCCTGGAGCCCGGCGCGCTGGGACCTCGACAACCTCCCGGAGTGGGAACTCGGCTACGCCCGACAGCACTTCGGCGAGAAGCAGGCCGAGCGGATCGCCGAGGTGCTCTCCGAGTACGCGCACCTCCAGCAGATCCGCAAGCCGGAGCTGCTCAACCGGCGCATCACCCTCGACCCCGCCAAGAACCCGGCCACCGACGCCTCGGCGATCGTCTACGACGACCGGGCGACCCCGTTCAGCCTCGTGGACCACCGTGAACTGGAGTGGGTCACCGAGCGCTGGCGGGCCCTCGCGGCGAAGGCCCGCGAGGTCGGCAAGCGCCTGCCCGCCTCCTCGCAGGACGCCTGGTTCGAGCTCGTCGGGTACGAGGTCGAGGCCACCGCCAACGTCTACGAGCTCCGCGAGGCGCAGTTCACCAACCTCTTCTACGCGGACCAGGGCCGGGCCCTGACCAACGAGCTGGCCGCGACCGCCGAGGCCCGCCTCGCCGACGACTTCGCCCTGGCGAAGAAGTTCAACACCCAGGTGGCGGGCGGCAAGTGGGACGGGTTCCAGACCCAGCCGCACATCGGGTACGGAGACGTCGGCCGCTACGGGCCCAACGCACCGTGGCAGCAGCCCGAGTTGAACAACGTGGCGCTGGCCGACGAGATCTACCCGGCGGTGAAGCGCATCGAGCTGCCCCGGGCGGCCGAGATGGGCGTGGCCGTCGAGGGCAGCGAGGACTGGTGGCCGGGCGGCGGCACGGGCGAGGCGGTGCTGCCGGTGTTCTCCCCGTACGGCAACGGCCCCGACCCGTACCTCGACGTGTTCAACCGGGGGCAGGCGCCGTTCGACTACCGGATCACGACGGGTAAGTCCTGGCTGGTGGTGGACCGGCCGCGCGGGCGGGTCACCACGCAGACCCGGGTCACCCTGCGGGTCGACTGGAAGCGCGCGCCGCAGGGCGTCACCCGGATACCGGTGACGGTGAGCGGTCCCGGCGGGTCGAGCGTCGTCGTGACCGCCGTCGTCGACCGGCCCAAGGCGCCGAAGTCGGGCCTCAAGGGGTTCGTGGAGGCCGGCGGGTACGTGTCGATGGAGGCCGAGCACTACAGCCGTGCGGTCGGCAGCGGGTCGGTCGGCTGGCGCCGCCTGCCCGACGTCGGCCGTACGGCGGGCGGCATGGAGCCCTTCCCGGTGACGGCGGCCCGGCAGTCGGCGGGCCGGGGGCCCCGGCTGGAATACACGCTGAGCCTCTTCACCACCGGGCCGGTCACGGTCTGGGCGTACCTCTCGCCGAGGAACAACCCGCTCTCGGGCGACGGCCTGAAGTACGCGGTCTCCTTCGACGACGAGGTGCCGACCACGGTGAACGTCACGACGGTCACCGGCGGGGACGACGGCACCATGAACGTCCAGTGGGCGCGCGCCACCTCCGACAACGTCAACCGCACCGCCACCGCGCACGTCATCACCCGGCCGGGGGAGCACGTGCTGAAGTTCTGGATGATCGACCCGACCGTGGTGGTCCAGAAGCTGGTGGTCGACACCGGCGGCCTGCGCCCGGTCTACCTCGGCCCGCCGGAGAGCCTGCGGCTCGGCTGAGCGAGGTCCGAGGGACCACCCGCCGACCCTGACGGGTCCGGTGGACGGCCCGGACGGGTCAGCGGACGGCCCGCGCGACGGCACTCCGGTGCGTCGCGCGGGCCGTTCCCGTCCGCGAGGGGCCGTTCCGTACGCGTGGGGCCGTTCCGTACGCGGGACCGGCCGCGTACCGGCCGGAGGACGCGTCACCGGTCCACCGGGGCGCGTTCCCCGGCCGCCGGGGGGCGCGGGGCGCGTGCGCCCCCGAACCCCGTCCGCGCGCCCTCCACCCCCAGGAGGTGGACGCCTCCCGGCGCCTACAACCTGAGGGGGACGGGCCTTCGGGACCTGGGGTCGATCCGCCGCCCGGCCTTCGCTCCTAGGTTGGAGGGATGACCACGCCAGTCCGCGCGGGCGCCCTCAGGCACCCCGCTGCCGCCGCCGGACACACCCCGCCCTACCCGTCGTTCTCCTCCTACGTCAGGGCGCGCGGGCCCGTCCTGCTGCGCACCGCCCGCTCGCTCACCGCGAATCCGAGCGACGCCGAGGACCTGCTCCAGACCGCGCTGGCCAAGACCTACGTGGCCTGGGAGCGGATAGAGGACCACGGAGCGCTGGACGGATACGTCCGCCGGGCCCTGGTGAACACGCGCACCTCGCAGTGGCGCAAGCGCAAGGTCGACGAGTACGCCTGCGACGACCTGCCCGAGCCGGAGACCGCTCCCGCCCCCGACCCCGCCGAACACCAGTCGCTCCACGACGCGATGTGGCGTGCCGTGCTCAAACTGCCCGACCGGCAGCGGGCCATGGTCGTCCTGCGGTACTACGAGGACCTCAGCGAGGTCCAGACCGCCGAGGTGCTCGGGGTGTCCGTGGGTACGGTGAAGAGCGCCGTCTCCCGCGCGCTCCGCAAGCTCCGCGAGGACCCGGAGCTGACCCCCGCGCGTTGACCCCCGCGCGCTGATCCCCGTGCATTGACCCCCGCGCGTTGCCCCCGCGCGTCGATCCCGCGTCGAGGACAGGCCGGGGCGCGTACCGATTGGAATGGCCCGGAGTAGTGACATACCGCGCGGTATGTGCGCAGAATCAGCGGAACCTTACTGCCGCGTAGCGCCTCCGGGAGGACGCCGTGCTGAGCACCATGCAGGACGTACCGCTGACTGTCACCCGCATCCTGACCCATGGGATGACGATCCACGGGAAGTCTCAGGTCACGACCTGGACCGGCGAACCCGAGCCGCACCGCCGCAGTTTCGCGGAGATCGGTGCCCGCGCGATCCGGCTCGCCAACGCCCTCCGCGACGAACTGGGCATCGACGGCGACCAGCGGGTTGCGACACTCATGTGGAACAACTCCTTCCACATCGAGGCATACCTGGCGATTCCGGCCATGGGTGCCGTGCTCCACACCCTCAACCTGCGGCTCCCCGCCGAGCAGCTCGTCTGGGTCGTCAACCACGCGGACGACAAGGTGGTGATCGTCAACGGGTCGGTGCTGCCGCTTCTCGCGCCGCTCCTGCCCCACCTGCCGTCCGTGGAACACGTGGTCGTCGCCGGTCCCGGCGACCTGTCCCTGCTCGACGGGGCCGTACCGCGCGTCCACGACTACGAGGAGCTCCTCGCGGGCCGCCCGGAC
Organism: Streptomyces sp. NPDC001493; assembly: GCF_053597235.1. Classification (NCBI taxonomy): domain Bacteria; kingdom Bacillati; phylum Actinomycetota; class Actinomycetes; order Kitasatosporales; family Streptomycetaceae; genus Streptomyces; species Streptomyces sp. NPDC001493. Next base: position 558,199 of record NZ_JBSFHV010000002.1, read on the forward strand.
ACCTTCGACTGGCCCGAGATCGACGAACGCCAGGCCGCCGCCATGTGTTACACCTCCGGCACCACGGGGGACCCCAAGGGTGTCGTCTACTCGCACCGTTCGATCTATCTGCACTCGATGCAGGTCAACGCGACCGAGTCGATGGGGCTGACGGACGCCGACACCACCCTCGCTGTCGTTCCCCAATTTCATGTGAACTCCTGGGGATTGCCCCATGCGGCCTTCATGTCCGGTGTGAACATGTTGATGCCGGACCGCTTCCTCCAGCCGGCCCCCCTCGCCGAGATGATCGAGAAGGAACGCCCGACCCACGCGGCCGCCGTCCCCACCATCTGGCAGGGACTCCTCGCGGAGGTCACCGCCAGGCCGCGCGACCTCTCCTCGATGACCCGCGTCACCATCGGCGGCGCCGCCTGCCCGCCCTCGCTGATGGAGGCGTACGACAAGCTGGGCGTCCGCCTCTTCCACGCCTGGGGCATGACGGAGACCTCGCCGCTCGGCACCATGGCCAACCCGCCCGCCGGGCTGACCCCCGAGGAGGAGTGGCCGTACCGCGTCACCCAGGGCCGCTTCCCGGCCGGTGTGGAGGGGCGGCTGGTCGGCCCGGGCGGCGAACACCTGCCCTGGGACAACGAGTCGGCCGGCGAGCTGCAGGTACGCGGACCCTGGATCGCCGGTGCGTACTACGGCGGGTCGGACGGCGAACACCTGCGCCCCGAGGACAAGTTCAGCGAGGACGGCTGGCTGAAGACCGGTGACGTCGGCGTGATCAGCCCCGACGGGTTCCTCACCCTCACCGACCGGGCCAAGGACGTCATCAAGTCCGGCGGCGAGTGGATCTCCAGCGTGGAGCTGGAGAACGCGATCATGGCCCACCCCGAGGTGGCCGAGGCCGCCGTGGTCGCCGTACCCGACGAGAAGTGGGGCGAGCGCCCGCTGGCCACGGTCGTCCTCAAGGAGGACGCCACCGTCGGCTTCGACGGCCTCAAGGACTTCCTCGCCGAGTCCGGCATCGCCAAGTGGCAGCTCCCGGAACGGTGGACGGTCATCGCGGCGGTACCGAAGACGAGCGTCGGGAAGTTCGACAAGAAGGTGATCCGCAAGCAGCACGCGGACGGCGAACTGGACGTCACGGTCGTCTGACCGGTCGTACCGGGTTCGTCGCGCCGGGCCCGTCGCGTCGGACCGCATGGCGAAGGGCGGTACGGCGAAGGGCGGTACGGAGATCCGTACCGCCCTTCGCTTTCGGCACCGCAGGGCTTTCGGCACCCGCAGGCTCAGTTGGTCCCTATCTTCGCCAGCAGATCGACGATCCTGGACTGCACCTCGTCGCTGGTGGAGCGTTCGGCCAGGAAGAGCGCGGTCTCGCCGGAAGCGAGCAGCGACAGCTCGGGGCCGTCCAGTCCGGCCGAGGTGTAGACGACCAGCGGGGTGTGGTTCAGGCGCCCGTTGGCCCGCAGCCAGTCGATGATCCCGGCCCGCCGGCGACGTACCTGCATCAGGTCCATCACCACCAGGTTCGGCCGCATCCGCGCGGCCAGGTCGACCGCCTCGCTGTCGGTCGCCGCCCGGACGGCCTGCATGCCCCGCCGCTCCAGGGTCTGCGCTAGGGCCGTCGCGATCTCCTCGCGCTCCTCGATGACGAGCACCCGGGGCGGGTGCTGCTCGCTGTCGCGCGGGGCGAGCGCCTTGAGGAGGACGGCCGGGTCGGCGCCGTACGCCGCCTCCCGGCTCGCCTGGCCCAGACCGGCCGTGACCAGCACCGGCACCTCGGCCGCCACCGCCGCCTGGCGCAGCGACTGGAGAGCGGTACGCGTGATGGGCCCGGTCAGCGGGTCCACGAAGAGCGCGGCGGGGAACGCGGCGATCTGCGCGTCCACCTCCTCGCGCGAGTGCACGATCACCGGCCGGTAGCCCCGGTCGCTGAGCGCCGCCTGCGTCGAGACGTCGGGAGCGGGCCAGACCAGCAGCCGCCGGGGGTTGTCCAGCGGCTCCGGCGGCAGCTCGTCGTCGACCGGCACGGGCTGCGGACGGTTGGCGATCTCCACCGCGCCGCCCGGACCGTCCAGCGGCTCCGGCCCCTCGGCGCCCTCGTCCGGTGCTCCTATGGCGTACGAACGGCCCTCGGCGACCTGCGCCATGAGCTGCCCGGAGGCCGAGGCGGTGGCGCCGGGCTGCGCGCTCTGCGGGACCTGCGACTGCGGGAGACCCGTGCCGGGCCGCGCGGGCTGCGGGGCGGGAACCTGCGGAAGGCCCTGCGGCCGGGCGGCGGGAGCCGGGGTCTCGGCACCCGGGGGAGCCGACAGCTTGCGGCGCCGGCCGGCCCCGCCGAGCGTCTGGTTCTGCTGGTGCCCCAGGTGCTGGACGAGCGGTACGCCCTGCCCCAGCGTCCGCACGCTGAAGGCCCGGCCCTGGGTGTCCGAACCGCCGGGCATCGGCATTTCGGCGGGCAGCGGCTGCCGACGGGCCGCGGGCACGGCGGCGGGCGGCACCGGGGTGCTGCCGGTCGCGTGCGCCGTGGGCCCGTCGCCGGAGACCGGCCCGGCGGCCGCGACCGGAGCGGCGGGGGCCGCGGCGGCGGGCGCCGCGGCCGGTACGGCGGTGGCGGGCGGCATCGGCGCCCCGGCGGTGGTGCGGGCACGCGCCGCGTACGCGAGAGCGGGCTCCGGCGCCTCGTCGTCCTCGGCCTCGTCGTCGAGGTGTCCGTGGTCCGCCGCCCGGGCGGCCGGGTCCGGGCCGCCGACCCGGTCGGTCGAGTCGACCAGAGACCAGCTCTCCGGCGAACCCGCCGCCTCGGCGGGACGGGCCCGCCGCCGGCCGGACGGCGAGGCGGACACCGGGTGCGGCTGCGGCGGGGTGTGGTCCTCGTCCGGACCCATGGCGGTGGCGTCGTGCCGGTCCGGTACCGCCCCGGGCTCGACGGGCCGGTCCGCGTCGGCGGGCGGCAGCGCGAACGGGGTGCGCGGCCCCGCGTTCTCCGCGGCCAGCCGCTCCTGCGCGGCGGCCAGCGCCCGCCGGGCGCGACGGCCCGCGGGCTGGAGCTCCGGCGCGAGCGCCTCGGGCTGCGGGATCCCGTCGTCGTGGACCACGGGCGACCGCACCGGCAGCGCCGGACGGCCCTGCGGTGTCTGCTGTGCGGGTGCTTGCTGTGCGGGTGCCGGGCGGCCCGGTGCCTGTGCGCCCGGTGCCTGCTGTCCCGGTCCCTGCGGAGCCGCCGGAACACCCTGCGGAGGCACGGTCTGCCCGCGCTGCGGACGGCCCGCGCCCTGGGCGCCCTCCGCCGCCGTCACGACCGAACCCTCCGAAGGGCCACCACCGGCCGCCGGGAGCGCGAGAGCCTGCCCGGCGCCGCGCGGACGCGCCTGCGCGGGCGGGAGCTGCTGTGCGGGACCGGCCTGCGCGGGACCGGCCTGTGCGGGACCGGCCTGTGCCGGAACGGGGGCCGCCTGCTGCTGGGGGCCGCCCTGCGCCGGTACCGGTACGGACTGTACGGACTCCGGGGCGCCCGCCGACCGCGCCGGAAGCGGGGCGGTCTCCGCCGGGCTGGGACGGCCGCGCCTGCGGCCCGAACCCTCGCTCGGCCGGGGCACGAGTGCCTCCTGAGCCTGCTCCTCCTCCGCCGCCGGACCCCGCCGCGCCCGGCGCCGCCCGGTCGGACCGGCGCCGCCGGTCTCGTCCGACGCGCCCACGGGAGCACCTGGGGCACCCCCGACACCCGCTGCGCCCTCGTCGGCGGCCTCCGCCACCGGCAGCGCGCCTTCGGCGCCCGCGAGGCTCTCCGGCCCCTCCGGGCTCATCGCGCTCTCCAGGAACGCGTCCGTCGACGACCTGCGGGCCCTGCGCCGGCCACCGCTGACGACGGCGGGAGCGCCGACGGTCTCGAAGGCCGCGACCTCCTGCTGCTGCCCGGTCTGCTCCGGGACCCCACCCTGCTGCTGCGGGGGCTGCGGGGGCTGCTGGACCGTGCCGGAACCCGAACCCAGCGGAACTTCGAGCACGTACGCGCTGCCCGCCATGCCGGGCATCTCGTGGGTCTGGAGCACCCCGCCGTGCGCCCGCACGATCCCGCTCACGATCGGCGTGTGCACCGGGTCGCCGCCGGCGAACGGGCCGCGCACCTCGATCCGTACGACGTCCCCGCGCTGCGCCGCGGCCACCACGACGGTCGAGTCCAGATAACCGCCGCCGGGGGCGATCCGGGTCTTGCCGGTGGAGTCGATCCCTGCCACGTCCGCGACCAGGTGGGCCAGGGCGGTCGCCAGCCGGCGTGCGTCGACCTCGGCCTCGATCGGCGGGGCGTGCACCGCGAACTGCGCGCGCCCCGGGCCGATCAGCTCGACCGCGCCGTCGATGCCCGCCGTCACGACCGCGTCGATCGGCGCCGGAGCCTTGTCGAGCGTCTCCGTGCCGAAGTCCAGGCGCTGGTAGCCCAGCACGTTGTCGACCAGCGTGGTCATCCGGGCGTACCCGGCGGCCAGGTGGTGCAGGATCTGGTTCGCCTCGGGCCAGAGCTGCCCGGCGGGGTCGGAGGCGAGCGTGGCGAGTTCGGCCCGCAGCTCCTCCAGCGGCCCGCGCAGCGACTCGCCGAGAACGGCCGTCAGCTGCGTGTGCTGCGCCCCGAGCAGGGCGATGTGGTCGGCCTGCTCCTCCAGCTCGGAGGCGTACCGCTCGGTGCGGTCGGCCAGTTCGGACGCGTGGCTCTCGGTGAGACCGGTGACCTCGGTGGTGTGGCTCTCCGTGAGCTCCGTGACGGCGGCGGTGTGGCTCTCGGTCAGCTCCTCGACCTCGGCCGTGTGCTTCTCCGTCAGGGCGGCGATCTCGGCGGCGTGCTTCTCGGCCAGCTCCGCGACCTCGGTCGTGTGCTGCTCGGTGAGCTCCTCGTACGGCCTGCGGTCGGTGAACGTCATCACCGCGCCGACCAGCTGGTCCCCGTCGCGTACCGGAGCGGTCGTCAGGTCCACCGGGACCCGCGCACCGCTCTTGGACCAGAGCACCTGCCCGCGCACCCGGTGCTTGCGCCCGGAGCGCAGGGTGTCGGCGAGCGGCGACTCCTCGTACGGGAACGGCTCGCCCTCCGCACGCGAGTGCAGGATCAGCGGGTGCAGCTCCTTGCCGCCCAGGTCGCTGGCGCGGAAGCCGAGGATCTGCGCGGCGGCCGGGTTGACCAGGACGACCCGGCCGTCGGTGTCCGTACCGACCACGCCCTCGGAGGCGGCCCGCAGGATCATCTCGGTCTGCCGCTGCGAACGGGCCAGTTCGGCCTCGGTGTCGACGGTGCCGGAGAGGTCCCGCACGACGAGCATCAGCAGCTCGTCGCCGGTGAACGAGGAGGTGGGGAAGTCGTTGTAGGCGGCCTGGCCGCTGTCGAGGCTCGCGCTGGTGACCTCGACGGGGAACTCCTGGCCGTCCGTCCGGCGCGCGATCATCCGCGTCGGCTTGGTCCGGCCCCGGGCGTCCGCCGCGTCCGGCCGGCGCATCGAGCCGGGGATCAGCCGCGAGTCGAACTCGGCGAGCAGGTCGAGGAGTCCACGGCCCACGAGGCCGGTACCGGGCGCCTCGAACATTTCGAGCGCGATGGTGTTGGCGTTGACGACCGTGCCGTTGGCGTTGACGAGCAGCAGCCCGTCAGGGAGGGCGTCGAGTATGGCTGCGAGGCGAGCAGTGCCTCGGGATGGCCTGCTGCTCACGACGCGCTTCCTCCCTGTTTACCGCACCTTGCCGGCCCGGGTCCCCATCTTGCCCCTCGGGCCACAGGCTGTCACGGGAGGAGTCTACGGGCACCGGAGCGGGCAGGAACGGTGGATGAGGGGGAGCTCTCATCGAGCTTCTGTACAACCGGTGCGCACCGGAAGCCCCCGAACACCCCAACGCGCCCCGTACGTACGGCTCCGGAGGTTTGGACGGAGCCGTACGCCAGGAGCCCGAGGGAGGGCTCAGGGGCCGCGAGAAGGCCCGGGAAAAGGCCCATTCGGCCTACTGGGCGGGCGCTCGGGACCCGTATGTGCTTCCGATGTGCGTCCGCTGTGGGTGCGAGAGGGCTCCCGCCCGCTTGGTCGGCCGGGCTCCCGCTCGGGGTGTCGGCCGGCCTACTGGCCGGTGGCCGGGAGGAGCGGGCGCAGGGCGTTCCAGCGGGCGATCTCGCAGCCGTTCTTACGGTTCACGGTCGTGTCGACCGGACGTCCGCGCCAGGTTCCGGTGATCCGGGCGGTGGCCGGTCCGCCGTACATCTGGGTGCACATCGCGTCCTTGTCGACCGGCCGGAACAGGTCCTCGCCCGCCCCCTCCGCCTCCGCGAGCCGGTCGCAGGCCGCCTGCGCCTGCGGGTGGTCGCCCCCGGCCCGCGTGCCCGACCGGGTGTCGGCGGCGGGCGCGCACGTCAGCTCGTACGACCCGTCCCGGACGAGGCTGCCGGAGGAGCCCGGCTTCGCGGAGTCGGTGTCGGCGGAGCCCGTCTTCCCCGAGTCGGTGTTCCCGGAGTCCTGGACCGTCACCGTGAGCCGGGTGGTGGCGTCGGCCTCGGCCCCGGTGTCCCCCTTGGCTCCCGTGTCTCCGGTGGCCCCGCCGGTGGTGGGTGCCGGAAGGGTGACGGGCGCCGGAAGCGTGGTGGGGCCGGTGGAGTCCCCCGGCAGGTGGCTGTTGCCGAGGCCCGGCAGGGCGGGGACGTCCGTGTCCCGCGGCCCACGGGCCTCCGCCGGCCCGGCGCCCTTGCGCGCGGGGCGGAGCATCCCGCTGTACGGGGACCCGGCGGGCCCCGGCGAGGCGACCGGACCCGCCTGCTCGGACACGGGGAGCGGCCCCGACCCCTCGATGGGTACGGGCAGCGGCCCGACGGCTGCGGCGAAGGGGGCGGCGGCGGACAGCGTGGCGATCGAGACGACGGCGGTGAGGGCGAGACGGCGCAGCATTGCGGGACTCCTGGTCCTGGGGCACGGGTACGGGGGTGGCGGCGGGCACCGGCTGACCCATCTCGTGTCCCTGGATCACGTCGGCCCTTCCTGGTGTCCCTAACGTCCCTCCCGCCCCGGCGTTGCGCGATCCGACGGGGCCGCACGGAGCAAACAGGAGTGCACGCCCGGGCGTACGGGGGGGAGCGGGCGGGGGCGTACGAGGGGGAGTGGGTGGGGCGTACGAGGGGAGGTGGGGGCGGCGAACACCGGCCCGGTGCACGAGCGTGCCGGACCTTCCCCGAATCGGGGGCGTATGTCCTTTGCCCTCGCGCCCACCTGGCTAGTACGGTGGGCCGCGATTGGTGACACCGCACTCGTCTGTGTCATCATCTGCACGCACCACTCGCGCTTGCGCGAGGTGTGCTGGAGGCGTCGCCTAGTCCGGTCTATGGCGCCGCACTGCTAATGCGGTTTGGGTTTTAAAACCCATCGAGGGTTCAAATCCCTCCGCCTCCGCCCCATCCGAAGCCCCGTGCCCCTGGCACGGGGCTTCGGTCGTTCCCGGGGCGGCCGTTCCTGGGGGTGGCTGTTCCCGGGGGCGGTCGTTCCTGGGGGTGCCCGTTTCCGGCTCGGCGGCCCGGGGCGATCGGTCCGAGGGTCCGGGGTCGGGTCCGGCCCGTCCGGTCCGGTTCCGATCGTGGCTCCACCCGGGCTCGGGCCGCCGCCCCGCGCAGGGCGGCGGTCGTGTCCGTGGCCCCGGGCGTACGCGGACCGCCGGTCGCACCCGATGGCCGGACGCCGACCGTTCCCGGTCGTGATCGTGAGGGGGCCGGGCCCGGATCGTGGCGGCTCCCCGCTCCGGAGGCCCGTTCGGACGGTTTCTGCCCGCCGAAGCGCCGGGAGGACGGGTGCGGGAGCGGGGCCCGGAACGGTCCTGATTCACCCTCTGGGGGCGTTTCCGCAGGTCAGAGGGGGTTTGGCTAACGGATTTCGCGTCCCGGCGCGGTTCATGTAATGTTGTTCTCGCAACGCCGACCGGGAAGAAAAAAGCCCGGAACGCCAAGCACTCGTAGCTTAACGGATAGAGCATCTGACTACGGATCAGAAGGTTGCAGGTTCGAATCCTGCCGAGTGCACAACAGGCCAGAGGCCCTCAGGAGAAATCCTGAGGGCCTCTCGCGTTGTCCGTACAGCAGCGAAGTACAGCAACCGTGTCAGCCGGTACCGCCCATCGCGTCGGACAGCTTGCCGATCGCCTCGCGCACCTCCTCGTCGGCAGCATCCGCATAGACGTCCATCGTCATCGCGATCTGCGAGTGCCGCAGGATCCGCTGAGCGATCTTCGGATGCACCTTGAGGACGACCAGGAGCGAGCCGGTGGTGTGCCGGGTGTTCCGGAGCGGGATGACCCGCAGGCCCGCGCGACGGGATCGCAGAGCGAACATCCGGGTGAGGTTCCCCGGCTCGATCGGGGTGCCGTACTTCGTCGTGAAGACGAGGTCGTGAGAGCCCTGCCACAGCTCCCCGGCGGCTTTCCGGTCGCCGAGCTGCTGGGCGCGGCGCATCCGCAGGGCCTTGAGGCAGACGGCCGGCAGGGGCAGGAAGTCGTCGGAGTCCTCGGTTTTGGTCTCCCGGTGAAGGATCTGGCGCCCGGCACGCTGGATCTGGTGGTCCACGTACAGCTCGCCGGCCTCGAAGTCGATCGACTTCCACGTCAGCCCCAGCACCTCCCCGCGCCGCAGCCCGAGCGTCAGCACGAGGACCCACGCCGCGAAGAGGTGGTCATCCCGCGCCGCAGCATCAGCTAGGAAGAGGCTGGCCTCTGCGGCGGACCACGGCTTGATCCGCCGGCGGCGAGGCTTCGGCACCTTCACGAGCGAGGCCACGTTCTTGCTGATCTCCTCTTCCATGACCGCGTGGCTCAGCGCTGCCCGCAGGGCATCCCGGGACCCCTGGACCACCCGGCGGGACGGGTAGGACTCGCAGCAGTCCCCGACCGCGCAGCACTTCCGATGAGCCAGGTCCCGCTTCGCGTCCTTGCCCTGGGCGCAGCACTGGCAGAGCGTTGCCAGCTTGGTGAGCCATTCGCGCACGTCCCGCACGGTCAGCTTGTCCAGCCGCTTCGCACCGAGCTGCGGGGTGATGTAGAGCCTGGCGTACCCCTCGTACGAGACGTACGTCAGTGGGGCCAGGTTGGGCTTCACGATCGAGTCGAGCCAGTACGCGAGGAAGGCCGCGAGGGTGCGGTGACGAGTCGCCACCGGCCCTTTCTTCGCCTCCGCGTGGAGGTTCAGCCACTTGTCGTGGACCTCGTCGCGGGTCTTGCCGTAGGCGTATTTCCGGGCCCGCTTCCCGTCCGGCTTGGTGACCCAGACGTATGCCGCGAAGCCGTTCTTGTACGGGTAGATGGAACCTTCCCCGTTGCCGCGCTTGCCGGTCATGCCGCCCACCCCTCGGCGTCGGCGGTGACGCGCTGGACGTACTCGTCCACCCAGGCCGGGAGGATGCGACGGTTACGACCGATCTTCACGGAGCGGATCTCCCCGGTGAGTACCAGCATCTTCGTCTTGGAAATGCCGAAGCCGAGCATCTCGGCCACCTCGGCGGTGGTGTGCCACTTCCGCTGGATCACGACGGTGGTCATCAGTTTTCCTCCCCCTCCAGGGCTTCGAGTTCGGCGCGGTGTTCGCGGGCGGTGTCGCGGTTGTGTTGGATGTCGCGGTGGATGTTGGCGGCGAGCCAGGATTCGCCGGGGGTGTGGCCGTGGCCGGCGTAGGCCCAGTGGGCGAGGGTGAGCGTGGTGGCTTCCGGGTGGTCGTCGGGGTTGGGGAGGCCGAGGGCTTCGCGTTGTTGGGTGGCGCGGTAGTCGGCGCGGACCTGTCGGAGGGCTCCGAGGGTGGTGGAGTACGCCCGGGATTTGGTGGAGAAGTGGCCGCGGAAGCCGAGCATGTGGGCCCAGTCGCGGAGCTTGCGGTCCGGGTAGGCGTGGTGGAGGTCGAGGCACGCTTCGATCAGCCGGCGCGGGTGCTCGGGGACGTCGAGGAGGACGAGGGCTTCCTTGTTGCCGATGCGGTGGTCGACGGTCCCGGTCGTCTCGGCGGCTTTGGTGGCGTACTTGGCGACGTAGGAGGCGACGGCTTGTTCGGTGAGGTCTTCGCCGTTGCCGAAGGCGGCGATGGGCTGGACGTCGAGTTGGGTGCCCCAGCGCAGGACCCAGCCGGGGAAGCCGGCTTCCTGGGGGGCGGGGATGGTGAGTTCGACTCGGTTGGCGGCGGCGCGGATGGCGTCGTCTAGGAGATCGTGGGTGGCCCAGGCGGGCGGGGGTGTGTCCGGGCCGTCGGGTCCGTCGAAGCGGATCACGGCGTGGAAGTGGACCGCTCCGCGCTTTTGGTACTCGGCGACCTTCCCGAAGGAGAGTCGGGATTGCTCGCGGGCGGCTTTTTGGGTGAGGCCGGCGCGGCGGGCGATTTCGCGGCGGAGGTAGATCGTGAAGTAGCGCCATAGGTCGGAGGCGTGGTTGTTCCACAGCACCGCCCCGGCGTAGTCGTACTTCGCTGGGTCGAGCGGCGTACCGAGCTCCTCGGCGTCGTCGGTGTGGCGGGTGCCGCAGCGGCAGGGCCGGTTCCCGGGGCGGTTGTGGACGGGGCCGAAGGAGGGGGCGGTGAGGGTGGCGAATACGCGGGGGTGTTCGCGGACCGTGACCGGGGTGCCCTTGGCGGGGTCGCCGGTGAGGCCGGCGCGGATCAGGTGGTAGGTGTCGCCGGCATACGTCCAGGCGCAGGCGGGGCAGCGGGAGGCCCGGCGGTTGCCGCAGGCGATCCGGAGCCGTCCGCCGGGTTCGTTGTCGGTCGTGTAGTGGTGCAGCAAGGTGCCGGTGGCGCGGTCGATGGTCTTGGTGGCGCCGGTGAGGTGGATGGGCTGTGCGCATCCACCAGTACGACGGATCTGCTCGTTCCAACGGTCGAAGCCGGTGGACCCAGCCACCCTCAGCACGTCGGCGAGGGTGGCCGGGTCCAGGCCCGCCGTGGTGGCGGTGTCGGTCACGCGAAGACCTCTTGCCGGCAGGTGAGGAACGCGGTTGCGATCCACCGGGTGAAGGCCGGGGGGATCGCTTCGGTGAGTTCCTCGCGGACGTCGGTCCAGGTGATGCCCATGGCCTGCTGCATCTCCGGGACGGTGGCTTTGCCGCCGCCGTTGCCGTACGCGGCGACATAGGGGCCGTCACGGTGGATACCGTGGCGGTGGCCGCGTACGTAGCCCCGGTGGCGGGGGTGCGCGGGGCGAGCGGTGGCCCAGCGGCCCAACTCGAAGTTGCGGTGACGCAGCACTCCGAGCCCGAACATCTCCCCGCACAGCGAGACGTCCTTGCGGATCGCGGCGCGGCCGTTGGGCTGTTCGATCACGTACGGCAGGCCCGTGGCGTCGAGGAGGGCACGGGTGGGGGCGACGAGGTCGGTGTGGGTGCCGCCCCAGCCCTGGGAGGCGTTCGTGCCGACGGTCAACGTGTTCTTGGCCTGGCAGGGCGGGGAGGCGTGCACGAGCGAGTACCGGCCGATCTGACCGGTGTCGATCAAGTGGGCGAGGTAGGTCAGCGCGTCGCCCCGGTGGTAGGGGAAGGGATAGCGGGGGCGGTCTGCGATGTCGCAGCCGTCCACGTCGAAGCCGGCTTCCTCGTAGCCCTTGCCGGCGCCGCCAGCGCAGGAGAACAGGTCGAGTACGCGGGGCCGCCGCGTCGGGGCGGTCACCGGGTCTCCTTCGGCGGGTGGTTGTCGATCCACTCCTCGGCGCACACCTTGTGGACGGGCTTGCCCCGGTCGGAGCGGAGCGGGGTGGGCTTGTCGCACAGCACGCAGGGCTTGTCGCCGGAGGCGTCGAAGTGCTTCTTGCCGGACCAGTCGAGGAGGGCCATGGTGCTCACGCCCCGACGCGGGTGTAGGCGCGGGTGGGGGCGGTGTGGCCGGTGCCGTGGCAGGCGGGGCACTCGGCGGTGATGGTGTGGCGCTCGCCGGTGGCGGCGGTCTGGCCGGTGGTGACCGCGACGGTGGGGAATCCGTCGCAGTGGGCGCAGATGGGCCGGGGCCGGGTGTTCTCGGGCATGATGGGGTTTCCCTTTCGGGTCTGCGTGATCTGGAAGGTGGGAAGGCGCCCGGGGCGGCGGAAGTTTGGCGACCGAGGCCGCCCCGGGGGCCGTTAAGAGCGAGGGCGCGGGGTGTTGTTGCGCCGGCCGTGTCTCTTGGCCGCGTACATCGCGGTGTCGGCGGCGGCGAGCGCGTCGGTCAGGGTCCGCACGGGCAGATCGGCCACGGAGCAGAAGCCGACCGAGGCGGACACATTGATGACCTGATCGCGGTAGACGACCGGCTGCCGGAGTGCGTGGTCCAGCGCGGCGGTGCCGGGGGTGTTGGCCGGGTCCGGGACGAGGGCGGCGAACTCGTCGCCCCCGAGCCGGGCCGTGACGCCGTTCCCCTGGGCCCAGTGAGCGAGCCGTTCGGCGGTGGCCGCGATGACCGCGTCACCGGCGAGGTGGCCGTGGGTGTCGTTGATGGCCTTGAAGTCGTTCAGGTCCACCAGGAACGCCATGGCCCGGGGCGCGCGGGCGACGATGCGTTCGGCGCGGGCGGTGAAGCCTGCCCGGGTGTGGAGGCCGGTCAGCGGGTCCCGCCGGGCGGCGGACAGCCGGCGGGCCAGGACGCTGGTATGGAAGGCCCAGCCGAAGGCGGGTAACGCCGCCGCCACGTTGATCAGGTCCATGTCACTCACTGGCCCTTGCGGGAGTCGTTGAGCATCAGGCGCAGGACGACCGCGAGGAGCGCGAGGGACCCGGCCGTGATGGCGACCGCGAGGAGCATCGAGACGAGGACCGCGCCGACGACGAGGACCGCAGCCGTGCCACCGGCGACCGCGACGACCAGGGCGCCGGGGGTGAGCTGCACACCGGGACGGGCAACCGGGGCCGGGGCGGGCGGGGGTGCGGGGGTGTGCTGGCAGTCGCAGGCCGCCGGGGTGTGGACGACGCCGGTGAGCGGGCGGACGAGGGTGGTGTCCGGGGTCGGTGCGGTGTCGGGGGTCGGGTACTTCGGAGTGAACATGGCCTTTCTCCTCTCAGATGGTGCAGCGGTGGGTTCGGGCGGCGAGTTCGGCGGCGGCGCGGCTCGTGTAGTCGGCGGAGAAGTTGCAGGCGGGGGCGGTGCAGGCGGCGGTGTGCTTGGTGCGGCCCCGGCCGTCGTAGTGCGTGCCGACCCGGACGGGGCCGATGCGGATCACGTCGGTGAAGCGGTTCGGACGCGGCATGGATCAGTCCTCCTGGCGGAGGCTGTTGCCGGTGAACTCGGCGCGGATGCGGGCCGCCTCGGTCGTGTCGGCGGTGCGGTCGGCAGCCTCTTCGGCGAGGAGCCGGGCGAGCGTGGGGCGGCCGGTCTTGGCCATCTCGCGGGCGGCGTCGAGGTAGTCCGCCGGGCGGTTGAAGTTGAGCAGGGCCATGGGCTTTGTCCCTTCTGATCAGGCGAGTTGGGCGTTGATGGCGTCCGCGAGCGGTGCGGGGACGCCGAGCCGCAGGCGGAGCGTGGCCAGGTCGATCCGGTTACCGGTCGAGGCGCGGTGGCTGTCGGCGACCTTCTTGGCGTGGTCGAGCAGTGCCGGCGGAACCGACACCGCAGGCACCGAGGCCACGGCCGGAGCCGGTGTGGGGGCGGGGGCCGGGGGAAGTTCCGGGGCCGGTTCCGGGACCCGTTCCACCGTGACTTCGTGGGTGTCCGGGACCGGCGCGGGCTCTGGGGCGTCCAGAGGTACAGAGGCCGAGGGTGCCGGTTCGGGGGCGGTGGGGGTGTGGGCGAGGAGGGTTCCGCCGAGGAAGGCGAGGGCGGGCCAGCCGGCGACGAGGATGCGGAGCCAGGCCGGGACCTGTCCGAGGTCGAGGAGGCCGGCGGTGGCGATGTTCGCGCCGAGGGACGCGGTCAGGGCGATGACGAACCAGACCCAGGCCGGGCGGTTGTCGCTGGTGGTCCGCATGCGGCGCCAGGCGGCGACAAGGAGCAGGTCCACGCTGATCGGGTAGGCCCAGGCTTTCCAGCCGTCCTGTCCGGCCGCTTCGGCGAGGTCGTGCAAGTGGGAGAAGGACAGGGCGCCGGCGATGAACGCTTGGATCAGTACGGCGTCGGGGCGGAGTTTGCGGGGCATCGGGTCACCTCCTTTCCGGGAGGTTGGGCCGGGACCGGGCGGGATGTGATGGTCACCGCCCGGCACCCGGGGCAAAGGGTGGTCAGGCGTTGGGGTCAGTGCCGGTGCCGAAGCAGTTGAGGCAGAGCCCGTCCTGCTGGCCGACCGTGCGCCGCTTGCGGCCGACGCGCACCGTGACGGGGACATTGCCGGTACCGCCGCAGGGCTGGCAGGGGGCGGGGGTGGTCTTCGGCGGGGTGGTCCGTTTGGCCATGACGAGGGGCCTTTCGGGTTCAGGCATGGGCGGGGTAGGGACCCGGCGCGAAGACGGTCACGCCAACCGGCGAAGCAGGAGAAGGGGGGCTACTCGGTGACCGGTACCGGGGCGACCAGCGGAGCCGGGACGCCGGGGGTACTGGGGACGACCGGGCGGAACACGGCGAGCGCGGGGATGAGCGGGGTCAGGTGCGCGTACTCGCGGCAGATGGCGACCGCTTCGGCGGGGGTCATGGCGGGGGTGCGGATGCGGGACCAGCCGCCGGAGGCGTCGCCGGCCACGGCCACCCCGGGACGGTCCGGCGGGATCATCGTCACGGCGGCCACCGCGTCCGGGGCGATGTCCCCAAGGCCCATGTCGGCGGTCTGCTTGTCGTTGACCCGGTGGACCACGCGGCCGGTGAGCTGGGCACGGAGCATCGTGGCGCCCTTGCCGAGTTCGGAGCCGAAGCGCTGTCCGCAGATCTCCAGGTAGATGCCGACCGCACGGGCCATCTGCGCGAGCCTGACCAGGTGCATCACCATCCGGTCCCGGCGCTCTTCGTCCTTCTTCGCGGCGGTCAGGAAGAGTTCAGCGACCTCGTCCACGAGGACGACCAGCGGCACCGGCCGGACCTTGACGGGCAGGTCCCACAGGTCGGAGACACCGTGCGAACTCAGCACGTCGAAGCGCGCTTCCATCTCCCGCACCAGGGCTTCAAGCAGTTCGGCCGCTTCGTCCGGCGTCACCGCGAGGGCGGAGAGGCGGGGTGCGTAGCCGCGCTGTTCGACGCCGCGCTTGCAGTCGATCCCGACCAGCCCCACGGGGAGCTTGGCGAGACCGGCTATCAGGTTGCGCTGGAACATCGACTTGCCCGACTGGTTCGCGCCCAGCGTCAGACTGTGCGGGACCTTCCGGTAGTCGCGGACGAACGGGGTTCCGTCCTCCCGGACCGCGACCGGCACGACCAGCGGACCCGACAGCGAACGGGGCAGCCGGCGGGGCAACTTCACCCGCCACAACACGTCATACCCGGTCATCCGCAGTTCCACGAACCCGGGCTTCGTCTCCACCACGTGCACGGAGTGAACGCCCCAGGCGTGGCGCAGCCGTTCCGAGGCGGCGGCAACGTCGGCGGGTTCCAGTCCGGCAGGCAGGCGGAGGGTGGCGCGCATACCGGTGGACGAGGCGCGGACCTTGCGCACCTTCGGCGGAACCGGCTGCACATCCGGGCGGCGGGCCACGTTGCGGACCATGAACGCCCGCAGGCGGGACGGCTGCACTGTCAGCCCGCACACGTCCATCGTCGAGTGGTACGTAGCCGCGAAGCGGACCCGGGCGACCGGCAGACCGACCAGCGACCAGTACACGCGCGGAGCGCGGACCTTCGCGTAGCCGAGACCGCCGGCGGCGGATAAGGCTCCGGCCGCTTCGATCACCGTGGACACGTTCGTCATGATCAGGCCCCGGCCGTGATGGCGACCGCGCGGAAGCTGATGCCGTGGCGGGTCTGGCCGTTGAACGTGTTCTCCCAGTCCCGGGCCTTGAGGCCGATGACCGTGACCATCGTGCCCGGGGTCAGGTTCTCCGGGACCCCCGTGCTCGGCACGGTCACCTGGTAGAGGTTGCCCTCCCCCTCGTCCGAGATCAGCAGGCCCACCGTCGCGAGCGGGGCACCGGTCTCCCGGTCCATCGCGATCTCACCGGTCTGCTTGCTCACGAGCTTCGGCGTCGGGGGCGTCGCCACGAACACGACAGCGGTCGAAACATCGATCTTGAACGACGGCATAGCAGCACTCCTTGACTCAGGCCCAGCGGCGCTCGCTGGATCGCAGCTTCTCTATGAGAGTAGGCACAGAAAAACTGTGAGTCAAGAAGTTCTGTGAGTAGCAGTGTGGCTGCTTCTCTGCGACTCTGGGAGCGACCCACAAGGAGGACCACATGACCAGCGGTTTCGGACTCGTCGTCCGGTTCAACCTGCGTGACGCAGAGGCGGCGACAGCCTTCGACGCTCTCGTGGAGGAGACGCTGAAGGGCATCCGAGCCCATGAGCCCAGCACGCTCGCGTACGTCGTGCACACTGTGGCCGACGAGCCCAACACCCGGCTCTTCTACGAGCTGTACGCCGATCGCGCAGCGTTCGACCATCACGAGCAGCAGGGCCACACCCGCCACTTCCTCTCCGAGCGGGAGAAGTACGTGAGGGACTTTGACGTCACCTTCGTACAGACCCAGGGCACAGCAGGAGCGTGGAAGTGACACCCGAGGAGCGCCAGGCGTTTGGCGCACGGGTCGCTGATCTCCGCGAACAGCGCGGCTTTACGCAGAAGCAGTTGGCGGCTGAGATTGGTCGCACCGCGAGTTGGCTTTCCCAGGTGGAACGGGGCATTCAGCCGGTCAACCGCCTGGATGTGCTTCGTCTGCTGGCGGACGGCCTCGGAGTCTCCGTACAGGAATTGCGGGCAGACGCGCCGGCACCGGTGCCAACAGAAGAGCCGGTCGTTGAGCTTCCCAATGATCTTGACCAGGCCCGACTGGTCATCTCAGGTCACCCTGTTCCAGAGGTCGTCCTCGATCCGGCAGGTCCCGGTCCTGCCAACGTGGAGGAGATTCAGCGTGCAGTAGACCGAGTTTGGGAGCTGACTCATGCCAACGAGTTCGCAGAGCTGAGTTCTGTGCTGGGACCGCTGGTACCACGGATCGAGCGCGCTGCCCGAACGGCATCGCCGGCCGAGCGGGGGAGGCTCTGGGGCCTGCTCAGTCGCACGTATCAGGCCCTTGCCGCAGCATTTGTGCGCCAGGACGAGGCGGACGCCGCATGGGTAGCGGCGGATCGTGCCATCCGTGCGGCGGAGGAGTCAGGGAACATCCTTGATGTATTCGCGAGTGTCTTCCGCCTGTCCCAAGCGTTCGTGCGCCTCAAGCACCTTGACCAGGCCGAGCACTCGGCGACCACCGCGCTCAACGCGCTGGAGCGGCACTACGGTGAAGCATCGGGCGAGCCGGAGGCGCTGTCGGTCATCGGTGCTCTTCACCTGGCGTTGGCCCTCATCCACGCGCGAGCGGGAGACCGGACTCGGGCGCGAGGGGAGACGCAGAGAGCACGTGAAGTAGCGGCGAGGTTGGGGGAGGACCGGAACGACTTCAACTTGGAGTTCGGACCGACCAACGTGGAGATTCAGGCCGTCTCGATCGCGGTGGAGTTGGGGGATGCCGGCGAGGCTATCGAGGTGGGTAGCGAGCTGGACACGTCCACCTTGTCTCTGGAGCGCAGGGCCCGACTGAAGATGGACCTCGGTCGAGCTTTCGCCCAGCGGCGCCAAGTCGGCGAGTCTCTAGGCGCGTTGCTGGACGCAGAGGGGTTGTCCCCCGATCTGATCCACACGCACGTCGCCGCCAGGGAAGCGATTCGAGACCTCCTTCTCGTCGCCGGACGCACAGCGCCCCCTGAACTGAAAGACCTTGCCGAACGGGCAGACGCGCGTCCCTGAGCTGTTACAGGTTTCTCTACCTCATCAAGGCACCCGGCTGCGCTCCGCTCCGCCGGGCGCGCTTCCCGGCTCTGGCTGCGCCCGCGCTCCTGCCTTCGGCCCGCTCGGCGCTGCCGCCGCCGACGCGCGCCCGCAGTGGATAGGCCCGTGGGGCATGAGTCGAGAACCAAGCCTGCGGCTTCAAGAGAATGCCTCCGGCGGGGGCGCTCAGACTCCGGGATGGGAGGGGCGCCGTTCGCGAGTGCCGGCCGGAGCGGGGCGAGCGTCGTGGGGGCTCCCATCCCGTCCACCTTCGACCCAGGCAGAGCCGAGCAGTCGCGGCCCAGGGCGTCAAGGTCGTTCGTACAGTGGCGCGCTCCACCTTGACGCCCTGAACCACGACCGCTCCACGGAGTGTGGGTCGAAGGCGGACGGGATGGAAGCCGGGGTGAGTGGTGGGTATCGGTCGCTAAGCTCTCGTGACACCGGCGGCGCTTTCCGGTTCGTCCTTTTCAGCGGATTCACGTGCTGCGGCAACCAATTGCGCCACCATTCGCGCTGCCTCGCTGGCGTCGTCGTGCTCCCATACTCGAAGGACTGTCCATCCAGCAGAGCGAAGACGCATGTTCGTATCGGCATCACGAGCACGGTTGCCTTCAATCTTTGCTGACCACGCCCCAGCGTTCGCCTTCGCGGGGCGACTGTGCTCAGGGCAGCCGTGCCAAAAGCATCCGTCTACGAAGACCGCGACACGTTCTCGCGGGAACACGACATCGGCAGTACGCCGGAGTTCCCGGAGAGGGCGAGTGTTGACCCGGTAGCGCAACCCGGCAGCGTAGAGCAGGGAGCGGAGTGCCAGTTCCGGACCGGTGTCCCGCCCACGGTTGGCCTGCATATTGGCACGGACCGCACGTGAGGAGGCCTTGGACTCGGCGGGAAGTGGCTCCTCAGTGAGAAATCCCTGCTCCCGTGCGCGTCGCCATGCCTCAGCGAGGTTCGCTCCGCGCCATTCATGCGTGACTTCGCAGACGTACCGCTCCTGAGTCTCCCCGTCTTTCGACCAGCGCAGGTAGGCACGGATCCTCCGCGTGCGTCGGTAGAGGCGAAGGGTGATCGAGGCCCGGGCGAAGCGTCCGTCTCCGAGGGCCACCATTCGGCGGTGCCTTCCTCCTGCCACACGATCCTGCTCTGTAGCGGGTGCCGCAGCGCCGGGTCGCCGTTTGTAGGCATGCTCAGGTGGGAGTTTTTCCTTCCAGTGTCGGTCTCCCGAAGTCACGAGGCGGTCACTGTCCCGCCTTGTCCAGGGTGTCGGCCACCGCGCGCGCGAAGAACTCGCCCAAGACCACAGGCACGGCGTTGCCGAGCTGACGCATCTTCTCGCCTCGGGGGCCGGCACCCTGCCACTCGTCCGGGAACGTCATGACGCGGGCTGTCTCGCGCACTGTCATGTAACGGTGCAGGTACGTCGCGCCCTCGCCAGGCTTTGACCCCGGGGCGAGGTCGTCCAGGAGCACCACAGACTCGCCTCCGGGCACCCCGTGCACCCCGGCTTTGACAGTCTTAGCCGGCCGGTCAAGTTCGTTAGGCGTGTGCCCCTTGTAGATCCTCGCGTCCGGCCAGCCGATGTGATCCGAGATGCCGAGATGCTGGGCCTGCTCGGACTTTCGATCCAGCATGTTCAGATCGACTTTGGGGAGCGCGGGCAGCTTCGTGTCTGTGCCGTAGCCCTGGATGGCGTCACGCATGGTCCGCCAGGCCGGCAGCTCCTCCTCGCCCTTCTTCGGGCGCACGTCCTTCGGGATGCGGGCGCGCACTCGCTGGCGAACGTGAGGTTCTACTTCCGAGTGCCGCTGCCAGTACTCACTATTGTCGTCGAGCAGCGACAGGTGGAGCGCCTCTTCGGAGAACTGTCGCGCGGAGTAGATTTCGTGGAACTTCTCCACATCGATCGGCAGGTCGGCACGGAAGGCAACCATCACGACACGGTTGCGTACCTGGGGTACCCCGTAGTCGGCCGCGTTTACCGGGAACACCTTGACCCGATAATGCTCGGGGTTGTCGTCTTCGTCCGTAAGCTCAACACGTTCGCCGAGGATGCCGGCAAGCTTCTGGTTGTGGTACTGCCAGAGGTCATCCGGTTTGCGCGACTCGAAGGGTAGAGACAGCTCGCGCTGAATGTAGGTGAAGTAGTCCCGGAAGGAAGGCCGCAGCAGGCCGCGCACGTTTTCGCAGATGACGGCCTTGGGGCGCATCTGTTGGATGGCCTTGAACATGGCGGGGAACATGTTGCGTTTGTCTTCGTCGCCCTTGGCCACGCCTCCGGCGCTGAACGGCTGGCAGGGCGGCCCACCAGCTAGCACATCTACCTGGCCCTCGAAGGCGCTCAGGTCCAGCTTGCCCACGTCCAGTGGGAACAAGGGCGCGGGCTCGCCCTCCTGCGGTGGTTCGGGCTTGAACGTCTCTGTGCGAGCGATCCCGTCCACGCCGAGCGTCCTGGCCGCGTTAGCCACCAGGGTCTCGCAGGCGCGGGCGTTGTACTCGTTGAACAGGAGCGGCCGGAACCCGGCTTGGTGGACCGACATGGCAAGGCCGCCCCCGCCGGCGAACAGTTCAACGCTGGTGCGGCGCTTCTTGATGTCTTCTGGCAGGTCAACCATGCGTAAACCATACCGCGGAGTTTGTGATCTTGGGGACGATCCATTAAAACGAGCTGGCAGTGGCTCCGCAGCGCCATAGGGTTCCAGTTGATCACCGACCCGAAAGGAACAGGGCTGATGTCACAACCGGATGAAACCGGCACCGATGCTACCAATCATGGTGATTTCAGGCTAAGCATCACGCAGGCCCTCGGCGATCAACTGGCCGTAGCTTTGAAGCAGCTCACGCCAGCCCCCCTTACCGAACCGAACCTCGATCGGTTGGCCGACAGGGCCGGCGTCTACCAGTTGTACCGTAACGGCCAGTTCGTCTACGTCGGCAAGGCTGACAAGTCGCTCCCTACCCGCATCCTCAAGCACCTGAGGAAGGTCTCCGGGCGCCAGGGAATATCGCTCGCCGAGATGTCCTTTACTTGCCTTTATGTTGCCGAGGACTTCTCCGCGCTCGCGCCCGAGAAGCTGCTGATCAATCACTATAAAAAGAAAGGTCAGATCCGCTGGAACAACAACGGGTTCGGCAATAACGACCCTGGTAAGCGGCGGGACGAGACCGTCGTCAAGGCGAACCACTTCGATGCCCTCTTTCGCATCGACTTGGAGCGCGTAATCTCCGGTTTCAAGCCGGGACATATGCCCCTCAGTAGGGTTCTCGCGAGGGTGAGCGCCGAAGCCCCTTACACCTTCCGCTACGAGAAGAAGAAGACGGATGGCGCTTACAAGCGAGAGGTGGAAATTCCTGACGGCGAGCTGACAATCGCCCAGCTGCTCGAACTGATCGCCGGTTCACTGCCGGCTGAGTGGCAAATCGCGGTCCTTCCCGGTCGGGTGATCATGTACCCAGACAACCGGCGTGATTACCCGAGCGTGTGGCGTTACTACCGAGGCGCACAGATTCTCGACGTCGAGCCCGAGATCGGGGAGGTCGGAGAGATCCCCGAGGAGCCCGACGCAGCGGAGGATGACGAGTAAGCATCACCCAAGGCCTGGCCGGGAGGAAGCCCCTCCGCGGCTGAGTTTCTAACTGCGTGACAACGGCGGCAGACGACCACGAACATCCGCCAACGTCATTGGACCGTCAACTCAGGTGACAGGCACTGCAGCCCGGGGACAGCGAGCGCGCCGAGTTGCTTCGGGACGAAGGGGTCGTCAGTACAGCAGCGCAGTACCGCAACCCAACCAACCGCCTCCACCCGGTGGTGCCCCTCGGGAACCGCGCAGCGGCTGGAATGGTCGTCATTGACCGATCCGGCTAGAGCTACGGATCAGAAGGTTGCAGGTTCGAATCCTGCCGAGTGCACAACAGGCCAGAGGCCCTCAGGAGAAATCCTGAGGGCCTCTCGCGTTGTCCGTACAGCGATGGAGCACGGCATCCGTGTCAGCCGATGCCGTCCGTCGCGTCGGACAGCTCGAGAGAATCGTGTCGGAGGTCTGGTCTAGGTTCGGGCCTGTGAACCACAGCCGTCACGGCGCAGGGGCGCCCCACGAGCCCGACTTGCCGCCTTACCAGGTGGTGCTGGCCGAGACTGACTGGGAATCGCTCCAGACGGCTTTCGGGAGCGGTGAGAACCTTCCCCGGCTTCTGGCACAGCTGTTGGAGCCCGATCCCAAGGTTCAGGTCTCCGCATTGTCGGAGCTGGGTGAGCTGGTCGGCCACCAGAACACCATCTACGAGGCAACCGCCCCCGTCGCCATGTATGTCGCCGGCATCCTCACCCACCCGGCGGCCATGACCCTCCGGCCGTATCGCAACGTCCCCGTCCGCGCGGCGCTGTTGAACTGGCTGGTCTCCGTGGCGTACGACGCCTCCGATGAGGTTGTGGGCCGCACGGAGCAGTACTCCCCTGGTTTCCTCACCCCCGACAGCACCGTGGCGGTTTTCCGGGACCTGCGCCCGATGCTGTACCGGGCCGTCGCGCCCTTCCTCCGGGACAGCCACGAGGACGTGCGTGAAGCGGCCGTTGCCGCCGCGCTCGTCCTCGCCGAGCACCCCGCGCTCGCCGAGCACCGCGACCACCTCGCCGTGCACGCGCGCGCCATCCTGGACACCAGCGGCGACGCTCTCAACCGGCGTGTTGCCCGGACGGCACTCGAAGCATGGGGCCACGACGTTCCCGACCCCGGGCCTGTCCGGGAGGAGTTGTGGGACTGGGGGCCACACAGTGATGGCCGCGGCGATCTCGTACCTCCCTTCTGACCGATGGGCGCACGACCCACCGGCGGACCACTGCGGCAGGTGAGAGTGCGGGAGGCGGCTCGCAGGGCGGGTTTCGGTGGTGGATCGTCCCGGCCCGCTGGAGCTTCCGGCCCCGGACGACGAGCAGACCTGACGTGCCGTGGGCGGACGAGTCGCGTGCATCGGCGGCCGCCGTCCGTCAACCACCGTCGCCGGAAATCGGGTTCAGGGCGCCGGGCGCCCCCATTACGATCACCGCTCATGGACACCAGGGGTGGGGCAGCATCACAGCCGGAGGCG
This sequence comes from Streptomyces sp. NPDC001493, assembly GCF_053597235.1. Lineage (NCBI taxonomy): Bacteria > Bacillati > Actinomycetota > Actinomycetes > Kitasatosporales > Streptomycetaceae > Streptomyces > Streptomyces sp. NPDC001493. The sequence continues at coordinate 581,097 of NZ_JBSFHV010000002.1, forward strand.
GAGCGGGGTACGGCCGCCGTCGCCGAGTTCGTCTACCGGCTGACGGCCGAGGACTTCGAGCAGGCGCTTCGCGGGCGGGCGCGGCGGTCGGCGGCGGGGAGGGTCCAGGCGCTTCTGTCTCCGGTGTTGCTGCCGGTGATCATCGCCGCCGTCGGGTACCTGAACGACGGCTCGCTGATGGTCTGGAGCGTTGCGGTGGTGCTCGCTGCGTTGTGGGGGATCTGGATTTCCCTGCGAAGCATGCGCACCATGGCCCGCCGCATGGCCGGCCTGGTGGAGCCGTACGGGGAGTGCCGCACGGTGGTCGACGAGAAGGGGTCGGTCACCACCGGTGAGAGGGGGTCCTACAGCACGGAGTGGGCCATGCACCGGGCGTACCTGGAGACCCCCGGGCTCTTCGTGCTGCTGAGCGGTGAGCGCGCGGTCGGAATCGCGGTATTGCCCAAGCGGGGTGCCCGGGGGCCTGCGGACGTGGACCGGCTGCGGGAGATCCTGGGCAGGAACCTGAAGCGGCTCTAGCGGGTCCAGTGGCTCCGGCGGGAGCCGGTAGCACCCGGAGAACCCTGACACGGGCGGGCCGTGGCGCCGTAGGACGTGGCGCCACGGCCCGTCGGGTGCCCGGCGGGGGTCAGGACTCGGCCGGTACGGGAGGTACGGGCTGCCCGCCCGGGACGGGCGTCGCGTCCGTGACCGGTGCGGTGGCTCGGCGGACCACCGGCCGGCGCCGCGGCGGGAGGCCGAGGGTGGGGTTGGCGACGCCCCAGGCGGCGCCCTTGCAGACGAGCTCCTTGTAGAAGGCGGCGAGCCGGCCGGTCAGGGCCGTGTCGACGGCGCGGTCGTCGGCGGTGACGTACTGGATGAGGCCCTCCTTGCGGCCCAGCGAGATGCACTGGTTGAAGTAGCGGACCGAGGGCTCCGGGAGCTTGTCCCCGGTCAGGCGGGCGGCGATGGTGTCGGCGGCCTGCCACGCGGTGGGGACGCCCGAGGCGCAGGACATGCGGAGCGGCTTGTCGCCCGGGCCCATGGCGAGGGCGGCGTCGCCGATGGCGTAGACGTCCGGGTGCGAGACCGAGCGCAGGGTCCTGTCGACCACGATCTGGCCGGTGCCGGTGACTTCCAGGGTGGTGGCCTTCGCGATCGGGTGGACCGCGAAGCCGGTGGTCCACACGGTGACGGCGGCGGGGAAGGCGGTGCCGTCGGCGGTGACCACGTGGTCGGCCGCCACCTCGCCGACGGTGGTGTGCTCGCGCACGGTGATGCCGAGCCCGTCGGTCACCTTCCGCAGGTGGCGGCGGCCCTTGGCGGAGAGCCAGTCGCCGAGTTCACCGCGTACGGCGAAGGTGACGTCGAGCTCGGGGCGGGCCTCGGCGATCTCGGTGGCGGCCTCCACGCCGGTGAGACCGCCGCCGACGACGACCACGGGCTGCCCGGCGCCGAGGGCGGCGAGGCGCTCGCGGAGCCGGAGGGCGCCCGGACGGCCGGTGATGTCGTGGGCGTGCTCGGCGGTGCCGGGGACGCCGTGGGTGTCCCAGCCGCTGCCGAGGGCGTACACGAGGGTGTCGTACGCCAGTTCCTCGGTCCCGGTGGCGGCTGGGGCGGTGTCCGGGGCGGTGACGGTGACGGTCCTGCGGTCGGCGTCGACGGCGGTGACCCTGCCGAGCCTGAGTGCCACGCCGGTGCCGGCGAACATCTCGGCGAAGGGCCGGGGCCTGAGCTCCTGGCCGACCGCCAGCTGGTGCAGCCGGACCCGCTCGACGAAGTCGGACTCGGCGTTGACGAGGGTGATGTCGACGTCCTCGCTCCGCAGTCGCTTGGCGAGGCGCCCCGCGGCGATGGCTCCGGTGTATCCGGCTCCGAGGACGATGATGCGGTGCTTGCGGGCGGTGTGGTCCTTCATTTCCCTGCTCCCTGTCTGGCGTCCTGTTCCGCGCGGTTCGCCTCTCGGCGCGGTTCGCCTCTTGAACCGGGCAGCCCGACGATTCCTGACAGGGGTGCGATGTGAAGCAGGTCACACGGTGTGGGGGTGGGGTCAGAACGGGCGGGCCAGGGGTTCGCCGTGGTCGCCGGCGGCCGCCCACCGCTCGGTGGCGCGGACCAGCTTGTCCGGGTTGACCTGGCTGCGGAACGCGGCGATGCCCTCGGCGGTGATCTCCATGCAGACGACCCCGATGACCCGGCCGTCGAGGACTGCCACCAGGGCGGGCCGGTTGTTGGCGGTCGAGGCGTAGAACCCGGGGGAGCCGCCGACGAGGTCGCGCTTGGCCCGGCTGGGCTTGAAGAGGCCCCGCATGAACTTCGCGACCGCGAGGGCTCCCTCGAACGCCGAGGCGCGGGCCGGGACCTTGCCGCCGCCGTCGCCGATCGCGATCGCGTCGCCGGTGAGGAGCGCCACGAGGGGCTCGGTCCGGCCGCTGGTGGCGGCGGCGAGGAACTCGTGGACGATCCGCCGGGCGGCGGCCTCGTCGATCTCGGCGCGGGACCTGCCGTCGGCGACGTGCTTCTTCGCGCGGTGGAAGATCTGCTGGCAGGAGGCCTCGGTGATGTCGAGGATCTCCGCGATCCTGCGGTGCGGGTAGTCGAACGCCTCCCGCAGCACGTACACCACCCGCTCGTTGGGGGAGAGGCGCTCCATGAGGGCGAGCACCGCGAACGAGACGGACTCGCGCTGCTCCACGGTGTCGGCGGGGCCGAGCATCGGGTCCCCGGCGAGCAGCGGCTCGGGCAGCCACTGGCCGACGTACGTCTCGCGGCGGGCGCGGGCCGAGGTCAGCTGGTTGAGGCACAGGTTGGTGAGGACCTTCGTCAGCCAGGCCTCGGGGACCTCGATGCGGCCGACGTCGGCGGCCTGCCAGCGCAGGAAGGTGTCCTGGACGGCGTCCTCGGCGTCGCTCGCGGAGCCGAGGAGGCGGTACGCGATGGCTTCCAGGCGCGGTCGGGATGCCTCGAACCGGTCCACGTCGTCCATGGTCAGTGCCATGGGCAGGATGGTAGTGCCGCAGCCGGTCGGGGCGCCCGGTGAAGGAGCGGAAAAAGGCGCGGGAAGAACACGCCGGAAAGCCACGGTGCGCCACCCGTAAAGCGTGTTGCGAAAGTAGCGCCGTCCGCCCGGAGGGCGGGTCCGGCGGCGTCCGGTGCGTGCGATCGCAAGGCGGAGGGTCACCCCGATACTGGATGTAT